>JAIRPK010000072.1 GCA_031257015.1 Tannerellaceae bacterium
AGTATGACATAAAACAAAGATTAAACCTGCTGTTTCGTCAGCAGTAGCCTATGGGTGGATGCACCTTAATGTATTAAGCTGCCCAGACAAGGTAGCCCGCCCGAAAGGGGGAGTTTGAACCGCGAGGGGAAAGCAATCGTCGTCAGTATCAGACGGCGCGGGAGCTTGGCTTGAATGGTATGAATAACATAAGTGAACTGTCGCTAAACGTCGTTAGTTTGAATGAGCCAAAGATAATGATAGGCTCAAGCCCGGAAACGGGTGCAGCGAGGATAACCTTGTCCAGTCTAAGGTTACACGAACCATACTGCTGCCGGCGGAATGACAGATTCTAACCCATTCACTTTGTCACTTTACACGGAACATGGAAAACCTGTATCTCTCCTGTGAAAACAGGTAAGCTGACCGCAAGGAAAGCCGAATGGGGTGCAGGCATAGGAATGCAGAAAAAGCGAACGTCGTCCTGTAATGGGGCGGATAGGGGTTTAAACGTTACCTCACGCGAAAGCGGGCAGACTTCTGCGTGGTGACTCTTTACAAGAAACTTTTAGAACTTTTTAAAGTGGAAAAGCAAATGAACGAAATTGAAACATCGTGTGCATCAACTGACCAGAAATGGGACACATGGAACAGCATAGACTGGCTCCGGTGCGAAATTGTGGTTAAGAAGCTACAAGCATGTATTGTAAAGGCTCAAAAAGAGGGCAAATACGGTAAGGTAAAAGCCTTACAGTGGATGCTCACGCATTCGTTTTAGGCCAAAGCATTGGCTGTTAAGCGGGTACCTCTAATCAAGGTAAAAAGACAGCAGGTGTAGACCATGTATTGTGGAAAACATCAAATGCAAAGTTTCAGGCTATCAGCGAACTGAAACGCAGGGGATACAATCCCCAACCGTTACGACGAGTTTATATCAGCAAAAAGAACGGTAAACAACGACCGTTGGGTATTCCAACCATGAAAGACAGGGCTATGCAAGCTCTATATTTAATGGCTTTGGAGCCGGTAGCTGAAACGACAGCCGATAACAACTCCTATGGATTCCGCAAAGAGCGAAGTACGTTTGATGCAAGAGAGCAATGTTTTTGTGTGCTCGCAAAGGACACTTCCTCGGAGTGGGTACTTGAAGGAGATATAAAAGGTTGTTTTGACCATATCAGCCATGAATGGTTGCAGAACAATATTCCTATGGATAAAGTAATGCTACAAAAATGGCTAAACAGTGGTTTCGTTTACAACTCCGAGCTATTCCCAACAGTTGAAGGAACACCTCAAGGTGGTATCATATCACCAACACTTGCCAATATGACCCTTGACGGATTGGAAGCGGTACTGAAAGAGAGGTTCAAAACACATCGTAAAGGAGGCGTTTGGACTAATTATAAAGTCCACTTTATCAGATATGCCGATGATTTTATAATTAGCGGAACATCAAAAGAATTGTTGAAAAACGAGGTTTTACCTATCGTACGTGAGTTTCTTAAAGCAAGGGGGCTTACCCTGTCAGAAGAAAAGACAAAGATTACTCACATTAGTAAAGGATTTGACTTTCTCGGCTACAACATCCGCAAGTATAATGGCAAACTTCTGATAAAACCATCGAAAGACGGTCTGAAACGGTTTATGACTAAAATCAGAGAAACCATTGAATCCCACAAAGGAGTAAAGCAGGAATCTTTGATAAGGTTATTAAACCCTATCATAACCGGTTGGACGAATTATTACCGTTATTGTGTATCATCCAAGACATTTAGAACAGCTGATAGACTGATTTTCGAGAAATTATGGCAATGGGCGCTAAGGCGTCATCCGAAGAAAGGTAAGTATTGGGTTGCAAACAAATATTTTCACACGATTAAAAATCGCAAATGGACTTTCGCGGTAACTCCTAACAAGAAGAAACCCGAAAGTAAAATCGTACTGAAACGATTGTACGATACCAAAATTGCGCGATTTGTGAAAATCAAAGGAGAAGCAAACCCTTTCGACCCTGAATGGAGTGCATATTTTGATAAAAGGGCAACCTACAAAATGCTTCAATCGCTCAACGGACGTAAATCATTGCTATATATCTGGGAAAGACAACAACGCTGCTGTCCATACTGCGGTGAGCCGATTGACAAAGAAAACGCATGGAGCGTTGTCAAACGGCTTACTAACAACAAAATGGAGAATTATTTACTTCATGATAGTTGCCGCAGAAGTTATCACCTATTAAAATCAGAGGATTATGAGCCGGCTTTTATGTAGAAATAAAAGCATTGAGTTGCTTGAGCCGTATGAGGGGAAACTCTCATGTACGGTTCTTAGGGGGGAAAGGGGCAGCAATGCCCCCGACCTACCCGACTATATTCTGCTTATTCAATTCGTCAATTAGTCCTGTTGAAAGGTGGTTAAGGTGTCCGATATAAGCAATATCGCGTTTTCTTTTTGCAATACTTCTGCAAAATTATGTCCATTTGCTTGTGTCGGTAGCCGTCTTTACCTTGCGGATTATTGACAATGTCCAAATCTAAATTGTCGCTCTGTTTTTTGTGGCGAATGGAAAAATCGGGTTCATAAAGATTTTCTGCCCTTGTGAAAACGGAAACTTTCTGCCGTTTAGAGAGTTCATTACAGACGGATTGACTGTAAACTTCCGAGCCTGCGTTGTAAGTTTGGCGGGTAGCCGTGAATGATTTTTAAGATGTACATAAAATGTTTTATTTTATTGTTGAATAATTTCCGTTTCGTGCAATAATTTTTTGAAAATCAACATTTATTTGATTCAAAGTATTTTCAACTCCAATTTCCAGAATTTTATCGGAGTAACTGTGGATATTTTTACTTTTGCAAAAAAAATCTGCCTAAACAATCAACCATAATGTAAGACCCTTTTATCAATTCGTTCATTTCCGTAATGACTTTAAATTCAGGCAAAACACCTGCTTTTTTCCTGTTGCAGTATGTGTTTGGCAAAAACCTCGCACTCACCAGGATATGCTGACAGTGTCACTTCTAGCCATGATGATACAGTTTTTCTATTTCTGCATCATCAGAACTGACACTGATTGTCTTTATATCACTGAACCTTGCCATTACTTTTATCTATGACAGTAATACTTGTTTTGCCTGACCTTTTTTTATTTTTGCAGTATGTTTATACTGCAAAAATAAAAAAATATAAACTCTTTGGGGGGCAATTCATAACGCTCTAAATACAAATTAATTACAACATTGAGCTTTTGAAAGTGTTAAAGTTAGAAGATACAGGCCGTTGTTTTTGAATCGTATATTTGATAAAATAATCTAATTCTTTCAGCATTATAAGCAAGTTTCCTGAGAACTGCCTTTCGTTTAATACTTTGGATGTATGGCTTTTGCCTGCAAATTGCAAATATTGAATGTAGGCCCCCAAAAGGACGAAAGATAAGAAAATAATCTGCATATCTCAATCTCCTGTATTCACTGTCTATTTCATTATTCGGTTCGGTTTGCGTCTTTACAATTTTCAATTCTTTAATAGCTAGACCTTTCTTACGTTGATAATACTTGTACTCTGTATTCTTCTTTTTTTCGGTTCCCTTTTTAAAATTTTGCCGCATATTCAACCATGTATTTATCCAACCTGTCGAGGTATCTGTTAGCAAGTATCGGACTAATCCTATCTGCGAATTTTCGCTATAAGTCTTGTAATATCCAATCCTCAATATATCTTGCATTAAGTAACTTTCTTATTAGTCTGATATGCGTTCTCGAAGAATCCAATCATAACGCCATGGTTGATGTTGTCAAAGAAACCCTTGATGTTGCCATACCATTTTACCCCACAAAAAATTACTCCGATTTGCTTATAGCAGGCAGCTCCGTTTTGGCAGGAAACCGTGTGAACAGTTCTCTAACTGTCCATCATAACATAGCTTTCAGTATCATTATTTACTGCCTCTTGCAGCAGTTTATCGTTTGTTGCAGGCATACCAAGCGAACACATTTTATCATTTTTTATTCGGTATAGACATCCTTTTTGACTGATTGGGCTGATATGTTTCATCTTTCAATGAATCAATCAGTTTTTCAATACGGGCAAGGCTCATTCCGTTGATGGTTTTACCGTCAGAACCTGCCGTCATGTTGCCTTGCTTTGTGTAAATGCATTGGTAAGCAACATGATACATTTCCTCATTAAAAAGAATACGATACAAGCGTACATGCCTGTAATTCAAGTCTTTGCTAATACCCCGGCAGATAATTAATCCTTTTTATGGACTTCTCATAATGTTTCTCACATTCTCCGCTAATTGTATTAAGAATATTAGCTCCTCCTTCACCATTGTATATCAGAAATCTCTGATACACGTGTGCTCGCAGGCCATTAACCTGCTCAAACTAGAACGATACCATGCCGGATATTCAGAGGCAGAGGTAATAGCTTTACAATAGGCTTTCTGATTTAGGTAATCCCTGTTTATAGAATCATTAACATTGGCTCGACAGATTGTCGGATATGACTTCCACCCTTTACTGTTTATTACAGTTGCGTCATGATAAGTTCTCGCTCTTTCTGCTCTAAGACCGCAGAAAGAGTTTCATGATATGGACGAATTTAGTTGCCTTACGTCAAAGTCGCTACAGGAACCGTTGGAGGTATCATTCAATCAATGCTGTACCGCATGTTCGTTCCCCCTGTCGTCTAATTATTTATTTTTTATTGCCTGTCGCTAGTTCAAACGTGGTGCGGTGGATAATTCCGCTGCATGATATGAAGAACGGACAAGGGGGGCGCTCTCCACACCGGTAAATCCTTTGGAGAGGGCAGCGGCCTTCCACTCTGCGAATTGTTTGAGGGGAATATAGCGTTCAACGGGGATGTTCGCTTTTGATGGGCGCAGGTATTGCCCGATGGTTAAGATTTTTGTTCCGGTACAGAGAACGTCGTCCATGAGTTCGAGAACCTCCTCACTGGTCTCACCCAGTCCGACCATTATTCCAGTTTTGCCCGTAGACCTGGCGGAGATATGGGCGAGGACGGCTAGGCTGGTTGCGTATTTCGCTGCGCTACGAATTGTGGGGGTAAGGCGACGAACGGTTTCCATATTATGTGCAATGATGTCGGGGGCGGCTTCGGTAACAATGTCTAGCAACTCTGTACGACCGCCGAAGTCGGGGATGAGGGTTTCTATAACAGTTTCAGGATTTAGTTGGCGAATGGTGCGTATGGTGGTTGCCCAATGGCACGCTCCGTGGTCAGAAAGGTCGTCGCGATCAACGGAGGTTATGACGGCATATTTTAATTTCATCAGCCGTATGCTTTCCGCCACGCGCACAGGCTCGCCCTCATCAAGAGGGAGTGGGCGGCCTGTGGCCGTGTTGCAGAACTTGCATGAGCGTGTGCATATATCGCCTCCAATCAGGAAGGTGGCTGTACCTTTGCTCCAACATTCGCTCATGTTGGGACATTTGCCGCTTACGCAAATAGTGTGCAGGCGGTTTGAGCGGACTATGCTCCGGGTTTGCATGTACGAGGCGTCTCCTCCGGGAAGCTTGGTTTTCAGCCAGGAAGGTTTTCGTTCCGGTTGCTCCATGTTATAAATTTCTGAGTATAAAGTCTGCCATTCGGGTGTAGAGATGGCGGCGGGTATTGCCTCCGCTTATTCCGTGGTTTCGGTCTTTGTAGATTTGCATCTCGAACTGTTTGCCGGCTTGGACTAAGGCTTCGGCGTACTCCATGCTTTGGTTGAAATGTACATTGTCGTCGGCTGTACCGTGAATCAGGAGGAGCTTGCCCTGGAGGTTGGCGGCTAGCTTTATGGGCGATGTCGCATCATATCCGGCAGCGTTCTCTTTTGGCGTGCGCATGTATCTTTCGGTATATACGGAATCATAGTAACGCCAGTCGGTTGGGGGAGCAACGGCTATGCCGGCCTTGAATGTTCCTTTGCCGACGGTCAAGGCCATGAGTGTATTGTAGCCACCGAAGCTCCAGCCCCAAATACCGATGCGGTTTTTGTCTATGTAAGGGAGCTTGCCCAGTTCCCGCGCTGCTTCGACCTGGTCGTGCGATTCGATCTCGCCCATGCGCAGGTAGGTGCATTTGCGGAAGGCTTCGCCTCTGGCGGCGGTGCCCCGACCGTCAACACTTACGACAATGAATCCGTTGCCCGCCAGATAGTATTCCCAATCGAAGGAGAAACTGTTTGAAACCTGCTGCGAATTTGGGCCGCTGTATTGCAACATAAGGACGGGATAACGCTTGGACGGATCGAAGTTTACGGGCTTAAGCATCCAGGCATTCAACTCATAGTCGGAAGCGGTGTGTATCTTAATTAGCTCCTTGCCGGAGAAGCTGTATTCCAGCAGGCGGGACTTCAGGGCGGCATTGTCAACAAGCGTGCGCAGGGGCTTCCCCGTCTTCGTCTCGTTCACGGTAATAACTAACGGAGTCGAGAGATTGGAATATCTGTTTACGAAATATGCAAAGTTTTGACTGAAGACGGCTGTATTCGTGCCTGCTGCAACGGATAGCTTCGTCTTTTTCCCCTTGCCGTCGATCTTGTAAACGGCACGCTGGAGGGGGCTTTCCTCGGCTGATTCGTAATAGACGGTCTGCGTTGCCTCGTCGTAACCGTACAGTTTGGTGACGTCCCATGAGCCTTGCGTCACTTGGCGTTGCATAATTCCAGTCGGCGTATGTATATATATGTGTGAATAGCCGTCTCTTTCGCTTACGCAGGTAAAGCCGCTTTTGTGGAAATTTATAGAAGTGAGGAAATCCGGATCTATGTATTTCTCATTTTTCTCGCGAAGGATGAGGCGGAAAACGCCGCTCTTTGGATTGGCATAGTACATATTGAACAAACTCTGGTGACGATTGAGCGTCATCACGGCAAGCTGTTCGGGATTTGACGTAAACTCAATGCGGGGAATATAGCTCTCACCATCCACAGGAACATTAAGCGCCTTTACCTCCTTTGTCTGCACAATGTAGGCATGGAGCGTAACCTTGGAGTTTGCCTCGCCGGCCTTGGGGTATTTGAACTTGTGAAACGTCGGATAAACGCCGCTACCATACATCTGCATCGCGAACTCCGGTATGAGAGATTCGTCAAAACGCACGAACGCCAAAACTTCATTATCGGGCGACCAGGCCATGAGCCTCGTGACGGCAAATTCTTCTTCATATACCCAATCCGTCACACCATTGCGTATGCTGTTCTCCGCACCGTCTTTTGTCACCTGAATCTCCGTATCGAAATCAAATTTCCTCAGCCAAATATTATTGTCCTTCACGAAGGCACACATCCGTCCGTCTGGCGACAGCGTTGGTATCATCACCTTCCCGCCGCCTCCGGAGAGGGGCTTTACGTAGTTACGACGGGCGTCATAGTGATATGCAACAGCGCGGAACGAATGTCGGTAGATGCGCTCCGTCTCGCGCCAAAGGACTATGTGATGACCATCGCCGCTTATATCGTAGCCGTCAAAGCTGTCAAACGTACACTCACGAGCTTTCTTTACATTAAATAATGTATCCACCGCCGCACCCGTGCGATAGGAGTATTTTACGACCATCGTCCGCCCAGCGTCCATCGCCGTATAATGCTCGCCGTCAGGCAGGCTGCGCATCTCGCCCGTTGCGGACGACTGCCGGAACACCCCGTCTATGATGTCCGTCAACTCTATTTTCTTACTCCCATTCTGGGCAGTCGCGCAGGCAATCGTTGCCGCCGCAAATATTATGCTGCAAAATAATCTGTTTCGTACCATATATATAATGTGTTTTTGAGGCAACAAATATAAGGAAATTTACCCGCGGGAAAAGCCTTCACGGCACGTTCTTCAGAAGGAAATAATACCAGTAACTCCCGCCGAAAGCAGACTGAAGCAACCCCGGCAACGCATTTACATTTCCACTTCGATTTGCAGCCACAACATGCCTCTTAAACTCGACAAATCGACCAACAACCGCATCGGATACGTTAAACCGCGCCCAATAACCAGGCTCCTTCTCCTCCAGTAAAATTACAGCCTCCTGAAACGCAACAGGCAACCGCGCCTGACCAGGATGACCATAATAACGCTCAACAAACCCACGAAAGCGAACAACATCCTTCTGAAGCAAATACCATACGCCGGCACACTCCAGCGAAACACGACCGGCATCCGTCTCAACCGCTGCCGAAAGCAACTCCGCATCAAACCCCTCCGTGAACGCAAGCGCATCCCTAAGCCCCAGCGCACGCCTCTTCACGCCAAGCAAAGAATCCGCCTCAACAGCAGCATCGGAATACAGAAAGCGACGATGCGACTGCGCCCACATGCGATAGCCCACCGTGCGCTCCAGTACGGAAATGTACTTTTCGGCAACCGCATACGCCCCAAATATCAAATTCGTCTGCACCAAGCGTTTCATAATGCGAGGATTGCCGCCGCCAAGAGCACTGACGTTCGCCTCGAAAGCCATCTCCTGAGCCGCAGAAATCAAATTCATCGCAAAATAAATGTCACTGTGCAGCATGGAAACAGCAAACGTCTTGTCCCATGCAGAAACCAAACCTTGCGCACCATGCTGATCATATGCAAATACACTGTCACCTAAACACCCCTTTTGAACAAGCGCCAAGTTTACGTAATTCATGAATAAATAATTATTTAACCGACCAACGTTGCAACGCAATATCTCCCCCCATTGCTCCGTCCGGCAATAATAATCCAGCTCCTTAACCCTATCCGATCGCTCATCTTTACACACTCTTATCCCACCAATAAAAAACACAGCCGAAAGAAGAAAAACCAATGCCGTTTCCACCTGCATACGTCGCCGCCCAACCTCCCTTCTTCTGCTTAATAAACCACCAAAAACAAGCCCCAAAACCAAAGCAAGCCACGAATAATAAATGACCGCTTTCGGACGCAATCCAGCATGATAATAACCGTCAGGAAGAAACGTCAACCGCCACTCTCCACTAAAGCCACAATAAACACTAAAAAAGCCGACCGACAAAGCCAGCAACACCAGCAACCCCGACAAATAACGGGAACGCCCGGACTGGAACAATTCATATGCAACAGCCGCCAAAGCATACAAAACAAACGTCTGCCCGGCAACTAAAAAGATGATAATGAGCGATAAAGCATGTGCCGCCATTCGCACATTCACATCCCTCAACAGCCAAACAACAGCGCAAAAGCTCGCAGACATAAACAAAAAAGACATCGTCCCCCAAAGCAAATAATTGAAATCCAGCTGCACCAGCAGCAGCGCAATCGGCGGAAAAAGAGAAAATCCCAACGCATACTTTGCAGATAATAATTTACAAAATATAATCCCACTTAAAGCCCCAATTCCGGACAATACCAACGCCACAATCGCAGCACCCGCATACGGGTAAAAAAAGAACTGAACCAACCATTCGGACAAGACCAGCGCCACACCCCCAGGCTGCATAAAACGCTCGCAAATATACCCCCAATCATTCTGAAATAATTGATTCTGCTCTATAAAAAAGAAATGCCACGAGCAGCATATTTGCAAGTAAGCAAACGCAGCAACAAACAGCGCCGCATAAAAAATAAAATACCTATGTTTCGCCAAAATTTTCATACCGCAAATATAACCGATTTGCAATTATAGCCTCCCCCTCAAACAAAAATCCTCCAGCCACACAACCGCGCAATCCCCCTACCCTACTCCAGGTATCGCCCCCTCGCGCAAGCCATATCCGCCGCCGCAACGCCATCATCCACAGTCCCCTGCCCCCAGTCTTGTCTTAATCCCCAAACAATCACAGCAACGCACACCCTTTTTGCCGAAATACGTCAACACATTTGTTGAAAATATCAGCCATTATGCGAGGACATATTTTCCCGCAGAGCTGAAACAGCTCACATCATTTTACAAAAAAAACTTGCAGCACAGGCCAGAAATTTTCGCCAATCTGCAAAATAGCTATACATATATATTCGCACAAAGCCACACGCCATCACAGCAACGCACACCCTTTTTGCCGAAATACGTCAACGCATTTGTTGAAAATGTTCGCCTATATGCGAGGAAATATTTTCCCGCAGAGCTGAAACAGTTCACATCATTTTACAAAAAAAACTTGCAGCACAGGCCAAGACTTTTCGCCAATCTGCAAAATCGCTATACATATATATTCGCACAAAGCCACACGCTATCACAGCAATGCACGCCCATTTTGCCGAAATACGTAAACGCATTTGTTGAAAATGTTGCCTATATGCGAGGAAATATTTTCCCGCAGAGCTGAAATCATCAAACAGATTGTGCTTAAATGCGCCTGTACGTATCGAAGGCCGACTGTGAGAATTGTTAAAATTATATGCAGATATGCTCGTCCTCTTACGCAAGATGTTCAGCCCGATGCAACGTCTCCTGCCAACGAGCGCTGCCTCCAGTATCGCCGCCTTGCGCAAATAATTCCGCCTGCCGCAACGCCTTCTTCCACAGCCCCCTACCCCTTGTTGCAGCCTCATCTCCCTCCATTTGCGCATAAAACAAAACACGCTAACATGTAAATTTGGCAGCTTTTGCAGCCAATCACCGATACGTATCAGACATCTCGCCGACACGTGTCGGATTATTTGCCGATACGTATCGGCTATTATGCCGCTAACTATCGGATTTTACGCCGATACGTATCGGCACATTCAGGCGCAAGTTGTTTGATTATTGCGAGAGCGCAAAAAAATATTTCCGAGAACGCAAACAGGCTTTTTAAACAATAGTATTGACATTTTTAGGATAAATATGCCTGCAAGACTGCGCCTAGATGTGTATTTGGGCGAATATTTTTGTATAATCATTGAGCAGAAGGGAGGGATGCGCATCGCTATGCTGCAACTTTGGGCTGCTACCGGGGATTTTTTATTGCGGGACTATATGGATTTTTTGCGGCGAACACAGCTGGATTTTTTCAACAATATTCTCGACATTTTTAGACTGTACGTGCCTGCAAGACTGCGTCTAGACGTGTATTTAGACGAATATTTTTGTATAATCATTGGGCAGAAGGGAGGGATGCGCATCGCTATGTTGCTACTTCGGGTTGCTAATGGGGATTTTTTATTGCGGGACTATACGGAAATTTTGCGGCGAACGCAGGGGAACTTTTTCAACAATATTCTCGACATTCTTAGACTGAACGCGCCTGCTAGATTGCGACAAGACGGGGATTTGGACGAATATTTTTGTACAGGATTGGGGATAGGGAGGAGGGGGATTAAAGTTGAAAGGACAGGTCTTCAAAAGCCTGTCCTTTCTCCAATCAATTAATCATGAAATATTTAAAAGTAGTGGTGGAAATGTTTTTTTTCTTTTGAGCGAGGGGCTATTTGTTCCATACTCTGGGGGAGGGGACAGGGGGGAGGGGGGATCTGGTCTTTAGTTCCAGCAGGACTTCTTCGATTGCGCGATCCAGTTGCTGGTCTTCGCCGTTCCATTCTTTTATGGGGTCGTTGTCGATAAGTATGTCTGGATCGACGCCGTGGTTCTCGATGATCCATTCGCCGGTTTTGGCGTCGTAGCTGGTGAAGAAGGGGACGCGGAGGTCGGTGCCGTCGATGAAGGGGAGGGAGGCGCTGATGCCGACGATGCCGCCCCATGTGCGTGTGCCTATGAGCTTGCCGAGGCCGAGGGCGCGGAAGCCCCAGGGGAAGAGGTCGCCGTCGGAGGCTGAGTATTTGTTTATCAGGCATACTTTGGGGCCGACCTGGGCGCCGTTGGGGATGGTTCCTATGCGGGATGTGCCTCGTGACATGGTCAGGCGGTAGGGTTCGCGGGCGAGGCGTTCGAGGATCATGGGGGAGACGTTGCCGCCTCCGTTGGCGCGGTCGTCGATGATGAGGCCTTCTTTGTCCAGCTGTGGATAGAAGTGTTTGGCGAACTCGTTCAGGCCTTCTACGCCCATGTCGGGGATGTAGATGTAGCCGACTTTGCCGTTGGTGGCTTTATCTACTTTTTTGATGTTGCCCTGCACCCAGTTGTAGTGGCGGAGGGAGTGTTCTTCGGCGAGGGGGGCGATGATTATTTTGCGTGCGCTGTCGTCTTTACGGGGCTTGGTGTTGAGGGTTAGTTCGGTTGGGATGTTGGCTTTGCCGACGAGAAGGGTGTAGATGTCTTTTACACTGTTGGCGGGGATGCCGTCGATTGCGATGATGAAGTCGCCGACTTTGGCGTCGATGCCGGGTTCGGTGAGTGGCGAGCGCAGGGTCTTGCTCCATGAGGCTCCGGGCAGTATTTTCTCGATGCGGAAGTAGCCGGTTTGTGGGTCGCGGGATATTTCGGCTCCGAGCAGGCCTGTTTCGATGCGTTTGGCTCGGTTGAGTTCGCCGGGGGTGATGTATGCGTGGCCGCATTGGAGTTCGCCTATCATTTCGCCGATGACGTAGTTCAGGTCGAGGCGGTTTTTAACGTGGGGAACGAGGGGTGCGTATTTTGCTTTCATGGCTTTCCAGTTGACGCCGTGCATGTTCTCGACATAGAAGCCGTCGCGCATGGCTCTCCATGCTTCGTTGAAGATTTGTTGCCATTCTTGGGAGTAGTCGGTGGTGATCTTCATGTCGTTGAGGTTGACGTTGTCTTTGAGGTCTGCTTTTCCGCTGGGGATGTCGGCGACGTAGTAGCTATTGCCTCGCTTGAAAAGGGCTTTCTTTCTTCCTGGTTCGAGGAGCATGAGGGCGTCGGTGACATCGTCTTCCTTTTGTTTTTTCAGGTCGTAGGCTTTTGTGGCTCCGCGGGAAGTGTAATATATTTTGTCGGCTGATGCAAAGAGGTTGCGGTAGTTTCCGCCGGGGAGGGGGAGGTGGATGATGCGGTCGGAGATTCCGTCGAGGGTGAATATTACGGTGCTGTCTTTTTTTATTTCGCTTTTAGTTGTTGATGCTCCGGCGTCCTTTTGGAGGAATGGAGAGGGGGTGTTGGGGGAGAGGAGGGCGAGGTATATGCCATCCATATTATTATATACGTGGTTCCATTCGGTTGAGCTGTATGTTGGGTTGAAGTCGCGGGAGGAGATGAAGACCAGGTATTTGCCGTCAGCACTGAATACTGGAGAGAATGAGTCATACCATTTGTCTGTAACGGGGTATTCTTTCCTTGCGGCGATGTCATAGACGTAAACGACGGAGAAGTCATTGCTGCCGATGCGGGCGTAGGCGAGCCATTTGTTGTCGGGGGAGAATGTGACAGAGCGGATTTCGCTCATTGCGTCTTGCAGTACGGTTGTCACTTTTCTTGTGGCGATGTCCAGGAGGTTTATTCGGTTCTTTCTGTCTGTGTAAACGATTTTGTTGCCGTCGCCACTCCATTTCAAGGTGCGTATGTATGTGTCGCTGCCGGAAGTAAGTTGAATGGCATCGCCGCCTGTGGTGGGTTGGATGTATATTTCCGTTTCGCCTGTTTGGTCGGATATGTAAGCTATGTTTTTGCCATCTGGCGACCATGTGGCATTGCGTTCGTGCGCTCCGGGAGTGCGTGTGATGTTCTTAGTTACGCCTTTTTCGACTGCGATGTTGAAGATCTCTCCACGGGCGGTGACAATCATTCGTTCGCCGTCGGGGGAGAGGCTGGCATTGGTTATGTAGGCACCGGCGTCTTTTATTTCGCTGCGGGCGTAGATATTGTCAGAGGAGAGGGTGATGTTTAGCTTCTGAGGCGAAAGTGAGGCGGTATCCATTGTGTAGATATAGCCGCCGTTTTCAAAGACGATTGTGTTGCCGTAGATGCTTGGGAATTTCACATCGTATTCGGTGAAGTTTGTCACCTTCATGGTTGCTTTCGTTTTTGTGTTGTAAACGAATATGTTCATTGTGCGGTCTCTGTCGGAAAGAAAAAAGATGTTCTCGCCTGCCCACATGGGGGAAATGTCCTGCGCCGTATTGTTTGTGATGTTTTCCACGGCTTTCATGGTCGGGTCATATATCCAAATGTCGTCGGCCATTCCGCCTTTGTAATATTTCCAAGTGCGAAATTCCCGCATGACGCGGTTGTAGGCCATTTTTTTCCCGTCTGGAGAATAACTGCAGAAACCGCCTTCTGGCAATGGGATAGGTTCGGACAATCCGCCTTCCTTATCGACTGTGTAGAGTTTGCCGTCAAAGCCGGTGCCGATGCGGTTGCGATAAACGATTCGCTTGCCATCGGGTGTCCATGTCATTACGATATTGTTAGGCCCCATGCGGTCGCCCAAGTCGTCACGGCTGTTGGTGGATGTATATGTTAAGCGGAGCGGTTCACCCCCGCTTAGAGGAATGGTATAGACTTCTGTGTTCCCATCATATTGCCCGGTAAAGGCAATCGTTTTCCCGTCAGGCGAGAAGCGCGGGAACATTTCATATCCAACATGGGAGGTTAGGCGTACAGCGTCGCCGCCCTTGATGGAGACTTTGTACAAATCGCCGGCATACGAAAATACTACCTCGCTGCCATTGGTTGCTGGGAATCGCAACAGTCGCGCTTCTTCTGCTGAATTGATTCGGATGATGGAGCCAAAAAGAAGGCTTAATGCTAAAATATATCTTTTATACATATTTTTCTCCTTATTTATTCATTAGCAATATAAGAGGTAATCAACTTATAGCCTTTTCCGTGTATATTGATGATTTCAATGCTATCGTCTTCTTTCAGGAGCTTGCGTAATTTGGTTATATAAACGTCCATGCTTCTTGCATTGAAATAATTGTCGTCTACCCAAATCGTCTTTAGTGCATAGTTCCTTTCGAGTATTTCGTTGCTGTGGGAGCAGAGCAGGCTTAGCAACTCGCTCTCCTTTGTCGTTAATTTTGTGACACGGTCGTTTATGCTCAATGTTTGCTTTTGTGTATCGAACAGGAAACGCCCTAGCTTGTAGAACAGAACGTCTTTTGTCTTTTTCCCCTTCACTCGCCGCAAAATGGCTTCTATCCTCAAAAGAAGTTCTTCTGTGCTGAATGGCTTCGTCAGATAGTCGTCGGCACCAATTTTGAAGCCTTCCAGCACATCTTCCTTTAAGGTTTTTGCTGTAAGGAACATTATGGGAATGTCCGGATTCATCGAGCGTATCTCCTGCGCAAGGACAAAGCCGTCTTTCTTGGGCATCATGACATCCAGCAGGCACAAGTCGTATTTACCTTTCAAAAATCCTTTGTACCCGGCCTCTCCGTCCGGAAATAAATCGGCTATAAAGCCTTTCGCCTGCAAGAAATCTCTTAATATTGAACCGAGGTTCTCGTCGTCTTCACAAAATAAAATTCTTGGTTTCTCTTCCATGACTTAGTTTCTTATAAATGGTAAGGTAATAATAAATTTAGTTCCTGTATTTCCCGCACCGCTCTCCGCTCGTATGCTTCCGCAGTGGTCTTCAACCATCTTATGGACGTAAGCAAGGCCAAGACCGTAGCCTTTGGCGTCGTGAACATTACCCGTCGGGACGCGGAAAAAGCGATCGAAAACTTTCTTCAGGTATTCCTTCTTAATCCCGATTCCATTATCCTCAACGGCTATCTGAAGCTTGCCGCCTTCGTTCCATGTCCTGACAACCAGCTTGAGGGGCGTGTCAAAGCGGCGGTATTTAACAGCATTGTCCATCAGATTGAACAGCACATTGGTTATATGCGTTTCGTCTGCATAAATGGATGATTTCTCCGCCCGTAAATCAACCTCCAGCGTACCGTCGTATTTCTCCACTTTAATAATGAATGTGTTGGCTATATTCGTTATGAGATCATTCGCGTCTATTTCCTTCAACTTTAGCGATGTTTTCTCACGCTCAAAAAGCGACATCTGAAGTACTTTCTCGACCAGAAAGCCCAAACGCTTCGTCTCATCGCTAATTACATTGGATATGCGCTTGAATACATCCGGGCTTTTGGCTATGTCCGAATCCTTCAGCATCTGAGCCGCAAGGGATATGGTTGATACCGGAGTCTTCAACTCGTGCGTCATATTGTTCACAAAGTCGTTTTTCATCTCCGAAAGGCGCTTCTGGCGTAATACTATATATAATGTGAAAATAAACACAGACAGCAGCACCGTTGAAAATATAACCGACGGGACTATAAAGCCGACTTCACCATATATATAATTATGCTTCGTCGGAAAAAACACCTTTATATAACTCATCTTCGACGGCAGATCGTTGGTGAACAGCGCACTCGTCAGAACATCCGCAGCAAGCGGCTGCACCTTCACATCCTCACTCTGATAAACCGTAGCCCCGTCTTTGTCAATTATCGAAAATACGTAAGGTATATCCAGACCGCTGTTTGCAAATTCAGTCTTTAAGTCGCTGTTCAGCTTCTTCATATCCACACGTTCCTCTATCGGCTTCAGGCTCGCATTGTTCACCATGTTCAGAGCAACCTCATGTATAAGATAAGTATTGTACAGGTAGCGCCGGCGGAACATTTCATAATTCTCCTTGGAAGTCGTCACAATGTCGTTCGACGGCTGGCGCTGTATCAGCGAAGGCATCGACGGCGGCGGAGCAACCGTCGAACTTATCGAACTTTCTATATTCAAACTGCTACGAAAAGCGTCAGAGGATTGCTGCAACTCCAACCTAAAGCTTTGGACGGACGAATGTAACGATGATTGACGATGATTCATCAGCAAGTCTTTCCTTATGTCCTCCTCAACAAATTTCAGCGTCTCCTCACGCTCAAGGTTTTTCGACACCTGGTAGAGGCATTTCTTAGCCGTCTCGTTAAAATGCTCGCTCCGCGTTTTAAGAATTTCGCCAACGTATGTCATCTGCAAATAAAGCAGACTCGCAAACGCAAATGCCATAACAAACACTAAAAGCCATATTACAGATCTCTTCATAACTCTCTGTCTTTTAATTCTGAAGGCAAATTAAGAGCTATTCCAGCTAACTTTCACATAAAAAAAGTAAATTAGTTGTGCGAAGCTGTTAAAAAAGTATATAAAACACGGCTCAACGCCGATAACGAACGCAACTTAACGCATCGCTATCTTAAACACGGACTCACCAATCCGAACAATATAGTAACCCTTCGCTATATTCAGGGAATACTCCCCAAAAGACTGCCTCAACCTTATCTCGGCAACCTTGATCCCAACAACGCTATATACCTCCAATTTGCTCCCAACAGGAGCATTCGTCACCCTAATACGGTTGTTAACCAATATGACCGACAACGCCGAACTATCGTCCTGCTCTTTCACAACAGACTGCGACTGCAGCGGAATATGCACCTGCTTCGCGTGCACGACAACAGCACATGCGCATAAAATCAACAACATCGCAACAAACCTTTTCATCCCTCGCCCTCCTCTTTTTTTCGCTTCTCACGCGACTTCAGCCTGTAAACCTGCACGAAGCGCAAAAGGAATATCGCAGCAAGAGTCGCCAATATAATCAACGAATAATGCCCATAGTCCGGCTCAGCCTTGCCACCCGGCCAGCCGATTACGCCCATTACAAGCAAATAAACCAGCAAAGCTCCCGTCATTATATTTATCCTTTTCATATAATCTTCGTTTATTGTTTTTGCAAAGATAATAAATGAAACAATGAATAACAAATATTTAGCCGGCTAAATCCGCCACACAGCCTCAAAAAAAACGCCCCCCTTACCTTATCAACACACGCACTTACCCGCCTGCGACGCATTGCAGATGCACAATCACACAAAAGCATTTTGCAAAAAACAGCCAGCCGCTCGCAAATTATTCCAGCAACATTATACAATCAATGCACCGCCGCTTCCGCTTTTACATACCCCCGGACACAGAAAAATTTACATAACCATGCACCCACATTTTCGCATTGACGCCAAATAATCAACCAGCCATTGCAACAAAACACACACGCTCAATCAACAAAAAACGCCAACAGTGCTTTATCAATAATCCTGCACGCCCACTCAAAACAAACACCTCTGCTTGAACAGCGCCGACACGTATCGGAACATACGCCGATACGTAGCGGCATTTACTCCGGAACGTATCGGATTTTGCGCCGACACGTATCGGCATTTATACCGGCACATATCGGAAATTATCTGTCCGGGCAGTTTGATTTATACACCAACATACTCCTGCCAACGCGACTGAAGCTTTACATTTAGCCGCGACATTATTCGCATTTATACGCATATACAACACCCATTACCCACCACAGCATTTACAATTATCCGCCGGCCGACGCCGACACCCATGCCCGCCAATCCTCTGTAAATTACACAAATACCAGGAACCATATACGCCAGCACTCAAACATAACCACCGGAGCAAGAAGGCAATTCCGCCGACACAGCCAGGCGCAGGCAAATATTTATGTTGAACAATGCAGCAACAGCCAACAGCCAAACTGAATACAAGGCTTGCCGGAACAGCAAATAAAGGAATACACATTAATATATACATGCACATTCTCGCAAACCCTGCATCAGAGGCATTATCGACAAAGTTCAGCCGACAGGCATCCGGATGCAAATTATTTTTCACCCGATTATTCGTTTTTAACGCCAGCATTAATATTTATCATTATACACAGCCCGGAAAACATGCGAATTATGTGGATTCAAACCACCATTTTTCGTTATAAAACATACAAAAATAAAGAAGCCCGGAAACAAAAAGATTCGGGCAAAAATGTCAAATCAATCCGTTTTCCACGCATCATTTCGAGAAGAAATCAAGCAAAAAACATTGCGAACTGTTACAGGTTTGAAAAAAAATCGTACATTTGCAAACAAATAAAAAACAAAGCAGACATATAAATATATACGATGATAAGGATTACATTTCCGGACAAGTCTGTAAAAGAATATGCCGAGGATACAACGGCCTTGCAAATAGCGGAGAGCATCAGCCCCCGCCTGGCGCAAGAAGTTCTGGCAGCAAGCGTTAACGGCGAAACGTGGGATTTGACCCGCCCCCTCACCAGTGATGCAGAAATCAAACTGCTCAAATGGGACGACGAGGAAGGGAAACATGCCTATTGGCATTCAAGCGCCCACCTCATGGCCGAAGCCTTGCAAGAACTCTATCCAGGCATCAAGTTCGGAATAGGACCGGCGATTTCCAACGGCTTCTACTATGACGTAGACCCCGGCGAAGGGCGCACAATAAAGGAAGGCGACTTCCCCGCCATCGAAGCAAAGATGATGGAACTGGCCGCCCGCCGCGAAGAAATAAAGCGCGAAAATATTTCAAAGGCTGATGCGCTGAAGCTATTCGGCGACAGAGAGGAGACATATAAAACCGAGCTTATTGACGAACTCGCCGACGGCACCATCACAACCTATACGCAGGGAGGATTTACGGATTTATGCCGCGGCCCGCACCTCCCGAACACATCTTATATTAAGGCGGCGAAAATATTAAGCGTTGCAGGCGCATACTGGCGCGGCGACGAGAAACGGAAGCAGCTGGTACGCCTGTATGGAATCACATTTCCGAAAAAGAAACTGCTTGATGATTATATCGCCTTTCTCGAAGAGGCCAAGAAGCGCGACCACAGGAAAGTTGGAAAGGAGCTGGAGCTGTTCGCCTTTTCAGCCGCCGTTGGTTCAGGCCTTCCGCTGTGGCTCCCACGAGGGACGCAACTGCGATTAAGGCTGGAGGATTTCCTCAAGAGAATACAGAAAAAATATGGCTACAGCCAGGTAATGACGCCGCACATCGGGAGTAAACAGCTGTATGTAACTTCCGGGCATTATGAGAAATACGGCAAGGATTCGTTCCAGCCCATACATACGCCGCAGGAGGGAGAGGAGTTTCTGCTGAAGCCAATGAATTGCCCGCATCATTGCGAAATGTACAAACTGTCGCCGCACTCATATAAAGATCTTCCAATACGCTTTGCTGAATTTGGCACCGTATATCGCTATGAACAGAGCGGGGAGCTGCATGGGCTGACGCGAGTAAGGGGATTTACACAGGATGACGCTCATCTGTTTTGCCGACCCGATCAGTTGAAGCAGGAGTTTCTTAAAGTTATGGATATAATCATGATTATTTTCCGCGCTCTTGACTTTGAAAGCTATGAAGCTCAAATATCCCTTCGCGACCTTAACAATCGGGATAAGTACATTGGTACGGACGAGAATTGGGACCGTGCTGAACGAGCCATCATTGAGGCGTGCGAAGAAGCTGGTCTTCCTGCTAAAATTGAATATGGCGAAGCTGCCTTTTACGGCCCCAAGCTGGATTTTATGATTAAGGATGCCATCGGGCGGCGTTGGCAACTCGGCACTATACAAGTGGACTACAATCTTCCCGAACGTTTTGATTTGGAATATACGGGAGAAGACAACCGCAAGCACCGCCCAGTTATGATCCATCGTGCACCATTTGGTTCAATGGAGCGATTCGTCGCTGTACTTATAGAGCACACCGAAGGCAACTTCCCATTGTGGCTTACGCCAGACCAAGCCGCCATATTACCAGTAAGCGAAAAATACAACGAGTATGCAAAAAACGTCGCCGCACAATTGGCAAGTCAGGACATAAGAGTTATTGTGGACGAGCGAAATGAGAAGATCGGTCGAAAAATACGTGATAATGAAATGAAGAAAATACCTTACATGCTTATTGTCGGAGAAAAGGAAGCCGAACGCAAAGAGGTTTCAGTAAGAAAGCACGGAGAGGGAGATAAAGGTTCTATGAGCATTATTGATTTTGCAGTACAGTTAAACGCCGAAGTGGAGGAAATGATGAATTGTTGGCAAAAGACAACGCAGGAATTTCGTAGCAAATAAATAATAATAGAAAGGAGAATAAATATTATCATTATTGAATGAAGAATGACAATCTGAAAGACCAGTACAGAATTAATGACCGTATTCGTGTCAAAGAAGTTCGTTTAGTTGGAGAAAATGTTGAACAAGGTGTATATCCTATTGCAGAAGCGCTGAAAATAGCTGAAGACAGAGAGCTAGATTTAATCGAAATATCGCCTAATGCGGCGCCTCCAGTATGTAAGGTTGCTGACTTCCAGAAATTCCTGTATCAACAGAGAAAGCGCCAGAAGGAGCAGAAAGCTAAATCGGTCAAGATTGTAATAAAGGAAATTCGTTTCGGCCCCCAAACTGATGACCATGATTATAATTTTAAGTTAAAACATGCGAAAAGTTTTTTGGAAGAAGGTGCGAAAATAAAAGCATATGTCTTTTTTAAGGGGCGTTCAATATTGTTTAAAGAGCAGGGTGAAGTATTGCTGCTTCGTTTTGCTACAGATTTAGAGAGTTACGGAAAAGTTGAGCAAATGCCCTTACTAGAAGGCAAACGTATGACAATTATGCTTGCTCCCAAGAAAAGTGTTGGTAACGCATCTCAACAAGTTTCCAAGCCTATTGTTAAGAAAATCATACAGACATTGGAAGCTACGGCTTCCAATGAAGAAGATAATGATAATGAATGAAATCTCTTTTAAAACTAAAAAAGGGATATATTGTTTAATAACTAAATAAATTAGAAAATGCCTAAGATGAAAACTAATTCCGGTGCCAAAAAGAGGTTCGCCCTTACCGGAACTGGTAAAATAAAGAGAAAACATGCTTTTAAGAGTCATATTCTGACAAAGAAATCTAAGAAACGCAAGAGGAACCTAACTCATACAGGATTGGTTGATAAAGCGAATATTCGCAACGTAAAAGCGTTACTTGCTTTGAAATAACTTAAAAGTGTGTAGAGAGTTTTATTACTATTTTATTAATCGAATGTACAGCAAACAAGTTCAGCTAAACGCATGACGCTAACATTCAAAATCAGATTAGAATTATGCCGAGATCAGTAAATCATGTTGCTTCAAGAGCAAAAAGAAAACGGATTTTGAAGCTTACGAGAGGATATTATGGCGCTCGTAAGAATGTTTGGACAGTAGCCAAAAATACTTGGGAGAAGGGATTAACTTATGCATTTCGTGACCGGCGAACGAAAAAACGTAATTTTCGCGCCTTATGGATTCAACGTATCAATGCAGCTGCACGATTGGAAGGATTTTCCTATTCACGACTAATGGGCGCTTTGCATGATAAAGGTATTGAAATTAACCGCAAAGTTTTAGCAGACTTAGCGATGAATCATCCTGAAGCTTTTAAAGCCATTGTTGACAAGGTTAGATAAACAAAACAAATAAGTTAGTATCATAAACGAAAAGCCTCTATAATTAGAGGCTTTTTTGTTATATCGTGTACGACAACAACCTTGGCGGTGCAAGCCCACTATTCTGGTCGGAAGTAACCAGTCAAGCTTTTAGCTCAAGGCAAGGGTGTTCATCACGAGATGGAGTCTGCAGGAAACCGGCGGCAAACTCCTGAATCGGAGAACAGTTTTTAGGACATATACTACGACTTTCGCCCGAAACGCAATGCGCATCTTGCATAAAAAAAAAAAGTCCAAAAGCATGTTGAAGCAAGCTATAACCGCACAGTAGATCCGGACTTGGAAAAGGACTTTGACACGGTCGCAGAGCAAGCCGATAGAAGTGCTGTCATGCTCACGCCTTTGTCCGTCCGCTACGCAGGCGACATGATAATACGGCGCACGAGCCGGAAGAATACAGATTCCACACTCAAACGCATAATTCCCCTTATCGAAAACAAACTGTTTTTTAACGGTAAACAAAGTCAATACAGAATTCGTCCCTGTGCAAAAAAAGAAATTGCCGGGCTATGCCTTTTACAGAATTAACGGCAAATGTCGCTTGCTGGCGCACCATAAAAAACGAGTTCGGAATAACCGAAATCTTCCCATGAATGATATTCCAGAAAATATAAACAATCTCACCGCTATCCGCACCGATAAAATTATTGCATAAAATGTTTGTGGCAGGTTATGTACCAGAAACAAAAAAGCGAGAGACCGTATCTTCTATTTCAAAAAAACGCTGGACATCAATCGCTACCTTCAGAACACCAAATGTGACGTTGAGAATGTCAAGCGCGATACTCGGAGAATCACCCTCGCCTGCTAAAGAAAAAACTTTGGCTCTTGCCACACCACAAGCTCCAAAATCAGAAGAAACATTCGCCTGCTTATACCAAACTCCGGCAATCGGGTAATCAGAAAACCGGAACTGCAGGAATACGCCAACACGTGGAAAGCCGACCGGCACACAGCCAACAGCCGAATACTGAGTTCAACGATTTCCAACGAACGGCTGAAACGGGCGG
>JAIRPK010000073.1 GCA_031257015.1 Tannerellaceae bacterium
CCGCCCGTTTCAGCCGTTCGTTGGAAATCGTTGAACTCAGTATTCGGCTGTTGGCTGTGTGCCGGTCGGCTTTCCACGTGTTGGCGTATTCCTGCAGTTCCGGTTTTCTGATTACCCGACTGCCGGAGTTTGGTATAAGCAGGCGAATGTTTCTTCTGATTTTGGAGCTTGTGGTGTGGCAAGAGCCAAAGTTTTTTCTCTAGCAGGCGAGGTTGATTTTCGGAGCATCACTGTTGATACTTGGAGAGTCACGTTTGATTCTCTTAGTATCACCGTTGATACTCGGAGAGTGTCATGTTAATTCTCCTAGCATCACGCTTGACACTCTGAGAGTCATGTTTGATTCTCCGAGCATCGCGCTTGACACTCTGAGAGTCACGTTTGATTCTCTGAGCATCACCGTTGATACTCGGAGAGTGTCAGGTGATTCTCCGAGCATCACCGTTGATACTTGGAGAGTGTCATGTTGATTCTCCGAGAATGTCGCGTGACACTCTGAGAGTCACGTTTGATTCTCCGAGCATCACCGTTGACACTCTGAGAGTCACGTTTGATTCTCTTAGTATCACCGTTGATACTCGGAGAGTGTCAGGTGATTCTCCGAGAATGTCGCGTGACACTCTGAGAGTCACGTTTGATTCTCCGAGAATGTCGCGTGACACTCTGAGAGTCACGTTTGATTCTCCGAGTATCACCGTTGATACTCAGAGAGTGTCATGTTGATTCTCCGAGAATGTCGCGTGACACTCCGAGAGTCACGTTTGATTCTCCGAGCATCACCGTTGATACTTGGAGAGTGTCATATTGATTCTCCGAGCATCACGCTTGACACTCCGAGAGTCACGTTTGATTCTCCGAGTATCACCGTTGATACTTGGAGAGTGTCATGTTGATTCTCGGAGCATCGCGCTTGACACTCTGAGAGTCACGTTTGATTCTCTGAGTATCACCGTTGATACTCTGAGAGTGTCATGTTGATTCTCCGAGAATGTCGCGTGACACTCCGAGAGTCACGTTTGATTCTCGGAGCATCACCGTTGATACTTGGAGAGTGTCATGTTGATTCTCCGAGAATGTCGCTTGACACTCTGAGAGTCACGTTTGATTCTCCATGAATAGCCGTTGACACTCCGAGAGTTATGTCTGATTCTCCGAGCATCGCGCTTGACATTCTCAACGTCACATTTGGTGTTCTGAAGGTAGCGATTGATGTCCAGCGTTTTTTTGAAATAGAAGATACGGTCTCTCGCTTTTTTGTTTCTGGTATATAACCTGCCCCAAACATTTTATGCAATAATTTTATCGGTGCAGATAGCGGTGAGCTTGTTTATATTTTCTGGAATATCATTCATGGGAAGATTTCGGTTATTCCGAACTCGTTTTTTATGGTGCGCCAGCAAGCGAAATTTGCCGTTAATTCTGTAAAAGGCATAGCCAGGCAATTTCTTTTTTGGCACAGGGACGAATTCTGTATTGACTTTGTTTACCGTTAAAAAACAGTTTGTTTTCGATAAGGGGAATTATGCGTTTGAGTGTGGACTCTGTATTCTGCCGGCTCGTGCGCCGTATTATCATGTCGCCTGCGTAGCGGACAAAGGCGTGAGCATGACAGCGCTTCTATCGGTTTGCTCTGCGACCGTGTCAAAGTCCTTTTCCAAGTCCGGATCTACTGTGCAGTTATAGCTTGCTTCAACATGATTTTGGACTTTTTTTTATGCCAGATGCGCATTGCGTTTCGGGCGAAAGTCGTAGTATATGTCCTAAAAACTGTTCTCCGATTCAGGAGTTTGCCGTCGGCTTCCTGCAGACTCCATCTCGTGATGAACACCCTTGCCTTGAGCTAAAAGCTTGGCTGGTTACTTCCGACCAGAATAGTGAGCTTGCACCGCCAAGGTTGTTGTCATGTATGTTATAGCAAAAAAGAGGATGCCCTTTTCAAGGCACCCTCTTTTAGAAAGAACATGCAATAATAACTGCCTTACTTTTTGTCAGCAGTCATAATTACCACGCGATTCCAATTGTTTATGCTGTAAGGTTGTTCTTCAGAACCCTTCCATTGAATGGATATCTGGTTCGATGAAATACCATACTTTTCAATTAGTTGTTTTGCAACTGCTCTAGCCCGTTTTTCCGACAGCGATTTGTTGTAAGAAGAGGAGCCTGTTTTCTTATCTGCAAAGCCGATTACTGTTACAGGCATGTTTTTATCTTTCATGAACTGCGCCGTGTTATAAATGTTAATTTCTTGGTTAGCATCTATCTTCGAGCTGTTTAAACGGAAGAAAACAACATTTTCCGCATAATTGCTTATTTGAGTTACCGGCTGAACTTTTGGACATTCCGGACATGAAGCCGGACGTTTACTCAATTCTTCGTTTTGTCTGCGCAAAGAGTTAATCTGGCTGTTCAAATCGTTAAGCAATGCGTAATCTGTTGGCTCAATAACTTCAAAGTCTGTTTTCCCTAATTTGAATGTCAATCCAACTGTACCTTGAGCAATGAAATCCGTCAGATGGTAAGCATATACCCTATTGAAGTCTTCATTGGTCATAATGCCTTGCAGTTCCACATTAAGATCGACTCTCTTGCTCAAACGGAAAGCGGTAAGAATACCAGCATTAGCAGTAGGCGTTTCTGTTCTCGAATAATCCTCAAATTTTAGTCTTTGAGCATAGCCCAAACCTAACCAAGGAATTAGACGGAATAATTTCTTCTCATTATATGGCGCCCATAAATTTGTTACGTCAAGTAAAAAATCCAAGTGAGCTCCGTAGAACGTGAAGCTTTGCTTATGCAAGCCGGAGTACGCATTTTGTAAGTTATATTGCGGTGATTTAAAGCCAGTATCCCATCCAACAAGTGGACCACCAGTAAACTGCAATCGAACTCCCCAATATGGCATGAACCATTTGCCGACGGCAAGCTGCGGATTAATGTTAATGCGTTTGCCTAAATCGGCTTTCGCATTATCATCGCCCATCAACATACTTGCGCCTCCTGCAATTGAAACGAACCAATTGTCGCCTGCTTTATTCTTCTTGAAATTTACTTTTGCACCTTTCTCGTTGCTAAAACCTACTTGAGGTTGTAACTCTTGAGCAGATGCATCAAAGACAAAGCAAGCCAACAACGCAAAAGTCAAAATTTTTGTTTTCATAATCATCAACTATTTATATTAAACATTCGTTTATTATATTCTTTTAGATAGCGTGTAACGGCTAAATATAGAGCAAAGTTAGATTTTTTTTTAACTCATGCAAAAAATGATCGCCTAAAAAGTTTTCCCGTTCATTCAAAGTAATTTAGAACATTAAAGCCATGTTCTCGAAGAAAAAAGTCCCGTTTCATTATTTTAAGATCATTTGCCATCATTTCTTTTATTAACATGCCCAAAGTGTATTCCGGTTCCCATCCCAAACGATTTTTCGCTTTAGTAGCATCGCCTATCAATAAATCGACTTCTGTCGGACGAAAGTATCTTGCGTCAACACCAATGATTTCTTGGCCGATGCGCTTTCGTAGTGGAATCAGATAAGAAGTTCCTACTTTTTCCTTAAAAAGGTCTTCGTCAATGGCAAGCAGTATGCCAGATTCTTCTGCTCCATGACCTTTGAACTCTACTGTAACGCCGATTTCTTTGAGAACCAGATTCAAAAATTCTCGGATGGTTGTTGTAATACCGGTTGCTATTACGTAATCGGAGGGTTCGTCCTGTTGTAATATTGCATGCATGGCTTTTATGTAATCTTTTGCATGCCCCCAATCGCGTTTAGCAGAAAGGTTGCCCATATAAAGCTTAGATTGTAAGCCTAATGCTATCCTAGAAACGGCGCGTGTTATTTTGCGTGTCACAAAAGTTTCTCCGCGCAATGGCGATTCATGATTGAAAAGGATACCGTTAGAGGCATGCATATTGTATGCCTCCCGATAATTGATCGTTATCCAATAACCATATAATTTAGCAACGGCATATGGACTGCGCGGGTAAAACGGTGTTGATTCCTTTTGTGGAACTTCCTGAACAAGTCCATATAGTTCGGATGTGGATGCCTGATAAATGCGAGTTTTCTTTGTTAGATTCAGCAGCCGAACTGCTTCTAATATTCTTAGTATACCTAAACCGTCGGCATTTGCAGTGTATTCCGGGGTGTCAAAGCTGACCTTTACATGGCTCATTGCCGCAAGATTGTAGATTTCGTCAGGTTGCGTTTCCCCAATTATGCGGGTAAGGTTTAGACTATCTGTCAAATCTCCGTAATGGAGGATCAAATTTCGCTCTTCAATATGTGGGTCTTGATAAAGATGATCTATGCGTTCAGTATTAAATAAGGATGAACGACGCTTAACACCATGCACTTGGTATTTTTTTTTTATCAAATACTCAGCAAGATAAGCTCCGTCTTGCCCGGTTATACCTGTAATTAAAGCTACTTTTCCCATTTAAATTATGCTATTTATGTACCAATTATATAAATAATTAACTCCTTTGTCTATTTCAATTGCGTGGTGCCATCCCATTTTATGAAGTTTGCTTACATCCGTCAGTTTTCGTATGGTTCCGTCAGGTTTTGAGGCGTCAAATTGTAAATTTCCATTGAACTGGATCGTGTCTTTTACCAATGTGGCGAGTTCTTTGATAGATATTTCGTTTCCTGTTCCGATATTAATATGCGTATTGCGAATTTCTTTGTATCCTTGTTTTAAATCGGAAAAATCAACATTTTCCATTATGAAAATCGAGGCGTCGGCCAGATCTTCACTCCATAAAAATTCGCGCATTGGTCTACCTGTGCCCCAAAGGGTAACTTCCTTAGCAGTGATGCCGTGCTTTTCCAATATGGAGCGTATCTCTGTTTCGCTTGCGTCTCCAGATATTCCATTGATCGGGCGAGTATTAAAATCTTTGCGAAGCAGATTCCAATCATTTTCCATTAGGCATTTCGCCAAGTGGATTTTGCGCATTATCGCCGGTAACACATGTGAGGTGGCAAGATTGAAATTATCGTTCGGGCCATATAAATTTGTGGGCATTATAGCTATAAAATTCGTACCGTATTGTAAGTTGAAGCTTTCGCACATCTTAAGACCTGCTATTTTAGCAATGGCATAAGGTTCATTAGTATATTCAAGCGGAGAGGTGAGCAGATATTCTTCACGCATGGGCTGAGGTGTTTCTTTCGGATAAATACATGTACTTCCAAGAAAAAGCAGTTTTTTTACACCATGCTTCCAAGCAGATGAGATTACATGAGTTTGTATTAATATATTAATATATATATAATCGGCTCTGTATGTATAATTAGCTATAATTCCGCCAACGTATGCTGCAGAAAGAAAAACATATTCCGGATGCTCAATAGCGAAGAAATTATCTACTGCGGCTTGATTGCTAAGGTCTAGGTCTCTATGGGTACGAAGCGTAAAATTATCATATCCTTTATTTTGCAACTTTTTCAGTATGGCAGAACCTACCAATCCTGTATGCCCAGCTATGTATATTTTGGATTTTTTATTCAACGGAGGAGTTTATTTATGATTAATTATCTTTTGCAGGTATTGCCAATATTGATTTTTACTCATTGGCTTTATCAAATCAAGCAATTTTTGGTCATCTATCCATTTGTTATTGTAAGCGATTTCTTCAGGGCAAGCAATTTTCAGGCCTTGTCGTTTTTCAATAACTTCGACAAATGTGGAAGCGTCCGACAATGAATCGTGCGTTCCCGTATCTAGCCAAGCAAAACCTCTTCCCAACAAAATTACATTTAATGCCTGAGCAGCAAGGAATACTTGATTAACAGATGTTATTTCCAATTCACCACGGGAGGATGGACATATGTTCTTTGCTATTTCTACCACCTTGTTGGGATAAAAATACAATCCTACAATTGCATAATTCGATTTAGGATTTTCAGGTTTTTCTTCAATGCAAAGAACGTGTCCTTCGTTGTCAAAAGTAGCTACTCCATATCGTTCTGGATCGTTCACAAAATAACCAAAAACGGTGGCGACACCTTTTTTTTCCACATTATCTATTGCTGTTTTAAGCATAGAAGTAAAACTTTGCCCATAAAAGATGTTGTCACCAAGAATCAAGCATACATTGTCTGTTCCAATAAAATCCTCCCCAATGATAAAAGCTTGTGCCAATCCGTCAGGTGACGGCTGTTCGGCATATTCAAACCTTAACCCCCAATCCGAACCGTCGCTCAGCAATCGGCGGAACGAATTTAAGTCTTGAGGCGTTGAAATAATTAAAATGTCACGGATGCCAGCAAGCATTAAAACCGAAATTGGATAATACACCATCGGTTTGTCATAAATTGGCAATAGTTGTTTGGATATGCCTTTTGTGATTGGGTGTAAGCGTGTACCCGACCCTCCAGCCAAAACAATACCTTTCATTTATTGAGGTTATTGTAAAAAAATATCAATAAGCTAATTACTTTTTGAAGCTCAATGATTACCATCTCTTTCTACTTTATATTTTTAACGTATCTATTTGATTTATCGCCGTACGTATGGCTTGTGACAACCGTGCTATTTCTTTGTTTAACATTGCGGGTTCATCAGTACGTTCCATTAATTCGATATTTCGTCTGATCCTATCGCCTTGTGAAATAATTGCATTTTCAAGCCGATAATTTTCATGAAGAATATAGGCTGGAATACTTGATGCTTTTTCAATGAACATTTCCAGCTCTCTGTTTGTTTTATTCACTAAAAGCATGTCTGCTCTTTTGCTGGATACGTAACGTTGGAATGTGTATTTTAACAAATTAAAATCCAAAGTATCTACTCGATTGTTTGCCACATAGTGACGGTTACGGCGGCTGGCGTCATCTTGAAAATAACCACCTTGTACCACAACGATCAGGGTTATTACAAATATCATGGAGATACCCAACAGTCCGACGAAATATGCTGTCGTGTTTATATCTTGGGTAAACATGTATATTAAACCAAATATTGTCATCCATATTCCCATGAATACAGCGTAAACTGCAACTACCCAAGCAGCCGCAATGCTAGAAATACGGTAATTATCATCGGATGTAATAAAGAATATTGCTCCTATTAAAAGAACCTCTAATATAACGGTCAAAAATAAATTACCATAAAACAAATTCGACTTAACGATATCGTGATCTGTGACAAAAAATAAAGCGAATGTAGCCCCTATGACAAGAAGCATTAATATAATATTTAATAGTTTCATAATAATAAATGTGTATTATAATGAATTAAACAACCCCCTCAACGTAGTCGAACTGCTTATACTTTGCCATTGTTGCATCCCTTGACACCAATATAAACTGTCCGGAGTTATCTTTCCTGCATGTATTAGTTGCAAAATTTCATTCATCGTAAAAGGCCCGGATTGCACGTTGCCTATATAAAAGTAATAAACAGGTAACGGAGGAGGGGAAGGAGGTAATACTAATCCAGCCGTATTATTCATATATGGGCCAAACAACGGTGTAACGCCTGCTGCCACATTTGCGCCTATTCCCGCAGCCATAATTGTTCCAGAGCCTTCATTGCCCGCAGCTTTAAGCATGATTTCTAGCTGGCGTTCCTTGGTATAGTCTATTCCTAACTGCTCCAAGCGTTTACGTTCGGCTACGCCTTTACTTTGGGCACTAAGTACATTATAGTATTCTTCGGGAATTTTAAATGAACGAATAGCAAAATTGTTAATCTTTATGCCATACATGTATAAAGTTTCGTTAATACGTTCTTCGATTTGTTTTTCCAAGCCTGTGCGTGAGCGCTGAATCGAAGATAGTGAGAGCTTTTCCCGCTCCATTATCTCCGAACAGTCTTGGGCTGCTATGGACGAAATTTTGTTCCGAAAATATTCCAGTACATCGTCAGTTGTGAAATCATGAAGCGTGCCAACTAGCTTCTTAATAAACAGCTCAGCATCCGTAATTCGGAGGTTGAATCGCCCGTGAGCACCAATTATGAAATCCGCATGGATAGAATAGTCATATACAGGCAAATTTCCCATCCCCCAAGGCGCTTCTCGTTCTGTTTCAACATTTATAAACCAAATTTCTGCCGTATGGGCAGTAGTATCTCCCGTCGGAACATTTAGGAAATGTCGTAGATATGGGATATTAGCTGTCGTCAGCCTGTACGGTTCTCCTGTTGAAGGAATAGAAGACACCATCGCGCCGTTTAAAAATAAAAATGCTCTTTGCGTTTGATGTACTATGACTGCCGCACCGTTCCGTATGTTGTCAAACGGATATTTATAAACTATTTCTCCATTTGAACTCGGACGCCAATATATCGGCGCTCCAACAATGCCTTCATTCGTTTGCCCTGAATCTTGACCATCCCAAGTAACACCTCTTTTTCGAGCTTTATATTCAACCTTTGGTGTAAAATAGCCGTCTTTCCATGTTATATTTCTGTATAGTGCCATATTAGCTATTATTTAGTGTTTCTCTTATCTGTATCTTCCCAATGTAAATTCTTGTATCACAGTCCCTTCAGAATCAATAATATATCCTTTATTCAGATAATTCTTTTCAACCCTTGCCGTCCCATCGTGGAATGGCTTCGCATCCGTATATATCAGTGGGATTATTTCCTTGCCGTGCTGATCTATATAGCCGCAACCATATCTTACGTCTAAGCGCTTCACGACAGCTCTTCCTTCTTCAAACTCTCCTGCATAATCGTATTTGGGAGGGATGACAATTTTGCCCAATTCGTTTTTGTAGCCATAGAGTTTTCCTTTTTGAAATGGAAAAAGGGCGTCATGAACCGGAGTTTCAATGATTGTTGTCTCCGTGCCGGCGGAAGTGTTATCCGAGTCATCAGTGCTGCTTCTTACTATTAGGAGAAGAAGGATAATGATGACAGCAAAGGCAGCCATAAAGCCTAATGCTATTACTTCCACCTTATTGCGGCCTGGCCGCTCCGCAGTATTATACGAATCGCTAGGAGAATTATATGAATCGCGAGCAGAATCATGCGATTCATTGGCTAAATTATACGAATCGCGAGCAGGAGAGTTATAAGGATATGATGTCTCATTTATTCCATCCACCTCGCCGGACAGATTGTGGTAGCAGTTTTCCATAAACTCGTCAACGACATCCGGATAGGTCTCATCGTCTATCGTTACATACGGGTTTATGTAATTCAGCAACACAATGCGATCGTCCGGAGTAACCATAACATTTGAGGCAGTAATAGTAGCAGGGGTATATCCATAATCATAAATCGTATGGACAATTTCGTTCAACTGCTCTTCAATTTCGTCCAAATCAGCCTGGTTGCGGGGAAGAGACATGTTCGGCAGTGTTTGAGCCAAACTTACGCCTGTAATATATTCCATGACAATAAAAAACGTCTTGTCCGTCCTGACGACGTCCAAAACGCGAACAAGCGCCCTTGAATTATACTTGTGAGTAATGCTCCTCATCAATTCGGCTGCCCGAAACGAAGCCTCGATTGCTTCAGGATTATTTACTAAAAAATTTGTCCCGGCGATTTTCAGAACTACTGCCCTACCGTCGTTATTATATGCCTTACATACGACAAAATGATTGCTCGTATGAATCGTTTCCATGATTTTGTAGCCACAAAAAAACTTATCTTGCATATCTTATTACGATTTTAATCCTCTGTGTACATTGTGATAAATATCTGCTGCAAATATAATAAAAGTGAAACGATTAGAAAGTTTTTCGTTTTTTTATTATTGAGCATAGACATCTTTAATATCCGTCAGGCAGAATTTATTCCATATCCGGACAGCAACGCATCATGCGTGTAAAATACCCCCTCAGATAAACATATAAAATCAACAACCATTAACATCTATTTTTTTTCATGTTTTCGCATCCCGCCATCCCCAAACCCCTCCGTTTTTTTTAACTTTGCAGACATTAACAAATCAGGATTCAGAATGAAAGGAGAAAAAATATATTTAGCGGACAAACTTACCGACCCAATTGCAAACATCATTCGTGGAGAAAAATCAGGCGGAATAATTCTGGGCATCTTTGTTCTTATCGCCTTGGTGCTAGCCAACTCGCCGTTGTCAGATGCCTACTTTAACATATTGGACTACAAGCTGGGGCTACCCTGGGTAGAAGATTATTTTCGCCGGTTCGCCGGAGTAAGTAATTGGGTCGAAGAAAATTTCAGCGGGCTTGGACAATATTTGGGAATCCCCTTCACAGGCGGAGCGCCCCACTTGGAATTTACCGTCTCTCACCTGATTAATGACGGCTTGATGGCCATATTTTTCTTTACCGTCGGCCTGGAACTCAAGCGCGAAATCTTCGGCGGCGAACTTTCCAGCCCCCGCAAAGCCATTCTTCCCATTGCAGCAGCAATTGGCGGCATGATAGTCCCCGCCTGCATATATTTTCTTTGGAACAGAGGCGGCGAACCGGCAAACGGCTGGGGAATCCCGATGGCCACCGACATTGCCTTCGCCCTCGGCGTTCTCTACCTTTTAGGCAAAAGAGCGCCAGTCTCATTAAAGATTTTTCTGACAGCCCTCGCCATAGTGGACGACCTTGGCGCCGTGCTGGTCATTGCATTTTTCTATACCTCCTCCATCTCTTTTGTAAATCTTTTGATCGGCGCCCTAATTATTGGCTTCATGTGGCTGATGAACAGGATTGGCGTCCGCTGGTTGCCGTTTTATGCAATATTGGGAATCGCCGGCGTCTGGGTAGCATTTTTGCTCTCCGGCGTTCACGCAACGATTGCAGCCGTAGCGGCGGCGTTTACAATTCCATACGACCTTAAAATGAATCCAGCTTATTATGCAAAAAAGATCAATGAATATTTGGACAAGCTGAAAAAAATCAGCGACTATAACGAATCAACAGCCGACGTTAAGGCCGAGCGCCTGCCGGAAGAAGATAATGAGCAGCCCCGAAAGATAAAAGCCCCCATCGGTGCGCAGGAAACGACCGTATCCAAGGCAAATACGCATTTCCTGGAAAAAGATAAAGACATGACCGAAGTCCGCGACGCCTCCACTGCAAACAAATGCTCGGAAGCATCACCCAAAAAGGTGCGCCTGTCGGAAGAGCAGGTCGCCTTGCTTGAAGAAATAAGAAAAAACACCCACAAAGTCATCCCCCCCCTGCACCAGCTTGAGCAAGCCATGCTCCCGTTTGCCATATTCGTCGTCCTTCCGGTTTTCGCCCTGGCCAACGCTGGCGTTTCGATCACCAACATCCGTTTAGACCAGTTCTATGGCTCCGTCACACTGGGAGTTGCCCTGGGCCTGTTCGTCGGAAAAATCCTCGGAGTAGTTGGAACAACCTGGCTCATGGTAAAATTAAAAATCGCCACCTTCCCCGAAGGCATGAACGGAAAACATTTGTTTGGCCTCGGTCTTCTAGCCTCGATCGGCTTCACCATGTCCATGTTCATAACCTCGCTCGCCTTCACCAACCCGGACTATGCCGTAGAGGCCAAAGTCGGCATATTCGTCGCCTCCATCCTCGGTGGAATTTTAGGATATTGGTGGCTCAGCAGAATAGACAAAAAACTCAAATAAGTCTATATATCAACCAGCTCTTTTTATATCCAGTCCCCCGCCCCCATACTCACTGGAAAAACGATAGCTGCAGTCTCGCCCTCTTCGTCCTAATCGTAATATTTGTCGGGCGGCTTGATTCGCAGTTTCAATGCCATCAGCATCATATTTTATTGTAAAGACTTCGACATTTCGCGGGCGATTGGCTTATCCGTAAA
>JAIRPK010000045.1 GCA_031257015.1 Tannerellaceae bacterium
TATCAAATATCGTTCCGCGAATGGTTTGAGTGTATTCCTGACTTCTGCAATCGAAATATGTCAGTAATAACAGGGCTGTGGTAATGAATACCGTACATGTGATTTTGTTTGTCATTATCATATACTCTTGTTTTTCCATTATCAATCATGATTTATGGCTGTAAAAATAGTGCATTTACGATAACTGTACTAGTTCTCGCCGAAGATTTTGTTTCCCGCTAAATGACTTCCAAATGTTTGGGTTGACGCTCTGAATGTCTTGTGTGATGCTCCTAGAATCAACTTGTCACTCTCCACGGTACGCTATTTCAGTTCCATAACCAGGCTTTAGTGAAAAGTAGGAATATCCTTTCACTTATAAAGAATATGGAGGCCAAGTATTTTGATAAGCAGTACAACTTCAGAATGAAAACATCCAGCCGGCCTGAATGATATTTGCTTTATAAGTTTGCGCTTGAAAAGTTTCATTCTCGTTAATATAACCCAGAGAGAAAATATGTCGTTTGTTGATTTTGTATTCAATGCCAGTTGAGATGCGCTTTTTGTAGAGCAAAGGCTTCATTTCATTAAAAAGATGATTAAAAACTTCAAATCGAACGTAAGGATTAAGCGGAGAATGAGGAATATTATATTTCAGGCTAAAACGATTACGAGAAACCCACCGATAATTGTCAGTATAATAATCATTCGACTCCAAATCACTCATCAAAGTTGTTTGCATTCTAGGTCTCCAGCCGATAGTAAATCCTCGATATTTATATGTAAATGAGACATTCATCATGAAACGATTACGCCAGGCAAAAATGTCTTTCTTTTTCTTTTTATCGGCAATCAATTCATATCCGACGCCCAGTTTTATATACTTGTTAAGAATATAATTCATGTCGGCACCTCCTCTGATCTGATCGGTCAGACTCATGTTCTCCTTTCGTCTGTACTCTATCTCCATGCCGGCTTCCCATTTCTTCGCCACTTTAAATTCCACACCTGCATTTGTTCGTAAACTCCAGTCGGATGATGATTGCGCCGCCATCCAAAAAGTTGGGATGAAAAGGATGAGTGCCAGTAAACCGTTTTTAATGTTCATGTTTTTTAGAGTTGTTCTTACATTTATTATCCTCGCAAATGTATGAAACCAGGAGCACGGCAGAGTCGCGAATAAAGTCCACGCTATCAACTTCTACCTTGGAAACCGGCAGTCCTAATCGAGCAATCAAATCTGCTTTCAATTCATCTTCCCGTCCGGCATTTATCAGCTTGATATTATCGTAAACGACGGTTTTTACTGCAATATGCTTCTTGAACAGCCCGCTTTCAAACAATCGGCATGAAACCATTATCGCCAGATTTGCAAACATCAGTTCAACATAGCCAATTGTTTTATTTGCCAGCGCATTGAGCACGGATATTCCAATGAGGATAAACAAATATGTCATTTCCCTGATAGGAATAGTAATCGTCCGGTAACGAATAATTCCGAAAATAGCGAACAAGCCTAGCGCAAAGCCTACCGGCAAATTAAGGTTGTTAAGAAGAATGACCAGGAAGAAAACAGTGATATTGATCATGAAGAAAGTCATCAGATAATCCGTCCGCTGCATCTTCCGGTAATACATTCGATAAATAAGAACCGCCGCAACGATTTCGTTGAAAATGAATCGTAGGATTAAGCCGAAAAACTCCAGCATATCGCCGTTAGTTATTCCCAATAATTCATATTGTGGATTCATGCGTACTGCAGCTTTAAAAATTCATGCAAATTCGGCTTATAGCGCTTGTATGTTTCCATTCGATTTACCAGAAACATCCCGACACAATACTTACTCATGCCCGTCGGCCTGAATCCAGACTGATGCAAGAGGCCAGAAACAAAGGATTCGCATCGCCGGTTTTGTTTCACTTCAAGGACTGCTATTTGAGGAAAACTCAAAGTATGCTGTTCGCAAGCCGCGGAATTGAACGACAGATTAAAATCCAGTGTTATCCGCTCCGTTTTCGCTTTATTAACGAGTGTGACCCTGTTAAAATGACTGATGAGGACGCATTTAAGACTGGCAAAGTCGAATGGCGTCAGCGAGTATAAAAGCGCTTCGATGGAAGTTTGGTTTTCCGGACATGCCGGTAGGCGTTTCTTTGAAGTTCGCCCGCCGTTTGACTTCCGCTTGATTTCAAAAAAGCTCAAATCGTTCTGCGAATAATGCCGTTCCCTGACTTTAAATCTCGGATAGCGACCGGTTATATGCGAATAAAACATTTGCAAATCGGACGTGTCATAATATTGTGAACGATAACGCCCCCAACATTCCCCTTCGACGACGAGCATCCGACATTCGTTTCTCAACTGCCGCAAAAGTTGCGTCGCGGCCTCAAGTCGCATAAGGTATTTTGTATCCGTGCGATTCATCAGCTTTACGGCATCCATCTCCTCCAGCGATATGGCGTCATACCGCTGGAGTTCAAGATGAACAATTTCATTATTCATAGCCATTCATTAATTATATAGTAAAAGACTTCGACGTTCCGCCAACATAAGCGCCGCCGGTATTATATCCGTTTACGGTTACGCCGCCTGTGATACCCCCACCGGAAAGCAGCGTATAAGTTCCGCTTGTGAGCCGCGGATCGGAGAACAGAACAATAACATTGCTACCGGCGGATGCACCAGCAATGATTGGAACAGTAAACATAAGCAGGATGTCTCCTGACGCATTCTTGATTCCAATTGAGCTTCCGACGGCGCAAGACATGCGATAGCTGCGCTGCGTTCCCGATAATCCGGCCATTGTATTGCCACATGTACCTACAATAATTCCACCATTAACCTGTACATTCCTGTCGGCATCAAAAGCCTCTCCGTCGCCGCGCACTCCGTTGGCTATGATCAGGCCGCCGTTGATTGCGAGAGTTCCGTTGCTGTCAATGGCATCCTGTCCAGAAGCGGAGCAGAAGACATTTCCGTTGTTAATAACAATACTTGTTCCGGCATTGATGCAATCGTCATACGTATGAATATCAATATTTCCGCCATTGATGGTCAATACGGCTTTGCTTTCAAGCCCTTCGCCACCCTCGCTCTTTTGCGTACAGTTAATCGTGACAGTTCCACTGTTGATGGTCATATTGCCTTCGCATTTTATTGCTTTCGGATTAGCATAATCGGCGCTACTTCCACCGAATCCGCCGCCTGGTCGTCCGCCACCCTGTCCACCGCTGGTATTTCCCGAAACAAGAAAGCGTTCGCCTGAAGTGGAAACATTAAGTACAAGGTCGGCATTGACAGCTCCAGGTACTCCGATTGTAATTGCTTCGTCCGCATTAATACCCTTTCCACCTGTGCCGGTACTTCTGCAAGAGATGTTCCCGCCTGTTAGCATTATGTTTTTATTGCTTTTAATGCAGGCGGCAGTATATGAATCGACAGTTCCGGATTCGGTTGTGTAAACTTTGCCATCTCCAGCAGTTGAGATTTCAACCGAACCGGAGCGAATCTCCACATTACCATCGGCTGAAAGGCCTTTCCCTCCGTCGGCGGTTTGCAGACACTCAATTTTTATGCTCCCGCCGCTAACGATTATGTTCGCATCGCTCTTTATTGCCGTGCAGTACGACGGGTCGTAGCCGCTGCCTAACGCATTAAGTACGGCTGCTCCCGACGTGGCGACTGAGATGTTGCCGTTATTGACGACTATGTCGGCCTTGCTGCTTATTCCCTTAGACTGTGCGCCCGCAACATTGAGGTCGACAGATCCGCCGTTGATGATTATTCCGGCATCGGCCTTGACGCCTTTCGTGTCGTCGTTGCGAGAGTTGATTCTTATGTTTCCGCCGTTGATAATAGCCGAGCCTGTGCCAGCGTCAATGCCGTCGCCAGATGCGGATATGTCAAGCGAGCCGCCTGAAATTTCAAACCCTTCTTCAGAATGAAAGCCATCGGAAGCCGCCGAGGCAACGACTATTTCGCCACCACGCACAGCGATGCTCTTCTTGCTGCTTGCGACGGCATGTTTAGCTGCTCCGCCGACACTGAGTTTGCCGTAGCCTTCAAATACAAGCGAACCGCTTTTGCTGATGAGGGTTGCATTTTCCTCGTTAGAGGAATTGTCCGACAAAACACTGTTGCCCTTCAGCTCGACAATCGTAACGCCCTCGTTTTTCGTGATTTGAACAGGCGGCAATGACGAAGATGAAGCGATGGTTGCATTGCTTAGCGTCAACTTGAGCGTGTTGGCAACCGCCGCATTGTTTTGAATTTTCAACGAGCCGCCAGTTGTCGAGCCGGTGACAAAATACTCAATCGTTCCCGTTGCCGTGGAGGCAATCGTAACGTCTGCACCTTTCTTTGAAGCCGAAACACTCCCGTCGGCAGGGAGATTGGAAATAGTCACACTGTTACCCGAAAAGACAATGTTTACGGCGTTCTCATTTACAGTGATCGCCTGCAAAGTAATATTCAGCGCCGTTAAGGAGCCATTCACTTTCACGTCGGCGAGAGTTCCGGTCTCGTATCCCTCAAGCATAATAATTAATGTGTAATTGCCCGAAGGAATATTGCCAATCGAATATGTGCCCGAAGCATCAGCAATGGTTCCCTGCCCAACGTAAACATTGTCGCTTGTCCTTTTTACATGAACAGATGCCCCAGAAGCCGCGCTTCCGTCTGGTTTGTAAACGCTTCCGCTGAGAGTGTATGTCGGGACGGTTATTTTTTGCAGAATAATCTCATTAACCGTCACGTCGGAATCAACAACCTTTATTTCATCTACCGTCATTGTCTCATATCCGTTCAGCGCGGCGACGATCTTGTAGTTCCCCGCGCCGACTCCAGTCAGCACGTACTCTCCGGCGGCATTGGCAGGCGCCTCGCCAGCATTGCTGCCGTCAAAGGCATTGACGAGTGCAACCGAAGCTCCCTCGGCTGCGCCTCCGTCCGATTTCGTTATCTTGCCCCCGACGTTGAACATCTGAACAATCTTTTCCGAACTCTCGCTGCATGATGCGAGCATTATTGCAACAGCAAATATTTCCGTTAAAAATTTAAGCTTATTCATTTTATGGATTTTAAATTATACCGTAAAAGTATAGCTTGATGTAAAACATGTAAAATAATCAGGGCAAACTGCACGGATAAAGAGGTATTCAACATTTCCGCCACAGCTGATTTTTAGCGCATATACACACTGCCGAAGCCCACAAAACTTTAACATCGACCGTACAACGCCATTCGGACGTCTCATGTAAATTCATTTCGACCTTGTACATTTGTTGAACTATCCGCTTTTCATGCAATTCAGGCTTTTGGACAGGTAAGAACGCCTCACTAAAATCTGCATGGAATATTTGTTATACGACAAATACTTCATGCAAAAGTGTTTTGAGCATTTGACGTATAACAAAATATCCATTCAATTATTTCTTTAGTCCTTAACTGTATATAATTATTAAAGTGAAGGCCAGCCGAGGCAATTTAATCGCATCAAAAAGTCAACCGCACAATCGTGAGCAATCAGAATAGCGTAGAAATGCTTAAGTTTTTTTAGATGTTTTTTTACTGGCACTCCTCTCTCTCTCCCTGCTTCCTACTTAGCCAAAACAGCTTGTTTGATTCACAAAGACGAAGAAAATAAATAATCCATGAATATAACGGTCTCTACATTAGATTTGCTGATTATGGTTTTCAATATATTAAGGCGTCTAGATGCGTTCTGGAAATAATTTTGCATCTCTCGCAAATAGCTTACCTTTGTATAAAGCTCTTTGGGACAATAGAAAGAGGCAGATAGCCGGAAAATATTTACTCTTTTACACATCATTCATTACCCTTGACATAATGCAAATTGTAAATACAATAATAAAACGCACATGAATATCCCTCTACCATCCTTATTCCTTCCCACTTCACGCAAAGAAGTCGAAGCCCTTGGCTGGGATTCTCCGGACGTAATCATCTTTACTGGCGACGCATACGTCGATCATCCTTCTTTCGGGGCAGCAGTTATCGGACGAACCCTACAAGCACAAGGACTGCGTGTTGCCATCGTTCCGCAACCCGATTGGAGAGGTGACTACCGCGATTTCCGCAAACTAGGCGCTCCACGATTGTTCTTCGGCGTCACGGCCGGCGCAATGGATTCAATGATTAATCATTACACGGCCAACAAACGCCTCCGAAGCGACGATGCCTATACTCCCGACCGCCGTTCCGGTATGCGCCCAGATTATCCCTCTATTGTTTATACACGAATATTAAAAGAATTATATCCCGACAGCCCCGTTGTGCTCGGCGGAATCGAAGCATCCTTGCGCCGCCTGACTCATTATGACTATTGGCAGGATGCACTGCGCCCCGGCATACTTGTCGACAGTGGCGCCGACATCCTTGTCTATGGGATGGGAGAAAAGCCTGTCGCTGAAATTGCACGAAGATTATCCGCAGGAGACGGTCTCGGCGACGTGATGCAAACAGTTGTCCTGGCCCAACTTTCCTCCACGAACATGGGCGACGGCATCGTCCTTTTTTCCCACGAGGAATGTATAAAAAGCAAGGAGAAACAAGCCAGCAATTTCCGCATCATCGAAGAGGAATCAAACAAATACACCCCCTCGCGCCTCTTCCAAGTCTGCGGCGAACGCCTCATAATCGTCAACCCTCCTTACCCTCCCCTTTCGGAGGCCGACATCGACGCCACCTTCGCCCTCCCATATACTCGGCTCCCGCATCCTCGATATAAAGGAAAAGAAATACCTGCTTTCGAGATGATAAAACACTCCGTTAATACCCACCGCGGATGCTTCGGAGGATGCGCCTTCTGCACTATCTCTGCACATCAGGGCAAGTTCGTTGTCTCCCGAAGCAAAGCATCAATCCTCAACGAAGTAAAGGCTGTTATTCAAATGCCGGATTTTAAAGGATACATCAGCGACCTCGGCGGCCCATCGGCCAACATGTACGGAATGAAAGGACGCGATGAAAACATCTGCCACAAATGCCGCAAACCATCCTGCATATATCCCGCCGTCTGCCCAAACCTTAATGCCGACCATACTGCGCTCATTGAGCTTTATCGCTCAGTCGATCGCATCCCAGGAATAAAGAAATCCTTCATTGGCAGCGGTGTCCGATACGACCTTATCCTAAGCGACAATATCGACAGCCGTCTTCGGCAAATTGCAATGGAATATGCCGAAGAACTCATTGCACGCCATGTCTCCGGACGCCTGAAAGTTGCACCAGAACATACGGAACCGAACGTTCTGCAACTCATGCGAAAGCCTGCCATTGAACTGTTCGACACCTTCCGCCGTCTCTTCGAACGCATCAACCGCAAGCACGGACTGAACCAGCAAATTATTCCATACTTCATCTCTGCACATCCCGGATGCACGGAGACAGACATGGCCCAGCTCGCCGTCCGCACTAAGGAAATGAACTTTCGCCTCGAACAAATCCAAGACTTTACCCCTTCCCCCATGACCCTCGCCACCGAGATATTCTACACCGGACTTAATCCATATACATTAAAGAAAATACACAGCGCCCGCACACAGGAAGAGCGCCTTTCACAACGCAAATACTTCTTCTGGTACAAACCCGACTATCGTCCACTTATCCGTCAAGCTCTCCGCAAACTCGGTCGTGAAGACTTGGCCGTAAAACTATTTCGTTCCAAAGAGAAATAATGCAGAGGAATCCGCCGGCGACCTCGCTTTTACTGCACATATCTGCATAAAGCATATAAATATAAAAATCACCACAGTCAATATCTATGAAACCAACTTTGCAATCTTTACTTAAAACAATCGCATGTCCGGTTACATTCCCAATCACCCGCAAAATCGCTCTTAACATGTATTGCATATATGAAAAAGAGAATATATCTTTGTCCCCGAAATTCTTCCTTAGCTCAGTTGGTTAGAGCATCTGACTGTTAATCAGAGGG
>JAIRPK010000009.1 GCA_031257015.1 Tannerellaceae bacterium
GTAGCCGACTTTTTGAACGGCAGCCTGAGTCCGGGCAGCGGAAATGTTAATAACCTTTGGAAACGGCTTTACGAAGGCGTTCACCGCGCAAACGACGCTATTGCCAACATTCCCGAAAAATCTCCATGTACAGCAGAAAAGAAAGCCCGTCTCATAGCCGAAGCAAAATTCCTTCGCGCCTTCCACTACTTCCGTTTGAACGAATTATGGCATGGCGTGCCCTACTACGACACACCTGTTAGCGTTGAAGAATGTATCAAGGGACAGGAGACCGAAGAATTTATATGGGACAAAGTGCTCGCCGACCTGACGGATTGCATCAACGAGCCAAACTTTCCCAACAACGACTTCAAGGATGGCCGAGTAACACGTGGAGCAGCATATGCCCTGCGCGGCAAAGTTTATCTTCATCAGAACAAATGGACCCAGGCCGCCGCTGATTTCGCAAAAGTCGGCGAATGTGGCTACGCTCTCTTCAGCGGCGACTATAAGGCACTGTTCACCGCTGCCAATGACCGTTGCTCCGAGATGATTTTCAGCGTGCAAAACGTCATGACCAACGGTTACGGAAGCATCTCACAGAAATATCTCGGAACACGCTCCGCTCAAGGCTCCTGCTGGGGAGATCATCAGATAACTCCATACGCCGTTGATCTGTATGAAAATGCCGACGGCACACCATTCAACTGGGACGACTATCTACCGGGCTATTCAACCATGCCGATTGCCGACCGCGAAGTCTGGTTCCTTCGCGACACGCTCAACAGCGAAGGCGCTGAAATCCATCCTGCCATAAGTGAGAAAGTAAGAGTTAGACTGGCATCTATCAGTCCGGCCTCCGCTGCCCTGTACCTGCCATCCGGCAATGAAGCCCGCATCAGTCAGGCATACGACAGTCGCGACCCTCGATTGAAAAAGAACGTTATTACTCCGTACTCCACGTTCCTCGGCGTTGGACTTAATGCGACCGAGTTCACCTTCACCTATCGCTGGCCATATACAATGAACATGACGCCTGTCGCCAACCCGACATACGTAATAGGCGACATGCAGCCCGACTATACAGGCACCTATCTTTACCACTATCGCAAATTCGTTTACGAAGGATATAACTCCGTCTTTGCCCGTGAATATGGAGACATTGACGACCCGATCATCCGCTATGCCGACGTACTGCTGATGTGGGCAGAAGCCTTGGTCGAACAAAACGATTTATCAGGTGCTATGGACAAGGTCAAACAAGTTCGCGATCGAGCCGGCATCCCTACTCTGGCAGCCAACTTTGCCGACCAGACTAAAGCCCGTAATTATATCCGCGATGAACGCCGTCGCGAAATGCTCGGCGAAGGCGGCAGCTACTTTGACGAACTCCGCTGGGGCACATTAAAGGCAAGCAAGTACGGCGAAGACGCAAGCTGCAAACAGATCTGGGGAATCAACGGACGCGGCGCAGCCTTTCGCTGGCCTGAAGTTTACAGCTCAGACAAGTTAGTATGGCCTATTCCCCGCAACGAAATTGAGATGAATCCCAACCTCAAGCCAACTCCGGGCTGGACTTATTGATTACAGTTCAGTTTTCAGAGTGCAAAGTTTAGACTTTGACGCTCCGAGTAGTATTAATCATTATAAAAAGAAACGGCAGAGGCATCCCAAAAAGCCTCTGCCATTTCTCTTTTTATACCAAATAATAAATTACTTCTTGATGAATTTACCCAATTACCGCTTTCCCCGAATATCCAAAAGCCTGCAACAAACTTTTCCCACCCTCATCCCCCTCCGCAGAAACTCCAGCCGTCCGACGCCCATCTTCCAGCCCCGCTCGCTACCCCCTGCGCAATTTCCAACAACCGAAATCCGCCTATCTTTGCTCACTCATATAATTATATATATACGTACATGCCCATGAACAATATCAACACCTCCGACCTTTATCAATTATTTCTTGACAGTCCACGCATCGTCACCGACAGTCGCGCATCTTGCGAAGGAGCCATCTTCCTCGCCCTGAAAGGACAGAATTTCGACGGTAACAGATTTGCCGCCCAGGCTATTGCCAACGGCGCCACCTGTGCAGTTATTGACAACCCCGACCTCCATATCGACGGACAAACAATTGTTGTTGACGACGCCTTGCGGACTTTGCAGGAACTCGCCCGCCTTCATCGCGCAACTCTTGGCCTGCCCGTCATCGGCATCACCGGAACGAACGGGAAAACGACGACCAAGGAACTCCTCGCCGCCGTTCTCTCCACCCGCTACAAAACGCTTTATACCTCCGGCAACTTTAACAACCATATCGGCCTCCCCCTCACCCTCCTCGCCCTGAAGCCGGAGCACGAAATCGCCGTCGTCGAAATGGGCGCAAGCAAGCCGGGCGATATAGCCGAGCTTGCCGAAATCGCCCTCCCCAATTACGGCATAATCACCAATCTCGGCCATGCCCATCTCGAAGGATTCGGCTCGTTCGACAACCTTGTCGCCGCCAAAGGCGAGTTGTATGATTTCATCCGCAGGACAGGCGGAACAATCTTCAGGAAATCCTCCGACGACATATTGCTGCACCTTGCCGCCGGCATGAACGAAATAACTTACGGCGCCGACGCCCAAGCCCACGTCTCCGCCCATGCAACGGCAAACAATCCTTATCTCGCCTTCCGGTGGAAATACCAGGGCGAGACACACACGGTCGAAACCCGCCTCGTCGGAAACTACAATATTGATAACGCCACAGCCGCCATCGCCGTCGGCTGCCACTTTAACATTCCGCCCGACGATATTTGCAGAGCCATTGAAGCATATCTCCCGACAAACAACCGTTCCCAGCTCCGCCGAACAGCCTCCAATACCGTCATTATCGACGCCTACAACGCCAACCCCGACAGCATGAAAGCCGCAATAAGAAACTTCATGGAGATAAGCGCCACTCCCAAGGCAGTCATCCTCGGCGACATGAAGGAACTGGGGAAAGACAGCCTCGCCCTCCATGAATCCATCGTACAGGAAATCGCCCAAGGCAACTTCGACCGCATCCTCCTGTGCGGCGAGCATTTTTCTCAAGTCCCCACGCCCGACACCTTCACAACATTTCGCACAACCGGCGAATTGACCGACCACCTCCGTGCGCAGCCGCTGACCGGCTTCTGCATACTTTTAAAAGCATCGCGAAGCATGGCATTTGAACGTATTGCAGACATCCTCTGATGCAAAAACCATCGCCGGCAAATTACCGCAGAGCCGACATGCAAACTATCCGCTTAAACCTTTGAGCGCTCTGCCGGAATTATTATGGGGACTTCCGGGAATCAGGATTTTCCGGAAGACCCCATTTATCATTTAAAGCAAGGCAAGCTAAAGTTTGGACATTCATTAAAGCCAGACGTCTCCCGAAAATTCCGGTACTCTTCCCCACATGAGGGAAAGCCTCAAAACTTTGTCAGAACGTTTTCCACCTGGGGAGAATCACTCATGAAATTTTCGGGACGCTTTCCCCTTTAGGGAAATGGTTCAAAATTTTGTCAGGACATTTTTCACCTTGGGGGGAATCGCTCATGAAATTTTCGGGACACTTTCCACCTTGAGGGAATCGCTCATGAAATTTTCGGGACGCTTTCCACCTTAGGGAAATGCTTCAAAACTTTGTCAGGACGTTTTCCACCTGGGGAGAATCACTCATGAAATTTTCGGGACGCTTTCAACTTTAGGGAAATGGTTCAAAATTTTGTCAGAGGCGTTTTCCACCTGGGGGGAAAAGCTCATGAAATTTTCGGGACGCTTTCACCCTTAAGGAAATGGTTCAAAATTTTGTCAGCGGCATTTTCCACCTTGAGGGAATCGCTCATGAAATTTTCGGGACACTTTCCACCTTAGGGAAATGCCTCAAAATTTTGTCAGAGGCGTTTTCCACCTGGGGGGAATAGCACATGTAAAATTACGGGACACATTCCCCCTTGAGGGATAGCCTCAAAACTTTGTCAGGACATTTTCCACCTGGGGAGAATCACTCATGAAATTTTCGGGACGCTTTCCCCTTTAGGGAAATGGTTCAAAACTTTGTCAGAACGTTTTCCACCTGGGGGGAATAGCTCATGAAATTTTCGGGACGCTTTCCACCTTAGGGAAATGCTTCAAAATTTTGTCAGAGGCGTTTTCCACCTGGGGGGAATAGCACATGTAAAATTACGAGACACATTCCCTCTTGAGGGATAGCCTCAAAACTTTGTCAGGAGGTTTTCCACCTGGGGGGAATGCACAAAAAAAATTCAGGAACACTTCCCCCCATAAAAATCAAGACAAAAACACCAAGACGCGAATAATTCCATAACAGCCAACACCAGAAATACCCCCCGGCAATCGAAAAACCGGGCAAGAAGAAACAGAAAAACAAGAACAGGAAACCTCCCAAACCAGTCGAAAGTCCAAAATATTCCTATATTTGCGCCGGATAATGGTGTATTAATCCTGCAGCCGCAGGGTTAATAGTAAAAGGGAATCCGGTTAAAGCCCGGAGCTATACCCGTAGCTGTAAGTTCTTAAACATTTCGGAAACAACCTCAATCGGCCACTTGGACTATCCTGGGAAGGCCTCCGAAAAATGGAACGAGCCAGAAAACCTGCCATAATTTAAATTGTTTTATATAACGTTTCGGGGTGAAAACGTTAGCATAAATTGAAATATGATAAAATTGTTGTTCTATAAGAGAGTATTTATACTCGGCGAGATTGCGTTGACGGCTCTTTATGCCAATGGCCAATCTGTGGACACTACCCGCTGGCATGAACTGCCCGGCATAACGGTAGTGGAAGGGGCGCGTCGTTCGCGCACCGGCGAGGGCGTCCCCGTCCAGCGCTTCGAGCGTGAATACATCGAGCGCCTCGGCCTTCACAACCTATCCGAGGCAGTAAAGCAGTTCGCAGGAACGACAGTTCAGGATTACGGCGGCATCGGCGGCCTGAAGACAGTCTCCGTCCGCAGCCTCGGTTCCAAGCATACGGCAGTAGGTTATGACGGGATTTATATTTCCGACGCACAAAGCGGGCAGGTAGACATCGGTCGCTTCTCGCTGGAAAACGTAGAGCAGGTTACATTAATCATCGGCCAAGGCGATGACATCTTCCAAAGTGCGCGAATGTACGCCTCGGCAAGCGCCCTGCTTATCGAAAGCCTTGAGCCGGCTTTCCTCAACGGACGGCAGTCAAACATCCTGCTACGGAAAAAAGCCGGTTCATTCGGCCAGCTAAGCTCCTTCGCCCGGTACGAACAAAAGCTAAGCGAGCGCCTCTCCATGTCTGTTCAGGGCGAAGCGATAAAAGCCGATGGCGATTACCCCTTCACGCTAACCAACGGTTCGCTCGTCACTCATGAAAAGCGTGAGAACAGCGACGTCCGCTCCCTCGGCGAGGAGGCCAACCTGTACATGTCCCTGCCCCATAGCGGAAAAATCAGAGCAAAGGTTTATAACTATAACTCCAACCGCGGCCTTCCCGGCTCCGTCATCTTATATAATAAGAGAACGATAGACAGGCTTCGCGACGACAACTTCTTTCTTCAGGGCGGATACGAGCAGGCTGTCGGAGAAAAGCTAGCCCTGCGTGCCAACGTAAAATACAATTACGCCTTCAGCTTTTACAGTACGCAAAGCGACAATTACGTCTCCGGCCAACAAGAAGACAAGAACACTCAGCAGGAATATTACGCCTCTGCCGGCGCCATGTACAAGGCGTTCCGCAACATTCACATCTCCTTCAACTCGGACATATCCCAAATCTATCTTCACAACAATTTCTTCAACAGTAAAAACCCGGAGCGCACGGCATCGCTCAGCGCCCTGGCCCTCCGCTTCCGCAACACCCGCCTGACCGTGACTGGAAGTATGCTGGCCACATTGATGAAAGACGATGTCCAGACCGACGCCCCGTCGAAAGAGATGAAGCGATTGTCGCCGGCCATTTGCCTATCGTACAAGCCCTTTGCCGGGAACGGCCTCCGCATCCGTTTCTCGTACAAAGACATATTCCGCGTACCCACATTTGCTGATTTATACTACTTGAGATTGGGGAATACGCGACTGACGCCGGAGAAAACCTTCCAGTATAATGCCGGCATCAGCTATTCGGCAGGCGAGACGCTGTTCTTCAAGTACATCCTTTTTACAGCGGACACATATTATAATAAGGTAGAGGACAAAATCGTTGCCTACCCGACCATGTATATATGGAAAATGGTAAACATGGGCAAAGTCATAATCCACGGTCTGGATATGAACCTCACCTCGGAGCTGTCCGCCGGCAACAACTGCAGCGTCCTCCTTACTGGCAATTACAGTTACCGCAAAGCCACGGACGAGACCGATCCGTCGAGCAAGACTTACCGTCACCTGTTGCCCTATACGCCGCTCCACTCCGGCAGCGGCTCGATCGTTTTCGCCAATCCCCTGATAAACATCGGCTACGTATTTACAGCCACAGGCGAACGGTTCTCTCTCCCCCAAAACACGGAAGCAAACAGAATGTCCGCCTATTCGGAGCATAACATTTCGCTAAACAAGACCTTCGCCTTCAAGCGCATTGCTCTCGGCGTGCAAGTTGAGGCGCTCAACATCGGCGGTACGAATTACGACGTCATTCGCTACTACCCAATGCCAGGGCGCTCATTTAGATTCGGAATAAATATTCAGTATTAACTATTAATAAAATTCAAGATTATGATTGTAAAAAGATTGTTTCAAATTATTGTGCTGGCATTATTCAGCCAGCTGTGTTTAACTTCTTGCGGCGGCGACGACAACGACAATTTACCTCCCGGAAAAGCCGTAAGTCAACTCGCTTTCAGAGATACGGACATGGGGAAAGACCTCATCGGCGGTACGCTTACATGGACATTGCCCGTACCGGAAACAAACATTGAGAAGTACGTCATTTACCTTGGCACAACCGTCTCCGACAAGAAAGACCGCTTGGGAGAAGTCCTCGCAGGAGTAGCCACATTCGAGATTCCTGCCGGTACAGCCTACCAACCTTACATCCTTGTTGTTGCGGCCAACTCTGCCGGCGAATCGAGCACGCTGGCGACGCTCGCTGTCGAGGATCAAACGCCCGGACAAGGCCCGCAACAAATTCCGGAGAACGGCATATACGTCCTGAACAGCGGCACATCCGGTCAGAACAATGCCACGCTCGACTATATCAGCTTCGAGACGCAGCTTCCCAGCCTTGATGTCTTCAAGACCCGCAACAATCGCGGGCTGGGCGACCTTGCCAACGACATGATCATCTATGGAAGCAAGATATACATTGCCGTCAGCTCATCGAAAACCATCGAAATCACCGACCTGAAAGCCAATTCGCTGAAGCAAGTCAAGACTGAAGGCGAGCCGCGCTCCCTCCTTGCATATAAAGGCTCCGTTTATGCAACTTTCACCAACGGCGACTTCGCACAACTGGACACCGCCGCAATGTCCATAAGTCGGACGATGAAAGTTGGGCGTAATCCCGAACAACTGGTAGTGGCAAAGGACACGATCTACATAGCCAATTCCGGCGGCATGGATTACAATACCGGCGCCGGCTACGATTCGACCGTCTCCGTCGTTGATCCTGCCGCATGGAAAGAAGTCCGCAAAATAACCGTGCGTCCCAATCCGCTGAATATGACGACGGATGCCTCCGGCAACGTTTACGTCTCGTCGATGGGCGATTACAGTACACCTCCCATCTTCCAGCGCATAAACACATCGACCGGCACGGTTTCAGTCATCCCTAATGCCCACGCAACAGAGATGGCCTCCGAAGGCGGCAAGATTTACATGTTCTATGCCGGATACGATGCAAAATGGACTCCCCTTCCAGTCGTTTACGGCGTCTATGATGCTTCGTCGAACGCCTATACACAGTCGCAATGGATAAAGGACAATATTCCCGCCAAGCCATACAAGGTATTCACCAATATGGATTTACCGCATATCTACTTTACCTCCGGCGATTACAGTGCAAACGGCGACGTTTCCGTATTCATGTCCGGGACATTTGTCAAAAAATGGGAAACAAGCGGTATATATCCGATTAAAGTTTGCTTCATTCAAGAGAAATAATGGAACATTCCGGCATTGTTTTTTTCAGCACCATGCGTTTTTCGACAAAACAGGTATTTGCAAAAATAAAACTCCAAATTTGTATGTTTCTGCAATGCGTTGAAAGAACAAAAAACGGAAATTCCCATCATCATACATGGTGCTTTACATTCAACCATGCTTAATTCAAATTTAAAATTCTTGTTACTTGTAATGATTTGCCTCGCCTCGGCCTGCAGCCGGGCGGGCAAATCTTCCCCCAACGATGCTGTTCCGGTCGATATTCGTCATGCCAAAGGCCTCTGTGTATCTCGCTCCGACGACTATGTGACAGTAGAAATAACCGACCCCTGGAACGCCGACAAACTCCTTCAACGTTACATCCTCATAGAGCGTAGCAAATCCATACCTGAAAAACTTCCCCAAGGCACCGTCATTCGCACTCCCATACGCCGTCTGGCCGTTTACACCGCCGTTCATGCCGCTATGATTGAAGAGCTGGATGAAACACAAAGCATAATTGGAGTATGCGAACCTGATTATATCACCCTCCCATCCATAAAAAGAGGAATAGCCGACGGCACAATGGCAGACCTCGGCATGTCCAGCTCTCCTAACATAGAGAAAATGCTCGACACCGGCGTAGAATATATCATTGCTACTCCATTCCAAAACGCCGATTACGGAGCTGCCGGAAAGACCGGTATTCCTATCATCGAAGGCGCCGATTACATGGAAATAACTCCACTAGGCAGAGCCGAATGGATTCGTTTTTTCGGTCTTTTGTTTTGCAAAGAAGCCAAAGCCGATTCAATCTTCAGTACAACGGAAAGCCAATACACGGAATTAAAAGCGTTAGTCTCGCAGAGCACCTCCAACCCCACCGTTCTCTCCGAGCAGAAATATGGCTCCTCATGGTATGTCCCCGGTCACGACAGTTACATAGCCAACTTCTTCCGCGATGCCGGCGCGACATATCTCTTTGACGATGTCGCCGGTACAGGCAGCGTCCCCCTATCCTTCGAGACCGTGTTGGATCGCGCTATCCATGCCGACATCTGGCTGATTAAATATAATTCCCTACAAAACAAAACCTATCGCGAACTGCGAGGCGAATACTCCCTCTACGAAAAGTTCGACGCCTTTAAAAATCGCAATATTTTCACATGCAACACGGGCAGCAAGCCCTATTATGAAGAATCACCCGTGCATCCCGATTATCTCCTCCGCGATTACATACATATCTTTCATCCCGACATTCTGCCAGATTATATTCTCAAATATTACGAAAGAATGCAAGAATGAAAAACGGAATAAAGCAGTCCCTTCTTTAAATACAAATCCAACCGGAATCAGATTCTCATTACTTACAATCCTGTCATTCGCGAACAGGATTTTTTTTGCTGTTCGCTAAGCGAGTTTCCAACATACCGCATAATAATCCAAACATCTCGCGAGCAATCCCGAAATCGAGTAGGAGGAAAACGAAGTAGTTTTCTTCCTACTTTCGTTTTCCGACCTCTCACACCACCACGCTTGCCGTTCGGCACGTGGCGGTTCTTTATCTACGATGCAATTTACTGTAATAATCCAT
>JAIRPK010000014.1 GCA_031257015.1 Tannerellaceae bacterium
GCTATCTTAAATTGAAAACTCGTTTGAAAGAGTTGACAGGAAGAAGCAATGGAATGGGATATGCTAAACGCAAAGCGGAACTTCATCTGTTTATACGTGGTTGGATAGAATACTTTCAGTTAGCAGATATGCAGAGCTATTTGAAACGAATAGACGAATGGCTTCGCCGTAGGATACGCATATGTCATCTGGAAATGTTGGAAGAATGTTAAAACGAAGTTTGTGAACTTGCAGAAGTGTGGTATCAACAGGTTCTATGCCTGGCAGCATGCCAATACTCGATTGGGCTATTGGCGTGTAGCTGGTAGTCGCATACTTACCTCTGCAATGAACAATGACAAATTGAAACTGTCGGGATATCCTACCTTGATGGATTATTACAGTAAATTGCATCGTAGATAAAGAACCGCCACGTGCCGAACGGCAAGCGTGGTGGTGTGAGAGGTCGGAAAACGAAAGTAGGAAGAAAACTACTTCGTTTTCCTCCCACTCGATTTTTAACTAAGCTGTTGTCAGAGTTTGTTAAAATTATGGATAAGCGCCTCTGTTTCTTATTTGGTCGTAGCCTTTATTGCTTTGGTTGCAATTCTTCTTTTCTGTATTTCGTATGCGATTGGCGTTGCTACAAAAAGGGTAGAATATGTTCCGATAATCACGCCTAGAAGGATTGCAAACGTAAAGCTCCGAATGGTACTGCCTCCAAGAGCAAATATGCAAATTACAACGAGCAGTGTTGACATTGATGTATTAAATGTTCTTGACAGCGTTGAGTTTAGCGCATCATTAATTACTTGGAAGCGGTCACGCTTAGGGAATAATCCAATAGTTTCGCGAATACGGTCAAAGACTACCACCGTGTCATTAATTGAATATCCTATAATGGTTAGCACTGCTGCAATAAATGTTTGGTCTACTTCCATAGAGAATGGCATTATCTTCCATAACAATGAGTAAAAAGCGACGATGCTAAACGTCACAATAGCTACCGACAGGAATGTTCCTACAGAGAAGGCTATATCCCTGAAACGACCTAGAATGTATAAGGCCATAAAGAGCATTGCTATGATTACAGCCAAGTACGCACTGTTTTTTATGTCATCAGCCATACTGGGACCAACTTTCTGTGAACTTTTAATGTAGTCTTTGAACTGTTCCTGGGTGGTGCCGTCAGGGAGGAGGGTTTTCAAACCTTCATATATTTTTTGTTCTATTTCAGCATCTATATTTGGATCATTGTCGGCAATACGGTAGTTGGTTGAAATTCGCACTTGAGAGGCATTTCCTATAGTGATGACACTCACGGCTCCGCCTTCAAATTGTGGTTTTAGCAAAGAGTGTATTTGTTCCGTATTGACATTTTGTTCAAACTTTACAGTATAGTTACGTCCTCCGGTGAAGTCTATACCTGAATTTAAACCTATGGTGAGTAATGAGAGTGTTCCCAAGGCCATGACAATTATTGGGATAATGTATCCAATTTTGCGATTTCCTAAGAAATTAATCTTTGGGTCGGCTAGGAAGTTCTTCGATAAGGATGTTGTGAATGTTAACTGCTTAATCTTGTCCTTGGTTAATAGTGCTTCGTAAACGATACGAGTAAGGAATACTGCAGTAAGGAATGATGCTATCAAACCTATAATTAAAGTAGTTGCAAACCCCCTGATAGGCCCAGTGCCGAAGTAGAAGAGCACAATTCCAGTAATAATAGATGTCAGATTGGAGTCGAATATTGCCGAGAAAGCATTGCTGTAACCATCAGCTATCGCTCTTGCCAATCCTTTCTGTGCACGTAGTTCCTCCTTAATGCGTTCATATATAAGCACGTTGGCATCAATCGCCATTGCCAATGTAAGCACCATGCCTGCAATACCAGGTAAGGTAAGTACAGCCTGAAACGAAGCTAATACTCCCATCGTAAAGAATATGTTTACGAACAAGGCGCTATTGGCGATCATCCCTGGAATAAGTCCGTACATAACGCACATGTAAATCATGAGCACCAGCAAGGCTACAATGAAAGAAATAACACCTGCATTGATAGCTTCTTTGCCCAACGACGGTCCGACCACATCCTCCTGTACAATATTAATAGAAGCAGCCATTTTGCCGGATTTAAGCACGTTGGCCAAGTCTTTAGCTTCCTCTGGAGTAAAATTGCCGGTTATTTGTGAGCGTCCTCCTGTTATTTCACCCAGTACGTTGGGAGCAGAATAGACCATACTGTCCAGTACGATGGCAATAGATTTATTGACATTGTCTTTGGTAAGTCGTGCCCAAGCTTTAGCTCCTTCAGCGTTCATTGTCATACTTACTTCTTGTTTACTTCCACTGTTTCCAATCTGACCCTGAGCAAAATCGGCTGTGGCGTCGGTGATTACATCGCCTCCTAATGCAGGACGACCGTCGCGATTGGTTTGTTTTATGGCATAAAGTTCATATACTTGTCCATCTTCGTCTATCGCTTTTACTCCCCAACGGAAAGTCAAGTTGCGTGGAAGGAGGTCTTTAACTTGTTTCATGCTAAAGTATTCATCAATAGAGGCCATGTCATTCACATGTGCTCTGCCTATAATAGGCCCGGGATAAGCTTGCCCTGTTTCGCTTATCATGGGCATTAAGCGACTGAATAAAGGATTTTGTTTACGAGCTTCGGCCAGAGTTTGTGTTGTTCGGTTTATAGTTGAATCGCCTAACTGTGCCAGCAAGGAGTCTGTGGAATTTGCAATGGCAAGGCTATCTGTTTGATTCTGCTTTATGGGCTGCAGTTCTTCCGAGGTTAACGAATCCGTTGTGGAGAAAGATGTACCACCTTCCAGCTGGGCTAACAATTTATCTACTGCAAAAAGCTGTTGGGCTACTTCCGGCATACTGTATGTCTCCCAGAATTCCAAGTTTGCACTACCTCTAAGAAGACGGCGGACGCGTTCTGTTTCTTTTACTCCGGGGAGTTCTACCAGGATTCGTCCTGTAGTTTCTAACCGTTGAATATTTGGGGATACTACTCCGAAGCGGTCTATACGTGTGCGCAGGACGTTGAAGGAGTTGTCTATTGCGCTTTTTAGTTCATTCTTGAGTACGGTGATGACTTGCGCGTCGTTGCTTTGAGGTGTAATTTTCTCTTTTAGCTCGAACGTACTGAATATAGCGGAGAGCTGTGCGCCTGCATCCAGTTTTTTATATTCCTCGGCAAAGAGGTCAATATAGTTGCTTTGGCTACTTGTCTGTCTTTTGTAGGCTAGTTCTAAAGCCTTATTAAAGTTTTCGTCCTGATTATTATCGGCCAAAGCGCGTATGACATCGGATACGTTAAGTTCTAGGATAACATTCATTCCGCCTTTGAGGTCAAGCCCCAAGGAGACTTCCATTTCCCTACATTCCTTTAGTGAATAACCCGGCCAGAAGGATAAACCTGGCCAAACTTTTTTAGTAGCTAATGAGTCTAGATAAAAACTCTCTTTCTTGGGATCTCCCTGCGCATACTCGGCGGCTTTCTTTCCATAATATGCCGTTACAAACGAGAACGACAAGTAGAACAAACACACAAGCATGAGCAACATGGAGAAGACTTTCACAAATCCTTTGTTCTGCATCTGAATTTTATAATTTATTTGATGTTACATTTAATTGTTTTTCACAGGGTGCAAATATAGGATTTTTTTTTCTTTGCCCAAGGAGATTGTGAATATTACGCTGCCAATTAGCCCTTTGGAATCTTCTGCGTCTCTCCTTTGCTAGCGTTCATTTAAGTTTGCGTTGCCTTCCATGCTACTTATCACGTTGCTGTTCACTTGTTTTCTCACGTATGAGGGACATAAATGCCTCTCCATATTTTTCCAGCTTAATGCTTCCGACGCCGCGTATGGATGCAAAGTCTTCAAGCGTTGCAGGCTTATTAAGCGCCATATCCTGAAGCGCTGCATCAGAGAAAATAATGTACGGCGGCATTTTTTCCTTACGTGCAATGCTGGTGCGCAACTTTTTCAGCTCGTCCAGGAGCGTTTTTTCAATCGAGTTGTCATCAATGGCGGGAAGATCCGGCAATGCTGCCTTTGCTTTTTTCGCGCTCTTTTCTTTTGCCGGCGAGCGGACGTCGTCGGTTTCGCAATAAGTGGTGAGCATTGCAGGCGCTTTGCCGAAAAGTATTTTACGACCGGCGGGCGTCACTTTCAGTACATGCGAGGCGGCGTAATCGACCTCTATATAACCAAGGTGCAGCATCTGGTAGATATATTCTTTCCAGGTTTTGAACGATAAATCGCGGCCTGCGCCATAAGTTTTCAGCAGGTGGAACCCTTGTTGCAACAGCTCCGCTCGCGATGAGGCACGGAGGATGTCAATCGTCAGATTTATTCCCACGCGCTCGTTCGTGCGTAGAATGGCGCTGAGCGCCTTTTGAACAAGGATGCTTCCGTCGAAGCGTTCCGGCGGATTCAGGCAGGCGTCGCAGTTGCCGCAGTCATATTCTGTTTCCTCTCCGAAATAGTTCAGCAAAATCCGGCGACGGCACAGGTCTGTCTCGCAAAAGCGTTGCATCCGGTCGAGCTTCTCCAAATTAATTTCGCTCTGGCGGCTTTCTTCTGCAAAACGCCGTAGAGTAACGAAATCGCCAAGCGAGTAAAAAAGTATAGCCGAGCTGCGCAATCCGTCGCGACCTGCCCGTCCAATTTCCTGATAATAATTTTCAATACTCGAAGGCATATTATAATGTATAACGAAGCGGACGTTGCTTTTGTCAATGCCCATGCCGAAAGCTATGGTGGCGCATACAACTTCTATCCGGTCATTGACGAAATCTTCCTGCACAGCGTCGCGTTCCTGCGGCGCCAGGCCGGCGTGGTAGGCGGAGGCTTTTATCCCCATCGCTCGCAATGCAGTTGCTACTGTTTCAGTATCTGCTCGCCTGGTGCAATAAACGATGCCGCTCTGCTCGCCTCCGGTGAGAATAAACTTTGCCATGGCTGAGATTTTCTCCTGTTTGCCGAGGCCGCGGCGGACGGCAAGCGAGATGTTAGGCCTGTCAAATGATGCTACGAAAATTTGTGGATGTTGCAGCCGGAGCTGCTTGATGATGTCTATCCGTGTCGCCTTGTCGGCGGTGGCTGTCAGCGCTATGATCGGCACGTGCGGGAAGCGTTCCTTGAGCGTTGAAAGCTGCGTGTATTCCGGGCGGAAGTCATGTCCCCATCGGGAAATGCAATGTGCTTCGTCAACGGCGATAAGGGAGATGTGCATCTCCGACAGCAGGCCGGATATTTCTGCCTGAACGCCTTCGGGCGATATGTAAAGGAGTTTGATTTCTCCCATGCGGCATTTGCGCCTTGCTTCCATCCGTTCGTCTTCCGTCAGCGAGCTGTTGAGCGCGACTGCTGCTATTCCGTTAGCCTGTAAACCGCCGACCTGGTCTTTCATCAGCGCTATCAACGGCGAAACAACGACTGCTGTCCCTTCTAAATGCAAGGCGGGCAGCTGGAAGCATATTGACTTCCCGCCGCCCGTCGGCATTAGTGCAAGTACATCTTCTCCGGTTGTTACCTTTTTTATAATGTCGGCTTGAAGAGGACGGAACGCATTGTAACCAAAAAATTCCTTTAACAGAAACTGCAACTGCTCCTCCATGTGCAAATTTCAGAAAAGGGGGGACGGTTTGTTTGTCAGCCTATGCCGCCGCCTCCACCTCCGCCCGGCTGGCCGCCTCCGGCTGCATCAACAAGGGCAAATGCGGGTTCGTAAGTATAGGTGGACGGCGTCTTGCTTAAGCGGGTCGTGGCGCCGGAATGTTGAGTGACCAGACGCAGCTGGTAGTGACCCTGCGGCAGGGTTTGCGGAACGATGAAGATGATTTCCTTCGCCTTGTTGACGGGGATGTCTTCCATCGGAACCGGATATTCCTGCTGCGTTTCGACGTGTAACAGCTTTAAGCCGACTGACGAATCTTCACCTTCAAGCTTGATTTTCTGTCCGGAGATGCGGACGGCTTTTCCGCTTGTGAGTACTTCGTTCGCTTTTTCGGAATGTTTGTCTTCAACCCAGTAGATGGAGATTGATTCACCGCCGCGGATGCCGCTGTCTTCAAAGTGGAGAAGGGCTTCCAGAGCGTGCAGAATCCTCACGTCAGGGGTGTAGATTACGTGGTGGCCGTTGATGTGCGCGACGGTGAAATCGTTTGGATTAAGTACTCCTTCGCTGCTAAGCCCCATGCGGAATGTTCCGATGCCGGCGAGGTAGATTGGCGTTCCTTTACTCAATTCTTCGGGGATGATTTTAACGAGGGCTTCCAGCACGGCTATCGTGTCGGCGGAGTTGACGGTGGTGCGTTCGGATATTTCTGCTCGAATTGCTTCCGTCTCCATCTTCTCGTTGTGAACAGCGGCGGCATACCATTTGGGTTTTGCGTGCGGCTGTTGCGGATTGAACTTCTGTTCGAGTTTGTATTTCATACTTCGATTGTAAAATTTAGGATTAAATATTTGCTCACTCATTATTATATGGGTGTATGAAAAAAATAAGCTCGACGCAGTTAAATCGGGAGGAGCGCTTGGTTGTTTTAACTGCGCTTCTGGGACCAGTCGGTGGTTTTGCTTGACAATTGGGGCTGTGTTTCTTAACGGACTCAATGTTTTTGCTTGACAATTTTCGCAGCCTGGCTTGTGCTGTTGGGCTGTTCTGCTTGATTTTCCGGTTGTGGCTGTTTGAAAAATTCGGCAGCGTTGCTTGAAGAATCCGGCAACGGTGTTTGAAAAATTCGGCAGCGGTGTTTGAAAAATCAAGCAGCGGTGTTTGAAAAATTCGGCAACGGTGTTTGAAAAATCAAGCAGCGCTGTTTGAAAAGTTAAGCAGCGTTGTTTGAAAAATCTGGCAGCGGCGCTTGAAATGTTAAGCGGCGGTGTTTGGGTGGTTAAGTTGTATTGCCTGAAGTGTCCGGCAAGGCCATTCGACGCATTTTGCAGCTTTGCCGTGAATGTTTGGCTGGGCTGTTTTACTGATTCTACAAAATTGGCAAACCATGTGGGCAGGGCTGTTTGGATTAGCTGGTTGCTTTGTGATGAAAATATGCACGGGGTTATAAAAATTCTGTCAACGGGCGCATGTTCCGGTGCGTCTGTTGCTGAATTTATATAATATATGTGCTTGATTTTCATATACGGTTTGTTATTTTTTCGCAAATATAGGGAAAAATTATTTCGCTACAATAGTTGGGGGGGTCTTTTCTATTTGTCGGGAAAGTCTCTGTCTGTGTGTGTTTTTTGTTATGTCGGCTGGTTTTGTTGTTTGCTTGCGTGGTGGTGGGATTTTAAACGGGTGTGTGAATAAGGTTGAATCGGTGGTTTGGTTTTTTGGTGTGTGTGTTTGTTTTTTTGGGGGATGGTTGCTGGGTGTTTGTTGTGGTGTGCTTTTCGCTGGTGATGCGGGTGGGTGGCGTTTTTGGGTGAGTTGTTTGCGGGGGTGCGGAGTGTGGGTGGGGTGTTTTTTTTGCTTTATTTTCGTTTGGGGTTTGAATATTTAAATTTTTCTCTATATTTGCGATGAATTATTTACAATATAATTCGTGTTGAGCTTAAATCTTGTTTGTCTTATGAATTATGCCAGATATTATCAATCAATAAAATTAGTAATAAGTATTTTTAAAGGCGTCGTGTGGGGAGAGATCTTCGGCCGGCGCCTAAGTTTTGCGTGCGTGTGGGTGTGTGGGTTTGCTTGTGGGGGGAGGTGATGGAGTTGATTGTTGTTTTTTTGAGTGTTGTGGGGCTGGTTGTGTTGGTTGGCTGGCTGAAGGTGGATGCTTTTTTGGCGTTTATTGCGGTTTCTGTTGGGGCGGGCTTGGCGTTTGGTGTTCCGGCGGAGCGTTTGGTTTTGGCGATGGAGAAGGGGGTGGGGGATATTTTGGGCAGTCTTACATTGATTATTGTGCTGGGTGCGATGTTGGGCAAGCTGGTTGCGGAGAGTGGTGCGGCGGGGCGTATTGCGGAGGCGATGACGGGGTTGTTCGGGGTCGGGCGTTTGCGTTGGGGGTTGATGGCGACGGGGTTTGTGGTGGGGATTCCGTTGTTTTACGGTGTTGGTTTTGTGTTGATGGTTCCGCTGATATTTACGGTGGCGGGTCGCTATCGGTTGCCGGCGGCGTTTGTTGGCTTGCCGATGCTGGCGGCGCTTTCGGTTACGCATGGTTATTTGCCTCCGCATCCGTCGCCGGTTGCTTTGTCGGCGATGTTTGGGGCGGATGTGGGGATGACGCTGGCGCTTGGTTTGGTGGTTGCGATTCCGGCGATTGTGCTGGCGGGGCCTGTTTTTTCGTTGACGTTGAGGGGGATGGAGTGCCGTCCGGCGTTGTTGTTTGAGGGGGCGGCGGGGGCTTGCCGGTTGCCTGGGCGTTGTGCGAGTGTTGCGACGGCGCTTTTGCCGGTGGTTTTGTTAATGTTGTGGGCTGTTGTGGGGCATGTTTTTCCGTTGTTTGCGGCGGCTCGTTTTTGGGGGTCGGCTCCTGTGGCGATGTTTATTTCGCTGGTTGTTGCGACGTATTTTCTGGGTGTTCGTCTGGGGCGGAGCGTGGGGGAGGTGATGTGTGTTTGTGTTGCTGGAGCGAAGGATGTGTCGATGATTTTGTTGACGGTTGCGGGGTCGGGGATTTTCAGGGCGGTGCTTGACGAGAGTGGCGTTAGTGTTTCGCTGGCGGCGTCGCTGGGTTTGTGGCCTGTTCATCCGTTGTTGCTGGGATGGGTGATGGCTGCTTTGATACGGGTGTGCATTGGTTCGGCGACGGTGTCGGCGTTGACGGCTGGGGGTGTGATATTGCCGTTGGCGGTTGGCAGTGGGGTTAATCCGAGTTTGATGGTTTTGTCGCTGGGGGCGGGGAGCTTGTTTTTTTCGCATGTGAATGATTCGGGTTTTTGGATGTTCAGGGAATATTTTGGCTTGAGCCTTAGGGATACGTTCAGGTCGTGGTCGTTGATGGAGACGATTGTTTCGGTTGTTGGCCTGGGCGGGGTGTTGATTTTGAGCGTTTGGGTTTGAGGTTGTGTTATGCAGGGTGGGGGATGGATATTGCTTGGGTGTTTGATTTTTTCTGCTATATGGTTAGAAACTTGGATTGAATTACATAATAATAAACAGAATAGAATATGAGAAAAAAAGTAAAGTTTGCCTTATGGCTGTTTGCATTTGCTTGCGCGGCCGTTTCCAGTGTGTATGCACAGCCTGCGCAGCGGGTTGTTAATGTTGTAGTGTCGCCGGATCATTCGGATTGGAAGTATAAGTCGGGCGAGGAGGTTACGTTTATGATTCAAACGCTTCAGTATGGAAATCTGATGAAGGATGCGCTTGTGGATTATGAATTAGGCCCGGAGTTTTTCCCTTCTGTTGTGAAGAAAGATGTCCGGCTGAAAGATGGTAAGTTGACGCTGAAGGCGACGATGAAGGAGCCTGGCTTTTTGCGTTGCCGTGTTGTTGCAAAGCTGGATGGCCGCGAGTATGAAGGCATGGCAACTGCTTCGTTCGATGCGGAAAAGATTGTTCCGGCGACGGAGGAGCCGGCTGATTTTGATGCCTACTGGTCGTCGGCTTTGTCGGATGCTCGCAAGATTCCGTTAAACCCGATGGTTCGCCTTTTGCCGGAGAGGAGCATGGGGATTCATAATGTGTACGAGGTGAGTTTTCAGAACGAGCGTTACGGGTCGCGGATATTCGGAATATTGATGACGCCAAAGAAGCCCGGCAAATATCCAGCCGTGCTGCAAGTTCCCGGTGCAGGCGTCCGTCCATATTACGGCGTGAACTATGGCGAGGATGTAATATCGCTGGAAATCGGCATACACGGCATATCCGTCACGCTGCCGCCAGAGGTATATTCCAACCTGGGCGCCGGTGCGCTGTTCGGCTATCAGTCGCTGAACAAGAATGACAAGTCGTCGCATTATTACAGGCGAGTATATACCGGTTGTGTCCGCGCAGTAGATTTCATTTACTCATTGCCGGAGTTCGACGGAACAACAGTTGCTGTTACCGGCGGCAGCCAGGGCGGAGCATTGTCAATTGTGACGGCTGCTCTTGACAAGCGTGTCAGCTGTCTTGCGGCCTTTTATCCTGCTCTGTGCGACCATGCGGGGTATTTGAAGAAGCGTGCCGGCGGATGGCCGCACTATTTCAGGAATGTTCAGCCGGAGAAGGGCGAGATGGAGACGCTCGCTTATTTTGATGTGGTAAATTTTGCTCGTCGCGTTACGACGCCCGGCATTTACTCATGGGGATTTAATGATACGGTTTGTCCGCCGACGTCAATGTACTCTGCCTACAATGTCATATCAGCTCCGAAGGAACTGCGTTTGTTCCTGGATACCGGCCATTGGACTTATCCGGAGCAGGGACAGCTGTTCCGTGATTGGCTGGCTGACAAATTGAAGAAGAAGAACTAACGGAATTGTATATAATTTTCAAATGGTTTGGTATTCTGAAAACGACAGGCGTGGCATCTCACTCCTGTCGTTTTTTTTAATAACTGCTTGGCATAAATCGTTACTTGACGGTGAGGAAATAACGTTTCCGGTTATTGGGAACGAGCTAATCTTTTAATTTATATCCGTGCAAAAGCCTCATGTTTTGAGCATGGGCGATTTGCAACGATGCAAAAGCCTCATGTTTTGAGCATGGACAATTTGCAACGATGCAAAAGCCTCATGTTTTGAGCAGGAGCAATTTGTAATGATGCAAAAGCCTCATGTTTTGAGCATGGACGATTTGCAACGATGCAAAAGCCTCATGTTTTGAACATGGACGATTTGTAACGATGCAAAAGCCTCATGTTTTGAACATGGACAATTTGCAACGATGCAAAAGCCTCATGTTTTGAACAGGAGTAATTTGCAATGGTGCAAAAGCGTCATGTTTTGAACATGGACAATTTGCAACGATGCAAAAGCGTCATGTTGAAAACAGGGGCGATTTGAATGTATTCAAATGAGCACTGTTTTAAGGGATTGTCTTATTTACATGGTTGCAAATGCTCCAATCCCTGCATTGTTTTGGGAACAATGATGAAAAATAATCGCCAATCTCAGGCTGGTAGCGACATACTAAAATTTTGAAACTTGCGTTTACTCATGACATATTCAAATGAAAAAAAATATATGAAAAAGTATTTCCTGAACATTTTTCTCGCGCTTGTTGCGCCGGCAGCTTTCTCGCAGACAATTAAAATTAGTGGCGGACTCTCCTCGGCTACTTCCGGCGAAATTCGCAAACTCTTATACCTTGACAAGCCTTTATGGGCAGGTGCCGGATTCATCGGCATAGACTATTTTGAACATCGGGGCTATGAACTTTCCAGCGAAATCGGATACATGCAGCTCGGCGGCTGTACGGATGACATTATGTTTATCGACGAGCGCGGCCGTTCTTATCCGCTGGTTTCCGAACGCATAAATTATCTTCATGCTAACACAACCTTTCGCTTGAAAAAGAGCATACGAAGGATGAGGTTCCATGTTGGCGCCGGCCCAACAATCGGCTATCTTCTCAGTCATACGGCAGTTGTACACAACTATTATACGCCATCTTTCCTGAAGGATAACGAGCTAAGCAATGTAATGTTTGGCCTGAAGCCGGAGGCTGGATTTTACTATTATGTTAAGGAACGATGGCTGATGGGCTTAAACGTTTCTTATAATTTGGGCTTGTTTGGACTGGGAGATGGAGGTTTTTCCACGTTGGCGAGCCGAGCAGCTCTGTTGCAGCTGACGCTTGGTTATCGCTTGTAGCTGCGCCGAACCGGGGAGATTTGTGATGCACACTTTTATTGCATAACTTTGTTGCCAACTTATCAATTAATCATGAGATTTGACGAATTAAATTTAGAAGACGCCGTTCTTGATGGGTTGGATGCCATGAACTTCCTGGAAACAACTCCAATTCAAGAGTTAACAATACCCCTAATTTTAGCAGGAAAAGACATTATCGCTTGTGCACAGACGGGCACGGGCAAGACGGCTGCATACGTACTTCCGCTCATTAACGAATTGAGCAAGGGGCAGCATATCGAGCATGCTGTTAATGCAATTATAATGGCTCCAACGCGAGAATTGGCGCAGCAGATCGACCAGCAAATAGAAGGTTTTTCATATTTCATACCTGTCTCCGCCGTAGCTGTTTATGGCGGCACGGATGGAATTGTTTGGGAACAGCAGAGGAAGGGGCTGGAAACAGGCGCTGACATTGTTATTGCAACTCCGGGACGATTATTGTCGCATATAAAGCTTGGAACGGTCGATCTGTCTCATGTTTCTTATTTTATACTCGACGAAGCTGACCGCATGTTGGATATGGGGTTCTTTGAAGACATTATGCAGATATACAAATGTCTTCCATCGTTGTGCCAAATCGTAATGTTCTCCGCTACGATGCCACCGAAAATACGGACGCTTGCCCAAACGATACTCAAAGACCCTGAAGAGGTGAAAATTGCCATATCGCGTCCGCCGGAGACAATCATGCAGACGGCTTACATCTGCTATGACATGCAGAAGCTGAAAATACTGGAAGATCTTTTCAATCAGAAGACGCCACAGCGGACAATCATCTTCTCATCATCCAAAATAAAAGTTAAGGAACTTTCCGCCACGCTCAAACGTATGAAATTCAACGTCGCTGCCATGCACTCAGATTTGGAGCAGTCGCAGCGCGAGGAAGTGATGCGCAGTTTTAAGAACGGGCATATCGACATTCTTGTTGCGACTGATGTTGTTGCCAGGGGGATAGACATTAATGATATAAAGCTTGTCGTTAATTTCGATATTCCTCATGATCCGGAAGATTATGTCCACCGCATTGGTCGAACGGCTCGTGGCACCAACGGGGAAGGTCTTTCAATAACGTTTGTCGCTCCTGAAGAGCAATCGCAATTTAAACGTATCGAAAACTTCCTCGGTAAAACGATATACAAAATACCGGTGGATGCCAAGTTCGGCACGGCTCCTCTCTACGAACCAGATAAACATGCCAATACGAGGAGACGAAAAGGTCGCCCTTTCAGACGTGAAAAATAAATAAAGCTTGTCTCATGAGCGAAAAAAACGACAAACAGATTGAACTGGACAAAAGATATTTGCGCATGGCTGCGATTTGGGCAGAAAACTCATATTGCAAACGCCGTCAGGTAGGCGCATTGATTGTTCACAATAATCGCATTATATCCGACGGATACAACGGAACGCCATCAGGATTTGAAAACATCTGTGAAGACGAAACTGGAAACACAAAGCAATATGTGCTCCATGCTGAAGCAAATGCAATCACTAAAGTCGCCGCATCGTCAAACAGCAGTGCAGGAGCAACTATTTACATCACCTCCTCGCCTTGCATTGAATGTGCAAAGCTTATCATCCAAGCTGGAATACGGCGCGTAGTATATTCAGCCGACTATCGCATTGCCGACGGATGCGAGCTGTTGAAGCGTGCAGGTATCCAAACCGATTACCTGGAAATTAAAGACTAAAACAATAAAATAAATCACAACGTCCACAATGAAAAAGAAACTAAACGTTTGGCTCCCGTTCATCATCGCAACAAGCATCGCAGCCGGAATCATCATCGGCAACTTCTTTCATCAAAGCAGCGCAGGAACAATCCACAGCTTGAGAACCTATACGGGCGCTAACAAGCTTAACGCCATCCTCGACATCATAAATGAGAAATATGTTGATACGGTAAATATCAAGGATTTGGTGGAAGACGTCATCCCGCAAATATTCAACGAACTCGACCCTCATTCCAACTACATCTCCGCAAAGGAAGTTATTAGCATTAATGAAGAGCTGGAAGGTTCGTTCAGCGGCATCGGTGTCTCCTTCAACATGCAGACAGACACGATCCTCCTCCTCAACGTCTTCCCCGGAGGGCCGTCGGAGCAAGCCGGCCTTCAACCATTCGACCGTATAATAACAATAAATGATTCGATATTCTCCGGCAAAAGAATTGACCAGAATGAAGTCGTCAGAAATCTCAAAGGACTGAAAGATTCAAAAGTGAAGCTCGGCGTAAAGCGAAAGAACGAACCCGAACTCCTCCATTTTGAAGTTACTCGCGGAGACGTCCCCGTATATTCCGTCGAAACAGCTTATGAAATCAGTCAACACATTGGCTTCATCAAGGTCGGGAAATTCACCAGAACAACCTACCACGAGTTTATTACAGCAATAGCAAAACTCAAAAAAGCCGGATGCAACTCCTTTATTATCGACCTTCGAGGAAATACAGGTGGAATCATGGAAACTGCCATCAATATGATTAACGAGTTCCTCCCCCAATCACGCTTAATCGTTTATACCGAAGGAAAAGCCTTCCCGCGAAGCGACATGTACTCAAACGGGACAGGGAGCTGCATAGACGATCCAATTGTCGTCCTTACGGATGAAAATTCTGCTTCCGCCAGCGAAATCTTTGCCGGAGCTATACAAGATAATGACCGCGGACTAATCATCGGCCGCAGAACTTTCGGCAAAGGCCTCGTCCAGTCGCCGATCAACCTGAGCGACGGCTCGCAGCTTCGACTAACAATAGCCAGATATTATACGCCATCAGGTCGCTCCATACAGAAAAAATATGAACTCGGACATGCCGACGATTACGAAATGGACATATATAACAGATACGTACATGGAGAATTTTACAGTAAAGACAGCATCAAAACGGACGATCTCCCAGAATATCAAACTCTCATCGGACGAACGGTTTACGGCGGTGGCGGCATTATGCCCGACATCTTCATCCCCAGCGATACGTCTGGAATAACGTCTTACTTCAACAACATTGTACGCAGTCCGACAAATCTTTTGAATCTCTACACGCTTCTTTATTCCGATAATAATTACGATTTGCTCAAATCGTTCAGGACATACGAAGATTTGTACGATTATCTACGGCGACAACCGCTTCTGTCTGACTTTACGGATTTCGCAGCCGAGCACGGCGTAAAGAAACGGCCGGCGTTGATAAATATCTCTGCCAGGCTGATTGAGACGCATCTCATCTCGTATATTCTCAGAAACTTCTTTGACAACGACGGATTCTATCCCGTATTTTACAGAGATGATGATGTCGTTCTTCAAGCTGTCAAAGTAATTAAAGAGGGCAACGCGGTTCCGACCATCGACAGCCCGATTGAACTGGAGATTTCAAAGGCAGCAGCATCCTCCAACAAATTCCATATCTCAAAAGAAAGAGTTAAAAGAAATCCTGCATCATAAAATCCAACTTCCTTTATGCAACAATAACGGCCACACAACAGCTTCGCCATCAACCGATGAAAACAAGCAGGCCGGAAGGTTCTCATCCTTCCGGCCTGCTCTTTTTTATCGTCTCAAATTATACGCTCAATCGACGGGAGGCGCGATTATTTCTCCAGCGATTCGCTTCGGCATTAAAACCTTCGCCTCGTCAGGGAATACGCTTTCTTCGGGAAGATGGCAATGGGGACAGCCACGCCCAAGGCAAGGAAGAAAATGATCGTCAGCGACAAAAAACCATTATCCATCAGCATATACAAATACTTCCCATGCTCTTCGGGAACATTAATCGTCTGCAAAAACATGATTATGGAAAAAACGGTATTGTACGCCAACTTTCCGGGAACCATAGGCAAAAGCGCAGGAATGGCAGGAACAGTTATCGGATATTTACTCTTCCCACCAAGCCAAAGACTTCCAAATCCAATCAGCAGAGAGGCAGCAAGCGAAGCCAAGGCTATGTCGATTCCAACATATTCCATTAATGTGTAACGAAAGGAATGTCCCGTCGCTGCAAGGAGAGCTATGTAAGGAAATGCCTTCAACGGAGGGTTCGAGATGGCGCCGAAGCCCATGCCTGCTATGGCGGCGAACAGCGCGTCCTGGATTATCTTCCAAATGATTATCATATCAAGCCGTTTTTAACGATCCATAATGTTAATGACAAGCCGATGGCGATGCAGAAAATAATCAGCATCGCTTTCGTCAGACGAGCAAAGCCGCAAAGGATATACCCCTCAACAATGTCTATAACGCCATTTATCAAAGGGACGCCGGGAATCAGGTACAGCACGCTCGTCGTAATCGCAATATCCGCGGTCGTATTAAACAATAACGACGACGAGGCTATAAGCGAAACGAGAAACGCCGAGCTAAGGATAGTCAAATGGAAATCAGTATGGCGCCGAGTCAGAATCCGGCGCACGCGAAAACCAACAATCGCCGCAATAAACACTATAAGCGTCGAAAGCCAGTCACCACTGAACAACCGACAGAATGATGCGTTCGCAGATGCTGCCATCAGCATGACTATATTATGATTCAGAGGAGCCGCAGAGACGATCTTCTCATATTTCGACCTTATCTCCTCAAGCGGCAAACGCCTGTCGAACGCCTCCCAGCTCAGGCCGCTCAACTCGGAATTATAACGGAAATTAATCGGAAGCGTCGGAACTTCCACAATCTTTGAGGAACTGTAACAGCCTTTCTCCATGTTCAGTATGACCGTCCGGTGAAAAACGCTCAACTGCATCTCCAGACCCAACGATTCGGCCATCCGTCTCGAATTTCTCACTACGCGGGAAGTATGCACGCCGGAACCCATCAATGTGGCAATATATTCCGACATGAATAGCGTCGCGTCTTCTAACGATTTATCTTCTTTTTCTGGCATCTGTTTATATATTATTTTATTTTTTGAAGCGCAAAGATAATCTTTAATAGATTCTGATGCAGACTGATTGCGCCAACTCTTTCGATAACCGAAGCAGCATGAACGGCGGGCGACGGCAACCGCCATGAAAAAAGGCGCCTCAACCTGTTGAGACGCCTTATGACCGTTAAAAATGTTTACTCATCGTGACGGTACCAGTTCACTTTCCGGGATACGTACATCAACACCGCAAGGATGGCGAACAGACCGATACTGCCGATCAGCAACGCAATGTCCTCCAGCTGCAAAACCGTGTAGAGAAATATGTACAGCGCAGAAAGCGTCAGCCCAAGTATGCCCGTCAACGTCCTGTTGGCAAATATCGTCTGGGAATACAGAGTAATCATCCCTACCGTCGAAACGCTCGCAAGCAAATATGACCAGCCAAAATGCAAATGCTCCGACAACGAAAGCAACAGCGTGAAAAACAACAACAGGGAGATGCCGACCAGCAAATACTGAATCGGATGTATCTTCTTGCGCGTCAGAAGCTCAACAAAGAAAAAAACGACAAACGTAAGGATGATGAACAAAGACGCATATTTCGCCGAACGATCATTCTGCTGATAATGATCAACAGAATCGAGAAGATAAACACCAAAAATCGGCGAAGACGAAGAAAATTCCCTGCCCGGATGATCAGTCCAGTACTCCGCTATATTGCGGTTGAAGCTCAGAATGTTCCACTTCACGTCGAATCCACTCTGTGCCGAGAGAATTTCAGGACTGAAATCACCCGTGTAGCTCGGCGACGCCCAGTCTCCGCTTACCCGCACTTCAGTTGTCTTGCCAAGGGGAACATAATTGATACTGCTGCTACCGTTCAGGCTGAAACGGTAGTCAAACGTCAATGACTTGCCGCTCTGCAAAGCCTCACGGTCGCCCAGAAGAAATGACAGCAGCCGGACGTTGGCTTCACTGCCGGACGGTTCAAGCTCGTATGAACGACCGTTACACTTCGTTGACAATATCCCAGTCAGACCGCGAAGATCGGACATCCCAATAGCAATGTAAGCCTTGTCGAAATGAATCTCGCTGCCATCCAGCTTGCTGAAGTCGAAGCCAGCGAAATTGCCCGTGATAACCTCCTCGCTTTTATACACAATCGCCTTGTAAATACCATAATGACGCTCCTCAGGGAACAGCTTCGTCTCAATGGCAAGCTTTTCAGGAGTAATGCACAGCTCATGCTCATGCTGCGTAACCCGTTTGTCATCCTCCGTCACCGTCGTCGTGTAGGGAACAACCAAAACAGGGCCGTAGAGAGTCTGCGCATGGCTCCATTTATCATTAATCTTCTCAATAGTCTCTTCGCTCCTGTATTTGCGTTCGCGAATGAGTTCACGAATCATTGCGTTCGGAATGAGCATCATCAACGTTAGCACAACAATGATTATCGCCTTCAGCGTAATAGACGTTGACCGTGACATTTTAGTTGTCGGATTTGTTCTTATTTCCATCTTGTTTCCTGTAAAATAGTGTTCTTTATTTTTAAATAAATTATGAAATGCCTTATGTCAGCTCTATATATACGCAAGCAGAAACGTTATATTATTGCTTCGCGCCGACAGCGCTCAACAATTAATTAAAAATAACAGTTCCAGCCCCCGCAGCTTGAAAACTCCCGGCAATCAGCCATGCTCCGAACCCTGAACCCTGAACACATGATGGACAATTTTGCGTTCACAGCTTCCGATTTCAAGCCACCTGGCTTCGCGATGCTTTTCAATCCAGCCTGCAGGAAAAAAAAACACAACCCCGAAAGCATTTTTCCTGACGTCGGGAAGCTTTCGGGATTCTGAAAAGCTTGCCGTCGCCAGTAAAAATACTTTCGTGAATCCCGAAAGCTTCCCGACATCGGTAAAAATACTTTCGGGGTTCTGAAAAGCCTCCCGACGTCAGGAAAAATACTTTCGTGAATCCCGAAAGCTTCCCGACGCCGGTAAAAATACTTTCGGGGTTCTGAAAAGCCTCCCGACGTCAGGAAAAATACTTTCGTGAATCCCGAAAGCTTCCCGACGCCGGTAAAAATACTTTCGGGGTTTTGGAAATCCTTCCCGGAGCATATCTTGAAGCTTTCCTGCGGCAGGATTAGCCCGGCATGAAGAGCGCGAAGCTATTCAGCCTCCCGAACCCTTCATTCCTGATTCGGACGATTATCCTCCGACGGTGGCGCTGATGCCGAAGCTCTCAAAGATATGGATCGTCGAGGCGATCGTGCTGGCGCTGGGCGTGGACATGGGAATATTTGCCGGATTATATACAGTGCCGAGCTTGGCATGTTTGCCTTTCCCAATATCGTGGTACGGAAGGAGCTGCACAGTCTTTTCAGTCCACGGAAGGGATGCAAGGAAGCTGGCCGAGGCGCGGATGTTACCCTCGTCGGTATTGATGCCCTCGATTAGGGGGATTCGGATTAAAAACGGGCGCGATTCGATGGCCAGCAAGCGGATATTGTTCAGAATACGCCGGTTGAATACGCCGCAATAGCGATGGTGGAGGTGAGTGTCCATATGCTTAAGGTCAACAAGGAAAAGGTCAACATAAGCCATTATGACGCGAAGCTTTTTCTCCGGGCAGAACAGCGTTGTGTCAACCGCCGTGCGTATGTCCGCATTGCGGCACCGGCGAAGCAATTTGTAAAGGAAGCCGGACTGCATCAGCGGCTCGCCGCCGCAAAATGTTACGCCGCCGCCCGATTGTTCCAGAAAAACTCTTTCTTTCTCAATCTCGGCCATTACATGGTCGGGAGTCAGCGTCATTCCGGAAATCTCCATCGCTTTGGTCGGGCAGACGTTTGCACATCGACCGCAGACAAGGCATCGGGTGGCATCTGTCGCCATGCCGTCAGGGAGAGGAATGAGCGCTTTTTCCGGACAGGCCGCGGAGCATGTCCGGCAGCCGATGCAGCGACTTTCGGTATAAAGTTTCTGCTGCCGAAGCTGGGTGCCTTCGGGATTGTGGCACCAGATGCAGGTGAGAGGGCAACCTTTGAAGAAGAAGGTTATGCGGATGCCGGGGCCATCGTTGACGGAGTAACGCTTGATGTCGAAAAGCAGAGCCATGCTCAGAACGCCTCCTGTTCGGTTCGGGCGATGATGTCGGCTTGCAGATCAACGTTCATGTCATTGAAATAATCGCTGTATCCAGCCATGCGGACAAGCAGATCGCGATATGCTTCGGGGGATTGTTGCGCGGCGAGGAGCGTCGCGGTATCGACAATGTTGAACTGAACGTGATGGCCGCCCAGTGAGAAATAGGAACGGATGAGGGAGGCAAGCTTGGCAACGTCTTCCTCACGTTTCAGCAGGGAGGGAAGGAAGCGGAGGTTGAGGAGCGTTCCGCCACTCTTGATTTGGTCAAGCTTGCCGAGGGATTTGACTACTGACGAGGGGCCGTGAGTGTCCGCGCCGTGCGACGGGGATGTGCCGTCGGATATGGAGGTGAACGCCAGCCGACCGTTCGGAGTGGCGCCGGTTATTTTACCGAAGTAAACATGGCAGGTTGTGGAGAGCATGTTCAGGTGGAAAATGCCGCCTTTTGTGTTCGGGCGACCTTCAATGGAGGCGTAGAGATCGTCGTAAACCTTGCGGGCTATATCGTCGGCCTCATCGTCGTCATTGCCGAAGAAGGGAGTGCGGTTGAGAATATGCTGGCGCATCGGTTCGGCTTCGCGGAAGTTGCTGTCAAGCGCTTCGAGGAGCTGATCCATCGTAAAGGTCTTGTCGGCGAAGATATGCTTCTTCAGGACGGACAGGCTGTCGGTGACGGTGCCCAGACCGGTGCACTGAATGTATGTCGTATTGTAGCGCGGGCCGCAATTGTAATAGTCGCGTCCGCGGGCGATGCAGTCGTCTATAAACAGGGAGAGGAAGGTTGCGGGGGCATATTTGGCAAACATCCTGTCTATATAGTTGCTTACGCGCACCTTGAGGTCAATGATATGGTTCAGCTGCTGGATAAAAGCGGCGTAGAGTTCATCAAACGTCCGGAACGATGCGGCGGCGCCGGTGTGCAGCCCGACTTGCTTTCCGCTAACGGGGTCGAGACCGTCGTGGAGAGTTATTTCGAGAATCTTGGGGACATTAAGATAGCCGGTCAGGAGGTAGGCTTCCTTCCCGAAGGCTCCGACTTCGATACATCCGCTGCATCCGCCTTCACGAGCGTCTGTCAGCGTCTTTCCCTGACGGAGCATCTCGGCGATATAGGCATCGACGTTGAAGACGGAGGGATAACCGTGCCCCTGACGGATGAGTTTGCAAGCGGAACGAAGGAAGCGCTCCGGTGTCGAAGCCGAGATGTGCACCGAGCAGCCGGGCTGGAGGATGTGCAGCTCCTCGGCGACTTCGAGCATGATATACGACAGCTCGTTGACTGCATCGGAGCCGTCGGGGGCGATTCCGCCTATATTAATGTTTGTAAAGTCGTTGTATGTGCCGCTTTCCTTGGCGGTTATGCCCACCTTGGGCGGAGCGGGATGATTGTTGACCTTGATCCAGAAGCAGGAGAGGAGTTCCTTGGCGTCGTCGCGGGTGATGCGCCCCTCGGCAATGTCGCGCTCATAAAACGGCAGCAGGTGCTGGTCAAAATGTCCGGGATTCATGGCATCCCATCCGTTAAGCTCCGTAATCGTTCCGAGGTGAATAAACCAGTACATCTGGATGGCTTCCCAGAAGGTTTCCGGAGCGTAAGCGGGGACTCGACGGCATATGCGGGCAATGGCGCGAAGTTCCCTGACTCTGGTTGGGTTCGTCTCGTTCTTCGCAAGGCGATCTGCGAAGTCGGCATGTCTGCGGGCGAAGACGATGGCTGCATCGCAGGAGATGGACATGGCCTGAAGCTCTTCCTGCTTGTCGGTTGCTTCGGGATCGTTTATGAAGTCGAGCTTTTCAATCTCACATGCGATACGTTTTTTTACTTCGAGCAGGCCGTAACGGTAAATTTTTCCGTCCAGGGCTGTATGTCCGGGCGCACGCTGCTCCATGAACTCGGTAAACAATCCGGCTTCGTAGAGGTCGCGCCATGCCTGGGGGACATGGTTGAAAATGCGTTCCCGCTGCGTGCGTCCTTTCCAGTATGGGATGACTTCCTTGGCGTAGATGCGGATCTCCTCCTCGGTAATCGTGTAGCGCTGGAGTTCGCGGGTGTTGAGCACCCGGAGGTCTTCAATGCTGTGGCAGGTAAGTTCGGGGAAGGTCGGGACGGCTTTAGGAGCTGGGCCTCGTTCGCCTACGATAAGCTCATCCTTTCCGATATGAAGGGTTTTAGTCTGACATATTTCAAGAAAGTTAAGGGCGCGGAGGATTGGAACAGGATATTTACCCTCATTTTCTTTATAAAAACGAGTTTCGATAATCGCCCTTTCGATCGAGAGCGATGGCTCGGCGTCGATCGATTCTTGTCGCAGGCGTTTTATGCGGTCGTTGAGGCCGCCTATATTTATTGTCCCCTGAGGGTCAAAGTTGGAAGCGCTGTGCGGAGCGCGTTGGGCAGTAATCATGATTTGGTAATGTAGAGTTAATATTGAATCAGGAACAGTTTTTCTTTAGTATCGGCAAGCCGAAAAAGTGGCAGTTAGAATCCCGTTGCGGGAGATGGAGCGAAAATGATATAAGACGAGCTGATGAAGACAAATGCGAAACGAATCAAACAGAGGGAGGGATTAAGCGCCCCTCCCTTCTGTTCATACATTAATATTATACAATCATGCCGACAATGGTTAAGGCTTTTCGGCTAGCCTTTTATAATTTCCGTATCGCCATTGAGCGTTTTTCTGGGCGGAAGCGAAGAGTTCGGCTGCCTCGTCTGGATATTGTTTCAGGACGGACGAGTAGCGGACTTCGCCTTTCAGGAAGTCCTGGAATTTGCTCCAGTCGGGTTCTTTGCTGTCTAGCGTGAAGGGGTTTTTGCCTTCTTCTTCCAGCGCGGGGTTATATCGCCAGAGATGCCAGTAACCGCAAGCGACGGCATCGGCTTCTTCCTGCTGGCTCTTTCCCATTCCGGCGCGAAGGCCGTGGCTGATACAGGGAGCGTAAGCGATGATGATGGATGGGCCGTCATATGCTTCGGCTTCGCGTATGGCTTTGAGCGTTTGCCCCTGGTCGGCGCCCATGGCTATTTGTGCGCAATAGACGTATCCGTAAGTGGAGGCGATCAGGCCAAGGTCTTTTTTGCGGATGCGTTTGCCGGATGCGGCGAACTTGGCGATTGCGCCGACGGGGGTTGCCTTGGAGGATTGTCCGCCGGTGTTGGAATAGACTTCCGTATCGAGGACGAGGATGTTTACGTTCTTGCCGGAAGCAAGCACATGGTCAAGGCCGCCGAAGCCAATATCGTAGGATGCACCGTCTCCGCCGATAATCCATTGCGAGCGCTTAACGAAGTAATGCTTCAGCTCGAGGAGTTCCTTACACAGGCTGCATGCCGGGCAGTTACAGGTTGTCGAGCTGGATGCCTTTATCGTCTTTACGAGTTCAAGCGTATCGGAAAACTTTTCGCCTGCTTTTCTGAGATAGTTTATTACATCGTCCAGGGTTCTAATGCCTGGGTCGTTATTGCAACTTGTTTCCGCAAAGTGCCGAACGAGTTCGTCTATTGAGGCGATGCCCCATTGAAGGGCTGCGGCGTAGTCATCGGCGGCTTTTCGGCCTGCGGAGCCTCCGTCGTTCATGTTGTCGAGCCATGCCTGGGCAGCGTCTTTGATGCTTTGATGCGTCCAGGGGATTTCCATTAGGGCTTTTGTTTTGAAGATTATGCGTTCTCTCATTTTCTCTGTCGCGAGATACATGCCCAAGCCGTATTCGGCGAAATCTTCAAAGAGGGAGTTTGCCCATGCCGGACCTCTGCCGTTCTCGCCTTTAGTATAAGGTGTGGAGGGGACAGAGCCGGAATATATGGAGGAGCATCCTGTTGCGTTGGAAATCATTTGCCTTTCGCCGAACAGTTGCGTAAGCAGCTTTACGTATGGAGTTTCGCCGCAACCCGAACATGCTCCGGAAAACTCGAACAAGGGCGTTGCGAACTGCGAGTTTTTTACGTTGGCGTTGATGTTGACAAGATGTTGCTTGCTTTTCACCTCGGAAGAACAGTAGTCCCAGTTCGGAGCTTCGTGCATCTGTGATGCGAGTTCGACCATCTTGAGCGCTTTCCCTTGCTTGTTGCCCGGACATATATCGGCGCAGTTGCCGCAGCCGAGACAGTCAAGAACGTCTACCTGGATGCGGAACTTCATCCCGTCGAATTGCTTGCCGGTGGCTTTTAGCATATCGGCAAAGGGTGCCTTCGTCTGCTCGCCTTCATCAAGGACGAAGGGACGGATGGAAGCATGAGGGCAAACGTAGGCGCATTGATTACATTGAATACAGTTGGCGGACGACCATTCCGGAACGTGCGATGCAACTCCTCGCTTCTCGTAACGGGCTGTTCCCTGTTCCCAAGTTCCGTCTTCGCGTCTGACGAAGGTGGAGACCGGAAGGAGGTCGCCATCCTGGGCATTAATTACGTGTACAACGTTTTCGATGAAAGCTGGGGCATTGCCTTTGCTGTCGGAATCGTCCGGGAGGCTGGCCCATTCGGGTTTAACGGTGAGGAGTTTGTAGGCGCAGCCTTGATCGACTGCGGCGTAGTTTTGCTTGACGACTTCTTCGCCTTTCTTGCCGTAGGATTTGATGATGAACTTTTTCATCTGCTCTATGGCTAGATCGACGGGGATGATTTCGGTGATGCGGAAGAAGGCTGACTGGAGGATGGTGTTCGTGCGGTTGCCGAGGCCTATCTCCTGCGCAATTCTGGTGGCATTGATGTAATATACGGTGATGTTCTTGTCGGCAAAGTAGCGCTTGACTTTGTTCGGGAGGTTGGCCTCCAGGTCTTCGCCTTCCCATATCGTATTCAGGAGGAAGGTTCCATTACGGCGAAGGCCGCGCGTTACGTCGTACATCCTAAGGTAGGCCTGGACATGACAGGCTACGAAATTCGGCGTATTTACCAAATAGGTCGAACGTATGGGGGTATTCCCGAATCGCAAATGCGAGCAGGTGAAACCTCCGGATTTCTTTGAATCGTAGGAAAAGTATGCCTGGCAATATTTGTCTGTATTGTCGCCGATGATCTTGATGGAGTTCTTGTTTGCGCCTACTGTGCCGTCGGCTCCAAGGCCATAGAACTTGGCTTCGTACATTCCTTCTCCGCTTATGGCTATCTCTTCCTTTTGCGGTAGCGATGTGAACGTGACATCATCAACGATGCCAATCGTAAAGCCGCTCCGGGGCAGGGGAAGGGACAGGTTCTCATAGACGGAAAGTATCTGGGCGGGGGTTGTGTCTTTGGAGGACAGGCCGTAGCGGCCGCCGACGATGAGGGGCTTGCGCTCTGCTGGAATATCCTTGCTTGAGGCAAAGGCTTCGACTACGTCCATGTAGAGCGGTTCGCCAAGGGCGCCGGGTTCTTTTGTGCGATCAAGGACGGCTATGCGTTTTACAGTCGTCGGGATAGCTTCGATGAGGCGCTTGACGGAGAAGGGGCGATAGAGATGTACGGCGACTAGCCCGACTTTTTCGCCTTGGGCGCGTAGATAGTCGATGCTTTCGCGTATGGCTTCCGTGACTGAACCCATTGCAACAATGATTCGGTCGGCATCTTCGGCTCCGTAGTAATCAAAGAGGCTGTATTTGCGACCGGTGATGGCGGAGAGTTCTTTCATATATTCCTCGACGATACCGGGAACTGCATCGTAGTATGTATTGGATGATTCGCGATGCTGGAAATAAACGTCAGGGTTTTCTGCCATGCCGCGGGCTACGGGGTTTTCGGGATTGAGGGCGCGAGCGCGGAAGGAAGCTAAGGCTTTCTGGTCGATTAGATGAGCCAGATCGGTGTCTTCGAGAATTTCAATCTTCTGCACTTCATGCGATGTGCGGAATCCGTCAAAGAAGTTAACGAAGGGCACTCGCGACTTCAGGGTTGACAGATGGGCTACGGCGGCCAGGTCCATGACTTCCTGTACCGACCCCTCTGCAAGCATGGCGAAGCCTGTCTGCCTGCAGGCCATTACGTCCTGATGGTCGCCGAAGATGGACAGCGCGTGCGAAGCTAACGCTCGTGCGGATACGTGGAAGACACACGGCAACAGCTCGCCGGCAATTTTATACATGTTCGGTATCATCAGCAACAAGCCTTGAGATGCCGTATAGGTCGTCGTCAACGCGCCGGCCTGAAGAGAGCCGTGAACAGCGCCGGCTGCTCCGCCTTCGGATTGCATCTCCTGAACAAGAACCGTTTCGCCGAAAATGTTCTTTCGTCCCGAAGCGGCCCATTCGTCGATAAATTCGGCCATCGTGGACGAAGGGGTGATGGGATAAATAGCGGCAACCTCGCTGAACATATACGAAATGTGGGCAGCTGCCTGATTACCGTCGCAGGTCAGAAATTTCTTCTTCTTTGTCATCTTTTTTAGAATCTTCTTTTTTTAGTAAACTTTATTTTAATACAAAAAGCCAAACAACCATAGAGGGATGCGGTTCTTCTCCGCCTCCGTCCTGTCCAGGGCATAATACATGCCGGGAGTGCCGTGACCTTTTAAGGACTCGTCTATCCGGAAGTTGTATTTGCCGTCAATTAAAAAATGCGCATGGTGACGAACGCCGGTATTCACTTTGTGATCTTTGTGCAGCATGTTGTAAAAGAATGTTTCGCGAATGGCCTGGTCGTCGACCTTGACAGGGCGAACGGGGAACATCAGGTTCGTATTGTGCATATATACTTTCGTCGGTTTCCGGGGATAGCTCTCGCCGTAGTGGTAGAGCATGTTCGTCAAACGGGCGTCGGTCAAATATTTTATGTAGTTCATCACCGTCGCGCGGCTTGTCGAAATGGACTTGCTAAGCTGGCTGACGTTGAGGGCTGCCGGCGAGCTGATCGCTAGCTGGTACAGAAGCTTCCGAAGCTTCGGCAGGTAACTTTGCTCGATCTGCTTGATGTAAACGACATCGACTTCGAGGATCATGTTCATCGTCTTCAATAAATTCTCCGAGAAGTTACGCTTCTCCAGGTAGAAAGGGTAATAGCCGTGATGAAGATAGTCCTTGAAGTACAGGAGAGGGTCAAGATCTTCGCTGACCAGGGCGGTTATCTCGGATGGATTTTCCAAAATATCATTCAGCGTATATACCGGGAAGTTCTTTTCCGCCGACAGGCTGAGATACTCGCGAAAGGAAAAGCCGCGAAGGTTGTATGAAACGACATGCTCCGAAAGATCGGGGTTCTCTTCCTTCAACCGCATCACCGACGAGCCGGAGAACACAATCTTTAATTCCGGAAAACTGTCGTGGCAATAGCGCAACTCCTTCGACCAGCCGGGATATTTAAACACCTGGTCAATCAACAGCACTTTGCCGCCGCGGTTTACAAATTCCGCCGCAAAATTTCGCAACGAATACTCCGTAAAATAAAAATGATTCAGATTTATATATAGACATTCACGGTTTTCAGAACCGAAGAACTCCTGGGCATATTTCAACAGAAAGGTGGTCTTACCGACGCCGCGTGATCCTTTAATACCAATCAAGCGGTCGTTCCAGTTTATCTCGTCTATTAATGTCCGCCGGACGGGCGAATATAAATGTTCGAGCAAATACTTATGTGTACGGTAAAAGGATTCCACGTTTTATTGTTTTATTGCTTGCAAAAGTAATCCATTCCATGAAATTTGCAATACGCAGATAGCAATTCCGCAAAAACACCGTCAGTTTGCTTTTTTGACGTTAACAAAACCGTCAGTTGGAAATTTACGTAAAGTTTTCCACCAGGTGGAAACCGTCCCGAAAATTTTCGTGGCTCTTTCCCCGCAGAGGTACAGGTTGAAAATTTTTTACCTGGGTTTTTCCACCAGGTGGAAACCGTCCCGAAAATTTTCGTGGAGCATTCCCCGCAGAGGAACAGGCTGAAAATTTTTCACCTGAGGTTTTCCACCAAGTGGAAACCGTCCCGAAAATTTTCGTGGAGCATTCCCCGCAGAGGAACAGGCTGAAAATTTTTCACCTGGGTTTTTCCACCAGGTGGAAATCGTCCCGAAAATTTTCGTGGAGCTTTCCCCGCAGAGGTACAGGCTCCTGAAAATTTCGGGACGCTTTCCCCTAAGGGGGAAAGGCTCAAAATTTTGTCGGGAGGTTTTCCACCTTTTGAGTTAGTCTGGAAAAACTTCCCGTGACGCTTTCCTCCCTGAAGATGAACATGAGGAATCAAAAACGCGAGGCCTTGATTTAAATCCCTCGCGCCGTTGCATCTCACTGCTCAGGTTTAAACATTGGGAGGCGAAAGTTGACAATCTGCCGAATCCTTCGTATCTTTGCAGGTAAAGAATGTTACAGCGAGTAGATGCAGAAAATGCTGTTTTTTCAGAAAAGTTCTTTAAATTATTGTATAAGTATCAGCAGAATTGGAATAAAGCTATTATCACCGTCATGGCAAAAACTATTGCAGGAATAAAGGAAAAACATTTGATTTGTTATACGCATGTTAATTCCGGAAACGCTTCGGAATTAACGGATATAATCCTACTAAATAATGAGAATGGCCTCGCCGGGAAACGGGAGTACAAATGGCAACGATGAACGCTTGCTTCGGTCGGAACAAACCTCGGCGGAAGGCGTCACAATGCACCCGGAGGCTTCGCCACGACATGCGCCGGAAGTATCATGACGGAACAAACCCTGGAAAAGCTCAAAATACTTGCCGAATCGGCCAAATACGACGTCTCTTGCGCGTCGAGCGGAGTGTCGAGGAAGAACCGGCCGGGAACGATCGGCAGCGCGGCAGGATGGGGAATCTGTCATAGCTTTACGGAGGACGGCAGGTGCGTCGCGCTGTTGAAAATAATGCTGACGAACCATTGCATCTACGACTGCGCATACTGCATAAACAGGCGCAGCAACGACATTCCAAGGGCAACATTATCCGTGACGGAAGTAACAGACATGACGATCGAGTTCTATCGACGTAATTACATCGAAGGGCTGTTCCTGAGTTCAGGCGTCGTCCGTAATCCAGACTATACGATGGAGAGAATTGCACGAATTGCAAAAGACCTGCGTAATGTTCATCATTATAATGGTTATATCCATCTGAAAAGTATTCCAGGCGCGAGTAGGGAACTCGTAAACGAGGCGGGACTGTACGCCGACCGTTTGAGCGTGAATGTTGAGATCCCGACGGAGGCAAACCTCCGTATGCTCGCGCCGGAAAAGGATTATCAGAGCATCTACAAACCGATGTTTTATATTCAGGAAGGCGTCATGGCAAGCGCCGACGAAAGGAAACGCTTCAGACATGCGCCGCGCTTTGCTCCCGCGGGGCAGAGCACGCAAATGATCGTCGGAGCGACGAATGAGAACGACAAGGATATTCTGCGGCTGGCAACGACTTTGTATCAGCGCCCAAGCATGAAGCGCGTCTACTATTCGGGCTATATTCACGTCAATTCCTATGACAATCGTTTGCCGGCCTTGAACCAGTCTCCCTTGAAACGAGAGAACAGGCTGTATCAGGCCGACTGGCTGATGAGGTTCTACGGCTTCCGTTTCGACGAGATTGCCGATGACAGCTCGCCGAACCTTGACCTGGAGATAGACCCGAAGCTGGCATGGGCATTGCGACATCCGGAAGTCTTTCCGGTGGACGTCAACAAGGCGGATTACGCCCTGCTGCTGCGCGTCCCCGGCATAGGCGTCAAGTCGGCACAGCTGATTGTCTCCTCGCGCAAGTTCGGACGCATAACTTCAGATACGCTGACGAAGATGGGGGCAGTAATGAAGAAGGCGAAATACTTCATCGTCTGCGGCGAACTTTCTGCCCATACGATTCATGAAACCGGAGAAGAATTTGTTCGTCGGGTACTCACGGATAAAAAACCGTCGAAAAAGATGCCGGACAAAAGGCAGTTGACGCTCAATTTCACTGACTAATCGACAATAATTAACCGGAGGTGATAACATTTAGATACGACAAGACATTGGACGGGTTGCTGACGGCCGTGTTCGATGCCTACTCGCGCCGAACATTCCCTGATGTGCTCCTGGGAACGGATGACGATGTGCCGCTGTTTGCGGGCGAGATACATACCGTTATGTCCGACACGGAGAAATCGACCCGCGTCTGGAACGGACTGGAGCGGAAGGCCTCGCAAGGGTTTTGCGACATGTTGCTGCATGTCTGGCTGTCGGAGCTTCCGGGGGCGGATGAACTGCTGCTGAAATATATCGTCAAGACGTTTGCCGACGTAGCCGGCGCAACCATGAATCATGCCGACGATGATGTGCGCCGGATAAGGCAGATAGCATTAAAAGTAAGCCGCGAGCGCTTGCATGTCATTCAGTTTGTGCGATTCCAGAAGGCGGCGGACGGGATATATTTTGCACCGGCAGCGCCTTTGTACAATGTACTGCCGTTGACGATTCCACATTTTTGTGATCGCTTTGCCGACCAGATGTGGTTGGCATACGATATTAGACGGCGATACGGATACTTCTATGACATGAAGAAGGCCGTCGAAGTTACGCTCGAAAACGACGAGAATCTTTTGGACGGCAAGCTCGACGAATCAATCATGGCAGAAGATGAAAAGCTTTTTCAACAGGCCTGGAAAGACTACACGAAGGCGCTGACAATAAAGGAACGCCTGAACCCCAGACTGCAACGTCAGAACATGCCGGCGCGATTTTGGAAATACATGCCTGAAAAGAACAGATGAGCGCTGCCGGATTTCGATTCAAACACTTCAATGTTTGTCACGACCGATGCTCCATGAAGGTCGGAACGGACGGAGTAACGCTGGGCGCATGGGCGGACGTTGACGGATGCTCGTCGATCCTTGACGTCGGGACAGGCAGCGGCCTTATCGCCCTAATGCTTGCTCAGCGCAATCAGCAGGCCATTATTGACGCCATAGATATTGATGCCGAAGCTTGCAGTCAGGCCGGAGAGAACTTCGCAGCATCGCCTTTCGGCAGCAGGCTTGGAATTATTCACGAACCATTATCCTCTTTTGCCGAAAGATGTGGCAAGCGGTATGACATGATCGTTTCCAACCCTCCATATTTTATAAATTCTCTTAAAAGTCCAAACTCCCGAAGGAATACGGCTCGACATACCGACATGCTTCCCCTGGAAGAGCTGGTATCAGCTGGGAAAAGATTGCTGGAACCTTCGGGCAGACTGGCGCTTATCTTGCCGATCGAGCGGGAAAGAGATATTCGCGGCGCGGCTGTCGGCAATTGCCTCAACGTTGTTCGCGTTGCACGATTGATGCCCAGAGAAGGGCGGGAAGCTAAAAGATTGCTGATGGAATTGTCTGATGTGAAAGATTATTTGTGTAAGGAAGAGGAGATTACGGTTCTGGCAGCGGACGGAAAGTTTACGGATGATTATGCGGCCTTGACCGCTTCCTTTTACCTGTAAGGCTTCTCAGCGATGCAGGGCATGAGAGTTCAGGAGGTCAACAACTTGGCCGAAGAGATTTTTACGTTCACTCTTGGCATCCAGTGTTTCCGGCGTAAAGACTTTGAGAACTTTGGGAAGAACATTAACTGTAATTTTTTTGCCTGCCATTATAGGGTCGCCATCCAGGTGCATAACGCCCGGATTTCGACGAATAATCGTAAGACGGTCGGTTTGAATAATCTTAATCTTGCTGTTCTTTTCTATTTGCCTTGTAAAAAGCTGGAAAGCGAGATTCGGAACATCAAGAGCCGTGAATGGTGACAGTATGGTAATATCCATTTTCCCGTCCGTCATATTTGCGTGCGGCGCGATGAAGGCATTGTTTCCATACTGCGAAGCGTTGGCGCAGGCGACGAGGAAGGCTTTTTCGGTAACTGCCCGGTCGTCGATATGCAGTTCGTACTCTTCAGGCTTGTAGTTAAGATACTCCTGGATAGCTCTTCGGACATACGTCATGGAGCCGCGACGCTTTTCGGTCGCGAACTTCTGGCTCACCATAGCATCAAAGCCGACGCCGCAGGTCGTGAAGAATATATGCCGGTTAGCAACGCAGCCGTCGATGACTGTGACATGATCTTTCAGAATAAGTTCGACTGCCTTTCTTGTGTCCATCGGAATCTGCAAGTCGCGGGCTAAGCCGTTGCCGGAGCCTCTGGGAATGATCCCAAGCGTTGCCTCGGAATTAATCATGGCGGCGGCAATCTCGTTGACTGTGCCGTCGCCGCCGACGGCGAGAATATATCGTGCACCTTGTTTTAGAGCGTTTTTGGTTAAAAGTTTTGCATGTCCGGCATATTCAGTGAAAGTAATGTTGAGCGCTAAGTTCCTTGATTCGTAAATTTTTTCTATTAACTTGGGTATTGCGCGTTTGGAGCCGACACCGGAGACAGGATTAATAATAGCTTGGACGTCGATATGTTCTTTCTTCATATTATTGGCTGTATGTATTATATTATTGGGAAGACTACAAAGTTAGATATTTTCGCTAAACATGAGCAAAGCGATTGTCCATTATGATTTTTTCACTACTTTTGCTTCGGTTTAATTACTCCCATATTCAAAATGTATGGATGGATTGGAGCTACTTGATAAAGATAAAAGTTAAAACTTAACTCGCATTTATAGAAATTTTATGACGCAATTAGAAGAAAAATTATCTAAATCCGACTTATCGGTACAAGCCAGAAAAGCTAAAGAGTTAGGCATCTATCCTTACTTTCGCGAAATAGAAAGCGACCAGGATACAGTGGTGCAAATAAGCGGAAAAAAAGTCCTGATGTTTGGCTCCAACGCCTATATGGGACTCACCAATCACCCCAAAGTAAAAGAAGCAGCAATAGAGGCTACGCGCAAATACGGAACCGGTTGTGCAGGCTCACGATTCCTTAACGGAACGCTGGACATACATCTGCAGCTGGAAAGAAAGCTGGCCGATTTTGTAGGTAAGGAAGATGCCATCATCTATTCTACCGGCTTTCAGGTTAATCTTGGCGTAGTTTCCTGCCTTACCGGGCGCGAAGACTATATTTTGTGGGATGAACTGGATCATGCTTCAATAATTGAAGGGCACAGACTTTCCTTTTCCAACAAATTAAAGTTCAAGCATAACGATATGGAATCACTGGAGAAACAACTCCGCAAGTGTGAAAGTGACAAGATAAAACTTATCGTTGTAGATGGTGTCTTCAGTATGGAAGGTGACGTTGCCGACCTGCCAGGAATTGTGGAGCTAAGCAAGAAGTACAATGCAGCCGTCATGGTGGACGAAGCTCACGGCATCGGCGTCTTGGGAGACCACGGACGAGGAACTGCCAATCACTTCGGCGTCACTGACAACGTCGATTTGATTATGGGAACATTCAGCAAATCGCTTGCATCTATTGGTGGATTCATCGCTTCGAGCAATGACGTTATCAATTACCTGCGCTACTATTCACGCCCATATATTTTCAGCGCCAGCATAACTCCCGGTGCTACCGCTGCCGCATCTGCCGCTCTCGACATCATGCTGAACGAACCCGAACGTCTCGAACACTTGTGGGAGCTCACCCATTACGCTCTGGACGGATTCAGAAACATGGGTTGCGAAATAGGGAAGACCTCGACGCCGATAATTCCGTTATTCATTCGTGATAACAATCTTACTTTTACAATTGTTCGCGAACTTTTCGATGCTGGAATATTTGTAAATCCTGTTATTTCTCCCGCAGTAGCTCCGCAAGATACGCTAATCCGTTTCTCCCTGATGGCTACGCATACAAAAGAGCAGCTTGATTATGCGCTTGAAGCCATTGGCAAAATATTCAAAAGCCATCATTTGATACCTTAATGGTTCATATTTTTTATAGCCTAAAGAGAGAGGGCGCGGAGCAAATATAAAATGCTTCGCGCCTTCCTTTTTTATGTCTCTGCTTAATCTTGTGAATATGGGATTGGCTGAGTATAACTTTGCCTGTTAATTAATGAGATTTTTAATAACTGTTTTTCTCTTTGTTATGCTTCTTTGATAAGAAATTATTAGATGTACAATTAAGAGGAATTTTAGAAAAAAAACTTCGTCTTTCTTTTCAACAAAACGCGCATTTTGAATTGCATAAAAATAATATGCAATATTCCTACCTGGCCTTTATATTTATCGAAAAGATTTGGAACTTTAATTATAGGAAAAAGGTTTCTGAAAAACACTCGTTTCACGCATGTTTTGTAATATTAAACAAGTACATTCCCGCGATTGAAAATTAATGCTTCTTCTTGCATAGTTGCAAAGGCCTCATGTTCTGAACTTGAACAATTTGCAACGATACAAACGCCTCAACTTCTTACGCCTGGAATTTTTATAACCGCACTAACGTGCAGCGCACAGTGCATTTGCACGTTCCGGCCGGCTGCATGACGACAAGGAAGGTGAAGGGAAGTCTTCGCCTGGAGTATTTCAAAAAACTTGATTGGTGTTGTTTATCTGAGCTTCGTTGTTGTCAAAACTGCCCGTCGGCTCATTATTGTCAATTTATACGAACGATTAAATTGACAATGGTGCAAATGTATCAATTAAATTGACATGTGATCATTATTGTCTGATATTTTTGATATTACGCTTATTGACAAAGCAAGCAGCCAAGGTGCCGAATATGCGCAATTTAATCGTTCGTATAAATTGACAATAAATAAATAGAGAGGTCTTTTTTAGAGCCTCTGCATGAAAAACAGTATTAATTAATTTTATTAAGAGCACTTTTATTATTATGATTAAAAAAACATTTATCTATTTTCTTAATGACGGGCGCAAGGCGCTTTTGTCTTCATTGTTTCTTATGTGTATTCCTGTCGTTTTGCTTGCTCAGGGGCAAAAATTGGTGCAGGGTACGGTTTCCGATGCTAATGGGGAGCCGCTTATTGGTGTGAACGTGCTGGAAAAGGGAACGGCCAACGGTAGTATTACCGATATTGACGGCAAATATTCCCTTCGCGTGGAGAGTCGCAATGCAACTCTGGTGTTTTCTTTTATCGGATATGTAAAGCAGGAGGTAAGTGTCGGGAATAATTCCGTGATTAACATAAGCCTGGCGGAGGATACCCGCGTTATATCCGAAGTTGTGGTCACTGCCCTCGGTATTCGCCGGGAAGAAAAAGCGCTTGGATATTCGGTGCAGAAAGTCGACGGAGAAAAGCTCTCCATTGCCAAGGGATCGAGCGTGGCGACTTCATTAACAGGCAAGATTGCCGGCCTGAACGTGAAGAACAGTACCGAGTTTACGCGCGAGCCGTCCCTGACCCTGCGTGGGGCAAGCCCGCTTATTGTTATCGACGGTGTGCCCTACCAGAGCGCTTCGCTGACGAATATCGCGGCCGAGGATATTGAATCCATCAATGTGCTGAAGGGTTCTACGGCTTCCGCTCTTTACGGCGCCCGCGGAGGAAACGGGGCGATCATGGTTACGACGAAAAAAGCACGGAAGGAGGGGCTGGATATTTCGATCGACAGTCATACCATGCTTCATGCCGGATTTCTTAAATTGCCTGAGGTGCAAAATTCATACAGCTCCGGCGCTAACGGGAAATATGCCCCCGGAGATTATGTGTGGGGCGACAAGCTGGACATGGGACGGACGGCCAAGCAGTATGATCCGGTTACTTACGAGTGGCGCGAGCAGGAATTGACTTCCAAGGGGAAAGATAACTTTACCAATTTCCTTGAGCAGGCTTTCGTGACGAATAATAACATCAGCATTGCGCAGAAAGGGCAGTACGGCGGAATCCGCACCTCGCTCAACCATGTTTACAACAAAGGTCAGTACCCGAATAATAACCAGCAGAAGTTTACATTCTCCGTTGGCGGGAATATTGATTACAAAAACTTCCATCTCGACGGAGGAATTACCTACAACAAGCGCTTTTTCTCCAACAATACCGGAACGGGCTATGGCGTGGGCAGCTTTATGTACAACCTTCTTATATGGACGGGTGCGGAATACGACCTGCGCGACTACCGGAATTACTGGAGGGCTGGAAAGGAGCAACAGCAGCAAAACTGGATGGACGAACTCTGGTATGACAATCCCTACTTCCTCGCTTATGCTCAAACATTCAGTAATCACTACGACTTGACGAACAGTTACCTTAACATGTCCTACGATCTGGCCGAATGGCTCAAGCTCCAGGTTCGATTAGGCTCCGATGCCTATCGCGACCGTGACGAGCAGAAAAGACCGATCAGCTCAAGGAGCAATCTGAAGGGACAGTATGAAACAAGAACCAGGTCAGGGTACAGCACGAATAATGATGCCTTGATTATTGCCGACAAACGCTTAGGCGACTTCAATATCGACGGATTCCTCGGCGGCTCGATCTTCTTCCGCGAAGGCGACGAGCATTATTCCTCAACGAGCAACGGATTGAACATGCCCGGCTTTTTCTCCCTTAATGCTTCGGTGGATCCGGCCGTGACCAACTCGTCGGTATCCAAGCAGCAGACCAACAGTATATACGGAAAGGCCGGCATTTCATGGCGAAGCGCGGTATTCGCGGAAGTGACGGGAAGAAACGACTGGGTTTCGACTTTGGCGGCTTCCGAAAGGTCGTACTTCTATCCGTCCGTATCAGGTAGCGTAATCCTTTCCGAATTTATTCCTCTTCCGAAGGTGTTCAACTTCTGGAAAGTAAGAGGATCGTGGACGCAAACCAAATATCCCGCCGGAGTGTATGACATAAACTCAACTTATTCCGTATCCCGCAACTATTGGGGAGACATGACCGCAACTTTTTATCCCAAGTC
>JAIRPK010000056.1 GCA_031257015.1 Tannerellaceae bacterium
AAACTAAACAAAACAACATTTACAGCAGAGAGATTCGACTAATCCAGCAAAAGAATGAGAACTATTCAACCGTACCGTTTTACTATTCCAGCAACATACAATGATTGACAATCCAACATAGAGACACACAGGCAGCAACAGATTTCAAAATAAACAACAGCAATGAAGGATTCACCAAACTAAACAGTTCAACATTTACGGCAGAGAGATTTGACTAATCCAGCAAAAGGATGGGAGCTTTTCAACTGTGTCGCTTTACCATTACAACAACATACGATGATTGATAATCTAACGCGGATGTGTACAGATGGATACGCGAGGGAGAGACGGTGAGAGAGGAAGGGGTGAGGGACGCGAATGGGGGATTCGCAAGGCGGCGTTATGCTGTTTCGGCGAGCCAGTCGCGGATGGCTTCGACGAGGCGGGCGTTTTTGTCGGACGTCTGCGAGCATAGGCGGAAATATGTCTCGTCCAGGCCATGGAAGTTGGAGGCGTCGCGGATGAGGATGCCGTGGGCGCTCATGAGATGTTGCTTTAGGGCGGGGGCGGTTCCTTTTTTTAGGCGGACGAGGAAAAAGGTCGTTGAGGTGGGGAGGACTTCGAGGGCGTCCAGCTTGCTGAGCTGGCTGATAAATTCGGATGTTTCGCGCTGCCATTTCCGGATTGGAAGCGTGAATTGTGCGGGGTGGATGAGGATGTATTTGCTTGCTTCGATGGCAATGACGTTGAGCGACCAGGGGATGAGGTGCTTGCTGATTTCACGGGCATTGGCGGTTGAGGCGATGATGTAGCCAACGCGGAGGCCGGGGACGTTGTACGCTTTTGAGATGGAGTGGACGAGGATGAGGTTTTTGTTGGTTTTGAGGTCGGCGGGTTTCAGCGTGTCTTCGGTTGTGAAGGCGGCGTAGGCTTGGTCGATGATGAAAGTTGTGTGTTTGTTGGCGGCGATGAGTTTTAGTAGTTCTGCACGGTGGATCAGACGTCCATCGGGGCTGTTGGGGTTGCCGATCCAGCAGAAGTCCTGCCCTTTGAGCGGGATGGCGGCGAGGTCTTCGTGGTTTGCGTAGAAGGTGACTTCGTGCTCATGGAGGAGGCAGGCGCTTTCGTAGTCTATGAAGGATGGGGCGAGTATGGTGGATTTTGCGCCGCGCCAGGTTTGGGCGACGAGGTAGAAGGCTGTTGCGGCTCCGTTGGTTGGGATGACGTTGTCTTCTTTGATTTCGAAGCGGCGGGCGAGCAGGCGTTTGAGGCTTGAGGCTGCTGGTTCGGGGTAGTTTGTTATTTTGTCGAGTTGGGTATGCAGGTGCTCCATGAGTTTGTCGGTGTTTGCGCCTTTCCATACGTTGGAACTGAAATTTATCTTGACTTCTTGGGTATAGTTGTGGAAGTCGTCGCTGTGGCCAAATAACATATTGGTTGGGTTTTATTATTAAAGTTCTTATTTGCAGACAAAAGTAATGTTTTTTCGCGCGTGGGCAAATGGGTTTATGGGGCGGTAGAGAGCTTTCTCAATGCAGCTTTTTAAAAAATTCCCAGAGTATGATTCCGGCAGAAACGGATACGTTGAGGGAATGTTTTGTCCCGTGTTGTGGGATTTCGATGCAGATGTCGCAGATGTCCATGAGTGTTTGCTGGACGCCTTTTACTTCGTTGCCAAATATGAGGGCATAGTTTTTTTCTTTTTCAACAGGCATTTTATCTGGCGAGAGGCTGCCTTCGGCTTGTTCGACTGCGCATATTGTATAGCCAAGTTGTTTCAGTTTGCGAATGAGGTCTTCTGCGTGTTTGCAGTATGTCCATTCGACTGAATCTTCGGCTCCTAATGCGGTTTTGTGTATTTCGGGGGCAGGTGGGCAGGCTGTGATTCCGCAAAGGTATAGATGAGAGATTTTGAAGGCGTCGCTGGTACGGAAAATGGAGCCAACGTTGTGCAGGCTTCGGATGTCGTCAAGAATGGCGACTACTGGGAGTTTGGCTATTTTTTTGTATTCTTTAAGGGTTGGTCGGTTTAGTTCTGTGACTTTTCGTTTTTTCATCTGTTTTTTGTTGCCTCAAGAGATCGTTGCTGGGGCGAGAAGTATGGTGGAGAATGAATAAAAAACGCCATGCGAGAATGTTCCAGCATGGCGAGTTATAGTTTTTTTATGCGAATTAATCCGGTTATGATTCGGCTTTGCCCTCGGCAGAAGGAGCATTTTCCTGAATTAGAGATGTTGCTTCAACGGCTTCGCTTGATTGAGTAGCGAGCGTTTTTTTGCGGGACCGTCTTGTTTTTGTGGATTTCTTTGCTGTTGTATCCTTCAACATATTCTCATTATAGTCAACAAGTTCAATGAAGCACATTGAGGCGTTGTCTCCTAATCGAGAACCTGTTTTCAGAATACGTGTATAGCCTCCTGGCCGGTCCCCTATCTTCGCGGAAATATCAGCAAAAAGTTCCGTAACAGCATATTTGTTTTGCAATTTGCTGAAGACGACGCGCCTTGAATGAGTCGTATCTGTCTTTGACTTTGTGATAAGTGGCTCTACATATTTTCTAAGCGCTTTGGCTTTAGCGACCGTTGTAAAAATCCTCTTGTGCTTGATCAATGATGACGCCATATTGGAGAGCATCGCTTTACGGTGCGAATGTGTACGCCCTAAATGATTTATTTTTTTATTGTGTCTCATCCTTAATTATTCTTTATCTAATTTGTATTTAACGATATCCATTCCAAAAGAAAGATTTAGGCTATCAAGCAACTCGTCTAACTCGGTGAGTGATTTTTTTCCAAAATTGCGAAATTTCAATAAATCATTCTTGTGAAATTTAACCAAGTCCCCTAATGTCTCTACATCTGCTGCTTTCAAGCAATTGAGCGCACGCACGGATAGATCCATTTCCGAGAGTTTGCTTTTAAGCAATTGTCGCATGTGCAAAATTTCTTCATCAAATTCATCATCTATTTCGTTATCAACAATTTCAAATGCTATTTTGTCATCAGAAAAAAGCATAAAGTGGTGGATTAGAATTTTTGCAGCTTCCTTGAGAGCCTCTTTGGGGTGAATAGAACCATCGGTTCTTATTTCCATAATTAATTTTTCATAGTCCGTTTTTTGCTCAACACGAAAGTTTTCTACGACATATTTTACATTCCTTATCGGGGTAAAAATGGAATCAATCGCAATAGTATTCAGTTCTTCATCTCCTATTAGCTCTCTATTCTCATCAGCTGGGACATATCCGCGTCCTTTATTTATAGTAATCTCTATTTGAAAACTAGTGCTTGGAGTTAACCGGCAAATAATCAAATCGGGATTTAATACCTCAAAACCAGTCAAGTGCTTGCCTATATCACCGGCTTTAAACAGATCCAATCCAGAAACAACAATATTTATTTTTTCATCTTCTATTGCATCATTAATATGCTTAAACCTTACTTGCTTAAGATTCAAAATAATGTTTGTTACATCTTCTATCACGCCGGGAATTGAGGCAAATTCATGTTCTACACCACTAATTTTCATTGATGTAATAGCGAAACCTTCAAGTGAGGAAAGAAGAATACGGCGCAGAGCATTACCAATAGTAATTCCATACCCGGGTTCTAGTGGACGGAATTCGAATTTTCCCCAAAAAACGTCCGCTTCCAACATTAAGACTTTGTCAGGCTTTTGAAATGCTAATAGTGCCATTAGGAATTAATTATTATTTAGAATACAATTCCACAATTAACTGTTCTTTGATATTCTCTTGAATATCAGCCCTTGTAGGAGGATGTATAAATTTACCTGTCATAGAGGAAGAATCCCATTCAAGCCAAGGGTATTTGCTATGATTAAACCCAGAAAGAGCATCACTTATGATTTCTAAAGACTTGGATTTTTCTCTTACGCCAACAGACTGGCCTGCCTTCACCATATAAGATGGAATATTAACTACAGAACCATCAACCGTGACATGACAATGAGAAACCAATTGTCTTGCAGATGCTCGCGTCGGAGCAATTCCCATGCGGAATACTAAATTGTCTAAACGACCTTCTAGTAATTGCAATAGAACCTCACCTGTGATGCCCTTTGAATGAGATGCTTTCTCAAATAGATTCCGAAATTGTTTTTCCAGAACGCCATAAGTATATTTCGCTTTTTGCTTTTCACGGAGCTGAATGCCATACTCTGAAGTTTTTCGTTTTCGAGCATTACCATGCTGCCCTGGTGGATAATTCTTTTTTGAAAGACATTTATCATATCCAAAAATAGCTTCGCCAAATTTTCGTGCTATTTTTGTTTTGGGTCCAGTATATCTAGCCATTTCGTTTTATTGTTATTTGTTTATACTCTTCTTTTTTTCGGAGGACGACAACCATTATGGGGAAGTGGGGTTACATCTATAATTTCAGAAACTTCTATGCCTGCTGTATGGATAGTTCTAATTGCAGACTCTCGTCCATTTCCAGGGCCTTTTACAAAAACCTTCACTCTGCGTAAACCTAGCTCATATGCTACTTTTGCACAATCCTGCGCAACCATTTGCGCTGCATAGGGGGTATTCTTTTTGGAACTTCTAAAGCCCATTTTTCCTGCTGACGACCAGCTAATAACCTGTCCCTCATTATTTGATAGAGAAATAATAATGTTATTAAAAGAAGAATGTATATGAGCTTGACCTGAACCGTCAACCTTTACGTTCCTTTTTTTTACGGAATTTGTTTTTTTTGCCATATTAAAACTATTATTTAGCAGCTTTTTTCTTGTTAGCAACTGTTTTTTTCTTCCCCTTTCGTGTACGGGCATTATTCTTTGTGCTTTGTCCTCTTAATGGTAAGCCAATACGATGACGAATACCCCGATAACAACCAATATCCATTAAACGCTTAATATTTAGTTGCACTTCGGAGCGAAGTTCTCCTTCAACTTTATATTTAGCGCCAATAACCTCACGAATCTTTGAAGATTGCTCGTCTGTCCAATCTTTCACTTTAATATCTCTGCCGACGCCGGCTTCTTTTAATATAATATTAGCTGAACTACGTCCTATACCATAAATATAGGTTAATGCTATTTCACCTCTTTTGCTTTGAGGTAAGTCTACACCAACTATTCTTATTGCCATAATTAATTATTTTTTACTTCAAAACAATTACCCTTGCCGCTGTTTGCACTTCGGATTTTTCTTGTTGATCACATATAAACGTCCTTTCCTCCTTACTATTTTACATTCTGGAGTCCGTTTTTTTAAAGAAGCTCTAACTTTCATGTTTTTTTATTTGTATCTAAACGCTATTCGACCTTTAGAGAGGTCGTATGGAGACATTTCAACCCGAACCTTATCACCAGGAAGTATTTTTATATAATGCAAGCGCATTTTACCTGAGATATGAGCTGTAATTGCATGTCCATTCTCTAACTCTACTCGAAACATTGCATTGGACAATGCTTCTATTATTATTCCATCTTGTTCTATTGCAGATTGTTTTGCCATATCATTTAACTATTTGTATTAGTCAATGCTTCATCCAAAAAATCAAACGAGGATAATATTTGCGGGCCTAACGAATGTATAGCAATACAATGCTCAAAATGTGCAGAGCATTTTCCATCTTTCGTTCGTACAGTCCAACCATCTTTCTCAAATATTACTCTTTTACTTCCTAAGTTTACCATTGGTTCAATGCAAAGACACATTCCATTTCTTAGCAAAGCTCCTTGTCCTTGTTTTCCATAATTAGGCACCTCTGGATATTCATGCATTTTCCGTCCTATCCCATGACCGACAAGTTCTCGCACAACTGAATATCCATTTAATTCACAATGAGTTTGAATTGCATTACTAATATCTCCAACTCTTTTGCCTTCAACAGACTGGAGAATACCCATATATAATGCTTCTTTTGCAATTTTTAACAATTGTTTAATCTCAGTAGGAATATCTCCTATACTATAAGTATAGGCAGAATCACCAACAAAACCGTTTAGCACTGTGCCGCAATCAATAGATACTATGTCGCCTTCTTTTAAAACAGCCTTTGAAGATGGGATACCATGTACTACTTGATCATTCACAGAAGTGCAAATTGAATTTGGAAATCCATTATAGCCCAAAAAAGCAGGAACTGCTCCATGATCCCGAATAAATTCCTCCGCTATTTTATCTAATTGAAGTGTCGAAACCCCCGGCTTGATATGCTTGGCCAACTCAGCATGTGTTTTACTAACTAATATGTTTGCAAAACGCATTAACTCAATTTCTTCATCTGTTTTTAAATATATCATTAGATAGAACGTCCTTTAATCCTACCTGATTTCAATAAACCATCATAATGACGCATTAACAAATGGCTTTCTATTTGTTGCAAAGTATCCAATACAACGCCGACTAAAATTAATAAAGATGTCCCTCCGAAAAACTGTGAAAACTGCTGACTTACTCCTATTATTCGAGCAAAAGCAGGCAGAATAGCAATAAAAGCTAAAAAAAAAGCTCCAGGTAAAGTAACACGATCCATTATTGCATCCAAATAATCCTTTGTATGCCGCCCCGGTTTAACCCCTGGAATAAATCCGTTATTGCGCTTCAAATCATCCGCCATTTGAGTTGGATTAATAGTAATAGCAGTGTAAAAATAAGTAAAGGCTATAATAAGTATGGCAAAAACGAAATTGTACCAGAAACCCGTATTGCTCATGAATGGAGCAAAAAAATTACTTGAATCCCCAGCTTTTGAAAATCCTACTAAAGAAATTGGAACAAACATGATTGCTTGCGCAAATATAATTGGCATGACATTTGCAGCATTAACTTTCAATGGAATATACTGTCTCGCTCCTCCATATTGTTTGTTTCCGATAATTCGTTTTGCATATTGAACCGGAACTTTACGTGTCCCTTGTACTAGCAAAATAGCGCCAGCTATAACTAATAACAAGACTAAGATTTCAAACAAAAACATTACTAAGCCTCCAGTTTTTTCAGCCATTTTTGCAATAAATTCCTGCACTAATGCATGAGGCAGTCTTGCTATAATGCCCACTAGAATTATAAAAGAAATACCATTTCCTACACCTTTATCTGTTATTCTTTCCCCAAGCCATAATACAAACATACTGCCTGCCGTCATGATTAATGTGGATGAAATTGTAAACCACAATCCTTCTGGTAAAGCTTCTCCTACAGGCTTAAGTTGCACCTTTAAATTGATCAGGTAAGTAGGCGATTGTAATATTAATATCGCTACTGTAAGATAACGTGTCCACTGATTAATTCTTTTTCGCCCACTTTCACCTTCTCTTTGTAGTTTTTGGAAAGAAGGAATCGCTATAACCAACAATTGCATTACAATAGACGCGGAAATGTAAGGCATTATTCCTAAAGCAAAAATCGATGCGTTTGAAAAAGCACCACCGGAAAACATGTCTAACAAAGCTAATAGCCCTGAACTCGTTTGCTCTTGCAGAGCAGTTAGAGACTGCGGGTCAATACTAGGAATTATTATATATGTTCCCAACCTATATACTGCAACTAATAAGAGCGTAGTGAGGATTCTATTTTTCAAGTCCTCTATTTTCCAAATATTTTTTATGGTATTAACAATTCTCATATTTTAAGCTTAACAGTAGTTCCACCTACAGATCTAATTACTGCGTCTGCCTTCTTAGAAAAAGCATGTGCTTCTACTTCCAACTTTGCATATAAGTTTCCATTTCCCAGAATTTTCACTAACTGCGAACCTGAAATCAACCCGTTTTTAACAAAATCATCAATAGTGATTTTTGTCAAGTGGAGATTTTCAGATAAATTTTGCAAAATAGAAATATTGATAGCTTTAAACTCAATCCGATTTAAATTTTTGAACCCTGATTTAGGCAATCTCCTTTGAATAGGCATTTGCCCACCTTCAAAACCAACTTTTTGAGAATAACCAGATCTTGACTTGGCTCCTTTATGTCCTCTTGTTGAGGTACCTCCTAAACCAGAACCAGGGCCACGTCCAATTCTTTTGCTAGTTTTAGTAGAACCTATTGCTGGCTTTAAATTCGATAAATTCATATTACAACTAAGATATTAAATTATTACGCTTACTATCGAAACTAAATCTCTCACATTCTTAACCATTCCGAAATTAGTAGGAGTAACTTCATGTTCCACTACTCGATTAATTTTTCTCAAACCTAATGCTCCAAGTGTTCTTTTTTGTTCTTGGGGGCAGCGAACAAGACTCCCAACTCGTTTTATTTTTATGATAGTCATAACCATTTTTATGTTACCCGTGAAAAACTCGCTCTACAGAAATGCCTCTATTTTGGGCCACCATAAAAGGATTTCTTAATTCACTCAAGGCCATAATAGTTGCTTTAACTAAATTATGGGGGTTGGACGAACCTTTTGACTTTGCTAATACATCCGTAACTCCAACACTTTCAAGTACTGCACGCATAGCTCCTCCGGCTTTTACGCCTGTTCCATGTGAGGCTGGTTTTATTAATACCTCCGCACCTCCAAATTTAGCAGACTGCTCATGAGGAATAGTCCCTCTATAAACAGATACTTTAATCAAATTTTTCTTTGCGGTGTCTATAGCCTTAGCAATAGCAGTTGTTACTTCTGCAGCTTTTCCTAACCCCCAACCAATTATCCCATCTTCATTACCTACAACTACAATAGCGGCAAAGCTGAACGTCCGCCCTCCCTTTGTGACTTTAGTAACACGATTAATTGCGACTAATCGCTCTTTTAATTCTAAATCAAAAGCTGATTTAACTCTATTGTCTATCATCCTTAGCATAGTAATTAAAATTTAAGACCTCCATTACGGGCTGCTTCTGCCAATTCTTTTACTCTTCCATGATACAAATATCCATTTCGGTCAAATACAACAACTTGAACTCCTGCCTCTTGAGCATTTAGAGCTATTAGTTCACCAACTTTTGAAGCAATTTCTTTTTTGGAGAGCTTATCCGTTAGTTTTAGCGATGATGCAGACGCCAAAGTTCTACCATTTATATCATCTATCACCTGCGCATAAATTTGTTTATTACTCCGAAATACACTCAAACGTGGCCGTTTTGTACTTCCAGATATTTTATTTCTAATGTTTTTTTTAATTTTCAAATGTCTTTTGTCTTCACTCGTCATATCTTTTTTTGTTTTATTTTGATGATTTTCCTGATTTTCTGCGAATTATTTCGTTGGCAAACTTAATACCCTTACCTTTGTAAGGTTCGGGCATTCTAAAAGAACGAATCTTTGCGCAAACTTGGCCAATTAATTGTTTGTTTGCAGATTCTAAAACAATGAGTGGATTTTTATTTCGCTCTGTTTTAGTCTCTATTTTGATTTCCTCAGGCAATAGTATATATATATTATGTGTATATCCCAACGAGAGTTCTAATAACTGCCCAATATTGCTAACTCGATATCCGACCCCGACCAATTCTAATTCTTTTTTAAAACCAGTTGAAACTCCTTGCACCATATTATTTATTAAAGCACGATATAACCCATGCATGGCTCTATTTATTTTTGTATTGGCATGGCGTGAAAGTATGAGAGTTTTATGTTCCAGCGCAATATTAATATCTGGATTTACTTTCAGAGAAAGTTCTCCTTTTACACCCTTAACAATAACTATATTGTCTTTAATAAATACAGAAACATCAATTGGTATGCTGATGGGTTGTGCTCCTATTCTTGACATTTTAGCCTCCTCCTATAATTCATTAATAAACATAACACAAAATTTCACCTCCAACTTTCAAAACACATGCTTCTTTGTCAGTCATAATACCTTTAGATGTAGAAAGTACAGCAATACCTAATCCATTTAATACTCGTGGCATAGTTTTATAACTAGTGTATTTTCGCAATCCCGGAGAAGAAATTCTCTCAAGTGTTGTAATAGCATTAACCTTGTTGAGTAAATCATACTTTAATGCAATTTTAATAGTTCCCTGAGAACCATTCTCCTCAAATTTAAAATTAAGAATAAAACCTTTTTCAAAAAGAATTTTAGTGATTTCTTTTTTCAAATTAGATGCTGGGACTTCTACCACTCGATGGTTTGCCTTAATGGCATTACGCAATCGTGTCAAATAATCTGCGATAGGATCTGTCATATTATAGAATTTAAATCAATCTTTTTTATTATAAGATAACATTTAACATAATTACCAGCTCGTTTTTTTTACACCTGGCACCAATCCTTTAGACGCCATTTCTCGAAATTGAATTCGAGAAATCCCAAATAAACGCACATAACCTTTTGGACGGCCTGTTATTTTGCAGCGATTATGCAACCGCACAGGAGAAGAATTTTTCGGTAATTTTTGCAATGCAACAAAATCACCTTCTGCTTTGAACTGTTCTCTTTTTTTTGCATATTTTTCCACCAATTTGGACCTTTTAACCTCTCGGGCTTTCATCGATTCTTTAGCCATAATTTATTATTTTTTGTTTTGCTTGAAAGGGAGACCAAATTCTTTTAAAAGAGCGTAGCCTTCCTCATCAGTATTGGCTGAAGTCACGAAGGTAATATTCATCCCCAATATTTTAGTAATATTATCTATATTAATTTCCGGGAAAATAATCTGTTCTTTTATTCCGAGGTTATAATTCCCTTTTCCATCAAATTTGCTTTCTATTCCATTGAAATCACGGATGCGTGGAAGTGCTATTCGTATTAATCGTTCTAAAAATTCGTACATCTGCTCTCTACGTAAAGTGACCATCACTCCTATTGGCATATTTCTGCGCAATTTGAAATTAGATATATCTTTCCTAGACAATGTGGCTACAGCTTTTTGTCCAACGATAGCCGTTAATTCATTAATCACTACCTCTACTATCTTCTTGTCAGTCGTTGCTATTCCAAGCCCTTGATTAATCACTATTTTTTTTAAAATAGGAACTTGCATTATGGATTTATAACCAAATTTCATTGTTAACAAGGGAACAATTTTTTGAAAATAATGTTTTTTTAAATTGGTTGTATTATTCATTTTTGCTCTCTTCTTATGTTTGCAGATTGATACCCGCCCATCTCCTTTGAACGATTTGTTCTAATACGCGTAGGTTTACCAGTTAGCGGATCAAGTATATTTAAATTTGAAATATGAATTGGAGCTTCTTTTCTCTCTATTCCCCCCTGAGGAGATTTTGCATTCGGCTTAGTATGTTTAAAAACCATATTAATCCCCTCAACAATAGCGCGTCTTTCTTTTACAAGTATTTGTAATACACGTCCTGTTTTATTCTTGCTTTCTCCAGAATTAACGTACACTATGTCACCTTTTCTCACATGTAATTTGCTCATACTCTTACGTTTCTGATGATTTAAAGAACTTCCGGCGCTAAAGATACTATTTTCATATTGGTCGCACGTAATTCTCTTGCGACCGGACCAAAGATACGGCTTCCGCGAATATCACCTACGGCGTTCAATAAGACACAGGCATTATCGTCAAAACGTATATAAGAACCATCTTGGCGATGGATTTCTTTCTTAGTTCGCACAATAATAGCTTTGGACACAGAACCTTTCTTTACATCACTAGAAGAAATTATACTTTTTATTGAAACAATAATTATATCACCAACTGTTGCATAGCGTTTTTTTGTCCCGCCTAAGACACGAATACACAAAGCTTCTCTAGCCCCACTATTATCCGTTACTGTTAATCTTGATTCTTGTTGTATCACTTTTATTTAACCCTCGCTATTATTTGAACCAATCTCCATCTCTTTGTTTTGCTTGTAGGGCGTGTTTCCATTATTTTTACAGTGTCGCCAACCCTACATTCATTTTTTTCATCATGAGCATGGACTCTTTTTGTTTTGTTGACAAATTTGCCATAAATAGGATGTTTTTCCTTCCATTTCACGCTAACAGTTATACTCTTAGCCATTTTATTACTAAATACGACCCCTATCCTTTCTTTTCTTAATTTCCTTGTTTCCATTTACATATACTTTTAAGCTCACGCCAACGCAACTCTGTTTTCATTCGGGCAATATCTTTACGTTTTTTTTTAAATTGTGAAGAATTTTCCACGGGAGAAATTGTATGATTGATATGTTTTTGAACTATTGCTAAAACTTCAGAATCAATTCTTTCAATCAATTCTTTTGTGCTTAATCCTCGAACCTCTATAATCTTCATATATTTACACTGTCTTTTTGAAAATCATAATCTCGCCTGATTAAAAAACGAGTAGTAACAGGTAATTTTTGAGCCGCTAAGCGCAACGCTTCCTTTGCAATCTCAAATGGAACTCCTTCTATCTCAAATATTATACGCCCGGGAGTAATTGGAGAAACAAATCCTTCTGGCGAGCCTTTTCCTTTTCCCATACGCACCTCTGCAGGTTTTTTTGTTATCGGCTTATCAGGAAATATCCGCACCCATACTTGACCTTGGCGTTGCATATGACGAGTAACTGCAATACGTGCAGCTTCAATTTGACGACCAGTAATCCATTTATATTGTAATGATTTAATACCAAAAGAACCAAAGGCTAGAGCATATCCACGTTGCGATTCTCCTTTCATTTTCCCTTTTTGCTGTCTTCTGAACTTTGTTTTTTTAGGCTGTAACATACCTTATATTGAATTTCTAAATATTAAACAAACTCTTTTTAAGCTTTTTCTCTTCACGTCCTCGTCCTCTGTCCATATCTCTGCTGCTGCCAAATTTGTCTTTCTGCTCAGCGTCTTTAAGAGTAATTAAGGGAGACAAATCCTTTTTTTTGTATATTTCTCCACGGCAAATCCACACTTTTACGCCTATCAAGCCAACTTTAGTCAAAGCTTCGCCTAAAGCATAATCAATATCAGCTCTAAATGTATGGAGAGGGGTTCGCCCTTCCTTGTACATCTCAGAACGGGCCATTTCAGCACCATTTAAGCGACCAGAAATCTGGACTTTTATCCCTTCTGCTCCCATGCGCATGGTTGAAGATATTGCCATTTTAATAGTTCTACGATAAGCTATTTTTCCTTCCAACTGATGAGCTATGTTGTTGGCTACTATAATTGCGTCTAATTCAGGCTTTTTAATTTCGAATATATTAATTTGCACGTCTTTATCTGTAATTTTCTTTAATTCTTCCTTTAACAGATCTACCTCTTTTCCCCCTTTACCAATGATAATACCTGGACGGGAGGTGCAAATTGTAATAGTGATCAACTTTAATGTTCGTTCAATTACGATACGCGACACACTTGCTTTTACTAAACGAGTACTCAAATATTTACGAATCCTACTGTCTTCTAATAAAGTTTCGCCATAACATTTTCCACCATACCAATTTGAATCCCATCCACGTATAATACCTAAGCGATTACTTATCGGATTAACTTTTTGTCCCATCACTTTAATTATAAATAGTGTTTGTATTACCGATTTCCACAAATAGGGTTACATGATTCGAGCGTTTACGAATTCTGTGTCCTCTTCCTTGCGGAGCTGGCTGCATTCTCTTTAATGTTGTTCCAGAATCAACTTTTATAGAAGAAATTACTAACATTCCACGCTCTGCTCTTTTTTCATTTTTAAGCTCCCAATTAGATATAGCAGAACGAAGTAGTTTTTCAACTTCGCGAGCAGCCGCTTTATTGGAAAATTTCAAAATCCCTAAAGCTCTAAATACCTCCATGCCTCGAATCATATCTATAACTAAACGCATCTTGCGCGGCGAAGAAGGATTATTACGTAACTTAGCAAAATATTGTTTCTCTAGAACAGCTTTTCTTATTTCTGCTGCGACCTTTTTTCTAGCACCCATGTGTTTTTATTATACTATTTCTTTTTATTGCCTGCATGCCCACGAAATGTGCGCGTGGGCGAAAATTCACCTAATTTATGCCCGACCATGTTTTCTGTTATAAACACAGGGATAAACTTGTTACCATTGTGAACAGCAATAGTATGCCCTACAAAATCCGGTGAAATCATTGATGCTCTAGCCCAAGTCTTAAACACGATTTTTCTTCCAGATTCATTCATTATCATGATTTTCTTTTCTAACTTTATGCTTATGTACGGACCCTTTTTTAGCGAACGACTCATATGTTTTATTTTTACTAATTATTTTTTCCTTCTTGTGATGATGAATTTAGAAGAATGCTTCTTTGAATCTCGAGTTTTCAAGCCTTTCGCGTATAACCCCTTACGAGATCTAGGATGGCCTCCAGAAGCTCTCCCTTCTCCCCCCCCCATTGGATGATCTACAGGGTTCATTACAACGCCACGATTACGCGGACGCCGTCCAAGCCACCTAGAACGTCCGGCTTTTCCTGATTTTTCAAGAGCATGATCTGAGTTCCCCACACTTCCAATTGTAGCTTTGCATGCAGCTAAAACTTTTCGACTTTCCCCCGAAGGCATTCGAATAATCACATAATCTCCATCTCTAGACGTTAACTGTGCAAAACTTCCTGCTGAGCGAACTAATTTGGCCCCTTGTCCAGGCCGCAATTCAATGTTGTGAACAATCGTCCCAATTGGAATATTTGCCATCGGCAACGAATTTCCTACTTCAGGAGCGACATTGTCACCAGAAACTAGAACACTCCCAACTTCCAATCCATTAGGAGCGAGAATATAATTTTTCGTTCCGTCTGCATAATACAACAAAGCTATACGAGATGTTCGATTTGGGTCGTATTCTATTGATTTAACTTTAGCAGGCACTCCATTTTTTTTTCTTTTAAAATCAATCATGCGATATTTCTGTTTATGGCCTCCACCAATATAACGCATCGTCATCTTACCAGTATTATTACGCCCTCCTGATTTTTTTTCCCCAACCACAAGAGATTTTTCAGGTTTATTTACGGAGAGTTGACCCAAAAAGCCAATAACTTTATGTCGTTGCCCTGGTGTTGTGGGCTTTAATTTTTGTACTCCCATTTTATTTTAGATATTACTAAAAAAATCAATTGCATCTCCTATCTTTAATGTTACAATAGCTTTCTTTAAGGCTGCCTGTCTGCCACTAATAATACCAGACTTTGTATAGCGCCTTTTTTGTTTTCCTTTATAGTTCATAGTGTTTACACTTTTTACAACAACATTATATAGCCCTTCTATAGCTTTTTTAATTTCTATTTTGGTGGCATCTGGAGAAACACAAAAACCATAACGGTTTGCCATGTTTTCCGTTATAACAGTCTGCTTTTCTGTAACGATTGGTTTTAAAATAATTATATTCATTAATATTTATCTTTTAAACAGATTTTCGACAACGTCTACTGAACTCTCAGTAAGGATTAGATTAGCTGCCTCAAGTATTTTATAAGTATTTATATCAGATGCGACAACTACATTTACGTTCTTTAAATTGCGAGCAGATAAATATATAGTTTTGTTATTTTCTGCTAAAACAAGAAGAATTTTTTTTCTCTCCAACTGCATTATCTTAGCCATATTGGCAAACTCTTTTGTTTTTGGGATATCTCCTTGTATATCTTCAATCACTATAATAGCGTTTTCTTTAGCCTTATATGCTAAAGCAGACTTTCGAGCTAAACTTTTAACTTTTTTATTCAATTTAAAACTATAATCTCTAGGCTTCGGGCCGAAAGCACGCCCTCCACCAATCAAAACGGGAGAATTTATATCACCTCTACGCGCTCCTCCTCCTCCTTTTTGTCGTATGAGTTTACGAGTACTTCCTGATACCTCGCTCCTCTCTTTTGACTTATGAGTTCCTTGGCGCCTATTTGCCATATATTGTTTTACATCCAAGTAAATAGCGTGATCATTAGGTTTTACATTAAATATTGCATCACTTAACGTAACCTTTCTGCCTGTATTCGTACCTTTTGTGTTTAATACATTCAATTCCATTATTTTTCAATTAATAAGATTGAACCTTTATATCCTGGTACGGCACCCTTTACTAATAGAAGGTTGTGCTCTGGCATGATTTTAAGCACTTCTAAGTTTTGAACTGTAACTCTCTTATTACCCATTTGCCCTGCCATGCGAGTCCCCTTAAAAACTTTGGCCGGATAAGAACAAGCGCCAATACTCCCTGGCGCACGTAACCGATTGTGCTGTCCATGAGTACTCTGCCCTACTCCACCAAAACCATGACGGCGAACAACTCCTTGAAATCCTTTCCCCTTTGATATTCCTATCACATCAACAAATAAAGTATCTTGCAAATAATCTACCATAATTAGCTCTCCTGCATTATACTCTTTTTCAAAATTTTTAAACTCTGCCAAATGTTTCTTACCTGTTGTTAGACCAGCCTTAGCAACATGCCCCAATTCAGCCTTTGTAGCATGCTGCTTTTTTCTATCCTTAAATCCAATTTGCAAAGCTTCATATCCATCTTTTTCAAGTGTTTTAACTTGTATTACCGCACAAGGGCCAACTTCAATAACAGTGCATGGAAGCTTTTTTCCATCAGTACTGAATACGGACGTCATTCCGATTTTTTTTCCTAATAATCCTGGCATTCCTTAATATATATTTTTATACTTTTATTTCTACTTCAACGCCACTAGGCAATTCTAACTTCATCAAGGCATCGACAGTTTTAGCCGTAGAGCTGTAAATGTCGATCAACCGTTTATAAGAAGATAGTTCAAATTGCTCACGAGATTTTTTATTTACAAAGGTAGAACGGTTCACAGTAAATATCCGCTTATGTGTAGGAAGAGGTATTGGACCACTCACTACTGCACCAGTCGTCTTTACTGTCTTAACGATCTTATCTGCCGACTTGTCTACTAATGAATAATCATAAGATTTTAATTTAATTCTAATCTTTTGGCTCATCTTGCTTTTATTTTCTTTATTTTATCTGCGAACGAGAAAGATATTATTTCAACTTCCGCTTTTATTGAATTTTAAGGTACTTATATGCTCTCTGCAATGTAAATTACCATGCAATAACTTATGCAATTAACTATTGTTTTCATTAGAGATCATTTTAACAAATCAATACGACCTTGTACTTCCGTTAATACTTGTTTAGCAACAGAATTGCTAACCTCTGCATAGTGAGAGAACTGCATAGAAGACGTAGCACGACCGGATGTTATTGTACGTAATGTTGTAACATAACCAAATGTTTCTGCTAACGGAACCTTCGCTTTAACTATACGCGCTCCTGTACGGCTTGTTTCCATACCTTCCACTTGACCTCGACGTTTGTTTAGATCGCCAATAACATCTCCCATACTTTCTTCAGGTGTGACAACTTCTATTTTCATTATAGGCTCCATTAATGATGGACTAGCCTTTTCAGCAGCACTCTTGAAAGCTAATATAGCACAAATCTCAAACGAAAGTTGATCTGAGTCTACGGAATGAAAAGAACCGTCCAGCAACGTCACTTTCAGTTGATCTAATGGGAATCCTGCTAAAACTCCATTCTTCATCGCTTTTGTAAATCCTTTTTGCACTGATGGAATATATTCTTTGGGAATATTGCCTCCTTTCACTTCATCTACAAATTGAAGTTCACCCTCAAATCCTACATCAACTCGTTCTACTCGAACGATTATGTCGGCAAACTTACCACGACCACCTGTTTGCTTTTTGTAAACCTCTCGATGTTCTACCGATTTTGTTATAGTTTCCTTATATGAGACTTGCGGACGTCCTTGGTTACATTCCACATTAAATTCACGACGCAAACGATCTACTATGATTTCAAGGTGTAGTTCGCCCATGCCACTAATAACAGTTTGACCTGTTTCTTCATTTGTTTGAACACGGAATGTTGGATCCTCTTCTGCTAGCTTAGACAGCCCTATGCCTAGCTTATCTAAATCTTTTTGAGTTTTAGGCTCTACTGCAAGTCCTATAACTGGTTCTGGGAAATCCATTGATTCTAGTGCTATAGGGTAATTTTCATCACAGAGAGTATCGCCGGTGCGAATGTCTTTAAAACCAACTCCTGCACCAATGTCACCACAACCAATCATTTCCATCGGATTTTGCTTATTTGAGTGCATCTGGAAAAGACGCGATATCCGTTCCTTTTTACCAGAACGAGTATTTAACACATAGCTCCCTGCATTTAACTCACCTGAATAAATGCGAAAGAAACACAAACGTCCTACATATGGATCTGTTGCAATTTTAAACGCTAATGCTGTTAATGGTTCATCCGATTGAGGTTTTCGGATTATTACCTTTTCCGGAGAAGAAGGCAAAATACCTTCTATTGCCGGAGTGTCAATAGGACTTGGAAGATATGCACAAATCGCATCAAGTAAGGTTTGTACACCCTTGTTCTTGAATGAAGATCCGCAAATTATTGGATTTATCTGCATTGATAAAGTTCCTTTTCGAAGCGTCGCGTGAATTTCATCCTCACTTATGGAATCTATATCTTCAAGATATTTCTCCATGAAATGTTCGTCACATTCAGACAAGACTTCCAACATTTTGTCACGCCATTCGTCCGCTTCACTTCTTAATTCTGCTGGAATTTCACTTACTGTATATTCTGCCCCCATTGTTTCATCATGCCAATAAATGGCCTTCATACGAACCAAATCAATTACGCCCTTAAAGTTTTCTTCTGCGCCAATGGGAATTTGTATTGGACATACAGTTGCGCCAAGTATCTCTTTCATTTGGGAAACTACGTCAAAGTAGTTTGCTCCAGAACGATCCATTTTGTTAATATATCCAATTCTTGGCACTCTGTATTTATCTGCTTGTCTCCAAACTGTTTCGGACTGCGGCTCAACTCCTCCGACAGCGCAAAATGTAGCTACCGCTCCATCCAATATCCGTAACGAACGTTCCACCTCAACAGTAAAATCAACGTGCCCAGGAGTGTCAATTAGATTTACCTTATATTTATCATTGTTATACGGCCAAAATGTTGTAGTTGCGGCAGATGTAATTGTTATACCACGTTCCTGTTCTTGTGCCATCCAATCCATCGTCGCAGCTCCATCATGAACTTCTCCTATTTTATGAGTTATTCCGGTATAAAAAAGAATGCGTTCGGATGTAGTTGTCTTTCCTGCATCAATATGGGCCATAATGCCTATATTCCGCGTAAATTTTAGAAGGTCGTCGCTTTTTTTTGCCATTTTTCTATTTCTTATCTAATTAAAAACGAAAATGAGCAAATGCGCGATTAGCTTCTGCCATGCGATGCATGTCTTCTTTTCTTTTAAAAGCACCTCCCTGATTGTTAAACGCATCAAGAATTTCGGATGATAATTTGTCAGACATAGTCTTGCCGCCTCTTTTACGAGCGAAGATGATTAAATTTTTCATTGAAATAGATTCTTTCCTATCAGGGCGTATTTCAGTGGGCACTTGAAATGTTGCACCTCCAACACGACGAGACTTTACTTCCACTTGAGGAGTTATATTGTCCAATGCAGACTTCCATATATCAAGGGCACTTTTTTCTTCGTTTGGCAATTTGCTCTTCACTGTGTTTAATGCGGTGTAGAAAATATCGTATGCAGTATTCTTCTTGCCGTCATACATTAAGTGATTAACGAACTTCGTTACTTTTATGTCTCCGTATATCGGATCCGGTAATATCTTCCTCTTCTGGGGTTTTGCTTTTCTCATCTGTTTATCTTTGCTTTTAGTTGCCTTTTCTTCGTCTTCAACAATTGTTTAAATCGTTTACTCAACTTTTATTTTTTGATGTTTATTTTTTTATCTTCAATCGAAGATTTTAATTTATTTATTTCTTTTTCTTTACAGCTGCTGCTGGCGCTGCTCCAGCTTTAGGACGTTTTGCTCCATATTTGGAACGTCTTTGGGTACGTCCGTTTACACCTGCCGTATCCAATGTTCCACGTACTATGTGATAACGAACTCCGGGAAGGTCTTTTACACGACCACCACGAACTAAGACTATTGAGTGTTCTTGCAAATTGTGTCCCTCACCGGGTATGTAGGCATTGACTTCTTTTGTGTTTGTCAAACGAACCCTTGCTACTTTACGCATGGCTGAATTTGGCTTCTTGGGCGTCGTCGTATAGACCCGCACACATACGCCGCGCCGCTGCGGGCAAGCGTCTAAAGCCGGAGATTTCCCTTTGACGACCAAAGCTGTTCTTCCTTTTCTCACTAATTGCTGAATCGTAGGCATATTAAATTTTTATATTTATTTATATGTATTCTTTATTTTTAATGCTTGTCAAAAACAGTGTGCAAAGATACTACTTATTCTCTAACTGCCAAATAAATCGTTCTTTTTCACTCTTTTTTTCAAACGTGATGGCAAAGGTAGTTGCAAATATTTTATTACGCAAGTTCAGACGGCGAATTTGTCCTGTTCGTTGACTGGGGGACGTTTCCTGGAACTTTATTTTTCGTTCGTGGCGTATGGTTACATGCCGGGGGAAGGGGATGCTCGGTTTTCTGTTTATGAAAACTGTTACTGAGAGTGTGATGTGAGATGGTTGGGGATGGTTATTTGCGGTTCCGGAGGGGGCGAAACTCTGTGCGCCGAGGTATATTTGTTACGGGGAGATGTGGGGAGAGGCGTTCGTTGATTACGGGCTTGTTTTTTGCCTGACGCGAGTGATTTGTATCAACTCAAGGGTGGGGATGCGAGTGGCTGCATGAACCGTTTGCTTTAATATTTGTGTTGCTTATGCTGAATGTTGCTTTACAGTTGCCGGCTTTGATTATCCATGAAGCGAATTTGATGTTACGGATATATGTGGATTGTGTCCGAAGATTTCATAACATGCTCCGAGCTTCGATTTTGAAGTTTATTGCCTGGATTTAAATGAACACTAATGTATCGTTTTTCTTGTCTCTTTCATCTGGCTTGTTAATAAAGTTTTTTATGAAACAGTTCTATTCTTTTGCGGAACTGCGATGGGGACAAATCTCTCTTTAAATGTTTGGGGCGGTATTTGTATTAATATAAATGTATACTGGTCTTTCTGGAATGAATTTACGGGGATAAAGCGGGTGTGGAGTTTTTTTCTTTTTGCAGAGAACGGACAGTGGTTCGCGATTTTGTGTGTCCTGGAGAGGGTTCGCGTTCCTACTGTCCGTTCAATGGAGTTTTAATCTGTATTTTAGTTTATCTGAGTTCTGGATAAGCAGGCAAATGTTTCTTCTGATTTTTTTGCTTGCGATGCTGTGAAAGCAAAAATTTGGTCTACGGCAGGTGAGTTTGATTCTCGGAGTGTCTCGTTTGATTCTCGGAGAATCAACGGTGATTCTCGGAGTGTCACGTTTGATGTTCGGAAGGTCATGCGAGATACTCCGGGGGGCACGCTTGGGGGGTGGGACGTTTCGGTTGAAGCCTGGAGATTTTTTGGAATATAATATGTAATCTCTTGCTTTTTTGTTTCTGCTGCATAAGTTTTCCAGAGCATTTTATTCAAGAATTATGTTTTAGGCCGGGTGTTGGGCGGCTAATACCAATTCGTTGATGCGGGTGATGACTTCGCGGACACTGGCGGAATCGACGGGAAGGTTCTCGATAAAGCTGCGTTTGAAGGAGAAGCCGAAATTGTAGCCGCCGCTGGTTTGAATCGTTATAAAGAAGCTTTTGTTGAAGCGGTACAGCGCCAGGCTTATTGTGCCGAGAAGTAGCAGGAAAACTCCCTGGGCGGGATTGGATGTGAGCATGATAATTCCGATGAATCCAAGCAGAATGGAGAGGAATATCCAACCGATTGGATTGTTGGCTCCGCATGATGTGGATGAGATTTTTTGCACTGGCGTGAGGGTGAGATGCTCGCCTGATGCACTGTTGGCGGAATAGTAGATGCTGTCCTTTTTTACCAGTAGGCGATAGTAGTTGCCCAGTTTGAGTTTGGCTAATATCCATTGGATTAGTCCGGTTTTCCGGCCTTCGATTATGATGCGGTCGTCTCCGTCGGGCATGATTTGGAGTTTGCTTAGAGCCAGATGGACAGTGTTGCGGTTAAACAGGGATTTGATTACATAGATGGCGATAGCAAGGATGATTATTCCGTATATGGCGGCGCTGCTATCTGAAGGTGAATTGTTAAACATGATACGTTGAATTTTAATTGTTTTTTTTTCTGCAAATGAATTTGTTCCTGCTCTTTCTTTAGTGTCGCGTGCTTCGGCTTTATTTACGACTTTTTTTATCTGTCAGGTTGGAAAGGGTATTGTTCTTCCTGCATATTTGTTGTGTCTTGTTTAAAATGGAATATCGCGAGGATAATCCGGAATTATGTCTCCTTAATCGTACTGTCAGAAAAAAACGGACGATTAAATTGACAATGATGCAAATATATAGATAAAAACGAAGGAGGGGATTTTATCCTTTATTTTTAAGGCTTTGCAACCGTTTCAATTTTCTAGCCACCCGACCAAAATATTGTCAATTTAATCGTCCGTTTTCCCTGCCAGGGACAGTAAGAAAGACGCTTCCAATTAGCTTTAATTAAAATTCAATCCGTGTCAGTTTAAGCCGGAGTGTTCATGCGCAATTTTTACTGCGAATGGGATAAACTCGCCCGACGCAGGATTATTTTATCCTGTGCCGGGGCGGGTATGAGGAAACATTTTATTTAATGGTGGAGAGAAAGATGTCGATTAGGCGCTTGGCTGCCACGAAGGAGCTGACGCGATTATCGAGCATCTGCCGTTCCGCGTTTTTTAGCTCGGCGGCGACGGAGGGGTTGTTGTAAAAAGAATTGCGGAGAGCGTCGTGGATGCTTTCGTACATCCAGTATTTGGATTGCTCGCTGCGTTTGCGGAAGAAGCTGTTGTTTTGCTTCGTAAAAGAGATATAGTCATCAATCATTTTCCAAATTTCGTCGATGCCTAGCTTGTAGTAGCCGGAGTAGGTGAGGACAATGGGCTTCCATCCGGATTCGGGGGCGGGAAACAGGTGCAGGGCGTTGCGGAATTGCGAGGCTGCCATTCTCGCCTTTTCAATATTGTCACCGTCAGCTTTGTTGATGACTATTCCGTCGGCCATTTCCATTATTCCTCGTTTGATGCCTTGGAGTTCGTCTCCTGTACCTGCCAGTTGGATGAGGAGGAAGAAGTCAACCATGGAGTGGACTGCTGTTTCGCTTTGGCCTACTCCTACTGTCTCGACGAAGATTGTATCGAAGCCGGCGGCCTCGCATAGAACAATAGTCTCACGAGTCTTGCGGGCAACGCCGCCCAATGAACCGGCAGAGGGTGAAGGGCGAATGAAGGCGTTCTTTGCTCTGGCAAGTTCTTCCATGCGGGTTTTGTCGCCAAGTATGCTGCCCTTGGTGCGTTCGCTGCTTGGATCGATGGCTAGAACGGCAAGCTTGCTGCCCTGATTGATGCGATACATGCCGAGGGCGTCAATGGATGTGCTTTTTCCTGCTCCGGGAACGCCGGTGATGCCAACGCGAATGGAGCGGCCTGCATGGGGAAGGCAACGTTCAACTATTTCCTGGGCGATTTGCTGATGCTCGGCCTTTGAACTTTCTACAAGGGTTACGGCTTGGCTTAACAGCGCGATATTGCCGTTCAGGATGCCTTCAGTATATTCAGCCGACGTGTATTCGCGCCTTGGTTGGCGCTTAACAAGATATGGGCTGACGGATGGTGCGCTGTGAACGCCCCGATTCACTTTGAGGCCTTTATATTGTTCATCGTTTTCGGGATGTATCATTTTTCGACGGTTACTTTGATGAGTTTAACTGGCTCATCGGGGAAGTTGGAGACGACGTATATATCGTCTGAAATTTCGGAGGTTATGTTTTTGGGGCGGATGCTGATTTTGTATTCAGCTGATGAACCGGGGGAAATTTCTCTCTTGTTTCCGGAAATCTCTACCAGCGGATTGTCGCAGGATATGCTGTATATAAGTAGTGCAGCCGTGCCACTATTAGTTATTTTCAGGGGGAGGGTGGATTTTTTTCCTGATTTGGACGGAGAGCCGGAACGTTGGTCGGAAATACGTCCGAAGCTTATGTGGGATGAGGAATATTGTGGCTGGGGCTTTTGCGTTCTGCCGGGAAGAGATAAGCGGGCATAGTTGTCAAGAATATTGGTACGGATGAGAATTAGGCTTTCAACCACTGTTCGTTTCTTGGCACTGTCGCTCTCCGCCAACAACGGGAAGCTTATCGAGGCACGACCGAGCTGGCCAATCTCGTCGGTACGCATGGAGAGAGTGATTTCTCCGTTTGCTCCGGGCAGGATTGTCGAGGGGGCGAGGTTGACGGAAAGGCCGGCGGGGAGTTTGCCGGTGCGGAGCTTGATGGGCGACAGTCCATCGTTCATGAATCGGATTGTGTCGCGGATGGTATCGCCGGGGTAGGCGCTGGAGTGGGCTATGGTCATAGATTCTAGCTTGAGGCAGCCCAGGGAGTAGGGATAGACGAGGATGGGAAGAGCAGGCTCGTCGGGTTTCGGGGTGACGTTGCCCTTAATATATAATGTAAGCGGGCTGTTCCCTGCATTGGATGTTATCGACAGACTTTTGCGGAAGGGGCCGAGGCGCCCTTTGGAGTGATAGTTAATTTTTATCTCCGCTGTCGCTCCCGGCTCGACGGGAGTCTTCGGCCATTCGGGGCGGGCACATCCGCAGGAGGCGTAAATGTTGTTTATCAACAGCGGGGCTGTGCCTGTGTTTCTGATGGAGAACGTATGCGCGGCGCCTTCTTCTGATTCGGCTATTGTCCCGAAGTCGTATAATAACAAGTCCGCACTTATTTCGGCTGTTTTCCGGGTTTGCCCCTGGAGGGTTGCTATCGAAATAAGTGCGGACAAGATGAATGCCGCGATTGGCTGCATTTTTATCATGCGGTTAGCCGTTTTCTATACGACGTTGCCTTTGATGATGATTGTCACAGACCCTCTTTTGCCGTTGCTCAAGACGTTGACTGTCTTGTTAAACGGGCCGGGGCGACCGGTTGGATCGTAGGTGACGGTAATGGAGCCTTTTCCGTTGGGGGCAATCGGTTCTTTCGACCATTCGGGCGTTGTACAGCCGCATGTCGGCAAAACTCTTGTGATTACCAACGGGGCTTCGCCATTATTCTTTACCACGAAGATGTGGGTTACGGGGCCGGCGGATTCTTTTATGTCGCCGAAGTCATAGACTTCCTCATCAAGTGCAATTGCAGCAGCGGGTTCATTTGATGTTTGCGCTTTGGCTACATCCTGGGCTTTAGCCATGCTCGCTGTGAGCAATAGAGCCATAAAAATAAAAACAATCTGTTTCATCTTCAATCTGTATTAATTGTTAATTTGTTAATGCTGCAAAGGTAATGATTTTGCAGGGAACTCCTATAATAATATTGCGCCGTTTGCCTCCGGAGCGAAATGGACTTTTGTGAACTTAATCATGATGGGCTTCTGCGGCGTTTCCTTCTGATGTTCTGCTGTTTTTGACGACTGTTGCGCCGGATTCTTCTTCAGGCAAAAGAGGTGGAAGCGTTTGGTGTCGGGTTGCTCTGTCCTCCGGCTTGATGAAATCGTCTCTATGCCTGATGCTTTTCTTGCCGGGAGAGGGAATATGGGTGCACAGAGGATTGTGGAGCAGAGGTGGAGCGCAGAGGCGAGGCGCGACAATGAGCTTTTCCTTTATGTAAGCGGGAGGGCGTAATGCTTCATTTTTGCGCAAAATTCAGCTGATTAGAGCTATACGGGAAGTAAAATGGTTATTTTTTGACTTTAAAATACTTATTTTACTGATTGTTTTAAGTTATAGTAAATGATATAGCTTAGTTTTATTGGTTGAATGAAACTATATTAATTGTTGTATATTCTTTTAATTGATTGAATATGCTTATACTAATTTTCATGTCTTCATTTAAATTATAAAATGATACTGTGTATATTATAAAATACTTATTTAATCAATTTAATCTTCATATATGTAATAACTTATACTTGTTTAATTGGTTGAATAATATTTTATATAATGAAATATATTCATTCAACTGCAGGAATATGATTATGAAATTGACAGGAAGCAAAATCGCTGACAGGAATGGTTCGCGAGGACTATTGGGGATTGATTCTGAATATTGGAAGGCTCATGCGGGAAGGTGGGGAGCGTCCGGCGAAGGATGACGGCTTGCCGGGCATAAGCGGATGAAGAGGGAGGCGGCGGAACGACCGTAGTTGCTCTTAAAAAGATTGTATATTTGCCGCGGAGATTAAGGCCGTGTGGAGATGGAAACGGGAACGGAACCGAACGCATTAAACGAACTTTGACTGGCCTTTCTCAAACTAAAAAAACAAAGACAGATTCAACCGTTATGCAGATATTTATACATAATCATTTTAAGTTTTTTGAACACAGACCGGCATGAGAAAGTACCCTTCGTTATTATTGGAAAATGCGGTGAACGAGCTGGCGTCGCTTCCGGGCGTCGGGCGGCGAACGGCCTTGAGACTGGCATTGTACATGCTTAGGCGTGAGGAGGATTATACGGAGAAGTTCGCTGCGGCTTTGCTTGCTTTGCGCAGGGATATAAAATATTGCAAAGTATGCCATAATATTTGCGACGAGGATGTTTGCGGAATATGTTCGGACGCGGGGCGAGACCGTTCGCTTATTTGTGTAGTGGAAAATATCAAGGAGATGATGGCGATCGAGAACACGGGACAGTTCAAAGGTCTTTACCATGTTCTGGGGGGTATCATTTCGCCAATCGACGGGGTCGGGCCGGGCGATTTGGAAATATCCAGCCTTGAACAGCGAGCGGCGGAGGGATATATTAATGAAGTCATACTGGCTTTGAGCGCGACAATGGAGGGGGACACTACGAACTTCTACATTTATCGCAAACTTGCGCCGTTTAACGTCGCCGTGTCAATAATTGCTCGCGGCGTGTCTATCGGGGACGAGATTGAATATGCGGATGAAATAACGCTGGGACGGTCGATTCAGCATCGCGTCCCTTTTGGAATAACTGAAAACTGACATGAAAGATACAGATGAAAAGCACTGGCCGATGTTGCTTTCTGTCGTCATCGTTACTTATAATGTTAAGCTTTTTCTTGAACAATGTCTGACTTCAGTCCAATGGGCTATATGGGGAATTGAGGCGGAGGTGATCGTCATCGACAATAATTCGGAGGACGGTTCAGAGGAGTATATCCGCCAGCGTTTCCCTTTCGTGCATTATGTTTTTAATGCGGAAAACCGAGGGTTTGCATCTGCAAATAATCAGGCTTTCCGAATGTGCACGGGGAAGTATATATTGATGCTTAATCCGGATACTGTTCTTGGCGAAAACGTTTTGAAGGATGTCGTTAACTTTATGGAGATGCACCCTGAGGCCGGAGCGGCGGGTGTTAAGATGCTTGATGCTCACGGGCAGTTTCTTCCGGAAAGCAAGCGGGGATTTCCTACACCGTGGGCTTCGTTTTGCAAACTGTTTGGACTGGCGACATTGTTTCCGGGATTGCGACTGTTTGCGAAGTATAATTTGTTGTACCTAAGTAAGAATGAAGTTCACGAGGTTGATGTTCTTGCGGGGGCGTTCATGTTTATGCGGAGGGAGGCGCTGGCGAAGGCGGGGCAGCTGGACGAATCGTTCTTCATGTACGGCGAGGATATTGACTTGTCTTACCGCCTGAAGAAGGCGGGGTATGTCAATTATTATCTGCCTTATCCTATTCTTCATTACAAAGGGGAAAGCAGCAAGCAGGGAACGGCGGCTTACATACAAAACTTTTACGGTGCGATGCTGCTTTTCTTCAATAAATATTATCCCAATTCGAGTTCGCTGATTCGCCGGCTAATCGGAATGGCCATCAAAATAAAAACCAAACAGGCCGAACGGAAGCTTATGCACCGGAAAGCATTGCCCAAGCGAAGAAAACCCAGGTTGTTTCTGCTAATCTGCTTGAGGAGCGAAATTCCTCTGCTGAAGAAAATTTGTCAAAATCGCTTCGGCGACATTGAGAGGTTTGACTATGCTTTCAACGAAAACGTCAAGGAACAGATTGGGGAATATACCGACATTGTGTTCGCCTTCCCCAGCTTTGACTTTAACAAGCTAATGGAATACATGAACGTCGGAGTCAAGGGCTTTACTTTTCACATATATAACTCATACAGCGAGCAATTAATCTCACCAAGCAAATAAAACCGATGCTATGATGCTGGAAAATAATAATATCAGGCTGCGTGCCCTTGAGCCGGAAGACATTGAGTTTCTTTATGTCTGGGAAAACGATACGTCGATATGGAATGTTGGCGACACTGTCTCACCTCTCTCTCGGCACATCCTCCGCAGTCATATTGCCAATGCCGGCATCAGCATATATGAGACGAAACAAATGCGGCTCATAGCCGAAAGCAAATCAACTGGGAATGCCTTGGGCATCATTGACCTTTACGACTTTGATTTTCATCACCGGAAAGCTGCCGTCGGCATCCTGATCTCAACATCTTCTCGGCGGAGGGGAGTCGGTAGGGAGGCGCTCAATATGCTGGCCGAGTATGCTTTTTCTTATCTGAAGCTTCATCAATTATATGCTTACATACCTGCCGGGAATAATGCTAGCCTGGCCTTGTTCCGAAGCTGCGGGTTTGAGGCAACGATAGTCCTGCGCGAATGGATCTCGACTACGAATGGGTTTGAGGATATTGTTGTTGCCCAAAAAATAAACCAGTCTGACGAGCAGAATAAGAAACGGAAAAGCTGGAAGGCCTGGATGGGTTTGGGCTTCGGCAAGAAATAAATAACTCCGTATAAATTAACGATTATCTGAAAAAAGACATGGATTTTTTGAATCATTTGAACAAGAGTCAGCAGGAGGCCGTCCTTTATATCGACGGCCCCGCTTTAGTTATCGCCGGTGCAGGGTCGGGGAAGACAAGGGTGCTTACCTACAAGATTGCTTACCTGCTTGCCCAAGGATGGTCGCCGTACAATATTCTTGCGTTAACTTTCACCAACAAGGCAGCAAGGGAAATGAAAGAACGAATCTCAACTCTTGCCGAACCGAGGCAGGCAAGAGCACTGTGGATGGGGACGTTTCACTCAATATTCTCACGTATTCTCAGGAAAGAATGTGCACGCCTCGGCTATCCTGCAGACTTTACCATCTACGACAGCGATGACTCCAAAAGCCTCATCAGAACAATAATAAAAGAAATGAGTCTCGACGAAAAGCTATATCGTTCAGGAGCAGTACAAAGCCGTATCTCGCAAGCCAAGAATGCTCTGGTTACGAGCGAATCATATGGGCGCAACAAGGAGATTATGGATCAAGACATGCGCTCGAAAATGCCTTATATCCGTGATATTTATGTGAGGTACCAGGCGAGATGCTATCAGGCTGGAGCTATGGACTTCGATGACTTGCTTTTGCAAACTAATATCCTGTTCCGTGACCATCCGGACGTACTTAATGATTACGGAAATATCTTCCGATACATACTTGTGGATGAGTATCAGGATACGAACTTTGCACAGTATCTCATTGTGCAGAAGCTGGCACAGAAGCATAATCGACTTTGTGTCGTCGGAGATGATGCACAAAGTATTTACTCGTTCAGAGGAGCGAATATTGATAATATCCTGAAGTTTAAGAACCAGCATCCGGACTGCAAAATCTTCAAGCTCGAACACAACTACCGCTCTACGCAAAACATCGTGAACATCGCCAACAGTCTTATATCCAAAAACAGTAATCAAATACATAAAAAAGTATATTCCGAAAAAGAAGAGGGTGCGAAGATAAAACTGCTCGCGGCGTACTCCGACCATGAGGAAGCCTACACCGTAGGGGCAAAGATTATTGAGCTTCGCATGTTCAACAGCGGGAAGTTCGCCTATCGCGACTTCGCCGTACTGTACAGAACCAACGCACAGTCACGAGTTCTTGAAGAGGCTTTCCGAAAAAGAAGCATCCCTTACCGGGTTTACGGCGGCATGTCCTTTTATCAACGGAAAGAAGTTAAAGACGTTATGGCTTATCTACGACTTACCGTCAATCCAGACGACGAGGAGGCGCTAAAGCGTATTATTAACTTTCCGGCAAGGGGCATAGGCGAAACAACTATCGGAAAACTCTCCGCTGCCGCTGCGGCAAACAATGTGAGTATCCGGAGCATCCTAAACACGCAAAATCCTCTCGCTCCTACGCTCAACAAAGGGACTTGGAACAAGCTGGCGGCCTTTAACCGCATGTTGGAACGATTTGCTGACTTGAACAGGAAGACGCCGCTAAATTCGCTCGTCGAGGTCATTATTAATGAAAGCGGTTTGGCACAAGAATTTGCAAAGGATGACTCGGTCGAGAATCAAAGCAGACGGGAGAATGTTCAGGAGCTTGTCAAAAGCGTACAGGACTATGCAGATGCACGTCTCGAAGAAGACGGCGCCTCAAATGTAACTCTGTCCGATTATCTCTCTGAAGTAGCGCTTTACACTGACCAGGATAATGAGGCGCAGGACAGCGACAAAGTAATGATGATGACCGTTCATGCGTCAAAAGGATTGGAGTTCAAGAATGTCTTAATCACCGGACTTGAAGAAGAACTCTTTCCATCCTCACGCTCAAGAACAGACCCGAAGGCCATAGAAGAGGAGCGTCGGCTTTTCTATGTTGCTATAACAAGAGCGCAGGAGAATTGTATCCTGACTTACGCTCAGAACAGATTTCACAACGGAATGTCAGGCAATTGCCGACCAAGCAGGTTCCTCGCCGACCTCGACCCTGCCTTCCTGGACATCGCCGGCGACAACCGTGCAGAAAGCCGTCTAACGAATGTAATGCACTCGCAATCAACATGGAAATATGAATCACGACCGATGGGAACAACTCATACCGCAGAGGCTCGAAACGATAGTTATAAGCATGTTAATGTATCAGAACTGCAAGTGGGTATGGATGTCATACACGAAAGATTCGGAAATGGAACGATCGTTGAACTGTCTATTGCTCCGGGCAATGAAAGCGCAACGATCGATTTCGGCGACTTCGGCGTTAAACGCCTAATCTTAAAGTTCGCCTACCTTAGAATACCATAACGGAAAACGGGCGTCGATGCCCAACTTATCACTGACGAATCACTGTTAAATTGGCGCACGTAGCATATCCTGAAAAAGAGACTGTCTGTCTCTCGTGCGCTAAGCCCGCCAAGATTAAAGGCATTTGCCATTGTGACGGGTTGCGTCGCCTGTGTCGATGACTGGGGATAAACTCTTAGAAAAAGATCATATACGCCGCCAGTCGAAGCACGGCTTAAATCGCAGGACAATTCAAAAGCGAGGGGCAGGCTGTCTGCTTTATGACCTGTCAGAAGGAAGAATCGGTCGCGAATAAAAGCATTGAAATCATACACGGCGGAAATCGTTCGCTCTCCGTGAATGGCTGTTGTCGTATCCGTAAGCGAGGGCTTCAATGACGACGATGGAACTGACGTCATACGCTTAATGTCCACTGCAAGGTGATCTTTTACGCGACCTGAATCCAGATTGTCCGCAGCACCGCGATCATACGTGAAGTCAACTATTACGCAATCGCCGTCCAATACGGACGACAGCCCCGAACGAGTGTACAATATATCTCCACCTTTAACGCAAACAAACGTACTGTCGTCGCGCAACATAACTACTCCCGGATAATTCCCCAAACTTACTTTCTCGTTCCCTCCGTCCAGGCAGGATGCCAGCGCCATTGCCGACGCTACCAAAAGAATGTATGTAATGATTCTCTTCATCTGCTTAATTATTAATTTGTTTAGATGGTAAAGTTAATAAATAGTACGATTATCGTGCGGCTACTGCCTTGATGGCGCGACCTGACGCATGTTTGCCCTGCGCTACTCCGACTTTTTTATGATTAAGCGAAGTTCCTCCAGCTGCGATTTGTCGATCTCCGAGGGGGCATCAATCATGACGTCTCGACCGGAGGTGTTTTTAGGGAAGGCTATACAGTCGCGGATGGAATCAAGACCGGCAAAGAGCGATACCCAGCGATCCAGACCGTAGGCAATGCCTCCATGGGGAGGAGCGCCGTAAGTAAAGGCGTTGGTAAGGAAGCCGAAGCGAGACTGAGCTTCCTCCGCCGTGAAGCCAAGCAATTGGAACATTCGGCTTTGCAGGGCGCTGTCGTGGATTCGGATGGAACCACCACCCACTTCGACGCCGTTGATGACCATATCGTAGGCATTGGCGCTCACAGAGCCTGGCGACGTCTCCAGCAAGGGAATATGCTCCGGCTTCGGGGAGGTGAAGGGGTGGTGCATGGCGTAAAAGCGTCCGTCCTCCTCGCTCCATTCCAGCAGAGGGAAATCTATTACCCAAAGGCAGGCAAACCGGTTCTTGTCGCGAAGTCCAAGACGGGTTCCCATCTCCAAACGAAGCTCGCTCAATTGCTTTCGGGTCTTCATCACGTCGGGGCCGGACAGAATCAGAATGAGATCGCCAGGGGAGGCGTCGAAGGCGGCTTTCATCTTCTGAAGAATGTCTTGAGAATAGAACTTGTCAACCGTGGATTTAACTGTGCCGTCAGCCTCTACGCGGGCATAGACCAAACCTTTGGCACCTATCTGCGGACGCTTGACATATTCAGTCAGCTCGTCCATCTGCTTGCGGGTGTATCCTGCTGCGCCGGCTGCACATATTCCGCCTATGTAGGCGGCCTCGTCGAAGAGGGCGAAGCCGTGCCCCTTCAAAATGCTATCCAACTCGACGAACTGCATCCCGAATCGAATGTCGGGCTTGTCGCTTCCGTAGAGCTTCATCGCTTCTGCCCATGTAATGCGCGGAAACGGCTCGGTTATCTCTATATCGCGGATGCTCTTAAACAAATGTTTGGCCATGCCCTCGAAAAGGGTTAGCACATCGTCCTGCTCGACGAAGCTCATCTCGCAGTCTATCTGCGTAAACTCCGGCTGGCGGTCGGCACGCAAATCTTCGTCGCGGAAACATTTCACAATCTGAAAGTAACGGTCGAAGCCTGATACCATAAGCAGCTGCTTGAACGTCTGGGGCGATTGCGGCAAGGCATAGAACTGACCCGGATTCATGCGGGACGGAACAACGAAGTCTCTTGCTCCCTCCGGAGTGGAACTGATCAATACCGGCGTTTCAACTTCCATAAATCCCTTGCCGTCAAGGTAGCGCCGAACTTCGATCGTCATCCGGTGGCGCAGCTCGAGGTTTGAACGGACTGCATTACGGCGAAGATCCAGATAGCGGTATTTCATCCGAAGGTCATCGCCTCCATCGGTATCGTCCTCTATCGTAAACGGCGGCGTGGCGGCTACGTTCAGCACGTCGAGGGCTGTTACTGTTATTTCAATCTCCCCTGTGGGCAGATGCGCGTTTTTGTTCGAGCGCTCGGCAACGATGCCAGTCGCCCGGATGACATATTCGCGCCCCAAACGGTTGGCTCGCTCGCACAGCTCCGCATCCGTATCATTATTAAAAACCAATTGCGTGAGGCCGTAACGATCACGCAAATCGACGAAAGTCATCCCTCCCATCCGGCGGGTTCTCTGCACCCAGCCTGCCAGCGTCACGGTCTTTCCCGCATCTGCCTGACGCAACTCTCCACAAGTATTCGTTCTATACATATATAATATAATGAGTGATTTTATTTGCCCGCGAAGGTAGATAAAATTTCATTGCTGCCCGTCGCCGGCAAAAGCGCCTCTTGCGCCAACAACTGAATCAATGTTGCATCCTACCAATGCAGAGCGTTACACATATACGGGGAATTTCCGAAATTGTTCTTTACCTGTGCATAGTCGGAAAAATGCACATTCCCGAAAAGATGGGACTTTTTCATACATGCAAATTGTTCTTGTTCAAAACAGGAAGCTTTTGCATCATTACAAATCGCTCCTGTTCAAAACATGAGGCGTTTGCATCGTTGCAAATCGTTCATGTTCAAAACAGGAGGCGTTTGCATCGTTGCAAATCGCTCTTGTTCAAAACATGGAGCGTTTGCATCGTTGCAAATCGCTCTTGTTCAAAACAGGAGGCGTTTGCATAGTTGCAAATCGTTCATGTTCAAAACATGGAGCTTTTGCATCGTTGCAAATCGTTCATGTTCAAAACATGGAGCTTTTGCATCGTTGCAAATTGTCCATGTTCAAAACAGGAAGCTTTTGCATCGTTGCAAATTGTTCCTGTTCAAAACAGGAGGCGTTTGCATAGTTGCAAATTGCTCCTGTTCAAAACAGGGGCTTCCAAAATCTATGCGAAAGCTGCAATACGCAAGCAGGGGTTGGACTTTTTACATATACGGTGCGCCAACGAAAATTCGATTCCGGCGGAAATATGCCTGAGACTAAGGGAAGCGGAGGGAGAAGGTTGTCTCACACGCCGCGCCGTTGAGCGTCAGGCTGCCACCATGCAGACGCATGATTTGTCGAGAGATGGACAGGCCGATGCCGCTGCCGCCTTCCTTGGTGGAGAAGAAGGGAATGAAGATTTGCGAGGATATTTCCGGAGGGATGCCGGGGCCGTTGTCGGAGATGTCGATGGTTATTGAATCGTCGGCGTGGCAGAGGGCTTTGATTTGGACATGTCCGTCGCTGCGGGTGTTGCCTACGGCTTCGATGGCGTTTTTTACAACGTTGAGAAGGACTTGAGTGATGAGATTTTCGTCGGCGTGCAAGATAAGATTGGGGGGCTGGATGTCGATTTGAATCTTGATGGAAGGGTATTGACTTTGGGACATCGACAAGTGTTTGATTCGTTCAATGAAGGGGGCGACCTCGAAAAGTGTGGGACTGGGAGTCGGGATGTGCGTGAAGCGGCGATAGGAATTGACGAAGGCTATAAGGCTGCGACCGGTGGCACGGATGATTTCCAGGCCTTTGCGGATCTCTCCGGTGTCGCCGTCGTCCAGCGCCAGCAGTGTAGAACTCAGGGATGCTATGGGGGTGACGGCGTTCATGATTTCGTGCGTAAGGACACGGGTGAGGCGTATCCATGCGTCCAGTTCTTTTTCGTCGAGTTCGCGGTTAATATCGTTGATGGCTAGTATGCGGACGCGGTTGTCGTGGAGGGAGATGGCGGCAGCGCGGACGGAAAGGTGGACGGTGTGCAGCCCGTTGCTGAAGGTTGTTTGTTGCTTGCTGCCGGCAGGGATGGAGGACAGTATTTCGTAAAGGCTTTCATCGACGCGGCGCAGCTGTCTGCAATGGGTGAGAACGGACAGACCGAGAAGGCGGAGCGCTTCATTGTTGATTTGGACGATGACGCCGATTTCGTCGATGACGATAATGCCGGTGCTGACGCTGTTCATTATCAGTTCGTAGTATTTCTCCTTTTGAATGGCTTCCAGCTTGACCTGGTGGAGGATATGAGTGATACGGTTGAGGGATTGGTTGACAAGGCGGTCAGCCGAAAGGGGACTTGCATCGGGAAACTTTACGGTATGGTCGGAATTTTCTACGGCGTCAAGTATAAAGGCGATCTTGGAGGCATTACGCTTGTAGATGCCTGTCAATTGCCGGACAGAATAGAGCATGGCGGGAAGGATAATAACACCGGCCATCCATTCGCGGGAACAGAAGGCTATGGTTGCGCCGGAGGTCGCGAGGATGAGGAGAAGGAGCTGAAGGTACAGATTGCGATGCAGCTTGTTGAACACGCTAGATGCCGAATCGTTTGAGCTTGTTGTACAGCGTCTGCCGGGAGATGCCAAGGCGGGAGGCGACGAGGGTCAGATTGCCGTCGCACTGGTTTATTGCTTCCTTAATCATTCGGTATTCCATTTCTTCGAGCGTCGTTATGGTGGTGTCGGCTTGCTGAGCGGCAACCGGGCGACGGAGGGGAAGGTCAAAGTGAGAGGCGAGGAGAGTGTCGCCATCGGCAATGATGACGGCTTTCTCTATTGCGTGCTGGAGTTCACGAACGTTGCCTCCCCAAACGTGGGATTTGAGTTTCTCGCCTGCTTCTTCGTCTATCCTGACTATGGGCTTGTGATAGGCGGCGGCATAGCGTTGCATGAAAAGCTCGGCAAAGGGAAGTATGTCTTCCGGACGCTTGCGCAATGGTGGTATTTCGATTTGTATGGTATTTATGCGGTAAAGAAGGTCTTCGCGAAAGCGGGATTCGGCGACCATTTCGCCCAAGTCTTTATTCGTTGCGCAAATGAGGCGTATGTCAACGGGGATGGGAACATTGGAACCTATCCGGGTGATGCTGCGGCTTTGAAGGGCGCTTAGCAGTTTTGCCTGAAGGTGATAAGGGAGGTTGCCGATTTCGTCAAGGAAGAGCGTACCTGTATGCGCAGCCTCAAACTTGCCTGCACGGTCGGAACGAGCATCTGTAAAGGCGCCTTTAACATGACCGAACAGTTCGCTTTCAAACAGGCTTTCGGCTATTGCGCCTGAGTCAATGGTTATCAACGGATGGTGGGAACGGGATGAAATGGCGTGTATCTCCTGCGCAAGCATCTCTTTGCCGGTGCCGTTCTCGCCGGTGATGAGAATGTTGGCTTCCGTGCGGGAGACTTTCTCTATCAGGGGGCGCTGCCCAAGCATTGTTTCGGAGAAGCCCCAAAAGAAGCGTCCCTGGACTTTGCTGTTAGCTCCGCTATGATGTTGGGGAGGGGTGATGCACTTCTTGAGGACGGAGACTAACTGTTCGTTGTCGTATGGTTTTACCACGAAGTCAAAGGCGCCTTCCTTTATGCCTCGAACGGCAAGACTTATGTCGGCGTAGGCTGTGAAAAGGACTACGCGGACGGACGGACGGGCTTTCTTTATCTCCGATAGCCAGTAAAGGCCTTCATTCCCGGAATTAATGCCTGCCGAAAAGTTCATGTCAAGCAATACGGCATCAACCTTCTCTTCACGAAGGGTTTTCATAATCAACTGCGGGGAGGCTACTGTCAGCACTTTGGAAAAGTGAACTTCAAGCAGCATCCTCGCAGCGGACAGGATTGCCCTATTGTCATCGACAATTAAAACAATGCCTTTCTTTTTCATTAATATCCGAAGATCTCCTCCTGTGACAGTATCTGGACTGGACCTATTTTCTTCAAGGCTTCAATGTTCAAATCTTTTATGTCGCCTAATATATAATAGGTGTAGGGACGTGATTTGACATATTTCTGCTGAAAGGCCTTGACGTCGTCAAGCGTAAAGGAGTGTACGGCGGCATACATGGCTTTGCGGCTGTCTTCATTGTAGCCCATGCGCTTCTCGTTGAGGTAATAGAACAACAAGTCGGAGCGGAGAATACGAGTGGTGCGGATATTTGACAGTATCTCATCCTTGGCAAGCTCAAAGGACTTGGGAGATTCGGGCATGTTGTCCAGTATGTCGATAAAGGCGGCTATGGCGTCGGCCATCTTGTCGTTCTGTGTCGCTATTGTCGCGCGGAGGATATACGGACGCTCCGGACGATAGGGACGCTGGAAACCGGCGTCTGCCGAATAGGCCAGGCCACGAGCCTCACGCATTTCCTGGAAGACAATCGAGTTCATGCTGCCTCCGAAATATGCGTTGTACATCGAGCGGATGGCTTCCAGCGACTGGTCAAAGGCGGCATTTCTGTTTGACATTCCCAAATATATCTGCTTCGCATCATACTGTGCAAGATAAACCTTGTTCTCCGCAGTCTCAAGGATAGGAAACTCTTGAGGGGAAGGAACAGGGCGAAGCGACTCGCCAACGACGTGCATCTCATTGATTTTGGCAAGGATTTCCTTCTCGGACAGAGGGCCGTAATAAAGGATTGTATGTTCGATATTCTTCAGGTCTTTCGTCCGATTGGTCATCTCCTCCGGATTCACCGCCTTGAGTTCTTCCGCGCTGAGGATGTTCGTGAACGATGACTTGGGGCCGAAAACCGCATATTGGCGAAGAGCGTTGAAACATGCGTTCTGATTCAGCTTTGCATCCGAACGGGACTTTAAAATGTCGGCGACGAGGTTATTATATGTCGCTTCGTCGGTCTTCGCATCGTTCAGTCGCTCTTCCAAGAGTTCCATTGCACGCTCGAAGTTGTCGCTCAATCCGCTCACATATACATATACTCTCTCATCCGTGGCCTGAACGCCAAAGGAGCAGGCAAGGGAGTACAGTTCGCTCTTAATCTCCTCTGCCGTCTTGGTCGATGTTCCAAGATAGTCGAGGTAGGTGAAGGCCGTACCAAGCGCCTTGTCGTTATTGTTCCCCATGTCGAATACGTAATAGAGGTTGAACAGCGGATTGAGAGAGTTCTTCTTGTACAGAATAGGGATGTTCTGCTTCGCAACCAGGCGGGACATGTCCTTCTCATAATCTGCAAAAACAGGCTCTATCGGGGCTGCCTTACTGGCCTTGATCTGTGCAAGGAACTCGCTCTCGCTGTCGCGATTGGCGGAGATGGGGGTAATCACTGGCTTGTCGATCTTTTTATTGTCGGGCTGCCCCTCGCGCTTGTAAATAACGACGTGGTTCTCTGTCAGATGCTTGTTGCAGAAGTCAACAATGTCCTGCTTTGTTAGCTTGGCCAGCTCGTCGATCTTTGCAACCTCGTCTTTCCAGGCCGTACCATTGATGAACGAGTAAAGCATAACATTTGCCGCATAGGCATACTCCTGGGATTCGAAGTATTTCTCCAAACGGAAATTGTTAATCACAGACGACAGCAATTTTTCGTCAAATTCTCCCTTCTTGAGCATCTCAACCTGGCTAAGCAAAAGATCTTTCACCTCTTCCAAAGTCTGACCCTGCTTGGGCCGCCCCAAGAGAATGAAGACCGAATAGTCCGACAAGTCGTATATGCCGCTCATTGCGCTCAGAGTCTTCTGCTTCTGGACAAGGTTGAGATCAATCAGGCCTGCATCGCCGTTGTTCAGCATGTAGTTAACCAACTGGAGTGTGGCAACCTCCTTCGTTCCACTGCCGAGGAAAGGAAAGCCAATGCCGACGCTCGAGGCTTCGAGGCCGATGACCTCCTTCTCAACCGGAGCAGGAAGTGGTGTCTCGGCAGAGTACTCAAACTTGGGAACTTCCTTTGACTGCAGCTTGCCGAAATGTTTGTCGATGATGGCAATCGTCTTGTCCGGGTCAAGGTCGCCAACCATAATGATGGCCATGTTATTCGGCACATAGTAAGTGTCGAAATAACGCTTGATGTTCGTAATCGACGGATTCTTCAAATTATCCTGTGAGCCTAGAACCGTCTGACGCCCGTAGGGATGATTCGGGAAAAGAACGGAGAACATCGTTTCAAACATTTTATTCTGGTCCCGCGTGAGATACATGTTATACTCCTCGTAAACCGTCTCTAGCTCCGTGTGGAAAAGACGCAACACAGGGTCAGAGAAACGCTCGGACTGAACAACTGCCCAGTTCTCAATCTCGTTAGTCGGAATGTCCTCGGTATAGGCAGTCATGTCGTAGGACGTAAAAGCGTTCGTCCCCTTGGCGCCAATCGCGCTCATGAGCTTGTCGTACTCATTTGGGATGGCAATTTTCGAGGCAACTTGCGAGATGCTGTCAATACGTGCGTAAATGGCTTTCCTCTCATCATCGTCAGTCGTTTTTCTGTATATCTCGAACAACGCCTCGATTTCGTCCAGCAATGGCTTCTCGGCAGCATAGTCTGACGTACCAAAATGTGACGTGCCCTTGAACATCAAGTGTTCAAAATAATGCGCCAAACCGGTCGTCTCTGCCGGATCATTCTTCGCACCAACGCGAACGCCAACAAATGTCTGGATGCGCGGCTTATCCCTGTTGACCGACAGATAAACCTTCAACCCGTTGTCCAAGGTATAGATGCGAGTCTTCAAGGGATCGCCGGAAACACTCTCATAAGCATATTTCGACGCCGGATTGCAGGCGGCAATTAACAGCATCAAGGCTAGTGACAAAAACAAATACAAATGTTTCATAATCAGTTTATATTTTATTATTGATAATGCTCCAAATGTAAGGCTAAATTTAATTAAAAAGCCCATCTTCAAAAAAATAATCACAATCATCAAGGTTGCATCCTAAAACAACTACATAACTGTCTCTCACACTATCCAGAAACGGCACGGCATCTAACGAAATATTTCCGTCTTCTCCAGCCATCTGTTGCCCACCTCAAAAAAAAGAAACTTGTCAATAACGGTACTAGAGGAGAAACATCATTTCCCCAACTGCTATGGTGCCCACCTACCAGGCTGTCGCCCATCACGACTGTTTGCATGAGGATGCAAACAAAGCAGAATGAAATGCCAACACATTGCCAGATGGTTCATTTGGCTAATTTTTTTCGACTACATATTAATGGCTGACAAGAGGGAGGACGTAAAAACGTTGTTAAGACTCGCTCAAGAAAAATTATGTATTATTGTGATTTTTTTACAGTTTTAATTTTGAAATCCCGAATAAAAAAGGCAAAATTTGTCCAATGATATTAATAGGCGCAATCTTATCTTCAATTTTCTTTTTGATAATGCGCATTTTTTTACAATTATATAAGAGTATGAATACCAGGTTTATTTACATCGGACTTCTAACGGTCATGTTCCCGCTGGCCGAAATAAGCGGGCAAACAAACGGCGAGGCTGTGGAAACAGACAAGAAAGAGCTATTAATCGCAGATAAGGATGACAGACGCCCCAACGTTGCGCTGGAAATGGTTGAAAGCATGGAGATAACACTCAATGAGGCGGAGGAAGACTTGCTTTTTCCAGCAGAAGGTATTTATGGAGAAAATTGGGATAACCATTCCGTTGCACCATATCGCGTAGGTATGAATGGGCTGAACTTCCCAGATTCGTTCATGATTAGCTTCGCGTCGTTTACCATGCCGGTAAAGAGCGACTCAATTAAAGTAACGTCGCCCTATGGCCCCAGACGACGGAGAATGCACCGCGGCATTGACCTGAAAGTCCAGGTCGGGGATACTATTTATGCCGCCTTTGACGGGAGAGTCCGCATATGCAGCTTTGAACGCCGCGGTTATGGAAACTACCTGGTAATCAGACATACCAATGGTATCGAAACCGTTTACGGACATTTATCCAAGAGCCTCGTTAAAGTAAACGCTGTGGTGAGAGCCGGCGAGCCAATAGCGCTCGGTGGCAACACAGGACGGTCCACTGGCTCCCATCTGCACTTTGAAACCCGCTTCCTGGGGCAGGCTATCAATCCGGCGGATGTAATCGACTTTGATGCACAGGAACCGCACAAAGACTTCTACACTTTTCGCAATATAAAGATCAACGACCATTATACGAATTCTTATACAGCCACCGATGAGCAATTCATCTATCACACCGTCAAAGCCGGCGAAAACTTATCATCAATAGCTACTCGCTACAAAACAACAGTCGGTGAGCTGCGCAAACTGAACGGCCTCACAGCATCCACACAAATACGCGTAGGGCTACCGCTCAAATGTCGATTGAAAAAAAACACTTCTGATACCCCACCTACTCCCAATGGTGAAACGGTGGTGGACAAGGTTGTAACAGCGGAGCACGTTACAGTCCAATCTGCCCCAACAGACACATCTTCACCTGTCTATTACAGAATAAAGGAAGGTGACAACCTTGCAAGTGTCGCCTCCAAGCATGGAATGACGGTTGAAAAACTCTGTCGGCTGAACAACATTTCCAGCACTACAATATTAAAGAGCGGAGCTACGCTACGCTGCATGTAGCTGCAGGATGCGAATGGTTCTTCTGCATGCCTGCTGTGCTCCATGCTCTTCGGCTGTTATTGAAAACATGCTCACAGATAGTATTATACCTGTTATTTATTATTATAATCCGAACATTTTTCCGCTAGAGGAGTATCAGCGGCGTAGAGACGAATGTCAGCGGTACGCGCAGTTGTTCAATTTAGATTTTATTGAAGGCCAATACAACCATGATTCATGGTTAGCTAGTATTTCCAACTTGGAAAACGAACCGGAGAGGGGCCTGCGTTGTCGTAAGTGTATAGCGCTTCGTCTGTTGCTCACCGCAAAAAGAGCGTCGGAAATGGGAATAAGCGAAATTGCCTCCTCGCTAGGTTCATCACGATGGAAAGACTGCAATCAAATAGCGGAAGGAGGTCGTCAAGCCGCTCAAATGTTCAGTGTAACATTCTTCGACAAAAATTGGAGGACGGAGGAACTCAGCCGGCGACGGCGAATATTACTTATGGAAAATCAATTTTATAATCAAAATTATTGCGGATGCGAATTTAGCACCCGCCCCCTGTCGAAAGGGTAATAACCACGTACTCTGACCAGGTACCGATGCGGAATTTTCCGCCCCAAATTCCAATACCGGAGGAAACGTATATGTGAGAGCCTCCTTTCTTGGTATATCCGTAAGATTTCTCGAAAATTAATCTTGTAACCATGGAAACTGGCCAAATTTGACCATTGTGCGTATGACCGGAAATTTGCAGATCTACGCCGTTTTGCACGGCATCTTCCAAATGGTAAGGCTGATGATCCAGCAATAGAACGGGTTTGCTTCTGTCGATGCCTGCTGTAAGTTCAGATAGTTTTTTTCGTTTGGGATTCGAACGATCGTCACGTCCGATAATGTAAAATGCTTCATCTATGAAGCAGGCAGTGTCTCTCAACAAAGTAATGCCTGCCGATTTAAAAAATTCTACACTCTTTGCAAGGTTGCCCAAGTATTCGTGATTGCCTACGACGCCGTAAATGCCGTATTTGGATTCGATCTTCTTGAAAGATTCTGCGAAATTCTGTTCAAATAGTGGTCTGACATTGTTGTCCACCACATCACCAACAATGAAGACAATGTCCGGTTTTTCGGCATTGACAAGCGGAAGCCAGCTTTCCAACTCTTTTTTGCCGATGCCGTAGCCAAGGTGGAGGTCGCTTAACGCCACGATCTTTAGAACTCCCAAATTTCCCGCAGGCTTGGCTATTTCCAAGTTGAGGACTAACCTTTTCTTAATTCGGTATCTAAAATATCCGTAGCTGAATACTAATACAAACGCAATGGACAGTACCGACACACCTCCCCATCCCTCAGACAGCATCCAACTCGCTGGCGCAAAGTGGAAGACCCTCAATAGTTCCAATGTAAGGAAGGACAACAACAAATACAAAAATATCATCAACCAGGATGTCCCCACCCGATAAGCAACAGCCCCCACTGACAGTGGCAACACATCTCTAAAAATGAAGACCGCAAAAAACGCAGCCAACATAAGTGCAGCCACGACAACAACTGCAACCCGCAAAACCACGGAGGGAATCATGCCCCATAAGCGAGATAAAACAAAATAATGACCACTGCCGAGAAGCAGGGCCATTATTACAATAAATGTTATGCGCATGGCTTAATTCTTGTAATCTTTAACGAAACGAGTGTTGAGTTCTTCGACAAACTCCCGAATCTGTTGCTCGTTACTCTTTCGACAGATTAGCAGATTGTTTCCGGATTGCGCCACGATATAATCATGCAGCCCCTCAATGACGACTAGACGTTCAGGATCGTCAATGGCGACCAAATTGCCGGAGGCTTCGTAGAACAGAGCCTTGCTGTTTTTCATTAATGCGTTGTCGCGCCCGTCTTTCGTCTTTGCATGTTCGTAAACCGCCCCCCACGAGCCAAGGTCTGTCCAGCCGAAATCCACGCACATGACATAGCGATTATCCGCATGTTCCATGATACCTCTGTCAATGGAAATATTCGGGCAACGCTGGAAATTTTCACGAATAAAGTTGTCTTCTTCAGGCGTATTAAAGAGTTCTTTTCCAGGCTCGAAGCAGTTAAATATTTCGGGCAGATGTTTTTCAAATGCTTGCAAGATGGAGTTAACATTCCACAGGAAAAGACCTGAGTTCCAGAAAAATTCGCCGCTTTCGAACATGACCTTTGCAAGTTCAATGTCTGGTTTTTCAATAAACGTCTTCACTTTCGCGAAAACACAGTCCTTATCGTCTCTGCTTTGAATATAGCCGTAGCCTGTCTCTGCACGGCTGGGCTTGATTCCCAAAGTGACAAGGGCAGATTTATTCCTTACGAAATCAAGCCCCTGCATGATGTTGTCAAGAAAGACCTCCTCTTTTTCAATCCAATGATCGGAAGGAGCAACCACTATATTTGCTTTGGGATTGCATGCCCTGATATGGTAAGAAGCGTAAGCGATGCACGGCGCCGTGTTCAAGCGTGCGGGTTCAAGAAGGATATTAGCTTCTGGTAACATGGGGAGTTGTTCCCTGACAAGGGCTGAATATTTAACATTTGTAACGATGTAAATATTTTCCACCGGGATTATTTTCGAAAAACGATCAAATGTCATTTGAATCAGTGAACGTCCGTCATCAAAAAAGTCCAGGAACTGTTTAGGATATTCTTCCTTACTGAAGGGCCAGAATCGGCTGCCGATTCCTCCACCCATTATAACACAAAAATTGTCGCTCATGTTTTATTATTTTGATTTGTTTCTAAAACGGATAAAAGCGATTTTTATTTCATTGTTGACATTTCTTCAAATATGTTTTAATGACGACGAGAAGTGGAACAGCAAGCGCAATAAATAAATATGCTTTAAAACAATGCGTTTTTTAAGAATAAATATTGGGCTTTTATATTTGATAATAAAAATGCTGTTGCGACATAAAAGTGGGCTAGATATTAGAAATAAAAAATGACAAATATTAGTTACATATGGAGAATAAATATCGTTTTAATAATTATTTTTTATTCAGTAGCTTTGCATTATCGCTTATAGAAAATTTATTCTTATATACAGGATAAAATGCTTGTTAAAATAATTGTTCTTAAAGAATAATATTTTATCTGTTGAATATTCGATTGAATATTCGGAAACAATTATAACAGATGCTTATAAACATCCATTAACCGGCTGGCTATTATTCCAGGAGCGAATTGTTCGGCATGGAGCCGCCCTTCCATTTTCATTCGCGAAGCAAGGGCGGGAGTGTTCAGGACAGCTTGAATGTGGGCCGCGAATTGCCAGCTATCGTCGGGATCGGCGTACAAAGAGGCGGGGCCGCCGGTCTCTTCCAAGCAGGAACCTGTGGCAGTAATAACCGGAACATTGGACACAAGGGCTTCGAGGACTGGGATTCCAAAGCCTTCGTAGCGCGACGGATAAACAAAAACTTCTGCCATTTGATAAAAGACTGGAAGCTCATCATGCGAAACGGCGGGACATATTTTGATGCGCTCATGAAGAGATTTTTCTTTAATATAGCTCATCACTTGAGTAAAATAATGAGTGGGGCGGCCTATGACTACGAGATCTATGTCTGTGCGGTTTAGATTGTGGAATGCACGTACAAGGGTAAGGAGGTTTTTTCGTTCTTCAATTGTCCCGACATAAAGAATGTAGGGGGCATTAAGGTCGTATTTACGTCTAACGCTATATTTCTGTTTTTCTGTTACTTCTCGATAGAAAATGGGGTTGCAGCCTTGATAAACAACGTCAATTTTATCTTCGCTGATTTCCCAATAATTGACAATATCTTGCTTGGTTTGGCGGCTGGCAGCTATGATACGGTCGGCTTCACGGCAGGAATTTCTGTATTTACAGGAATAAAGGAAGCGATCGGTTGCTCTATATGTCTGAGGATAACGTAGATAGATAAGATCGTGAATGGTAACAACCGAAGGAATGTGGCGCCGCCCAATTCTTAGCGGGAGTTCATTGCTGAGGCCGTGATACAAATCTATTTTATCCCTGCAAAGGTCGCCGATGATGCCGAAACTGCGCCAAAGTGAGGGGAAGAGTGGCCTGGAACTAGGGTAACGGAAATGTATGGACGAATAGCCTTGCAACTGCGAATAGAGACTTTCCTGCCCACAATCAATGGAATAAAGATAGTACTCGTTTCCGGAACAATTCGCGGCGAGAGCGGCGAGAACAAACCGAGCATAATTGCCCAAGCCAGTCGGATTATGTGTTATTCGTTTTGCATCGAAACCGATTCGCATTATTTAAACTTGTGATTTTTAAAATGATTTTGTATTATAAAAGAATATAAAACTCGCTTTAATATTTAAATAAAAATAGCGATTCAAACTTCATGAATTTTCATAATATACATAAAAAAACAGTACGTTATTTCTTGTCACAGTAATCATTAATGAATGGCTTGCGTCTAATACTTCCTTTTTCGCGCCTTAGCTATACGTCAGGCTTCTCCCTTAATGCCGCCCATGGGAGGAATGAAGCGTTCCAAGTTAATATAACCGCTGGCTTCTTCATATTTGCCGATATTTTCCTCCAATGCGTATAACAATCGCTTCGCATTTTCGGGAGTGAGAATAACTCGGCTCTGCACCTTTGCCTTGGAAACATTGGGTACCAAGCGAATAAAGTCGATTACAAATTCAGATGTGGAATGAGTAATTACTGACAGATTTGCATAAATACCTTGAGCTACATCATCCGGCAATTCAATTTGAATTTCATGCACTGGCGAAACTTTGTTCTTATCAATATTGTTATTGTCCATGTTATATATCAATTATGTTTTTAAATTATTTACAAATATAGTTTATTTTTCAGGCTATCTCTAATATATTTATATTCTTATAAAATAGAAGATTCACAAAGCGAAAAAACATGAACACACACAAAGTATATAAACAGATTTTTCATCTCTTTACTACCTTTATACTCCTGGCTTCATTACCCATATCCGCCTCTAAAATATAAACCCCGGAAGGAAGATGACCGACATGTATATTTATCGTGCTCTCCGCAGTTGTGTATGTAAAACGAGCGATTGTTCTTCCGCCCATATCCGTGATTTTAATGCTGCGAATTGCCTCATTTTTAACTGTGCGCACGTGAATATTTTCTCCGGAAATAGCGGCTATTAGCTCGACGGTGTTCTTATTTACTTTTTTCGTGCCAGTTGAGAAGGCAAGGCTGAGTTCTGCGTTTTTTTGCCCGCGGACTTTTTTCCAGTCGTGTCCATCAGGCTTATAATACATTTGCAAATTGTCGCCATCTACCCAATCATTAATGACATACGGGCCTAAGTCCTCTTCAGAACGGGCAATGCCGGCTTCTATCGTATATTGTATGGAATCAAGCATCGCCTTTTTATTCCCTGCCTTGTCGAAAATAAAAAAGCCTATCGCGCCATTGAAATCCCTCATGCCGTAATCAGCTATGAATGAAAAGTTTAAGGTGAACGGCTCGCCTTTTTGAATAGGACTGTTTACAAATAAACCTGTCGTCTCGTAAGTCTCATATTCATAAAAAAACAGTTCATTATCAATGAAGGAACCCTCAACGGCTCTTTTCAGACCGAGAACAGCGTCGTGATTATACGAATAGCCAGAGCCGGGCATACTTTCTGCCGGATTGAGAGCGTCCAGAATATAAAACCCATTGGCCGTCCCGCTCCAACCCCAATTGACATGGTAATAGCTTTTTCCAGTGCTCCGGTTCCTGGCAAATCCGTCAAGGAGGAACTGATGCCCCTCGGTGCCATCTTCCGTCAAACCTCCGTAGAGAACCAGCCGACCGGCGGTTAATTCCGCCTGCAATGCGTTGTCCCACTCGTCAAAATTGTAAAGTTCGCGCCATGCCAAATGCAAGCTTTTATCATACCCAAATGTGTTAACAAGCGCATTTACAGCGTCCCATTCGGTTGCACCGCTTGCCTCCGCACTATAATCCATGCGAACCATCGCCCCGCAGTGGAAAAGCAAAGTGGATACCGCCGTTGCCTGCGCAGAGGTGTAAAGATTTACATTATTTGACCTCGTGTAGGCATCCAGCATATCGTCCCAAGCGTAGGCCGTATTGAAATTCACGCTAACCGGAATCCGTTTATCTTTTGTCGTATAACTAACATGTCCCGAAGCCTTTTCAGGCCATCCGTAATACTTCATGGCGATGCCCATTGACGTGGCGACGCAACCAACCAGAGAGCGGGAACGACCGTCGCGGGGACAAAGTTCGTTAAACGGCTCTGCCTGGTCCCATTTGGCGGTGGGAAGGAGGGTAACTGTTTCCAATTGGCTATCAGCCAGGAGGTTAGCAGAAGAAAAAGCCTGCCATTCCAGTAGCCTCTTTTCAGAAGCAACTGCGCCCGCGGCGATGGCCGACGAGATGTTTTTTTCATAGCCAGAAAGCCATCGGCTAAGGTTTTCAGGCATATTATGAGCGGAAAAACTACCCTCGGCAGCATATCCGAGTATGGGGGAAGCAACGTCGTCAGCAGCGACGATGACAAATCCCGCATTGTCGCCGGTATTATAAATGTAAAAAAGAGGTATTTCTTCCGAAGGCTGGAGCGGTTGGACTTTCAAAACGGCGGTATAAACCAAATTAACGGATGCGCTCCTTAATACGCCGCCATTCGCCGCAAAAGCCATAGCTATTTCCCTCGCTTTAGCCACATCCACCTGTTTTGCCTTTACTAAAAAGATGTTTGATACTATTAAAAAAAGAATAAATGTATATGTCTTTATTTTCATATAAATTAATTTGTTAAAGAGAATATGCAAAGTTAAGAAAATCCACTAAATGAAATGATTTTTGTCAAAACCGAAAATCCTATAAGCCCTCAATTATTATTCCTTTGCAAAGGCTACTTTTTAGCGCACAGAATTTTAATCTCACCCACCCAGCAAAACCATCCTGATTTTGCAAAACTCTCAATTATCCATCCTAAATTCGCTTAAAGAAAGAACTGTCACTACGGAAATGTCTAATACCCTCATGGAAAAGCGAACTGCCTCCCTGGCCAATCTCCCAAATCCAGTATCAAAAGCCCAAACCAGCATTGGGAAGCCTTTATCCCTCTTTTTCAATCACGATTTCATCGCAGAAAAACCTGAAGTTTCCGCGGAAAAATCCAAAATTTCCATGGGAATGTCTGAAATTTCCACGAAAAAATTCAAAATTCCCGCGGAGATTCCCAAAATCCCCATGGAAAAATCGGAGATTTCCACGGAGATTCCTGAAATTCCCGTGGAAAAATCCAAAATCTCCGCGGGGACGACTGAAATTTCCGCGGGGAAATTCAAAATTCCCACGGAAATGGTTGAATATGATGCGGGGATAGTTGAAATATTTGTGAGGATGGTTAAAATTACCACTGAGATTGCCGAAATATTTATGTGGATGGGCAAAATATTCAAGAGCAAGGCCTAAATCGCCGCGAGGAAGTCCTGTGTTTCCGTGAAAATGGTCGAACTATCTATGTTGGCACCCGAATATAAAGTTTTCGGATAGAATGTGGAATTGCAGAAGCGATGGCGTTTTTCCCGGCGCAGGAATAGTGGTTTCGTGGGATGTTGAACAGTAGCGGAGATGCCAAAGGCGGCATATATTAATGAGAAAAGAGAGGCGCGGGCGGGGTTCCCACTTTCGCGCTTCTCTTTTTAAATTTAAGAACTGTGATATGATAATTTAGAATTGCATACGGCTGGCGGAGAATGATGAGTTCGTGGCTCGCCGATGTTTTATTTTTCCAGCTTTTTGGACAGGATGCCTTTACCTGTGATCGTTATCCAGCCGAAGAGGAGGCCGATGAAGCCGTAGATGATTTCTACGCAGGCGGCGGTGCCGAAAGTGGCGTCGGGGACGTAGGTCATTATCCCAAAGTAGCAGCCGGAAGCGACGAACATTGCGGGAATGAGGTCAACCCATGGTACTTTTTCCAAGTAAAGGACGATGAAGACAACGATAAACACGGCTATGGGGACGGACAGGAATGGCATTGCCGCGAACAGATCGGCGATGAGGATGATGCCAACGGAGAATGTGACGCCGATGACGTAGCCGATGGCGGCGCGGATGCCTCCTTTTCCGGTGCAGCCTGAAAAGAAGTACACTGCCCATGCCACGAAGGCGATGTATGTGAAACCTTTTTCGCTGCCGATGGGCATGAGGGGCTTGAGTAGCTGATCGATGACGACGATGATGAAGGCGAGGGCGGCAGTGTAGGCTGAGCCTGCTGCGAACGATAGCTTTTTCATGTGGATATATTAATTAAAGGTTATCCGAGTTTCCATGGTTTGCGGACGAAACCGGAGCGAAGTTTGTTGGCTTCGCTGTCGTTCTCGAACTCTTCCTTGACTGGGTTCCAGTGCAGGGGGCGTTGGAGTTCGTAGCAGATATTGGCGAGGAGGCAAACGGTCGTTGTGCGATGTCCGATCTCGGCGGTGGAGATGGGTTGCTGGCGGGTCTTAATGCAGTCAAGCCAATTGCGGTAGTGATCGTTGCTTTCGTAGAGTTTTATTTCGCTGTCTGCAAACTTGTGGGTGAGGAGGTTGGATGGCATAGCTTCCAGATACTCACGGCTGATGTCCAACATGCCTTTGGTTCCGATGAAGCGTACGCCTGCACCACGTCCGAAGCTTTCGTGTGTCATGACGATGCCGTTGTCGTAAACGAAGGTGAGGTGCTTATGGTCTTTGTCAGGCGGATAGACAGCAACAGGGCCGCTGTCGTCTTTGCCTAACGCCCATTGGGCTATGTCGAACATGTGCGCCCCCCAGTCGGCGGTCATCCCGTTGCCGTATTCTTTGTAGTTGCGCCAGTTCGGATAGACATCACGCTCGATAGGGGGAGCCAGTTCGGAGTTAAATTCGTTGTACACGGCTGGGCCTACCCACATGTCCCAATTGATGCTGTTGACGTTCTTTTCGGGCTTGAGGTCGTATTTTACAGGCGGAGGCCCAACATCGACTTTGACTTCGCGGATTTCGCCCAAGTGCCCGTTGCGGACGAGTTGGCAGGCGATACGGAAGTTTTTCCACGAGCGTTGCATGTTGCCTGTTTGATTGATGCGACCGTATTGCTCGATGGCTTTGACCATGAGGCGGCCTTCTTCGATGCTGTGCGCGTAAGGCTTCTCGCAGTAAACATCCTTGCCTGCCTTGGCGGCTTCGATGACGTTGATTGCGTGCCAGTGGTCGGGAGTGGCAATGACGACGGCGTCGATGTCTTTATTGGCTAGAAGTTCGCGGAAGTCACCGTATAGTTTTAGTCCTTTGGCGAACATGTTTCGCTTGGCATATTCCCCTTCGGTTATTTCCTTGAAAAGGTCCAGTTTGGCAGGATATACGTCACTGCCGGCAATGACGCGAGCACGGCGTGCAAATTCGGTAAGGAGATAACGCCCTTGCTTACCTGTGCCAATAAAGCCGAGGGTGATTTCGTCGCTTGGAGCTGTATAACCTATACCGCCTAATACGTGGCGTGGAACGATGGTCAGGGCGGCAGCGGCCATCATGCCTTTACCGATGAATTGTCGTCTTGACAATGAAGTTTTTGATTTTCTCATGATTTAATATTTAATGAGATTTGTAAATATTTGTATTATGTTCGCAAATATATGCTTTTTCCTGATAATTATATATCCTCAGGTAGTAGCTCTGTGGATTTCCCAGCTATAATTCCGTACACGATATTATTAGTCATGGTTTGGAATAAGTCATAAAAGAACAGGAGTAATATTAAATATTTTATTATAACTGAAAGATGCTGTATATTGACGATTTATGCAAAGAAGTTGCATAAGAGCCGGAAAGATGTCAAACGATTCAGCATGACGGGAAAAAGCGAAAAATCCGCTTTGTCAAAATAAAAAACTGGAGGACAATAAAGAAGACTTTCCTTCTGAAATTGATTAGTATTTGAAAGAGAAACAGGCATAAAAAACAACATGTAAATTCGTTTAATTACTTGTAATAACAGGATATTGTGATAAAAAATATGATTTACAACGAATTGAAAAATATCTATCAAATCGAATATTTCTAATCGAAATGTACTCTCAATTTTCTGATGACTGATGGATGTCTCGCTGTTCAAAAAATCTTCGATGAGAGATATTTTTAAATTTGTGTGTGAAGCTCCTCTGCTCTGCGGTCTTTATTTTATTAAATTCACGATGTGGAAATATTAAATCCGGTCATTGCGTTTGCTGTCCATAACAGAACTTTATGACCGTTCGCAGATTGGAAAATTACTGTGGCTTAGGCTTAATTATCATTAGCCCTATTTTAAACAGTGTAAAAACGAATTCCTCACGAACATTTTATAATATCTTCGGAAAACGGAATTAAAAAACGCAGTTATAACGTAGTAAAAATGATGGTATAAAGAGAAGTTCGCCCAATAATGTATGACAGAGACGGGTATTACATACATGGAAGCACAGCTATATCCCCTGATACATCATTTCGATCGTAGAAATCAGTATGTACAAACGAAATACATGTGTCTGGCAGCTAACGAGGCGCTTATGCAGCGCGTCTTAAACGCACGCTCATGGAAAATTATCTACAATATTGCCATCCGAAAAGTTTCCCAGCTTTGAAGAAAACGGCCTGCCTTATTTGATGATGGCAGAAACTCAACTATAGAATCACATCAATGAAAAGACAGGATTAGAGATTGTAGACAGGAATTTCTTACAACTTAATTTGTTTGCATTGCATGAGAAAGATAGAGCACTTGCAGAATGAACCTGTTTTTATATCTTTGCATCCATAATTAAATCTTATGCAAAAGATTAACGAGGAGCCTGGTTTGAAGTTTGATGCTGCCGGCATAATATAAATTATAAAACAAATAATTATTAATAACAATCCCATGTATAAATTAAAAAACTCAGTAGAACAAATCGGAAAGTTTTTACGCGAAATTTCCATAGTTGTGATAGGTATTGCCATTACGTTGTCGGCAAGTTATTGGATAACGCAGTGTGCCGAAAAAAGAGATTTATCTCTTTACCTGAACGCGATCAGGCTGGAATTGGAAGATAACATAAAAGAACTTGACAGAGAAGCAGAATATTTGGAGGATTGGGAAAATTATGCCATCTATTTAGCATTGCAAGATAGAAAAACATTAAATCCGGACAGCATACGCACAGAGGCATACCCTGGCTTGGGCTATATTGAAACGGCTGTTTTTCAAACAAGTGCTTTTGAGATGTTTAAAGCTTCGGGATACATGCGTTTAATGGGCGATAAAGAGTTATTGCAATCTATATGGAAAGCATATATTGAACTGGAAAAATGCAGACTGTCCATTGATTTTTATTTTGAGTTGAAAAAAGTGCAATGCTTAAAAGAAAACCAATTGAAACTGGAAGGAAAACTGGTATCCATACCCTTATATGACTTTTTTGTAACATATATAAATACAGGAGCGATGGACGAATGTCAAAAGATTTCAAAGTATTTAAAGGGAATGGTGACAAGACTAGAACAGAATAAATGATTGTCACGAAATGTTTAAACAAATATTTGCCGGTTTTCAACATAAGCAAATTCATGAGCAAAAAAAATAAAGGATGACATTGCGAAAATAGTTTTAATACAGGGATTTACTGATGAAGCGTTTTTTCATACCTTTGCGCCCATAAATTAATTATGATGCAAAAGATTAGGAATATAGCTATAATTGCCCATGTCGATCATGGGAAAACGACGTTGGTGGATAAAATGCTGCTGGCGGGGAAACTTTTCAGAGAAGGACATGACGAGTTGGACCAATTCCTTGACAGCAATGATTTGGAACGCGAGCGCGGTATAACAATTCTTTCCAAGAATGTGTCTATTCGATACAAGGAACATAAAATAAACATAATAGATACGCCTGGACATGCCGATTTCGGCGGCGAAGTTGAGCGTGTTTTGAACATGGCAGACGGTTGCCTGCTGCTTGTGGATGCTTTTGAAGGGCCGATGCCGCAAACGAGATTCGTGCTGCAAAAAGCCATCCAGCTGGGATTGAAACCAATCGTGGTAATTAATAAGGTGGATAAGCCGAATTGCCGTCCAGCCGAAGTGCAAGAGATGGTATTCGACCTCATGTTTAACCTGAACGCAACTGAAGAACAACTGGACTTCCCCACCGTGTTCGGCTCGGCAAAACAGGGATGGATGTCAACAGACCGCCTCAATCCTTCAGATAACATATTCCCACTACTTGACGCTATCATTGAACATATTCCTGCGCCAGATTATAATGAAGGGGCGGCGCAAATGCTTATCACTTCGCTGGACTACTCAAAGTATGTCGGGCGAATAGCTGTCGGGCGTGTCCATCGCGGAGAAATTAAAGAGGGGCAGGACATCATACTTTGCAAACGCGACGGCACAATGGCGAAATCCAGAATTAAGGAAGTAAACGTCTTTGAAGGTTTGGGGAGAGCCAAAGTCGGAAGCGCATTGTCGGGAGATATATGTGCGCTGATCGGTATAGAAAACTTTGAAATCGGAGAAACTGTTTGCGATGCCGCTACACCGGAAGCATTGCCGTCAATCGACATTGACGAACCTACTATGTCTATGCTGTTCACAATTAATAATTCGCCTTTCTTCGGCAAAGAAGGCAAGTTCGTCACCTCTCGGCATATTCATGACCGCTTGCAGAAAGAACTGGATAAAAACCTTGCTCTGCGCATTGAACCAGGCGCTTCGGCCGATTCGTGGCTTGTTTTTGGCAGAGGCGTACTGCATCTTTCAATCCTGATAGAAACAATGAGACGCGAAGGCTATGAACTACAAGTCGGACAGCCGCAAGTAATCATAAAGGAGATCAATGGCCAAAAGTGCGAACCGGTCGAACAGCTCATAATAAACCTCAACGAAGACGCTTCCAGCCGAATCATTGACATCGTAACGCGGAGACGCGGCGAAATGACTGTCATGGAAAGCCGCGGAGACCGTATGCACCTGGAATTTGTAATCCCTTCGAGAGGTATTATAGGTCTGAATAACGCTGTTCTTACCGCCTCTGCCGGTGAAGCTGTCATCTCACATCGCTTCCTTGAATTTCAGCCTTTCAAGGGAGACATGGAGAGGAGGCAGAACGGTTCAATCATTGCGATGGAAACAGGCACGGCTTTCGCTTACGCACTGAACAATTTGCAATCGCGTGGACGATTCTTCATTTCTCCCCAAGAGGAAATCTATGCAGGACAGGTCGTCGGTGAACATGCTAAAGAAGGAGATCTGGTTGTTAACGTAACAAAGTCGAAGAAACTAACCAATATGCGGGCTTCAGGCTCGGATGACAAAGTTGCACTCGCGCCACCTGTTGTCTTTAGTCTTGAGGATGCACTGGAATATATCAAGGCGGATGAATATGTTGAAATAACGCCGCAAGCCATAAGAATGAGAAAAATAATCCTTGACGAAAACGAGAGAAAGCGAAAGGCTAGAACTTGAACTAAAGCTGAGAACAGGTATAAACAAAAAAAACTCCAAGGCAAATATCTCCTTGGAGTTTTTTTGTTTCGTCTTTATGCGAGTTGTTTATTTTTTAAGCTCAACATCGACTGTATCCCACGGAAGGATTTGAACGGTGGCCGTTGCATGAGTGTCGCCAGAACCGGAAGGCGTAGATTGAATCCTGTCCAAATCCTCAAGACACGGTGCGCCTATATATCCAAAGCTCGTAATAGTCCCGCGGTATTGCTTGTTGCGAAGGAGACCTCCGTCAGCGTTGCCGGATATGTCGAAGCGGTAATAGCATATGTAATTTTCGTATTTATAAATCTTATGGCGTTTAGGTTCATAGCTTGACGTATATCCATCGGAGCTGCCGTCGTTCTCAAGGAAATAAACCACGCTCTTGGCCAAGTCCTCTGTTTGGTAGAATTTGAAGAAATCAAGGTAAGTACGATTCAACATAATACTGTCTCTTTTCAGAATGTCCGGAAGATTACGTATCCTGCCTGAGCCAGGAACATTTTCAACGTCATAATTAGAATTAAAATCAATATAATATGCCTCTGGAAAAAGAGTGGAGCTATAAGTGACAGCATTGACTATATGTGCAGTATTATCGAATGAGACAGACGTAACTTGCGCACCTGGCAATTGAGGCTTGAATCTGGCCTTGACAACAATATAAGTGCTATTCCCAACTTCGTCTAAAACATTCTCAGGAACATAATAATAATCAGAGGGCGTCGCTGACGATAAACTCTTTAAAGGAATATTTATCTCGGAGCTGTCGCCGTTCGACCACCAGAACGGTTTGTATGTCGCTATTTCAGAGAGATCCAAGCCAGCAAGCGCATCGTGAAATGGAACCAGCGGTTTACTGTTTGCATCCGTATTTTTAAATAACGCCACAGCCCTGTTCTGGTTCCTGACGCCCCAATACAAATCGTCCAGGGTGCCACAATATTTTACAACAGACGAAGTCCATTTACTGCTAAAAGTTCCGCCTGAGTATCCTGTTATTGTCACCTTCGCAACCGTCCTTTGCAAATCAATAGAGAAATGATTCTTCGTCGAATCGGAGCCGGACTGCGATTCTTCTGAAGATATGTTCGGACGGACAATGCGAAGACTCGAACTATCCGACTGTGAATTACTGAAGACCATGTAAGGCGTAGTCATGTCGGAATAGTCCAGCGAGGAGAGCGGCGCAGGAGAGGAAGATAAGGCAGGACGGCCGAAGTCTATCTCGTGAAGAAAGAGTTTTCCGGCGCTGCTCGCGGTCTTGCTGGCGACCAGCTTGTCAAGCGTGAGGCCTTTCTGGTTGCCGAAGCGCCATGATTTGTTGTGTTCGTTGGCGAGGACAAAGATCCTTTTGGTTCCGGAAGTTAGCGGAACGGTAGCGGTTTGGTTGCCGGTGGTGAGAACCGTGGTATCGACCTCGCATGTCCCGTTGTTGGCGCTGGTGTGAGAGTAAATCATCAGGCGCACACTCTTGATGGAATCCTTCTCGGCGGCGTCGCTTGTTAGCGGGGCCTTGGTTGAGCCTGTGACGGCGAAGTTGAAGGTGGCGTAAGTTACGTCCCTGGGGCTTTCAGTCTCATTTTCGGATAAACCGGCGGGGACTTCCTTTACTGCGCACCCGGACAAGATTGCGGCGACGGTGGCCGCGAACAAAATAGTTGAATAGCTTTTCATTTTCTTATTATTAAAAAAGTTCATATTGGATATTTATTCTTATTGTAACTGTTCGTTAAGCCTTGCGGTGTTCTGTTACATTCATCGGGCGTAACGGTTGATTCGCGGAGAGTGTCGCATGATTCTCGAAGAATCGGCTGATGTGCCGGCGTTCTCTTCCACAGTTTCCCAAGGCAGGATTCGGAGGCTGACGACAGCTTTGGGAGCTACTTTGGGAGCGGCGTAAATATTATCAAGGTCGGTAAGCCGGGGCGCTCCCAAATCGGTAAATTCCGTAATGGTTCCACGGTATTGCCGGTTGCGAATTATGCCGCCCTCGGCATTGTCGGACATGTCGAAGCGGTAGTAGCATACTCCGTTTTCGTATGTATCTATTTTCAGTATCTCCGGCTCATAGTTTGACAAATAGCCGGCATCGCTGTTTTTATGCTCAAGGATATAGCTCACGCGCTTTGCATCATATATATTGCTGAAAAGGGAGCCGGGGGAAGATGACGGGGCGTTAAAGATTGTTTCGTCGATGAGCCTCCTGTCGAGAGCAGCTTTATAGGCCTCCGGGTTAAGGCGATGGAAAGTCATCGGCACGCGGTATGACATTAGCGTCACATCCAGCTTGCCTATTGCAACGTCAAACGTCGCGCTGCGGATAACCGTCATGTCTGCCGGAGTAAATTCCGCCTTGACGGCAATGTAAGTGCTGTTTCTCTCCTCGTCATAAACATTCTCCGGCACATAGTAATACTCCGGCAGCGAATCCACATCGGCCACCGGGATGTTTATCTCCCTACCCGTGAGATCATTCTTCCACCAGAAGACTTTGTAGAGGTCTGTCCACTCAGGATTATAACCCTCTGTGATGTTGTAAAACGGGGGCTGGAGCTTGCCGTTCACGTCCGTACTTCTGAACAGAGCCACTGCACGGCTTTGATTCCTTACTCCCCAGTATATTTCACCGAACGTTCCGGCGATGCTTTCTGCGGAAGCGATTTCAGAACCGGAGGAATTGAACATGGTTACTTTCGCAAGCGTTCTTTGCAGCTCAATTGTAAAGCGGTTCGTCGTCGAATCTGCCTGTTCGTCCTGCGATGCTTCTGCGGATATGTCCGGATGCAAATTCCTCAAGCTCGACGAATCTGACTGAGCATTGCTGAACACCATATAAGGCAAGGCCATGTCTGTATAATCCAGCGACACGAGGGGGAGCAGGTACAGCGACGCTCCGAAATCCGGCGTCCCGAAATCTATTTCGTGCAGGAACAATTTCCCGCCGCCGGCCATGGTTCGGGAGTCCAGCAGTTGAAGCAGGCTTTGACCTTTCTGGTTCGCGAAGCGCCAGGTCTTGTCATGCTCATTGGCGACGACGAATATGCGCTTGGCGCCGACGGTTACGAGAACGGTGGCTGACGCTGAATCGGAGGCCATAATGGTGGTGTCAACCTCGCAAAGGCCGAGATTGCCTGCCTTATGGGCGTATATCATTAATCGAAAGCTTTTAATTGAATCTTTTTCGCCGGCGTTGCCGACCAAGGCGGCTTTGGTGGCTCCTTCAACGGCGAAATCGAATGTTGCGAAGGTTAATGCCGGAGCAGGCTCGACTGTTTCTTCTTCCCATATAACCGGAACTTCCCTGACGGCGCAGCCCGACAAAATTACAGCTGCAATTGCAGCCGCGAACAGGGGTGTTAGATGGATATTCATTGATTCATTTGAATTTAATCTTTTTATTCTTCAAAAACAATCGGGCTTTTACGGCTCGACCTTTAATTGCGAATTGTCAGCGATAAGAGAGGCTCGACGGACAACGGCACAAATGTAGGGATAAAAACGGGCGCATCATACTGTTCTTATCTTTTCCCTGAAGCCTCTATTGCATAAACAGGCCATGTTTAACAATGCTTTCCTGCGCCATGATACTGCTGAAACCGACTGTTAACCAGAGTTATTCCGGGCGGGGGCGATTAGTTTCGCGCATGTTTTTTTTCTTGTTCCAGAACAGGTATAATTCATTTTGCTTGAAGCTATGAGTTCCATTTTTAAGCTTTCATGTATGCCATGACATCTTCCGAAGATGTCTTGACATGTGGCGAACGTCTCTAAACATGTAATGAACGTCTTTAAAGACGTGACGAACGTCTCTAGACATGTAAAGAACGTCTTTAAAGACGTAACGAACGTCTCTAGACCTGTAATGAACGTCTTTAATGACGTGATGAACGTCTCTAGACATGTAATGAACGTCTTTAAAGACGTGACGAACGTCTCTAGACATGTAATGAACGTCTTTAAAGACGTGGCGAACGTCTCTAGACATGTAATGAACGTCTTTAAAGACGTAACGAACGTCTCTAGACATGTAATGAACGTCTTTAAAGACGTAATGAACGTCTCTAAAGACGTGGCGAACGTCTCTAGACATGTAATGAACGTCTTTAAAGCCGTAACGAACGTCTCTAGACATGTGGCGAACGTCTTTAAAGACGTGACGAACGTCTCTAGACATGTAATGAACGTCTTTAAAAAAGTTCGATGCTTCCTTAAAACAGAAAATAGATGCTCCGGTCTTTTGTTTTGGCCATCTGATGAGGCGCAAGGCAAAGGCTGCGTCTTAATCCTCTCCGCCGCATAAAAAAACAGAGACGCGCCGTTCGTTGCGCGTCTCTATCCCTTGAGTCTAAACGTTGGGAGTAAGGGGCTGCCGGTTGTGCGGCTCGCCCTTTATCCCATGATTCTTTACCGTAGCATCTACATACGGTCTTTGTGCTTCCGATTATTTCTTCAGCTCGACATCAACTATCACCCACGGCAATATCTCTACGGTAGCCGTGGCATGGGTGCCGGCCGGCCCGCCTTCAGGCGTGGTTTTGAAATCGTCGAGGAGGGAAAGCCTGGGCAGACCGATGCCGCGAAAATTGGTTATCCGTCCACGGTATTGCTTGTTACGCAACAGGCCGCCGTCTTTGTTGTCCGCTATGTCGAAGCGGTAATAGCATGTGCCGCCTTCATACGTTTCTATCTTTAGTCTGATTGGCTTATAATCGGCCTGATAACCGACAGCGGTGCCTTGTTCGAGGAAATAAATTAAGCGCCTGGCAATATCCTTGGTGGGGAATGTGGCTTTTTTATGAAGTTGTCCATTGAATGCGCTCTCGTCAATCGTCAAATTGGCGGCTTCCTCAGTTTCTGGTGGATAATCATAATTGACGCTGTAATATGTCACACCCTTGTCAATATTCTTATAGCTGGTGCCGGTTATCTTATGCGAAGCCTCATCAACGGTAAAACCTGTAACTACAACATTTGGTTTGAAATTGGCCTTAACCACAATGTAGGTGCTATTCCCTGCCTTATCATAAAGATTCTCCGGAACATAATAATTCGACGAAACAGAGTTTCCGAGAGGTATGTTTATTTCCGCTCCGGATTCATCGCCTGCCCACCAGTACGGATTGTAGATCGACCAGTCCGTATCGTCCAAACCATCCAGTACGTTGAGGAACGGTGGCTGCACCTTGCCGCTCCCGTCAACAAGCTTGAATATGGAAATAGCCCGGCTCTGGTTCCTTACGCCCCAGTAGGTGTCTGACAACGCTCCATCTTCGTGGCGCTGACCGGTTCCAGTACTATAACTTGTAGTATAAATACCCACTTTAGCGACTGTCCGTTGCAGAACCATCCTGAAATGATTGGAGCGTTCCGTTGCGGTATCGGCTTGCGACTGTGCGAGAGTGATGTCCGGCAGGATTTCAAACAGGTTAGGCCATTCCGCTGTTGCACTGGTTGGTAAAGCAGCCTGTGCATTGCTGAAAATCATATCGGGCGTTGCGATGCTGGAGTAGTCCAGGGATGTTAGAGGCTCGGCCGTCCCGGCGCTCAGGGCTGGTTCTCCGAAATTAATATCGTGCAGGGCGAGTTTTCCTCCGCTGGCGGCTGTCCGTTCTTCCAGCAACTTGGAGAGGGCATTGCCTTTCTGGTTGGGAATACGCCAGCTCTTGCTGTAATCGTTTGCGATTACAAGAATGTATTTCCACCCGGATTCGAGAGAGAGGGCGGCGGATTCGCTATCGTTGGTCATGATGGTGGTATCAATCTCGCATGAGCCGGTTGAGTTGCTCAGGCGTTTGTATATCATCAATCGTATGCTCTTGATGGAATCTTTCTCGGCGGCATCACCGGCTAACGGGGCCTTGGTGACTCCATCGACGGAAAATGAGAACGTGGCGTAGCTTGGAACGCCGGCTGACGGGGTTTCTTCTTCTTCAAAAGCGACAGGCGCTTCCTTGACTGCACAGCTTGACAGCATTGTGGCGGCGATAGTGGCAGCGAAAACAGATAATAGATGTTTAGTCATTCTTTTCATTGTGTGAAATAGTTTTTATTATTAATATTAAATTACTTTAGGTCAACAGTAACTGTCTCCCACGGCAATATCAGTATGGTTGCGCTTGCATGTGTCGAGCTTTGAGCAACCGTCGGGATTTCGTCAAGTTCGTCAGGCCTGGAGAATCCCAGTTTAGTGAACTCCGTTATCCTTCCAAGATATTGTTTGTTGCGCAGCAAGCCTCCGTCGGTATTGTCGGAGATGTTGAAGCGATAGTAGCAGACGCCGTTAGTATAGGTATCAATTTTTAGTTTCTCAGGAGTATAGCCGGCTGTCCACAATGCAGGGCTACCGGAATGTTCAAGCATGCAGGCAATCAGTGTTGCATCGTCCTGTTTGGCAAAAACCAGTCCTTCGATGTCGGAATATGAGCCGAGAGAGGAGTAATTCACGCCGGATGAGGCTAACGATGCAGGATTAATGCGGTAGAATGTTGCGGGGGCAGTTGTCGTGCCTTTCTCAATCGAGGTAATACTCTGGACAACTCCGTCTTCCTCGTCGTAAGCAATCGACTTGACCAGATTATTGGCTGCCGGGATGAATGAAGCCTTTGCTGCAATGTAGGTGCTGTTACCCATGGTTCCGAACACATTCTCCGGGACATAATAGTATCTCTCCTCATCGCCTTCGGCGTTCACCGTAAGGTTTATCTCCACGCCCGTCTGGTCGCCCGTCCACCAGTATGGCTTATAGATCGTAACATTAGTGAGGTCGAGGCCTGCCAGGACGTTGTAGAGAGGTGAGCGAACCTTTCCGTCTGCTCCTGTTTCCTTAAACAGAGCTACTGCCCGGTTCTGGTTCCTTACGCCCCAGAATAGATTGCTCAGACCTCCACTCAGAGATTCTGCATTAATGTTCATCGAGGCGGCTACATTATTGACGGTAACTTTCGCAACAACTCTCTGCACTGGGATTGTGAAATGATTCTTCGACGCATCGGCTGTTTCGCTCTGGGATTCCTCCAGCGAGATGTCCGGCAGAACCGTAAAGATGCTCGACGACGTTGCCTGCGAATTGCAAAAGACCATTTTGGGTGTCACAATGCTGGAATAGTTTAACGCTGTAAGTGCTGCGGGCGGCGTCCCTGCCAGTAGAGGCGTTCCGAAATCAATCTCATGCAGGAAGAGTTTGTTTCCGCTTGTCTCCGTCTTTGTCCCAATCAAATCCGTTAACGCTCGTCCTACTTGTCCTGATAGAAATGAGTTCACGCCTGGTTCGTTAGCAATCACGAAGATGCGCTTTGCTCCTGGGCTGACTTTTAGCGATGACGTCCTTGTGGAAGTAGTCGTAAGATTTGTATCAATCTCACAGATGCCGGAATTATCCCCTGCGTGAGCGTAAATCAGCAAGCGGATTTTTGCAATATCGCTCGTCTCGTTCTCGTCACTCGTAAGAGGAGCCTTGGTTTCTCCCTCAATGTTGACGTCAAGCGTCATATAGGTGGCATCACTTGTCGGTTCAGGAGTTTCTTCCTCAATAGAAACGGGAGTTTCCTTAACCGAACAACTCGATAGAAAAGCAGCAGCTACGGCTGCAAACAAAAAAGAAAGCAGATTTTTTTTCATCATTTGAATTTAATAGATATGTTTATGTATAGCGCGGACTTGTTATAAATGTTCTCTTAAGCCTTGAGATGCCAGGCACCACATTGCGGAACTTCAACGTCATGCGTCTCTCCACAAGAAATAGCCATTCTGCCTCAAAAGTCTAATCGAAAAAGAACAATCTTTAGGAGTCCGTTAGTATTTGTCATTTTAAGTCCAGTACCAGCGTATCCCAGGACATAATCTGCACCCCGGACGCTCCCTGTCTCCCACCGATAGACATCGGCTTAATCTCGTCAAGCAGTTCTATCCGTGCAGCTCCCACTCCTCCAAAGGAGGTAATCTTCCCTCGATACTGTTTATTGCGCAGCAGCCCTCCGTCGGCATTGTTCGATATGTCAAAGCGATAGTATGAAATGCCGTTCTCGTGCGTTTCAATCTTCAGCCTCACCGGTTCATAGCCTGCAGGATAAGACGAAATGTCGCCGTCATGCTCAAGGAAATAGGCAACGCGCCTTGCTTCCTCGATATTCGTAAACGGCTGCCCGACGGCAATCAAATTATTGAGCCGGAAAAGATCAATCGTTATAGCGGATGCTTCCTCCGTTTCTGGCGAAGCATTATAATTAATGGTATAGTAAGTCTGATGTGCAGGAAGCCTTAGCGTCTCAACGTCCGAAACTGTCCCCTTGTCTTCGTTAAAAAAAACTCTGTCAATGCAGTATGCCGGTTTGAAATTCGCCTTGACCACAATATAGGTACTGTTCCCCGTGCTGCCATAAACATTCTCCGGGACATAATAATAATTCGCCACTGATGCTCCCAGATCCATTGGGATGTTCACATCCTCGCCTGCCACATCGCCCGTCCACCAGTACGGTTTATAGTCCGAAATATCTGAAGGCCACGACAAGTCGAAGAACGGCGGACTCACCCTGCCTCCTTCGACAGTCTTGCGGAATAGCGCTACTGCCCTGTTCTGATTCCTTACACCCCAGTAGAGGTCATCATAATCTCCGCTGATATAATCGTTCTCCGTATAATTCAAGTTCGCAGCACAGAAAACCGTCACCTTCGCCACAGCCCTTTGCATACTAATCCTGAAATGATTCTTCAACGAATCCCCCGGACTGTTCAGCGTTTCCTCCTGCGACACATTCGGAAGCACTGTGCGAATGCTCGCCGAATCCGCTTGCGAATTACTAAAGACCATATAAGGTTTAACAAGGTCAGAATAGTCCACCGACGTAAGCGGCTCAATAAGCTCTGAGCTGCTAAGAGCTGGCGTTCCGAAATCAATCTCATGCAAGAACAAATGACCACCCCTTGCGGGATTTTTGTCAATAATCATCTCCCTCAGGCTATGCCCCTTCTGGTTCGGGATGCGCCAGGACTTGTCGTGCTCGTTGGCAATAACGAAAATGCGCTTCTCTCCTGGACTGACCGGGATAGCCACAGAAGCGGTCATATATGTGGTGTCCACTTCGCAAACACCATCATTCCCGGTTGTATGCTCATATATCATCATGCGTGTGCTAAGGAGCGATTCAGACTCGTCAGCGTCGCTCGTCATCGAAGTCTTGGAAGTTCCTGCAACGGAGAAGCTGAACGTAGCGTAGGTAACATCCTTCGCAGACACATCTCCTTCTCCCGCCCATCCAACGAGAGTTTCCTTCACCGTACAACTTGACAAAACCGCAACTGCAACGGTAGCCTTAAGCAAATAGGTTAGATAGAATTTCATTTTTCATTTGAATTTAACAGAAATTTATACATTTCAAAACAAATCGGCTCTTTTCAACGCAGCCTTTACTTTTCAACTCTGCCTGCTGAATTTGATTATCATCAAGCAACGGCGCAAAATTAGGAGAAAAAATAACTCTTAATACATTTTTTCATGGAAATTTTCGTTGAATTTGTCAAGCCTCTAATAATCAGCAATTAATTTATACCTCATTTAATATAAGGCGATTAGCCTCTTTTTATCCCACAACACTTTTGTAACAGTTTCGCTATGATTGCTATGTAAATCAACCTCTTATTAAGACATTCTTGTCATTCCTCGCAACATTAAATATCCTCCTATGAAAAATCTCATGATACTCCCTGCACCAGCTATTAATATGCCCGTTGAGCAACCAGAATTTTAATACTACAAAAAAAAGCTTATCACTCACTGCAAAATAATCATACAGTCACTCCAACAAATTCGATGTTAATGTTTACATTTTTTACCTTAGTGCTAAAAATGAAAATGAAAAGACCTGATTTTTTATAAAAAAACTATATTTGCGGATTGATAATAAACAAGAAATGGACAGCCTGGAAATCATAAACAGACATTATTCGAATAACCCTAAAGCCAAGGAATTGGTCATTGAGCATGGCCGCGACGTGGCCCGTAAAGCTCTCGATATTATATGCCGTCGTCCAGATCTCTGCGTAGACCCCATATTTATCAAACACGCCGCCGTTATCCATGACATAGGTATCATATTCTGTAATGCCCCTGAATTTTACTGTTTCGGTGAAGCCAACTACATTTGCCACGGCTACCTTGGTTCCCAGGTTGTATCCAGAGAAGGCTTCCCTGCATACGCTCTCATCTGCGAGCGCCATACTGGCACAGGCATTACCGTCGAGGAAATCCTCCGGCGTAATCTTCCCATCCCCTGCCGAGAAATGCTACCCGTAACAATCGAAGAAAAGCTGATATGCTACGCAGACAAATTCTTCAGCAAAGGTAATATCGGCAAGGAACGCTCTCTCGCCAAAGTCCGTGAGAAAATCGCCAAGCACGGCGAGGACGCCATCCTACGCTTCGAACAATTGCACAACTTATTTGAAGGCATTGCCTAAAAAATCAGCCTCCTCAATGCCACCTTATGCTGGGAATTTAAGCCTCTATCGCCGGTTCCTATCTTCATCATAAGTATCCTAACGCAACTCATAAGAGCAGATAAAGGCGCCTTCCCATGACCCTCAACCAAAGGTGCAGGACTGCCAGAAAAGTAGTTGTGATGTACTCGAATATCAAATTTATTATATCTTTGTGCCCGCAAATGAATATAATCAAATATAAACAATTCAAAATAGAATAAATAGATGGCTACGCTTGAAAAAATCAGGAATAAAGCCGGGCTTCTCGTCGGAATAGTGGGAGTAGCCCTGTTTGCTTTTATAATAGGTGACTTTCTCAATTCTGGATCAACCTTTTTCAGACAGAATCAAGAGAACGTACTGGTTGTCAATGGAACGCGCATCCCATTTCAGGAATATCAAAGACGTATAGACGAGATGGAACAGGTCGCCGAACTTCAGATGGGGCGCAATGCCCTTCCGGAAGAATATCGCACCCAGATCCGACAAAACGTTTACAATACCTCCGTTGAGGAACTCCTCCTTGCCGAGGAACTCGACAAGTTGGGAATGGCTGTCACGGCTGACGAAATCTTTGACATGATGCAGGGTGAGAACATCTCCCCGATGTTGATGCAAAACCAGATGTTTCTCAACTCAGAAACCGGGGCATTCGACAAAAACGGGCTCCTGAATTTCCTCAAAATGACGGACGAAGAGGCAATCATGAACGCGCCAGCCGAACAACAGGCGCAATTAGTACAGCTTCGCACGCTGCGGCTATATCTGGAGAAAATGATAAAGCTCCAAAGGCAGGAACAGAAATTCATCACCCTGCTGTCCAAAGCAATCTCCACGAATAAGGTCGACGCTAGAAACTCCTTCGATGCTCAAGCTACAAATTCGGACATCATATATGTTATGCAGCCCTACGCTTCAATCCCCGATTCTTCAATCTCCGTGAATAAATCAGAAATAGAAAAACTCTACAACCAAAGGAAGAACGCCTACAAGCAGGCCGAAGCGAAAGTTATTAAATATATCATGGTTAACATTGCTGCAAGCCAGGAGGATTATGACAAAGCAAAGCAGGAAATCAACCTAATCAAAAACGAACTGGCAGAATTAACGAGCAACATAAAAGATTTCGTCGCCGACTACTCTGACGTTCCGTATGAAGATGTATTCCGCTCGACAGTCGGCATGGATGAAGACTTGAAGCAATTTGTAACTACATCCGATATTGGCGACATCCACGGCCCGTTCCTAGACCAAACAGCCGTACCACGTTATAGGCTCTTTAAGCTGATCGATAAAACTTTCGCTCCGGACTCCGTCTATGTTTGCCACATTATGCTCCCGAACGACGGGCACGAAACCATACTCGCAGACAGTCTGCTGGAGGCGCTGAAAAAAGGCTCTTCTTTTGCAGAGCTTGCCGCAGTTCATTCTATTGACCGCAACTCATCTTCCAATTCAGGTGAGATGGGCTGGATGACTGAAGAAATAGCCCTGAGCGTAGTTAGCGAGGAATTCAACACAGCGGTTTTCTCCGCCCGCCAGAACGAACCTTTTAAGTTCAAATCCTTACAGGGTACACATATATTAAAAGTAACGGCCCGCACCACTAACATTCATAAATACAAGGTCGCTGTGATAGACAAGAGTGTCAATCCAAGCTCAAAAACATACGGAGACTTGTATAACAATCTTAATAAGTTTATATCGAGGAACAGAGATATTAATAAATTGGATACCGCCGCGCAGAACGCCGGCTTAACGATATTCTCGAACGTATCAGTATCGATGACGGACGAAATGGTTGCCGCTATACCCCAATCCCGCCGGATCGTGCGCTGGGTATTTGAACACAAGGGTGGTGATATATCCGAAATATTCGACTGCGACTCCAAACACTTTGTTGTAGCAGCAGTACAAGGCTCTGTCCGCAAAGGCTTCCGCTCAATCTCTTCAATGGAGGATGCTTTGAAGGCGGAACTAATCGCCAAAAAGAAAGGCGAATTAATCGCCAATGATTTGAAATCTAAAAAACTGACAACGCTGGAGGCTTATGCCCGAACAATGAATGCCCAAGTTGATTCGGTGAAGTTTATCAACTTCAATACGCCCCGTATAACGAATATTGGTATCGAGCCCAAGTTGAACGCACTGACAACCTTAGCGCCGCTCAACACTGTCAGCTCTCCGGTAGCCGGAAACAATGGAGTCTATGTATTTGAAGTCTTTAATCGGGCAAACAACGGTATGACCTACGACGAAAGAATGCAGATGGAGATGAACAACGCAGGGAATATGTACAAATACGGTTATCAGTCCATGCAATTATTGATTAATAATGCCAACATCGAAGATAACCGTCTCCGTTTCTATTAAGATATAAAAGGTGACAATCAAACAAAAACTGTTAGGAATGACATTGGCGGAGCTACGCGACGTAGCCGCTAAGGCAGAACTCCCTTCTTATGCAGCTGAGCAGATCGCCGACTGGTTGTATAATAAAAAAATTAGTTCCATAGAGGAGATGACCAACCTCTCCGCCGCTAAACGCGCATGGTTGGGGAAGCATTATGAAATTGGCCGTTCACTACCGACTTCTTCTGCGGCATCGGCTGATGGCACGCTCAAATACACATTCTCGGCCGCTGGCTCATGCATAGAAACTGTCGTTATTCCTTCCAAAGATCGCTCTACCTTGTGTGTCTCTTCCCAAGTGGGCTGCAAAATGAGTTGCGTATTTTGCATGACCGGGAGACAAGGCTTCACGGCCAACTTGTCAGCTGCTGACATTATCAATCAATTATTGTCAGTCCCAGAATCCGATAGTTTAACCAATATCGTATTCATGGGCATGGGCGAGCCATTCGATAACACGAATGCCGTAATGAATGCGCTTGACATATTGACAGGAACATACGGGCTGGGCTGGAGTCCCAAACGTATAACGGTATCGACAATTGGCGCTCGCGGGCTGAAACGCTTCCTGTCCGAGAGTTCTTGCCACTTGGCTGTCAGCCTCCATGCAGCAAATTCGAATGACCGCTATTCCCTCGTACCATACGAAAAGGCCGTTCCGATACGGCAAGTCATAGCATTAATTAATCAATATGACTTTCGCCACCAACGGAGGGTATCTTTTGAATACATTGTCTTCAAGGGCGTTAATGACAGTCCTCAGCAAGCTATTGAGCTGGCAACAATGCTCCGAAATGTACCATGCAGAATAAACCTCATCTGCTACCATCCCATTCCAGACAGTCATTTGGAAGGGGCTGAACTTCACAAGATTGAACAATTCCGTGACATTTTGAGTAGAAGAGGTCTGGTGTGTACCATCCGGACTTCAAGAGGCGAAGATATTGCTGCTGCTTGTGGTATGCTCTCTTCGGCAAAGAAACAATCTGCTTAGAGTAGCATTAAAATGATAAAGAATAACAGGTTGTCCATAAATAGCCTCTTGAAATTCAAGAGGCTATTTAGTTTAACTGCGCAAGCATGCCAACCCACTTGCTGGTTCAAGTCCAATACGGAGGTCGGTAGTTACCAACCGTTGGCCCAAAGCAAGGGTGTCCGTAGCGATGCGGAATCTGAAGGAAGCCGGCGGCAAAGTCCTGAACTGAGAACACGAACGACATAAGACATGTTCCGCCGGACGAGTTTGCTTAACAGAACGAAGTCCAATAACTACCCGGAGGCGGTGGATGTAAATGTCGCAGTTACATGGGATGTAGCTGAAAAGTTGTCTTACCTTGGGAGGTCTCACGGACGTGCATAAGGCATATCCAGAAGCTCAGAGTAAAGCTTGCCGGGAGAAGTCAGCAGAAGCAATAGTAATACGGACACAAGCCCGCGGAGCGAAAGAAAGCATGAAACGGGACTCTTACAAAGTATGAAGGGCTGAAACTTATCAAAAGGAGAAGATAATGAAGCTACCTTATGCAGGGAAGAAAGCAGAAAATATAGAAAGATAGCTACCGTCAGAAGGTCAGGTCGGAAACCAGCAGATATGACGAAGCGCATACTTGCGTTGGGAGTGACTGAAAACACCCTCATGGAAGTGCATTTTACGGAAGAACATCTGTGTTGGGGCGCATACTTGCGCCGTCGAACCTTAATCTTGCATACAGGCAAGTGAAACGCTACAGAGGAACGTATGGCGTGGACAAAATGGATACGGATGCCTTGCTGCCGTATCTTCTTGAGCATAAGGAAAGCCTGGCAGCATCTCTTTATTCAGGGACATACCGTCCCAATCCTGTTCGTCAAGTAGAGATACTCATTCAGCAGGCAATCAATCAGGTATTATCGCCCATATATGAAATGGGTGCGTCCATGATTATCAAACAAGTCTCCGATAATTGAATCCGCATACGGATTGTAGTCGCCAATGAACGTATTCGGCAGTACGACTTTCCAAACCTCCCCCTGATCGCGTTCACAGCCCGTGATTCGTTCCTAACCTTTTATCTCAACACGCTCCCCCCGGCGCGGCGCGATAAATAATCCGCCCGGCATCGTTCTCGCCTCCGCGCGGAGGATTAATCCATTCCCTGTAAACTCCGGCATGAACGGTAATAACGTCTCCGGCGTATGCTACGTTTGCCGCACAGGCTGATTGTTCTGAAAGGTGCGCTTCCCGAACCGCTTACACTGTCATTTCCCTTGACGGGAACATGATCTCCCCCGGCTCCGGCAGCCATGGACAATAAGGCCGCCATACTGCTTGTCAACACTGTTCTTTTGATTGTTCGTGCAATTGATTTCATCCTGTCGCATAAAGTGATTTGTTTATGGCTCCCGATTCTCTGCCTTCAATTTCCGGAATCCTTTATTTTATGGTTTAGAATATAAAGTGTGGTTGATGGTTAAATTCTCATTCCGATTGCCCTCTCAATTCCCTGTTAAAAATGTTTGCGCTGCATAATCGTACAGGGCGACGCTGCGGATGTTGAAATAGTATGTCCAATACTTGTGCATCTCGGCGATGAGCTTGATCTTGGCCTCGTCTTTTGAGCGGCGTGCATCGTTGAGGTCGAGCACGTTTATGTTTCCGGTCATGAACGTTTCGATGGAAGCGGCGTAGCGCCTGGAGGCAATGCGGTCGGCCTGCATGGCAATGTCCAGCTGCGCGGCCTGGTTGTTGAAGTTTTCGACGAGGAGGAAGATGCTGGCGTCAAAGGTCATCTGTTCCTGCCTGGCCTGTGCGATGAGCGCCTCGCGGTTGGATTCGGCAACGCGCACCTTGCCCTTGCGCTTGCCCCAGTCGAGGATGGGGATGCTGAGGCCGATCTCGACGATTTGGTTTCCGCTCAGGCGGTTGTAGGCTGCGGAGGGAAGGGGATCCTTTCCGGTATACCCGACGGAAGCGTAAAGGTCAACGCTTCGCTGTTCGCCTTTGGCAGCGGCAACGGAATAGTCCGCCTCGATCTGCCGCCGGAGGATGTTTTTGGAGAATGAGTTGTTGCTGACGGCCTTGTCAAGGACGTCGCGATAGTCTATGCGAAGCGATGGAACTGCGGCGGGCGCGAGCGGTTCTATCGTGATGCTGTCGGCGATGCCGAGGAAGGAGCCGAGGCGGAACCGAGCGGCGTTGAGCGTCGATTGAGCTTCAGTGACCGTCCCACGTGCCTGGAGGGCATTAAGTTCCAGTTGCATCAGCTCGCTTTCGGAGATGTAGCCAAGCCGTCGTTTCTCGGCAGCTATGTAGTGCAGCCGATTGGCATTGTCGCTGTTCAGCAGGGCTATGTCGAGATTCTCGCGTGACTGAAGGAGGTTGAAGAAAAGCGAAAGGGCTGCAAGGGCGACCTCCTCCATGTTTTCGGCAAATGTTGACTGTGCCTCACGATATTTCAGCGGCTCGATTCGGCGTTTCCATTTCTGATGATTGGTTCCGAAGACCGGCTGGACGAGGGTCAGGCTCAATGGTATGCTCATGTATTCGTTCCTTGACCCGATGCCGAGCTGGCGCGTGAAGTCGAGCGACGAGGCGAGGGTTATCTTTCCTCCGGTGAGTGCAATGTTCTGTTCGACAGACATTCGTCCGCTCAGTCCGAGCCGGTTTTCATGCGCGTAAGTGTATGTGCCGTCTGATTGTCGATAGAGGCTGTAACGGTTGCTGTACGCCGGCAATGTTCCGTTGAAGCTGATTTCCGGCAGCTGGTCGGCCTTGTGTGTCCGATGCTCCCAGTAAGCCGTTTTCAGTCGGTTGACCGCTACGGCTGCATCTGCCGATTGTGATTTTGCCAGGCGTATGGTTTCGTCCAGCGACAGTTTCAGGGTATCTTCCTGCGCCAAGACGGGCATGTCGATGAATAGAAGGAGAGCGGCGGCAGCCCGGAGGACAGACCTGTATGTATATGATGATTTCATGATTCACGAATTGTTTTCGGTTCTCTGTTTTTAGTTTTCAGTTATTCGTAACGGGTTGAGGATGGAGATGACGGAATGGAGATGCCTCCGCTTTGCTCCAAATCGGGATGCGGGAATTGAAAATAAATAATGATGCTTCGCGCCTGCTTAACGGTGAATCAATCGGCTTCATGCTCTGCTTCCCGCTCTTTATTTTCAATCCATCCGGAATCCCGAAAGTATTTTTCCTTGCGTCGGGAAGAATTTCCGGAATCCCGAAAGTATTTTTCCTGACGTCGGGAAGCTTTTCTGAATCCCGAAAGTATTTTTCCTGATGTCGGGAAGCTTTTCTGAACCCCGAAAGTATTTTTCCTGACGTCGGAAAGCTTTTCTGAACCCCGAAAGTATTTTTCCTGACGTCGGGAAGCTTTTCTGAATCCCGAAAGCTTTTTTCCTGACGTCGGGAAGCTTTTCTGAACCCCGAAAGCTTCCCGACGCCGGTAAAAATACTTTCGGGGTTTCGGAAATGCTTGTCTGTTTCGATTTATTCGTATCGCAGTGCATCAGCGGCTTGCATCGAGGCGGCGCTTCTTGCCGGGAGCCATATTGCGATGGCAACGACGGCGGCCATGGCGCTCAGCGAGATGATGTTTACGATTATGAATCGTGCAAGGGGTCTGTCCGGCAGATATGTTTCCGGCAGGAGTTCTTCTCTGCCCATGGTTTCGATCAGTCCGGCGTTGAAGAGGTTGGCCTCGATGAGCATGGCGGGTATTGCGGCGATGAGGAGAAGGATGAGGCCTTCGAGGATGAATTGCCTTCTGATGGCGAGCTGCGATGCTCCGAGGGCTTTGCGGATGCCCGTTTCTTCTCTCCGCTTGTTGACGCGATACCAGAATGTGCCTGTTACGCAGAGAAGGATGTTGACGAGGAGGAAGATCATGAGGAAGATTCGCAGCCTGATGTCGTTCGGCAGTCCGTAAGTGGCGTTGACTTCTTGGGCGAAGGCTTTCATGGATGTCATTTTCTTGAAATAGTAGTTGCCGAAGCGGAAGTTGTCCTGCATTTCCTTGCGGAAGGCGTCGATGAAGGCTGGTGCGGATGATGTTAGCCTGACGGCGATTTCGGCGTTCGAGATGTTGCTCGTGTCGAGGTTTTCGGGGAAATAGACGGTGAAGTCCGGTCGGCGATAGTCGAAGCGCTTCGTGTCGTCAATGATTCCGACTATGCGCCATTCTCCGGCGCTGTTGCTGTTGCCTTTCCATAGCGTCTGACCGACTGTGGCTTTGAGCGCTTTGGCTACCGAGCGGCAGATGATGATGGGGTGTGCGCCGCCGAGGTCATAATTTCTGACGGAGGCTTGCGAGCTTCCTAAATCTGTCGTATGTCCGAAGACGCGGAAGTAATCGCCTGTGGCGTCAAATGTTATCATTCTGGGATAGATTATTTTCAGCGTATCCGAGGGGTTCAGGAAGCCGGATGCGCTCACGCCGCTGCTGCCGGGCAGAGACCAGTAGTTGGTTGATACGACGGCTTCGACGCCGGGATAGTTTTTCAGCCGGTCGAGTATGCGCCGGTGGTTTTCAAGGCGTGCTGTTGCCGTGGCTTCTTCGGGGCGGTATTCCGGAGCCTGTTCGGGATATTCTCCGACAGTGATTTGCCATGCGTTGTCAATATTGCGGCAGTTCGGTATGGAGAGATTGTATTTGAGGACAAAGAAGTAGTCTGTCATGAACCAGACGAGGGCGAAGACGAGGGTCAGCTCGATGATGAGCCAGAGGTTGCTGCGCCGGCGGTTCCATATTTGTGTGATGAGTGTTTTCATTTGCTGTGATGGTTGTTTGTTTACTGGATGATATTCATGTTCATTTCTTTTAGTTTTCTGTCGGGTTGAGCGAATAAACGATAGGTCGCCGTGCTGCTCTCCAGGCCGGAATGAATGCCGACAGGAGGTTCAGGAGGATACATACGGCCAGTGCGATTGAAAATACCGGCAGGTTGATGAGCATTGAGGGCGATATGGCTGTATCAACGCCTTCCGGGGGGATATTGCCGAAGTTGCTTCCCGTCTGCATAATCCAGTTGCGACCGAGGATGATGATTATGTATGAGAAGATGAGGCCGAGGGCGCCTCCGAACGCGGTGAATACCAGATTTTCGGTCAGCACTTGTCGGATGATATTTCCGGCCGGCGCACCGAAGGCCCGGCGCACTCCCATTTCTTCCATCCTTCTTTCCATCCTCGATTCGGTCATTCCGGAGAGGCTGACAGCCGGGACAAGGAGGAGGATGAAGAATATGAGTGTGTATTGGATGATGATTTTCGTAAAGTCCGGAGCATGGTTGCCGCCTAGCCTGAAGGTCGATTGCCATTGGCTGTCGGGCTGGCCGACGATGCTGAACTCTGCCTTGAGAGTTTGATTGTATTTGGATACGTTTTCCAGTATTGTTTGTTTAATCTTCGGGATGTCGGATGCTGTCCGGGCGAGGATACAGGCCTGATATGCGCCTAGGGTTTTCTCCGGAGCGGCGGCGTGCTCCCAGTTCGGGAGGACGGTATAAGGAAGATAGATATGCGCGAAGGTTCTCTCGGTTATGAACGAGGCGTCCCTGACGATGCCGCAGATGCGGAAGTTCCGGAAATTCATGCTGACTTCCCGCCCGACGACGTCTGTTGTCCCGAAGATTTTGTTTGCCAGCGAGCGGGTTATAACGGCAACCGGCAGGCTTGAACGGAAGTCTTCCTTGGTGAACGGTTTGCCCTCGATGTAGTGGAAGGGGAAGACGGTCCAGAAATTGTCGTCGATATATTTGACGGTGACTGGCGGCTGCTCCTTGCTGTTCGGGAGCTGGATGTAGCATCCGTCGTTCCATGTTTGATGGATGGCGGTTATAGCCTCGACGTTTTCAATGTTGTTGAAACATGTTTCGATGGTGTGGAGAGCGAGTGAGGAGGCATAAAATCCTCCATCGGCGGCTTTTTCCGTTCCGCTTTTGACGAGAAGCATACGGCTGCGGTTCGTCTCCGGATATATATCCGCAATCTTGAGGTAGAAGACGATGGAGAGAGACATGACCATAGTGATCGAGAGTCCGGTTCCGATGATGTAGATAGAGCTGAACAGTCTTTCTTGCCTGATTATGTTCAAAGCCTGTGTTATGGACTTTTTCATGTGCGTTAAGATATTTGTCGTCCGTCGAAGAAACGGATGGTGCGGTCGGTCAGTTTCGCTTGCGCTTCATTATGCGTAACCATGACGATGGTTTTCCCGTCCTCCCGGTTCAGCTTGTGGAGCATGTCCATGACTTCGTTCCCCATCTTGCTGTCGAGGTTTCCGGTCGGCTCGTCGGCCAGGATGATACCCGGATTGCCGATGATAGCTCTTGCGATGGCTACTCTCTGGCATTGCCCGCCTGAAAGTTGTGTCGGGAAATGTTTCATGCGATGGGAGAGACCTACTTTCTCAAGGACTTCCTGTGCAATTCGCCTGCGCGTTGAAGAAGGTGTTTTGCGGTAGAGAAGCGGAAGCTCTACGTTATCAAGAACGTTGAGCGAATTAATCAGATGAAAGCTTTGGAAGACGAATCCCAGTTCCTTATTGCGAAACGACGCCTGTTGCTTATCGTTCATGCCCTCGGTTGAGACGCCGTTGATTTCCAGCTTGCCGGTCGTAGGGCGGTCGAGCAGGCCGATGATGTTGAGGAGCGTTGATTTTCCACATCCGGAAGGCCCCATGATGGAGAGGAACTCTCCGGCTGGGACTTCGATATTAACATTCTCTAATGCAACCGTTTCTATGTCCTTAGTGTAATAGACTTTTTCCAGGCGAGATAATTTGATCATGATTGTAATTATTTAAAATTGTTGATGCTGTTTATGATTCTGTTTGATTTTGACAGTGAAGATTTGAGTATGTACGCGAACATGTGGCGACGAGTGGGGGATTTGGCAGATAGATCTTGCCCGCGACTGAATGAGAAACGGAGTATCCAATTCTTATTCATAGCCGGTTAATTTCAGCGTTGCCGTATTTTTGAAATTCTCCATGTCGGAGACTACAACTTCATCGCCGGCAATAAGACCGCTGACAATTTCAACATATTCAAAATTGCTGTCGCCCAGCATGACCTTCCGCTTGATGAGTTCCTTGTTGCTGACGACAAACAGTTCATATTCGCCTCGCCCGGTATAATATGAGGCGTTCGCGATACGCAACACGTCCTCCTTGATGGCGTTCATAACATAAACGTCCGTCTTCAGTCCTGAGCGCAGCCGCGGGTGATTATCTTCCTTGAGTTGAACGCTGAAGGCGATGACGCCGTTCTTGGACAGTGGCGTAACGTCGCTAACAGTGCCGGACAGATTCTCTCCGCTAAGCCGAACGACTGTCCGACATCCGACAGAAATGCGATCGCCGTAACTATCGGCTATCTCTCCCTCAATCTTGAAGTGCGAAAGGTCTGAAACTATCGCCACGCGGCTGCCTTGTTGCACCTGCGCCCCGATCTCGTTGTTGACATAAGTAAGGATGGCTTTGCGGGGGGAGCGGATTTGCGCGTCTTTCAGCGTTCGGCGAGTTTCGGACAGGCTTTTTCTGAAAATGTTCAGCTCCAGTTCTTTCACCTTAACATCGGCCTCTGCCAGCTCCAGCTCATTCAAATATTTCTGCTCATCTTCTACAAGCTGGAGCCTGGCTACGTTCGCGCTAAATTCAGCCTGACGAACCTTGTCCGTTGTCCCAGCGCCAAGACTGTCGAGATAGCGCTCGTTGCGTAGCTCAACTTCCTTCCTGTTTAGCTCCATGCGGGAAACTTTCAGGCGCATGTCCATCTCGGAGAGTTTGCTTCGGCTGGCGAGACGCAATTGTTCGAGCTGTAATACTTTCATCTGCTCCTCATCGAGCAGCTTCCGGTAGCCGGTCTCTGCCGTTTGGAGATCGAGCTTTAGAATCGCGTCGCCGGTTTCGACCATGTCGCCGCCTTTCTTATAAACCTCAATGATACGCGACTGGATAGGTGAATTGACAATCTCTTCAAAGGCCGGAACAACTTTGCCCGAAGCATTTACTGAAATCTCGATCGTTCCTCTGTCTACAACGGACAACCGCAGGTCCTTCCGGCTGATGCTCGGCTGCATTATAGAGATAAGCAACCGGATGACGAGCGTCAGCGCCACCACTGCGGATAGGCATTTGATAATTTGCAGATGCAAAGCTTTTCTCTTTTGTTCCTTGGGTATAACTCTGTCCATATTAATCTTTTTGTTGCGTTGACATTCAAAATTGCCTTCATTTTGAAGCGCGGAGGCAATTGATATGCCAAAATATTAAACCGTTGATTAACAGAGGAGGCTGGCATACCATCCGTTCGTTTCCGAACACTCCTGTCCGCTTTTCCGAACACATCAGGCAATTCATAGCGATTCTTACTCGCTGTTTTCGCCGTTGCGCAGGTAACGGTGAATGAGCGATAACACTATCGCTACGGACACCCTTGCCTTCGGCTAACGGTTGGTAACTACCGACCTCCGTATTGGACTTGAACCAACAAGTGGGTTGGCATGCTTGGCGAACAATGAAAACGCCCTCTGCGTAATGGCAGAGGGCGTTTTCATTGTATTTGCAGTTGCTTTCGTATCAGGGCCTGCGAACGCATCTGGCAAAGAGTTTGCCCTTAGTGTATTGGGAAGCGTTAATGTTTTTATGCACATAAAAGCTCGTGTTCACAAAACCATTGGAGCCGTTTCCGATATAGTACGCGGCTACTCGCGTATCATAAGTATTGATTATGGATGAAGTCCAGTAAATGTTTTTTATGTTACTGTTGTCGCTGTTGATGTTTGGGCCACCGTAATCAACATTGTTCAGCATTAGAATTTCAGCTGAATCGGGATATAGCTTGGACCACTCAAGCATCTGCTTCATCTCGTCTATTGTCGGCAATCGCCATCTTCTGCCATAAGGATAGGGAGCGGTTTTATCCGGGACTTGGTTTACGTTCCCTCCGTGATACATTGTACAGCTGTTCGGGCGGAGCTGGTCAGTAGTGCTAGCATCTATTTTCCCCATATATTCATACCATGTGCATCCCGGATTCTGGTCTTCCGGCCATACTTCAAAGCCGAAGGTGCCGATTAAGAACGGAAGTCCTCCGTTAAGGTCTTTGTAGTATTTATCTCCGGTTTCATCCTGGAAGACGAGCTTTATTGTTCCTGCTTTGAGACTCGAATCTAGCCGGTAGTCCTTAAGAGTAAATTCGACGGAGTCCTTTTTAAGTATTCCGGACTGCCCGCCTCTCTTCCCTTTCAAAGAGTTGATACCGCCGTCCAAGAGGTTTAAGCTGTTGCCGGTGACGTCGATTATCTCCCATTCACGTTCGCCTTCGACTGAGAAATATTTCTTTGCTCCGTCTATTGCATATTGAATCTTGAGAGAAATGGTCAGCGGTTTGGTTCGTGCAGGTGTTTGTTTGACTGTTATTCGGCTTGTCAGGGCACCGGCTTTCAGGTCTATGTATCCGCTGCGGGGGGTAGTGGCTACGTTTGTCGTGTATATGTAAATGTGCTCAAGCTTGTTCGCCAAGCCGGAGGTTTGCGACAGAGTGAACCATGTTGGCGTTTGCTGCGTGGCGGCATCTATTATTTTATCGACAGTCCAGCCGGTAGGGATGTCTGTTTTGATGGACAGCCGGTTCGTATCTGACGGAGTCTGGGCATCGTATATCCTTCTGGAGAGTTCGAGGACGCGAGTTGAGACGCCGAGAATATTGTTATTATCCCAGACAAACTCATTAATCGCACTTTCATCCCAAGCCTGAAGGTTGGCTACAAGGTTGGCGGGCGCTCCTTTGAAAGCAAGCTCAGGGGTTGCCTTACCATCGTTGGTGACGTCGGTTATATTGAAGACGTAACGATGGTTGCGCACTATTGGATGCCATGTGTCTTGTCCATTGCTTTTGTCGTGCGAAGCGAAATCCAGACGGTAGTAAGTCGTCGTCGGACTGTTGTTGTATTTTCCGCCGACGACGAGGCAGATGTTGCTGTCGCGTGTTGCCGGATTGCCTTCCGGAGCTTCAAGGATGTAGATGACACGGTTGCTTCCGTTGGGCTTTAGTCCGTCAGATGTTTCGTAAAGCAATGGAGCACGGTTGGGATAGTCCATTTTGCCGTAACCGCCTGATGGTTCTGTCGGAAGTTTGCTGCTTTGGGGAACAATGGTTCCTCTGGTGCTGTAATTATAGAGGCGGATGTTTTCGAGTTTGAACTTGCCGGCGGCATTGCCAAGGAAGTTAAGATCGACTTTGGCGACCATTCTCATCATCTTCAGGGTTAGACTGGTCATTGTATCAACTTTTACAACTCCGCTCTCACTCCATGACGGGAGTGCCTTGCGAGGCCATTTTCCGTAATTAGTATCAACGAGGCTGTTGAGGACGACTGATTTCAGAGAATCATAATCGGCAAATGTGATGCTGTCGGTAAGGTGACGGGCATTGGCTATTGCGACTATGTTGTATGCTCCTGTGCGAAGCCTGGCGCTGAAGTGTTTTATGGAATCTCTGGCGCCGTCCTGGATATTGTTGACGTTGCATTTATGCCGGAGATATTCGCGCCCATTGATATTTTCAAATTGCAGCAGAGTGATGTATTCTATTTTGTTTTCCTCATATTCGCTTAATTCTCCGGCGCGGGTTTCGAGAATCGAAGGCATGGAGAGGGAGAAGTTGACGGTTGCTTCCGTTTTTTCCATCTCCGATTTGCTGCTGACGATGTTGTCGCTGTTGACGAATGATGTTTCATCCGATGTGCAGACGGTGAGGAAGAAAGTGAGTATTGAGAGTAAAGATATTATGCGTACCATAATGATAATGTTTATTCGGTTTCGGTTCATATTGCGGGGAACGGTTATGGGGGAAAAGCAAACAGGGACTTTTTATCGTCCCTGATGCCTTTTGCTATTCTTTGTTTTCTTAGTTGAGCGTTACGTCTGTATCAAACTTCTCCCACTGTGCAAGAGTAATTTTAACATTCGCATTAACTCCTTGTTGTCCTGGTACTGGCTGGAGGTTTTGAAGCTCGAACTTGATGTCGCTGATGTGATACACTTTGCCTGCTTCCAGAGCTGATACCTTTACACCAGAACCGTTATCTTTCAATTCATTTACAGTCAGGTAATATGCGCCGCTGTAATTGGCAGTAGTTGGTTGGTCGGTCTTGATGTTGTTGAGGCGGATGATGATTTTCGGAGTACGGTTTACAGCTCCGTTTTTATCTGTTCCGGGAGCAAACTGGTTGTATGACCATACTTTGGCGCTGTTTGAAGGAGTCTGAATTAACGCTTTGCTGTTACCTAAACCGTTGGCTACGTTGGTCGTGTCAAAGACAACCGTATAATAATCTTGTGTCAGGGGGGCACCGTAGTTGCTTGCATAGAGCCAGTTGGTGGCGTAGGTCTTTGCAGAGTCGGCCTTGGCATTCAAGTCCATCGTCTCATATATTCCGTCAACGAAGATTCCGTCTATGGTGTATTCGGTTATATTAACGGCTGCACCGGCAGGATTTACAGCTGTGATTTTACCAATTTCCAGGCGGGCGGTGACAGGGGCGACTTTGCTAATATCTACACTCCAGAGAGCGGCGGTTTTATTGATAGCTGCATTGCCTGTGAGAACGGTGTTGCTTAAATCTTTCTCTTCTTTCAGGGTAATCACATTGTTGTCCATTATATCAGACAAGAACAGATTCTTTCTGGGAATTGTTTTGCCCGCCGGCAAGTTGGCTACTACGTAAGCGTGGGTTGAAGAGCCGGGGATACTGTCGATGGTGGCTCCGGTTGTTGATTCCAGGGTGCTTAGTAAGACCTGACCCCATAGCGCTGTTCCGGTAGGTATGATTTCGACAACCTTCGTTATTTGTTGCTGAGGATTGACAAAGAACAGATAACCGGTATTCAGTTTCACCTTTCCTGCTGCACCTGTGCTGGCGGCGTTGTCCTCGGCGCGAGTTGCAGGAGGAGTTTGAACCTTAAAACTAATTGAGTGCATTGTTTCGGCGTTTTGAATCGGGCTGTTGTTGCTGCCTTGCAATTCTTCATTTGTACAGCTGGTTGCAGTTAAACCTAGTGTTGCTGCTGTTGCTACTGAAATAACGATGTTTTTGATTGTCTTAAAATTTACTTTCATACGATTTAATTTTTTTTGAATATTAGTAATTGTTTATAATTTGTTTTTGTCTCTCTGTTGATGCTTTCACATCTTGTTTTCTTTTGACACTGCAAAGGTACGGCCTTCCCAAGCCCTGATTATTATCAATATTTATAGTAAAGTTGGCTATTTTACAAATAGTGCTATTTTTCTTCATTTTCTATCAATTTCTCCCTGCATACACATTATTATATATATAGTTTGGATGTTTTTAGACTACGACTTTTTCGGGAGATGCCCGGAAGGCGTCCGGAGATGTTCGTCACATGTCTTGAGACGTAAGTCACGTCTTTAAAGACGTAAGTCACATGTCTTGAGACGTAAGTCACGTCTTTAAAGGCGTAAATCACATGTCTTGAGACGTAAGTCACGTCTTTAAAGACGTAAGTCACATGTCTTGAGACGTAAGTCACGTCTTTAAAGACGTAAGTCACATGTCTTGAGACGTAAGTCACGTCTTTAAAGATGTAAGTCACATGTCTTGAGACGTAAGTCACGTCTTTAAAGATGTAAGTCACATGTCTTGAGACGTGCGTTACGTCTTTAAAGACGTAAGTCACATGTCTTGAGACGTAAGTCACGTCTTTAAAGATGTAAGTCACATGTCTTGAGACGTTTGGAAGGAATCTCGGCGTTTCGGAATGTTAAACGTGGCTTCCGGGAATACGTTTGATTATCCGAGAACCTGCTTTAAAGTGGTAGAGGATGATTAAAAACATGCGTCCGGTTTGTTCTGAAAAATCTTTTTGTAACTTTGCAAACCTTAAAGTAAACAATGTGAACAATTAACATTATATTTATAACAAATGTGTGGCATTACAGCAATATTTAACATCAAAGAGGGAGGAGAATCCCTCCGCCGGCAAGCGTTGGACATGAGCAAGCGCGTTCGGCATCGCGGACCTGACTGGAGTGGCATTTACGCGGGTCGCAGCGCTGTCCTGGCGCACGAACGGCTGTCAATCGTCGATCCTGCTTCGGGCGGACAGCCGCTGGTTAGCAAAGACAGGAAGCTTATCCTGACCGTTAACGGCGAAATATATAACCATCAGGAGATTCGCGACGAACTGAAAGGAGAATATGAATTTCAAACCGGCTCTGATTGCGAGGTTATACTGGCTCTGTACCGCAAAAAGGGAGTCAAATGTATCGAGGATTTAAGTGGCATTTTTGCCTTTGCTCTTTACGATGAGGAAAAGGATGCTTTTCTAATTGCACGTGACCCGATCGGGGTTATACCTTTATATATAGGACGAGACAAGGACGGACATACGCTTGTATCGTCCGAATTGAAAGGCTTGGAAGGCTTTGCTTCCGAGTACGAGCCTTTTCTTCCCGGCCATTATTATTATAGTGAAGAGGGAGAAATGACAAAATGGTACGTCCGAGACTGGATGGACTATGAAAGCGTCAAAACGAATGAAGCTGACATCAATGATCTTCACGATGCACTCGAAGCGGCAGTCAGGCGGCAGTTAATGAGTGATGTGCCTTACGGCGTTCTTCTCTCCGGCGGCTTGGACTCATCCATCACGTCTGCTGTGGCCAAACGGTTTGCCGGTAAACGCATCGAAGCCGGTGGGAATGTTGATGCCTGGTGGCCGCAACTCCACTCTTTTGCTGTCGGGCTGAAAGATTCTCCTGATTTGAAAGCTGCAAAACTTGCCGCGGACTATATCGGAACTGTCCATCATGAAATACATTATACAATACAGGAGGGCATCGACGCTATCCGCGACGTGATATACTTCATAGAAACATACGATGTGACTACCGTCAGAGCTTCCACGCCAATGTATCTCATGGCTCGTGTAATTAAAAGCATGGGCATAAAGATGGTGCTTAGCGGCGAGGGAGCGGACGAAATTTTCGGCGGTTATCTTTATTTTCATAAAGCTCCGGATGCGAAAGCCTTCCATGAGGAAACCCTGCGAAAGATTAGCAAGCTCTACCTCTATGACTGTTTGCGTGCGAACAAGAGTTTGGCTGCCTGGGGAGTAGAAGGTCGCGTCCCATTCCTTGACAAGGAATTTCTCGACGTAGCCATGCGTTTCAATCCGGAGGCCAAGATGGCTCCGGGCAACATAATAGAAAAAAAAGCACTCCGCGAAGCCTTCTCGTCCGTCCTTCCAAAGGAAATCGCCTGGCGTCAGAAAGAGCAATTCTCCGATGGAGTAGGCTACGGATGGATCGATACACTAAAATTAATCGCCTCGCAAAACGTGAGCGACGAACAAATGGCCGGCGCATCCCAACGCTTCCCCATTAATACTCCACAGAACAAAGAGGAATACTATTACAGAACCATCTTTGAAGAACATTTTCCCAGCGAAAGTGCAGCGCGAAGCGTTCCTTCCGTTCCGAGCGTTGCCTGCTCCACCCCGGAAGCTCTTGCCTGGGATAAATCATTCGCGAACATGAACGAGCCAAGCGGACGGTCTATTAAGGGCGTCCACCTGGACAGTTATAAATAATGCAATGCTCCACGAACAATCTATTGGATATATGATAAATCAATTATATAAGCCGGAATATGAACATGATTCCTGCGGCGTTGGTCTGCTGGCCAATATAAGCGGGAATAAATCCCACGATATAGTAGAAAAAGGTTTGCAGGTGCTGGAAAACATGCTC
>JAIRPK010000008.1 GCA_031257015.1 Tannerellaceae bacterium
TGTTTTATCTGACAGGACTGTATAACGACATTTCCGAAGAAACCGCAGGGATAATCAGTTTCTGCATCGAAGAAGCCGACGGCGAAGAGTTGCAGAACAGGTTGACGGCAATATCTGCCATGAGCAACGGCGAACCGGCTACAATTACGGTCGAAAAATCAGTTGAAGGAAACGGCAGCAATGTTTCGGACATGAAAAAAGGCAAAGGCGCTGTCGTATTCAGCCTGCTGGTCAAGGAAGTCCGGCAAACGGTTCATCATGCCGTCGATACGGTAATGCCGCCAAATCTGCCGATGCTCGACAGCCTGATTGCCGCCGGTTTCAGGAATAAAAACATATCCGCCAGACTGTATTATTCGGAAATTATTGACATGAATACCGGTAACGTCATTGCCGCATCACGTCGACAGGAAGCGGGAATGAAAGGCAACGCCTTTGTGTATGAATATGATACGGAAAACGGATATGCCTACAAAATCCACACCTCGTCCATGACGCTGGCAGCGCTGGAGCGCATGTCCGGCATCCTGCTGACAACTCTGCTGACTGCTCTTTTGCTCGGATACGCTTTCCGGTTTTTTATAAGAACGGCTGTCAGGCAAAAAACGCTGGAAGAAATGAAACAGGATTTTACGAACAACATGACGCATGAACTGAAAACGCCCGTATCCATCGCCTATTCAGCCGTTGATGCGCTGTTGAATTTCCGTCAGGGCGAAAGCGCCGAAAAGCGTCGGCAGTATCTGAATATCTGTATTGAGCAGCTGTCCCGACTTCGCGACCTTATCGAACAGATACTTTCCGCAAGCATGGAACGCAGTAAAAACATTGTCCTCAAAAAGGAAAACGTTGCGCTCAAGCCGCTGTTTGCCCGCATTGCAGAACAGCAAAAACTGAATATCGACAAATGCGTTGATATTGATATTCTCGTCCAGCCTGAAAATCTGACCGTTTATGCTGACGCGACACACCTGTACAATATAGTCGCCAACCTGACCGACAATGCGTAAAATATTCGTCGGGCAGCGTGAAAATCGGCATCAAATCGTATATCGACGGGAAATACTGCGTTTTTCTATTTATATAAACATTGTTATTGCTTGCTGTTACGAGCGTCGATAAGGCGGCGCTTGAGGAACCATTGGCCGTCGTTCTTTACAAAGATGTATTCGTCGATGGTTCCACATTCGCAGTTGTAATAGACGGTTGTTTCCAATTTCCCTGGTTGGATTTTCCATTGGTCGGTCGGTTCAGAAAAGTTCAGATGCTTATGATTGTCGCGGCTGATGAAATATCCTTCGGCTGGTTTATTGGAGGGGGAGAGATAAGAAACTCTCAGAGGGAACAAGATTCTGTCTAATTGAAATGTTTCGTCTGCACTAAATTTGTTGATGAAGGCGTCGAAATTTTCCTCTATGCTTTGTTTTTCCGTTATGTAATTTTGCTCGTAATAGTGATTTTCCACGTTGTCCTTCCATTCAAACGGGTCAGCAAGAAAAACGTAAAGAGTGGCGGCTAAAAAGAACACTGTGCAGATTGAGGCGGCGAGGACTGTTTTGCCTATTATGCGACGGGAATGTCGGTTGGTGTAAGGCTCTTCTGAAACGCTTGCAGAGCGGCTTTTTCGTTTTGCATACGTTTTCTGTTGTGTTTCCAAGGCTGCCCCGCAGCATGTGCACCAAGAGGTGTCCGCTGGATTCCACTCCGAGCAAGAGCGACATTGTATAAAACGTTTCATAAAGCTAACGATTTGTTCATTATTATTGTTTGTACGGCAAAAATAAAAAAAAAGAATAGAATGGCAATTATTTTGTTGTTTTTAGAGCGTTTTTCCAATACCATGTTCGTGAAATTGTTTTTTTGTTTCCTATGATCATAATGGGGAGTTTTTTGATGAATGAACCATTTTTCCCGAACAGCCATTAAATGGAAGTTTGCAGTAGCAGTCTTCCCAAAAAAAATGTCTTTTTAGACTGGCCTGCAGACGGCGTTTTGTTTTTTTATATTAAATAAATTATTGAATACTTTCCGGGCCGTCGTTAAGGTATTTGATGAAAGCGTCCCATTCGACCTTGTGTGGAAAATATTAAATCATTGTATCGCCAGCTAGCACGCGCAGAATAAACGTCGGCAATAAACGAAAAGTCCGAAAAGATGGTTTTCCAAGCTGCTGCTGATTCTTTTGATTCGCCTAAAGCTCTGGCGGTACTTGTTCCTAACATGTCAGAAAAGGGGGAGAGCTATGCGCCGCGATGGATGATGTTTGCATCGGAAACATCCTGTTTATCCTGAACTCAGGTCAGTAATATCGACAATAGCGGAAATTATGTCTGGTAACGAAAAAAACGCTTCTTATCTAAAGCTCAATAAAAACAATTACGCGAATATCAATGTTGTGGAAGTGGATTAGTGTTGGAGACTGTAATTATTAGAATATAGAAAAGCCTCTCCACAATGCAGAGAAGCTTTTCTATATCCTTCCAGACAAAATCAACACCCATTTGCAGATCTGCCAAACCTCACTTGCCGTTGGTGAAAGAATATGGCCGATCGGCATCGGCAGCGCCACGTGTTTTATTAGGGATAGCGCTCATTCGGAATACTAGCTCGCCACCGCTAAGAATGTCGTCATGGCGAATGTAGTTTTTTGTATAGGCACGACCGTTCAGGGTAGCGGCGTCAATGTAGATGTTTGCATCACTGTTCTCCGGGGCGGAGATGATGAAGCGGCGACCGTTGGGAAGGTTGAGTATTGCACGTTTGAAGATGGGAGCACCGGTAACGTATTGATCAGTACCTGGGCATACGGGGTAGAAGCCCAAGGCGGAAAAGACATACCAGGCTGAAGTCTGGCCGTTATCCTCGTCGCCGCAATATCCATCGGGCGTCGGGGCGTAAAGTCGATCGATTACCTGGCGAACCCAATATTGCGCTTTCCACGGCGCACCGGCATAATTATACAGGTATATGGCATGTTGAACCGGCTGATTGCCATGAGCGTAGTTGCCCATGTTGACAAGGGTCATCTCGCGTATTTCATGGATGACTTGTCGGTAGTAGCTTGCATCGAAATGCGGAGGAACGGCGAACATTGAATCAAGCATCTGCACGAACTCCAACTTCCCGCCCATGAGGTCAATCAAGCCTTGAGGATCATGAAAAACAGACCAAGTGTAGTGCCAACTGTTTCCCTCCGTAAAGGCATCGCCCCATTTAAGTGGAGAAAATGGAGACGCAAAGCTGCCGTCGGCATTTCGGCCGCGCATCAGCCGGCTCTCCTTGTCAAAGAGGTTCTTATAATTCCCTGCCCGCGAGGCAAAACGATCAATCTCCTCCTGCGGCCGCTTCAAAGCACGGGCAATCGTGTAGATGCACCAATCATTGTAGGAGTATTCCAGTGTCCGGGCTGCGCTCTCGCGAATCTTAACATCGTAAGGCACATAGCCCAGGCGATTATAGTGCTCATATCCCAGGCGACCGGTTGAGCGCACTTGCGGATGTACGCTCTCCGTACCGTGGAGAAGACCGGCGTAGAGTGTCTCAACATCGCTCGTGCGGATGCCTTTCATATAAGCATCCACCAGAACGGAGGCGGAATTGTTTCCAATCATGCAATCTCTGTGTCCGGGGCTTGCCCATTCGGGGAAAAAGCCACTCTCGCGATATGCGTTAAGCAGGCCTTCCTGAATTTCTCTGTTTATGTCGGGATAGAGCATGTTCAGAAATGGGAACAGACTGCGGAACGTATCCCAGAAGCCGGTATCGGAAAACATGAAGCCCGGACGCACCTCGCCGTTATATGGACTGTAATGCACCGTATCCCCGGCAGCAGTAATCTCGTACAGCTTACGGGGAAAAAGCAGCGAACGGTAAAGGCATGTGTAGAACGTACGATAGCGGTCTGTCGTGCCGCCTTCAACCCTGATGCGCCCCAGAGCCGTATTCCATGCCTCGCGACCTTTCTCGACGAGCGCATCAAAACTGTCGTCGCCAAGCTCCTTAAGGTTAGTCTCTGCCTGTTCAAGGCTGATGAACGAGGAGGCTGTTCGGGCATGAACCGTCTCGCCCCGACGGCAGCTGAAACCAATAATGGCTCCTGCATGACGAGCAGTACATTCCATTGCATCCGAACTGAGAACACTGTCAGCCCATATATGGCTGCAATCAAAACTCTTGTCGAAGTCGATGACGAACCAGCACTTGAAATTCTCCGGCGTTCCACCACTGTTCTGCGTAGTATAGCCTACTATGCGCCGGCGTTCAGGTATAATTTTCACATACGAGCCTTTGTCAAAAGCATCCACGACAACGAAAGCGCTGTCCGTCGCAGGATAAGTAAACCGAAACATGGCAGCCCTCTCCGTAGGCGTCAGTTCGACAACGATGTCATGCTCGGCAAGATACGTTTTGTAATAATAAGGCTTGGCCGTCTCTCCCTTATGCCCAAACCAGGATGCACGCTTGTCCTCGTCAAAGACGAGCCGCCCTGTTACAGGCATAAGCGAAAACTGGCCATAGTCATTAATCCACGGGCTGGGCTGATGCGTCTGCTTAAATCCTCTGATTTTATTAGCCGTATATGTATAGGCCCAGCCATTACCGTTCTTCCCCGTCTGAGGCGTCCAAAAGTTCATACCCCACGGACGTGCAATTGCCGGATAAGTATTTCCGGCTGACAACTCGTAGCTGGATTCCGTTCCCATAAGGGGATTTACATAATCAACAGGCGAAAACTCCGTATCCGCCTTTGCTGCAATAGCCAAAGCAGCAAAGGCCGCCAATAAAAAAGCTCTTTTTCTCATAATTGTAAATGATATTAATATATTAATGTATTTATTTTCTCTCATCGAAAGCTAAAATCATCCTCCCGCAAAGGAACAATATTTTGGGAACTTATAATAATTAGATTTTCCGAGGCTTGCAATAGAGACGAAAGCGAAGTTTTCCTTAGCAAATGAACATTTCACCGAAGAAACAAAACAAAGAAAAAGCAATTATCCTCAGCCCTCTTTTATCAAAATCCATCCGCATCCATATTACAGTTGAATAACAGCCCATCGCCACTCCTCTTTACAGGATATATTCTAAATTTGTCGCCGGATAACAACATTGAAATAAATTATTAATAATAAATAAATTATACCCTTATGAAGTGTAGAACATCATTTTATCTGCTCCTTGCCTCCTTCCTGACATTACTTGCCGGCTGCCGGCAAAGCTATGAATACCCATTCCTCGACCCCACCCTCTCTCCGTCGGAAAGAGCAGAGGACATCGTCTCCAGGCTTACGCTTGAAGAGAAAGTATCGCAAATGCTGAACTCAACGCCGGCCATCGAACGCCTCGGCGTTCCTCCATACGACTGGTGGAACGAATGTTTGCACGGCGCCGGAGTGAGCTGTCATGACTATACGCCCACGGTCTATCCGCAAGCAATCGGACTGGCCGCCGGATGGGATACCGCCGCTGTCAAACTGATGGCAAGCTATACATCCGACGAAGTACGAGCTATCTACAACACCGCCCAGGCCAAACAGGACTACCGCATCTTCAGAGGATTGACATGCTGGTCGCCCAATATCAACATCTTCCGCGACCCGCGATGGGGACGAGGGCAAGAGACTTACGGCGAAGACCCCTTCCTGACAGCCAGTATGGGACGCAACTTTGTCGCCGGATTGCAGGGCGACGACCCGCATTACCTCAAAGTCGCCGCCTGCGCCAAGCATTATGCCGTGCACAGCGGGCCGGAAGCTAAACGCCACGTGTTTAACGCCGAAATCAACGATTACGACCTCTGGGATACCTACCTGCCCGCCTTCCGCTCCCTTGTTGTCGACGCCAAAGTCGCCGGAGTAATGTGCGCCTACAATGCTTATGAAGGAAAGCCCTGCTGCGGAAGCGACAAACTCCTCATTGACATCCTGCGCAATACATGGAACTTCAACGGCTACGTCACATCCGACTGCGGGGCAATCAATGACTTTTACAATAACCACAAAACCCATCCCGACGCCCCCAGCGCAGCAGCCGACGCCGTTATCCACGGCACTGACGTCGATTGCGGCCAGGAAGCATACATGGGACTCATCCAAGCCGTAAAAGACGGCAAGATAACCGAAGCCCAGATTGACGTCTCCCTCCGGCGCCTCTTTGAAATCCGCTTCCGCCTCGGAATGTTCGACCCGAAGGAACGAGTTCCATTTTCCCAAATTGACTCAACGAACCTGGACAACCCCGAACACAAGGCGCTTGCCCTCAAAATGGCTCAACAGGCTATCGTCATGCTCAAAAACGATGGGACACTGCCTCTCAAAAAAGAAGGAATAAAGAAAATAGCCCTCGTCGGCCCCAACGTCGATCGCCCGGAAGTCCAGCTGGGCAATTACAACGGATACCCGAAAAAAAGCTACACCCCGCTTGACGGCTTGAGAAGCAAGCTTCCCGACGTTGAAATCGTACATGTTCAAGGCTGCGACTATACAAATCCGGGATACATCGTCAATCTGGACATGGATAAATACATCACCTCGCCGGACGGCCAGGGCGAAGGATTCAAGGTCACATTCTACAACAATACCGCCCTTCAGGGAGAACCGATATACACAGGTTACAGCAAGTCAATAAACTACGAAAGGCGCAACGACGAGAACAACCCCATCGCCCAGGGCGTTAACCTCAACGACCATTCCGGCCGCTTTGAAGGCATATTTACATCTCCCATCAGCGGCGAAATAGAGATGAAGTTCCAGTTCGACGACGGCTACCGCTTTTACATCGACGGCAAAATCGTATGCGAAGACTTCAACCGCCATACAATGGACAATTATACATATATCATGAAAGCCGAGAAAGGAAGAAAATACAATCTCAAAGTCGAATACGTGCAGCACGAAGGAGGCTCAAGAATCATCCTCGAAGCCTACCAGCACTTCATCCGAACAACGGCAGAATTTCTCTCCCAGGTCAATGACGCCGACATTATCATATTCGTCGGAGGAATCTCTCCTCGCATCGAAGGAGAAGAGAGCAGCGTCGAACTCCCCGGATTCTATCGCGGAGACCGCACCTCAATCATGCTTCCGCAAATACAGGCAGACCTCGTCAAAGCCCTCAAAACAACCGGCAAACCTGTCATCCTGACCCTTATGACCGGAAGCGCAATAGCTCTCCAGCCGGAAGTGCAAAACGTCAATGCAATTGTCAACACATGGTACGGAGGCGAATTTGCAGGCAATGCGCTCGCCGACGTCCTCTTCGGCGACTGCAACCCCTCCGGCCATCTCCCCGTAACCTTCTACGCAAGCGACAAGGATTTGCCGGACTTTGAAGATTACAAAATGGGCAACCGCACCTACAAATACTTCAGCGGAAAAACACAATACCCATTCGGCTTCGGCCTTAGCTACACCAACTTCTCATACCAGTGGGACGCCAAGCCCGAAACTGCCTTCACCGCCGACGGCGTAATAAACTGCTCGGTAAACATAACGAACACAGGCACAGTCGCCGGAGATGCCGTTCCTCAAGTATACGTCAAATATCCCGGCGGCTACAAACTCCCCGTCAGACAGCTCGTCGCCTTCGATCGCAAGCATCTCGCCCCAGGCGAAACATACCGCATGGACATCTTCATTCCGGTTGTTGACCTCGCCAAGTGGAACATGGGAAGGAAAGCCTTCGCCCTTGCCCAAGGCTCATACACCATCTACGCCGGCTCGCACGCCGAGGATGAAGCCGCAATAGCCACCTTCGAGCTTAGATAAACCCCACAAACGGCGACAGCCTCGCCCCTCAAAGGGGGATGCGCCCAACATTCACGGGCAGCATCCCCCTTTTTCTTCCCCAGCCCCTGACCTTCTCTCGCATCTTTCTAAAGATTGCGAAACATATCAGCCATTTCCGTCGCGTGCGCCGAGAGTTTCGTCGCGTGCGCCAAGAGTTCCGTCGCGTGCGCCGAAGGTTCCGTCGCGTGCGCCAAGAGTTCCGTCGCGTGCGCCGAGAGTTTCGTCGCGTGCGCCGAGAGTTCCGTCGCGTGCGCCGAAGGTTTCGTCGCGTGCGCCGAGAGTTCCGTCGCGTGCGCCGAAGGTTTCGTCGCGTATTCCAATGGCTTGCGAGCTAGCTCCGGAAGTTTGCGAGCTGGCTCTGAAAGTTTGCGAGCTGGCTCTGAAAGTTTGCGAGCTAGCTCTGGAAGTTTGCGAGCTAGCTCTGGAAGTTTGCGAGCTAGCTCTGGGAGTTTGCGAGCTAGCTCTGGAAGTTTGCGAGCTAGCTCTGGGAGTTTGCGAGCTGGCTCTGGAAGTTTGCGAGCTAGCTCTGGAAGTTTGCGAGCTAGCTCTGGAAGTTTGCGAGCTAGCTCTGGAAGTTTGCGAGCTAGCTCTGGGAGTTTGCGAGCTAGCTCCGGAACAGCCTCCTCTAAAGACAATCCATTCGGCGCAAGCGCAGGAACACGGCGAACAGCCTCCCGGATGTCCGGGAAGTAGGGAATCATCCAAAGAGGCTATATTTGCAGCATAAATAAGGAAACTCCTGAAAAATGTTTTTTATTTGTTACAAGTCTTCGACAAAATGCTCATTTCCTAAAGCAAGCTCCACTTTTGTCCATGCCGCAAGCCTTTAAGAATCTAATTTTTAGAAGTTCCCATGAGTTAAACATCATAATAAAAGTTAAAAACATGACACGATTCAAACCTTTCATCAGTTGCATCTGTGCCGCAACAGCGTTCATAGCCTGCACAAGCTCCTCAACCGGCAAGTCTGCAATGGACTATTCCCTTCTTGCCGAAGAATACAAGCCCCGCCTTGTCGCCAGCGATCCTTCGTCGTGGAAGCCCGTCCCATTATCCGTATCCGTACCCGAAGGCGGCGTGGAGGTAGACCCCGACGGCCTCTTCCGCCCTGCGCTGGAGAGAAATGCCCATTACTTGCTGACATCCTTCTCCAACGACCATCTGCTATACCCCTTCCGTATTCGTGCAGGAGTACAAAACCCACCCGACGACCGTCCGCAAATCGGCTTCTGGGATACAGACCTGCGCGGCTCCAATGCAGGCCGGTTCATGATGGGAGCCGGGAATACCCTCCGCTGGATAAGTAACCCGGAGCTACGGGCGCGTCTGGACGATCTGATAGACGGAATAGAAGCCTGTCGGGAGGAAGACGGCTACATTTTGGCCTATCCTCACATAATAGACAGTCTTCGGAGCGAGGAGCCGAATTATGCCCGCGCCTGGTTTACCCATGGATTGATCGACGCTGCCATAGCCGGCAACCCGAAGGCCTATTCTCTCCTTCGCGGACATGCGGACTGGTTCAACAATTGGAACGAGCTGCATCCGAAGCTGCTGTACTGGAACCATAACAGCCACCAGGGACATATCGCTTCCACCCGTACATATCTTTCACCGATCGGTAAGCCGGAAGATTTGCAGCTTGCCGAGAAGTACTACGTATGCGACTGGTGGATGGATGAGCTTGCCGCACGCCGTGATTCCGCCATCTGGCAGTATCCTCTTCAAAACCCGCACTCATATCTTGTCACCAGCTTCGAGGCATACCTCGATCATTATATTGCGACGGGGGAAAAAGTCTTCCTCAACGCCATGCTCGGCGCCTGGGATCTTATTCACGACAATTGGGAGCATGTAGGCGGAACAATGGCTATATGTGAAAACCAGTGGTTCGTAGAAGACGGGCATCGCGTCCTCAAGGATTTCGGCAACCGTGGAGAGAGTAGCCATCCTCCGCGCTCCTATTATCTCGATTCCCACCGTGGGCACACCGGTGAGACTTGCGGCAGCGCCTTTTGGATCAAGTTCAACCAGCGCCTTCACCGCCTCTTCCCCGACGAGGAGAAGTATGTCGCCGAGATAGAGAAATCTATTTACAACGCCATTTTGGCCGTGCAGACCGAAGATGGTTGCATAGGCTATCATTCGCGCATGTCAGGCCGGAAGGATCACCCCGACAACGGCTTCAACTCATGCTGCGAGGGACAGGGTACGCGGCTGCTCGGCTCCCTTCCGGAGTACATATACTCCATTGCTTCCGACGGAGGATTATACATTAATATATATGAACCGTCGACAATCCAGTGGGTCAGCGCCGGAAAAAGCGTTAGCCTTCGGCAGTCCACCCGCTTCCCGTATGATTCAAGCGTTGCCCTTGCCCTTGCCCTGCCATCTCCTGTGAAGATGAAGCTCCGCATCCGTATTCCTTCCTGGGCATCCTCGCCGGTCGACGTATATGTGAATGATAAAAAAATATCCACCGGGAAGCCCGGAAGCTATCTCCCGATAGATCGTCAATGGTCGGACGGCGACCGGATAAGTTTCTCCCTTCCCATGCAAGTGAAGACCACCCGCTATGAAGGATTAGACACTCTGCCTGGAATGGACAGGTATGCCAGCGAATATGGCCCCCTGCTCCTCGCCTCCGTATCACCCGGGACAAGCCTGCCACAGTTTGCCGACGCGAGGAAGCTGGTAGCGGATCCGGCACGCCCCTTGCACTTCCTTCCTGCCGGCGCAACCTCTCCCACATTCATGCCTTACTTGCTGATTAACAGGGAAACATTCTCCGTATATCCCGCTAACGTAAAGTTGGATGAAGACTTTTCCATTAGTAAGCATGTCACCAACGGCAGCTTCAGTGTCGAGTTCTTTGCCAACGAGAAATGGGAAGGCGTACCGGTATATACCGGCAGCACTCCTGAGATAGACTATCCCGACGAAGGCACAAAGCCCATTGCTCCCGGCGTACCCGTCGAGCATTTCTCTTCCCGCTTTACCGGCGAGTTTACCGCGCCATTTACCGGCACCCTCTACTTTGTCATCACGACGGACGACGGCTACTCATTCCTCATCGACGATAAGGAGGTAGCCCATTCGCACAGCAATACGAACGATGCTCCCCAGTACTGCAATATCGAAATCACCGAAGGCAGCAAGTACAACCTCTGCTTCAAGCACAGTCAAGGCACCGGCGAATACCGCATAATCCTCAAGGCTTTCAGGGTAAAGAGTTCTTAATCCGTAAGGGCAGAAAAGCCCTTGAAATTTTGTTTTTTGCATCGTCGTAAATCTTTTTCCGTAAGGATTGGCAGGATTTACGGCGATGCTTTTTTTGTCTTTGCGGAGGTATTAGTAATAGAGGATAAGTTTTTTATCTGTTAAACAGATGGCGAACTTATCTTTATTTCTTTTCGATAAAGCGCTATCGTTGCGTAATTGAGAGAACATATTATCTTTGCAAACGTTATCGAATAAAATATGGGGAAAATACAAAGACTTACTGTTTTGGTTGCATGGTTGCTATTAGTTATAATAGTAGTTCCTTTCGCGGCAAAAAACGTCCATATTTATCAATCCTCAGACTGTTCTCATCATAATTGCTCTGACGAATCGCACTCCCGGCATGATTGCAATGATTGCCCCGTTTGTGGATTTGTATTCTCCTCTTTTACAGAGGCAGAAACGGTTTATTATGATTTTAGAGTTGTTACTTTCGATTTCATTCGGGCTGTTACATTCCCTGATAAAGCATATGAACAGGTTCTATTTTATTATGGACTTCGCGCACCTCCTGCGGTATAAAGCAGAGGCATAAATCAAACGCCTCATTCTTTTAAGACGAATGTCTTTCTTCATTCGTCGGTCTTTTATTTATTCACATTATAATTAATATCATTTATGCATATCGGATATATTCCGGTTATGCTGATGTTTGTGTTTATTCTTCCGCCTTCGCAAGCACAGGAAAGCGATTCGCTGAAAGCAATAACGCTAAAGGAAGTCGTAGTGCAAAGTTCTTATAAAAAGATAAGCAACCTCAATTCCAGTCAACCTGTTGATGTTGCTGACAAAACCTTTTTAAGCGAACACTTTACTGGCAAATTAACGCAAGCATTGGAGCATATTCCGGGTTTTAATTCAATGGAAATAGGGTCCGGCTTTTCCAAACCCATGATTAGAGGAATGGGCTTTAACCGCATTTCCGTAACGGAAAACGGGATCAAACAAGAGGGACAGCAATGGGGAGCCGACCATGGCTTGGAAATAGATGCTTTCGGCGTAGAGCGCGTAAGTATTCGCAAAGGCCCTGCATCCCTTCTTTACGGCAGCGATGCGATAGGCGGAGCCGTTGAAATAACCCAGGCGCCGCCGCCTCTTGAAAACCAATTTTTCGGAGAGGTGGCATTGTTAGGGAAAAGCGTAAACGAAACATTAGGAGGCTCCCTTATGCTCGGCTTAAAGAAAAATACATGGTACACAAAACTTCGATTTTCCGAACAGTATTTTGGCGATTACCATATTCCTGCCGACACTGTGGTCTACTTGACGCAACATCTGCCAATCGAAGGCGAACGATTGAAAAATACAGCAGGTTTCGAGAGAGATTTAAGTTGGTATTCCGATTATCGAAACCGTCGTTATTATACCAATTTTGCAGTAAGTAATGCGTATCAAAAAGTAGGTTTTTTTGCCGGTGCTCACGGAATTCCTGACGCCTCACAATTGACGGACGACGGTGATTCGCACAATATTGAATTGCCATACAGTACAGTTAATCATCTGAAAATAACTTCCCGTCAGCAGTATGCCTGGGATAAAATTATTGGATATTGCGACATGGGCTTTCAAAACAACCACCGCGAAGAATGGAGCCGTTTTCATACACATTACGGAACGCAATTGCCGCCCGAAAACGATGCCGATAAAGAGCTTGAATTTTCATTAAAAACGTTCTCTTTTTCCGCAAAAATAAAAACCTACGGCAATGGACATTGGGAACACACAGTCGGCTATGATTTGCAATATCAGCAAAATAGCATTGCGGGATATTCCTTTTTATTGCCGGAATACGGACGTTTTACTTCTGGTTTTCTTTGGCTAAGCGTATACCATCTACATCCTAAAGTTTCCGTCAGCGGAGGTATTCGTTATGATTACGGACGGTTAAATATTTCCGCATATCGCGATGCTTATCTGGAAAATTATCTCAGGGAACAGGGCTATGATAATGGTTTAATAGCCAGTTACAAATGGAGAAGTTATCCTGTTAACAGAAACTTCGGCGATATTTCCGGTTCGTTCGGAATCGTTTGGAAACTGGATAATCTTCATTTAATAAAGTTCAACGCAGGTCGCAGCTTCCGTCTTCCATGTGCCAATGAATTAGCTTCAAACGGAGTTCATCACGGCACATTTCGTCACGAGCAAGGCGACACTTCTCTTTCCTCTGAACATGGTTGGCAATTTGACGCATTCTACACTTACGAACGGGAAAAACTATACTTTGCTTTTACACCTTTCGGCAGTTGGTTCGGCAATTATGTTTACCTGAAACCTACGGGCGAATGGTCAGCTCTTCCCCATGCTGGACAGATTTATCGCTATACGGAAGCAGAAGCTGTATTTGCCGGTGCGGAAGTAGAATGTGGATTTGATTTTCTTCATTCTTTTAGTTTTCATTTTGCAGGTGAATATGTTTACAATCACAATTTAAGCGAACATATTTCGTTCCCTTTTTCGCCACCTGCATCCATGCGCAATACTCTGACATGGAAGCATAAAAGAATTCATATTTGGGAGGAATTGCAAAGTATTGCACCGCAAAAAAGAATATCTAAAAATGAAGAAGCTACACCGGGAGCAACCCTATGGAATATGGGGGTGGCTATGAATATATTGTTGTGTAAAACCGAGCTTGAAATTACTCTCTCAATGCAAAATATGCTGAATACAAAGTATTATAATCATTTGAGTTTTTACAGGAAAATGGAGATTCCAGAAGCGGGACACAACGCGCAAATATTAATTAAAATACCTTTTAAAAATAAATTAAAATGAAAGCAAAAATCAATTTTTATTTTGTTTGTTTGACTGTAATGTCTTTTGTAATATTTTCTTCGTGCTCCAAATATGATGATGGAGATACAACAAAACCAGTAATCAATCTGATAGAACCTGCAGAAGGAGAAATACTGAAAATAGGTGACGACAGTGGTGTACATTTTGATTTGGAACTATCGGACAACGTAATGCTAAAATCTTACAAAGTAGATATTCATCCCAATTTTGACGGACATGCACATTCCACTATGCTTAAATCGTCATTGGAAACAGTCGATTTCATATTCAATAAATCATGGGATATATACGGAAATAAAAACGCCGATATTCATCATCATGAAATTAAAATTGTAGCCAATTCTACGCCAGGCAATTATCATTTGATACTTTATTGTACAGATGCGGCTGGAAACGAATCGCATCTTGCTCGGAATATTGTTTTGAGTACTGAAATAGCTGAAAATCACGAGCATTAATAGAAATAAATCGGTCATTAGGAACTTAAATTAATCCTCACAGGGAACGAGAAAGTAAAAACCTTGTTATTTCAATTAGAAATAGATTTTACTTTCTTTAATAAATGTTTAATTTTTAATGACCGATTTGAATTATTTTCATGCCTTATATTTAATCTATTCATGTTTTTTTGCCTCTATAACTAGTAGTAAAGATTTTCCGAAGAGGCCTATCAGTCTCAGTCTGGGAACTAACAGACTTAGGCTGTACCGCACGTGCTACACTCCTTGTCGTCTTTCGTTGAACATATAAACCGGTGATGATAAGTTATTTTCAAAGAACACCTGCCTAAAACCCTTGCCGAAGAGACGATTAATATACTACCTTTATTGGAACACCACATAAATCATCTGTGTAATCCATGCAGAAAGATCGTTAAACCCACAGCACCCTGTAAGCGGTCAGACGCAGAGCTTCTAAACGTTTGGCGGCATGAGGATTGCAAAAACGTCCCAAAAAGCACTGAAGAAGATTGCAGGCTAAGCCTCTTCATAAAAAAATGGAATATACAAAAGGATACAAACAGAAACGAGACGGAAGCACTGTGCAGCGTTAAAACTCCATTCCGTAAGCCTTCATTTTGTTGTAAAGTGTTTTCCGGTCGATGCCGAGAGTGCGGGCTGCGATAGTTTTGTTGTTGCCAGCATCGTGTAGAGCTTTGGTTATCTGGTTGCGCTCGTAAGTTTCGTTGCGCAGTTGAGTAGGAGCGGACTGCACCATTCTCATTTCTTCGGGCAGGTTGGCAAGGGAGATGAGTTCGCTGGATGCCAACAGCGTGGCATATTTGATGACGTTTTTCATCTGCCGGAGATTGCCTGGCCATGGATGGTTGAGAAAAAGATGTGTCGTTTCCCGGTCGAACCCCTTGACATTCTTGTTAAGGTCAGCGTTAGATTGCTTAAGGAAATGTTCGGCGAATAGAAGAATATCGTCCTTTCGCTCGCAGAGGTTGGGAACACAGATTGTAAACTCGTTTATGCGATGATAGAGGTCTTCGCGGAATAGCCCTGAGGCAGTGGCAGTTTGAAGATTTTCGTTGGTTGCGGAGACAAGGCGCACATCTGTTTTAACAAGTCTATTGCTGCCAATCGGCTTTACGGAGCGCTCCTGAAGGACGCGGAGGAGATGCACTTGAAGCTCGTAGGCGAGGTTTCCTATTTCGTCTAGGAATATTGTTCCTCCGTGTGCAGCTTCAAATGCTCCGGTTTTGTTGTCGATAGCTCCTGTGAACGAACCTTTTATATGTCCGAAGAATTCAGAAGCAGCCAGTTCACGCGGAATCGCACCGCAATCGACAGCTATGAACGGATTGTCGCGTCGTGAACTTAGTTCGTGGATGCGCCGCGCAATAAATTCCTTCCCGGTTCCGCTCGCTCCTGTAATTAGAACCGACATATCTGTTGGGGCGACAAGACGCAGATGTCCAAACATTTGTTGAGAAACTTGCGATCTGCCTTCGATGGATTCAGCCTTTGGAGGCGTTACGCCCAAGTCGGCAGGAGCGCGTAGAAGTTCAATGATTTTATTCCACAGTTCTTCCTGATTGACAGGCTTTGAGATATAGTCTGAAGCTCCAAGTTTGATCGCTTGCACAGCAACGGGGATTTGCGCATTGTTCGTCATCATTATGATTGGTGCTGAAACATTTTTTTCTCTTAGCCATTTTAGGAGATCAAGTCCCGTTCCATCCGGTAGATAAACGTCGGAAAGGATCAAACCAAATGGTTGCGCATTCAGTTTTTGTCTGGCATCCGAAAGGGATGCAGCGATATGCGCGTGCATCCCTTTCTTTTTAAGCCATGACGAAATCATGATCGCAAAGGTGGTATCATCTTCCAAGATCAATACTTCCGTCATATTGAAAGAGTCCTTTTGATTTGTTCAATTTTATCCAGAGCGAGACGTTCAGCTTCCGGCAGTTCGCTTTCGTTCGCTACTTTAATGTGTACTTCTAAATAGAATTTGATTTTTGGTTCTGTTCCGGACGGCCGGATAGAAATTTTCGTCTTGTCTTCAGCAATATACTGAAGTACGTTAGATGTTGTAGGCATCCTGAGCGTGAACGTTTCGTTGTCGTTGCAACTATATCCGACCAAATTGGCATAGTCATATATGTAAGCTACTTTCGAACCGGCTATATCTTTGGGTGGATTCTTGCGAAAGTTTTTCATCATAGCCTCAATCTCCTCCGCTCCACTTTTCCCTTGTTTGACTAAAGATATACCTGTTTCTTTAGAATATCCGTAATCAGCATAGATTGATTGCAACAGTCCGTAAAGAGTTTTCCCATTATCTTTCGCCCATGCGGTCATTTCGGCAAGTATGGCGCAGGCGGAAACGGCATCTTTATCGCGCACGAAGTCTTCGCATAGGAAGCCGAAGCTTTCTTCTCCCCCTCCGATGAAATCAAGGCGACCTTCGTTCTGCCGCATTATATCGGCAATCCATTTGAAACCGGTGTAAACGTCGAATGTTTCCACGCCGTTTTGCTCGGCGATAGTCCGGATGAGTTCGGTAGTGACGATAGTTTTAACAATGTATTCTTTGCCTTTTATCAATCCGAGTTCTTTTCGCCGTGCAATGAGATAGTAAACGAATAGCAGAGCCGTCTGATGCCCATTGAGAAGTTCCCATTCACCTTTATTGTTCTTTACGGCGACGCCCACACGATCGGCGTCAGGGTCAGTCGCAAGAACAAGTTCGGCATCCGTAGCCTTAGCTTTCTCGACCGCCATTGCAAGCGCGGCCGGCTCCTCCGGATTAGGCGATACTACGGTTGGAAAGTCGCCGCTGACGACGTCTTGTTCATCAACGTGAATAATATTGGAGAATCCGAACGCCTTTAGCGTATCTGGAACGAGACGAACACCTGTACCGTGGATCGGTGTATAAACAATCTTAATGTCATATTGGCGGTCGATAATATCCTTCGAGAGAGAAATGGACGTAAGCGCCTCGACATAACGCCGGTCGATGTCTTCTCCGATGATTTCAATCAATTCATTGTCGCCATCAAATCGTATGGCAGAGGCAGAGCGAATCATGTTCACTTCGCCGATAGTATTCTTGTCATGTGGGGAAACCATCTGCGCTCCGTCGCTCCAGTAAGCTTTGTAGCCGTTATATTCCTTCGGGTTGTGCGATGCTGTGAGGATAATGCCTCCCTGGCATCCTAGCAATCGTATGGTGAAAGATACTTCAGGCGTAGGACGCAAGTCGTCGTATAAATACACATATATTCCGTTTGCGGAAAAAACTTGCGCTGCAATTTCCGCAAATCTTCGGCTGTTGTTACGGCAATCATGCCCGATAACAACCTTTATCTGCTTCAGATGCGAAAATTCTTTTTTTAGATAATTAGAGTACCCCTGCGTAGCAGCGCCGACAGTGTAGATATTCATGCGGTTGGAACCCACGCCCATGATTCCGCGCAGTCCACCGGTACCAAATTCAAGGTCTTTGTAGAAAGATTCAATAAGTTCAGTCGGGTCTTCATTGTCGAGTAAAGCCTGGACTTCAGAGCGTGTTTGCTCATCATAACTTTCGGTGAGCCATGTTGCAGCTCTGTTTCTTATATTCATTAATAGCACTTCGTTCATAATTAATATATCTTTTCCTAATTTGTTAGCAAAGATAAAAAATATCCTGAACATGCTTTTACCAGCGCAGACCTTACATGCTACTTCTCGTTTTTGAAAGATTATACATATGCAAAAGACTCCTGGAAATTTTCGTGAGACATTTTCACATGTGAAAAAATCGCCCTGAAACTTTCAAGCACTAAGGAGTTTATATTATTGGTTCTCTTCGGAAAATCATTTACTTCCAAATTAAGGTTAATAAATCGCAGAAACAAGATTAAATCCCATGCAACTTCTGTATCTAGTTCGATATTTTTCATTAATAAAAGTGAATATTTTTACACTACTAATTATATTTTCAATTTCCGTAAGGATAATATGTGTTAATTAAGCCTTTATGGTATTTTTTCTATGTGCTAAATTTCCCATTGCCAAAATTTTAGGCAGTATGTTAAAAAAGCACTACTGCAAAAGTCTGTTTTATATCACAGTTCAAAATCTAATGCGTGCTCCGTGTTGTGTTTTCTTGATTAAAACATTTCAAGATTCAAAAAAGAATGTACCTTTGCCTCTGTTAATATAAAATAGAAATCACGATGAGTTCAAGAATTAAGATTATTATAGGTTTATCTCCAAAATCTTTCGAAACGATAACGAAAAGTATCATTTCAGTTGCTTTATTACTTTGTGTATCTGGTTATTTACACGCACAAACGCTGACAATTCGGGTGGAAAATGCTATTATTGGCAAAGGAAATGTCATGGTAGGCATTTTTAATGATAAAAAAACGTTTCCTGATACTTATTTTAGAGGACAGAAAATAAGCGTTTCGGAAAAAACAACAATCATTGCGTTTAATGATTTGCCTCAAGGACAATATGCAGTATCAGTATATCAGGACAGTAACGGTAATGGGCAGCTGGATAAAAACATTTTAGGAATCCCAAAAGAAAAATATGGTTTCAGCAATAATTCAGACAGGCCGGATTTTGAAAAATGTCTGTTTGATTTTAACAACGATAAGACCATTACAATAAAAATTAAATAAGCGCTGAAACAGTATGAATGTATTGATACACGACTTGGAAAATTTTGATGAATCGCTTATATCAACCGACAAACAAAAAGATACGGTAATAATTTCAGACAATGGAAAAATACATCCTTGTATTTGTTGTTTTAGCTGCTGGATTAAAACTCCCGGTAAGTGCGCTATTAAGGACGGTTACGATAATATTGGTTTATTACATTCAAAATGCGAACGGTTAGTTATTATAAGCCGGTGTTTTTACGGAAGTTACAGTCCGTTTGTGCACAATGTCATGGACAGAAGCATCCCATATTTGCTGCCGTATTTTGAAACTAAAAACGGCGAAACACACCACCAGTGCCGATATGACAATAAACCCGTAATTAAAGTTTATTTTTATGGGGAAATATTCGACATGGAAAAAGAAACTGCAAAAAAAATGGTTCTGGCAAACGGCATTAACCACCATGCTCAGAAAACCGAAGTTTATTTTTACGATAATTCAAATGATATACAGGAAATTTTATAATGAAAATCAGAATCATTAACGGTAGCCAAAAAACGGGGGCATCAAATACCGGAATAATATTAAATGAACTCAATTATTTTCTTAAAAAAGACAGTGAAATTATCAATTACACTTTGGGTATAAAGCAGTTCTCTCCTGAAATATACAATGAAATTGCGTCCGGCGACATAATTATATTTGCTTTTCCTCTCTACACTGACTCAATTCCTTCAAATGTTCTTCAAATGTTAATAGATTTGGAAAACTGTTTGAAAAAACAAGCGTTCAAAGAGACAGTAATATATACAATAATAAACAATGGATTTTATGAAGGACAGCAGACACATATAGCATTTGAAATAATGGAAAATTGGTGTTTGCGTTCAGGAACACTGTTTGGCGGCGGAATTGGGCAGGGCGCCGGAGAAATGATAGGGGCTACTAAAAACACACCTTTATGGAAAATTCTTTTTGGAAATCTCATACGGGAGCTTAAAATTATAGCAAAAAAAATCGAAAGAAAGGAGACGTTTGAGATAAAATATTTGTCTCCAAATTGTCCAAGATTTTTATGGGAATTTATGGCACTGCATACTTTTTGGCATCCGCTTGCCCGTAAAAATAAATTAACTAAAAAGGATATATTAAAAACTCCCATAAACTGATTTTACAAACAATTAGATGTTATAAACACGCATTCACCCTTGATTTTCCGTTTAAATATAAACGGAAATACGGCCATAAGACATTCAAAAAACTTGCAACCAAAGACAAAACTGCCATTGATAGAAACCGTTATACATTCCATCTCGTGACAAATCCAACCGAAGAATTTGGGTTAACCTTACTCTTGTGGATATAAAGATATTCCGAGTTTGCTAGCTCTGCCGCTAGCTCGCACAAGAGCATTGAGAATAGTCTGCACCAGCAGCTGGATGTTGCTTTCAATGAAGATGAGACAGCCGGAAATATAGATCATTACGCCGCACAAAACTTTTCCATGCTTAACCGTATTGCTCTTAATCTCATCAAATACGAACAGTTTAAAAAGGAAAAGCATGAAAAAACTTGGTGCAGGACAGAATTATCTGTTGAAAATTCCAGCTAATTTAATTAAGCTGTGTTTGCATGGCGAAAATAAAGCCTTGATATTGTCTTTATCCGAATATTCCTATCTTTGTGCTGTTTGCAAACTGAAGATAGCAATCATAATAAAACAATAAGTATATTTTTTATGGACAAAAAAAGAGTTTACCTTTTCGGCAATGGAAAAGCCGAAGGACGTGCAGATATGAAAAACCTGCTCGGCGGGAAGGGCGCCAATCTGGCTGAAATGAACATTATCGGCGTTCCTGTTCCTCCGGGTTTCACCATCACTACGGAAGTCTGCTCCGAGTATTATGAAAAGGGCAAAGAGCAGGTCGTTAAGTTCCTCAAGGATGAGGTGGTTACTGCGGTTGCTCATATAGAAATGCTGATGAACAGCAAATTTGGCGACGTTCAGAACCCATTGCTAGTTTCCGTGCGTTCAGGTGCAAGGGCATCAATGCCTGGAATGATGGACACAATTCTGAATCTCGGATTAAACGACGAAGTTGTAGCCGGTTTGGCTAAGAAAACCGGTAACGAACGCTTTGCATGGGATTCGTACCGCAGATTCGTGCAAATGTACGGCGATGTTGTACTGGGTATGAAGCCAACAAGTAAGGAAGACATCGACCCGTTTGAAGAAATCATCGAGGAAGTGAAGCACGCTAAAGGCGTTAAGCTGGACAGCGAACTGACGGTAGAAGATCTAAAAGCCCTCGTCACCCGTTTCAAAATAGCTGTAAAAGAACGCACAGGGCACGATTTCCCATCCAATTCCTATGAACAGCTATGGGGCGCTATATGCGCCGTATTCAACTCATGGATGAACGATCGCGCTATCCTTTACCGCAAAATGGAAGGTATCCCCGACGAATGGGGAACGGCTGTAACCGTACAGGCAATGGTATTCGGCAACATGGGAAATACTTCAGCAACAGGTGTATGCTTCTCGCGAGATGCAGGCAGCGGCGAAGATGTTTTCAATGGTGAATATCTCATCAATGCACAGGGCGAAGATGTTGTCGCCGGTATCCGCACTCCTCAGCAGATTACAAAAATCGGCTCACAAATATGGGCGGAACGCGCAACGATTCCTGAAAATGAACGAGCCGCTAAATATCCTTCGATGGAAGAAGCTATGCCGGAAATATTTAAAGAACTTGACGTTATACAAACCAAGCTTGAAAACCATTATCGCGACATGCAGGACATGGAATTTACCGTGCAGGAAGGGAAACTCTGGTTTCTCCAGACACGAAACGGTAAACGCACCGGCGCCGCTATGGTTAAGATAGCTATGGATCTCCTCCGTCAGGGTGTAATAGACGAAAAAACCGCACTAAAGCGTATTGAACCGAATAAATTGGACGAACTCCTTCATCCGGTATTCGACAAGAACGCATTGAAGAACGCCAAAGTGCTGGTAAAAGGCTTACCGGCCTCTCCGGGAGCAGCCACAGGCCAAATCGTATTTTTTGCAGATGATGCCGCCGCATGGTATAAAGCAGGCAAAGACGTCGTCCTCGTCCGTATAGAAACTTCTCCCGAAGACCTTGCTGGAATGGCCGCGGCCAAAGGCATACTCACAGCTCGCGGAGGAATGACGTCACATGCCGCAGTCGTTGCACGCGGAATGGGCAAATGTTGCGTTTCTGGCGCTGGCGCTTTGAACATTGATTATAAAAAGAAGACCATCGAAATAGACGGAAAAATATTGAAAGAAGGCGACTTCATCTCCATCAACGGAACAACCGGACAAGTTTTTGAAGGGAAAATACCTACACAGGATGCCGACCTGACCGGAGATTTCAACGAACTGATGAGCTTGTCGGAGAAATATACAAAAATGTCTGTCCGCACTAATGCCGATACTCCGACAGATGCCTTGCAGGCACGTAAATTTGGAGCTGTTGGAATAGGCCTGTGCCGCACCGAACACATGTTCTTTGAAGGCGAAAAGATAAAAGCAATGCGCGAAATGATACTTGCTGAAAATACCGAAGCACGCAAGAAAGCGCTCGCAAAACTCCTGCCATTCCAACAGGCGGACTTCGAGGGAATATTTCGCGCAATGGCAGGCTATCCTGTTACGGTTCGTCTGCTTGATCCACCGCTGCATGAATTTGTTCCTCATGATGAGAAGGGACAAAAGGAACTTGCAGACGCAATGGGCGTAAGCATCGACGTCGTTATCCGTCGCGTAGAAGCGCTGCATGAAAATAATCCCATGCTTGGACATCGTGGCTGTCGTCTCGGAAATACATATCCGGAAATCACGGAAATGCAGACGCGAGCAATACTCGGAGCCGCTTTAGCGCTGAAAAAGGAAGGCGTCGAAACGCATCCCGAAATCATGGTTCCCCTCACCGGTATCCTCTATGAATTTCTTACGCAGGAAAAAATCATCAGAAACACAGCCGCCCAGCTCTTTGAAGAAGTCGGTGACAGTATTGAATATAAAGTCGGAACGATGATCGAAATTCCTCGTGCAGCATTGACCGCTAACCGCATCGCCTCTGCAGCAGAATTTTTCTCCTTCGGGACAAACGACCTGACGCAGATGACTTTCGGATACTCAAGGGACGACATTGCCTCCTTCCTCCCCATTTATCTGGAAAAGAAAATACTCAAAGTCGATCCTTTCCAGGTGTTGGACCAAAACGGAGTAGGGCAACTCATTAAAATGGCTGCGGAAAAAGGACGCTCTGTCAGACCAGAACTAAAATGCGGAATATGCGGCGAACACGGCGGCGAACCTTCTTCCGTCAAATTCTGCCATTCCGTTGGATTGAACTATGTTTCCTGCTCGCCATTCCGCGTTCCTATTGCGCGTGTAGCAGCTGCACAAGCCGCTATTGAATAACGAAGCATGACGCAGAAACAGAATTAGATTTTATTACCGGGGGAGTAATCTACGAAACGTACCTTACTCCCCCTTTTTTATGTCCAATCTCAATGCTTGCCTCAATACAAAATTATATTGTAAAACATCGCTTGCTTGATAACAGCAATCGACCGGTTGTCGTTGCCCTCAGCGGCGGAGCGGATTCCGTCGCTTTGCTTGCCGCACTCAGCCTGCTTGGTTATTCCTGTCTCGCAGCGCATTGCAATTTCCATCTCCGGGACGAAGAATCAGACCGGGACGAACAGTTCGCTTGCAACATAGCTCGACAACTGAATATTCCGTTTATAAAAACAGACTTCGACACCGGCAATCATGCACGACAAAAACGAATATCCGTCGAAATGGCTGCACGCGAACTCCGATACCAATGGTTTGAAACCCTGCGCACACAGAAGAACGCTCAAGCCATCGCCGTCGCACACCATAAGAATGATAATGCCGAAACAATCCTCCTTAACCTCATCCGCGGAACAGGCATAAGAGGCCTGCGCGGAATGAAGCCCAGGAACGGACATATAATCCGTCCGCTACTCTTCACTGACAAAGATGAGATACTCAATTGGCTTGCAACACAAAAACTCACATTCGTCACCGACAGCTCAAACTTGTCAGAATCCTGCACTCGCAATACTATCCGCCTGCGAATACTGCCGCAACTCAGAGAAATAAACCCATCCGTTACGGATGCCCTTGTGCGAACATCCGAACATCTTGCCGACGTTGAACTTATATATACGGAGGCCATCGACAGGGCGCGGCAAATGACCATGACCGACGATTCCCGCATCAACACCGATGCTCTCCTGCGCCTCGCCGCCCCGGAAACACTATTGTACGAACTGCTCCAGCCTTACAATTTTACAGCAACCGTCGTCAATGATATATTCAAAACAATATGTCGCAACGAAGCGGGAAGAACATTCTATTCACCATCACACAAGCTCGTATCCTCGCACGGCAGTCTCCAACTCGCGACTTTGAGCAATATTCCTCCGATTACACATATAGTATATGTCAATAAAAGCGACAGCCGAATCACTTTCGGCAATGCACGCTTCACATTCTCAATAATAAGCATCGACGAAACATTCCTGATGCCAAAGGACAAACATATCGCCTGCCTCGACTGCGACAAACTTTCATTTCCTCTCTCCTGCAGACGGTGGCGGGCAGGCGACAGTTTCTTTCCGCTCGGCATGAAAGGACGCAAAAAATTGAGCGATTTCTTCACCGACTTAAAATACAGCCGCATTGATAAAGACAACGCCATCCTCCTTTGCAGCGGACAAGACATCGTGTGGATAGCCGGCGAACGCATCGACAACCGCTATCGCATACGTCCGGATACAACAACCGTACTTCTCGTCGAACCTGATTTCACCCTTTAGTGTTGAAACGGCTTATCTGCAAACTTTCTATGGGGAGTTAAACGCGAAGGCGCGAAAACACAAGGCCCGGAATTATTTTTTTTATGTTTTTACGTCTTCATATTCATCTTCGTATGAAAAATAGACAGTAAAGACAGGAATTAATAAAGAGTTGAAAAATGATTGTTTAAAATCAGAAAAGAAAAAAAACACGTCCATCAAACTATTGCAACGTAGCAACGACTTCTAAAATACGCCTTACGAACGGTTATTATATTACAATTCTTTGAAAAATACGTTCGTCAATCCTTTGTAATGTTACAAAAGCTTGACGAACATGTCCGGCGAACCTTTGCGATGTTACAAAAGCTTGAAAAACGCATCCGGCGAACTTTTGTAATGTTACAAAAACTTGAAAAACACGTCTGACGAATCTTTGTAATGTTACAATGGCTTGAAAAACACGTCCGACAAACTTTTGTAATATTACAATGAGCAGAAAAACACGTCTGTCTGAGTTTTGTAATGTTACAATGGATTGAAAAACACGTCTGACAACATTTTGTAATATTATAGTTGCACAAAAAACATGGATACTTAACTTTTCTAACGCTGCAATGATGAAAGATACCTGCCTGCCAAAGTTTTGTAATCTGGCAGCCGCCTGAAATGATCTTCGTCATTTTTTTTGTAATAATGCAAGAAACAAACATAAATAGCCGGATGTTCTTGTAAAATAATCTATCTTTGCTATGCTAATTTTTTTAAGCCTATAAATTATATGAGCACAGTTAAGAACGGAGTTGCAACGTTTTTTTTAGCAAAAATGAATGATATTGCCGACAAAACGCATTGTTTTGTTCTTTTACGCAAGATTTTTTTTCTTATTATTAGTTGCTGGACTGCTCTATCAACCATCCATGCTCAAACAGTTGCGATTGACAATCAGCCGGACGAGACTGCAACAGCCTTGACGGAGCTTGATTCTTCCGCCGGCAGCAATAAAATGGACGGGACGAATATATACTCCTTTTTTATCAATATTGCCAACGAAAGTTTTACATTCCCATTGATTGGCTTTGTAAATGTCTCAACCGGCAACAGCAATTTTCCACAAATAGGTTTTGTTAATAGCGTTGTAAAAGATTTCAAATCTGTGCAAACAGGATTTATCAACACCGTCGGCGGAAATGCGTCCGGACTTCAACTGGGATTTGTAAATACAGTTGCGGGCGATATGAAAGGCGTTCAATGCGGCTTTATAAACACGGCGGCAAAATCTTTATCCGGCTCGCAATTAGGGTTTGTAAATACGGCAGTTGAAAGATTAAAAGGGCCGCAAATAGCGTTCGTAAATGCTGCAAGACGGTTAAGCGGCTTACAGTTGGGCTTCATAAACTATGTTGATTCAATAGAGAAAGGCATCCCAGTCGGTTTTCTTTCTTTCGTCCGGAAAGGTGGATATAATGCTGTTGAATTGGGAATTTCCGACATGGCTCTTTTAAATTTATCGTACAAATTCGGTGTTAAGGTGTTTTATTCTTCGCTAGGCATTTCTTACAATCCGTTCGGCAACGGAGTTCGCGAGCAAGTCATTGATGGCGGCGCAGGTTTTGGAAGCATTATCGAACTCGGAAAGAATGTTTTCTTTAATCCGGAAATCACATCGCATAGCACAATAGAAAAAAAGTCACAGCATTATATAAGTTTGGTTCCCGGTTTCGGGTATAATCTAACTTCGGCTTCAAGTCTGGTCTTTGGCCCGTCATTAGTATGGGCATCGGCAGATAAATCAGTTCGCAATCCCTTTTATTATATAGTTAAACATTCGATAGACGCCTCGAACATTCTATACGTCGGGGCAAGAATCGGAATCAGATTCAATTGGTAGAAAAGCCGTTCGGGGTGAGGGGAATATTGTATTGCATCGCTTATTGGCAGCTTCGACAAGTTATAATTTACTATCGGGACAAGACAGTAAAAGCTCAATGAGTATAATATTCCCGAACGGCTCTTTGCAAGCGCCTCACGATGCTTCGCGAAAAGCAATGCGCCGACCGATTATATACTAAAACCTGACGGGCATCGTTTTAATAACAAATATTAAGATAATGCAGATTGACAAACACAAGTATTTCTTCTACTTATTCATGTTCACGTTGATTTTCGGTGTCGTGCTCTACGCTATCATCAGATTTGACTATACGGACGAAATTTGCGCACTGGCGCTCTTCTCATTGTTCGCCGCCTGTATGTTCGGAACTACGGATTGGGAGATTAATAAGGCTTTCCTTGTAACATTATTCATATTTATATTCTATTTGTCCTACTCCATATTTATCGGAAGCAATACCAAGTCCGGAATATTCAATGACTTCTTCGTCGAAATCAAGCCTTACCTTGCTTTCTTCTGCGTATATTCAATCAAGTCGAAATTGAGCGAAGGACAGAAGTCGATAGTGAAGCCTGTCTGTGTTCTTGTTTGGGGCATATTGTTTAGCATCGGTATCGGGGAATTATTCATCCGCCGGCTGACGTGGATCATTTTCGAGCACACATCGCATTATGCGGCGGCTGTATTAATCGTATCGCTCTGCTATTTGTTCTGTTCCAAGTTTACGCTTCGCGAACGGATCCAGTTTGTGCTTATGCTTTCCATTGGCTTATTGTCCGGACGGTCGAAGTTCTACGGATTCTTTGCCCTGTCGGTATTCATGACCCTGATATTTCCTTACATGAAGGAGTTTAAGCTAAATCTGCGAAGTGCGCTTGCTTTGGTTGGGATGCTGGGCATAATGATTTTGGTTGCGTGGGAGAAAATTGATGTTTATTTCTACCAGGTCTTAAACGGGGAGCTGGAGGAGGATCTGGTTGCTCGTTTTATACTGTATGCAACAATGCCGATGGTTTTGATTGATTATTTCCCGTTCGGAAGTGGATTTGCAAGTTTCGCAACATATTCGTCGGGCGTTTATTATTCACATCTTTACGACAAATATGGAATTTCTGGTGTATGGGGTATCAGTCGGGATTATTATGCCTTCGTGGCGGATACTTACTATCCTGCCCTGGCACAGTTCGGCGTCATGGGTTTGATTCTTTACGCATCCTTCTGGCTCTACCTGTTCGCCAAAGCGAGAACGTTCTATATGGTGGCTAAGGAGGAGAACAAATGCAATTTTGTCCTGATTATCCTAATCATAAGCTATATTGCCATCGAAGGTATTGCTGACGCAACGTTTACGTCCTATCGCGGATTCTTTGTCATGATGCTGGCTGCTGCTGCCTTGACAGAGATGAAGGAAAGATCGGCAACGAATGTAACGGGGGATTTATCATTGTCGAACAATACAAGCTACTGTACATGAAAGTTTTCACAATCACAAATATGTGGCCATACGCCAGAAAGATATATTACGGAATCTTCGTTAAGGAACAGGTTGAAGCCCTGAACGCTTACTTTCCGGAGATAGAGAACAAAACATGGTTCCTGAGGGGTTATTTAGGTAAGGTGCTCTACTTGACGAGCATTGTCAGCCTTAACATACACCTGTTCTTCCACCGGTACGACGTCATTCACATTCATTCTGCATTATCAGGCATATTCCTCCTTTTCGGGCCTAAGCGTAGCAACGTCATCATCACGCTGCATGGAACGGAGGTGCTCGACGACCGCCAGTATCGAATCAGCAAGCACGTCATCAGGAAAGTAAATACGCTCGTCTGCGTCAGCCGGGAGATAGAGGATAAGGTACTGCTAGAGTATCCGGACGCAAGAACTTGCGTTATCCCCTGCGCCGTCCGCGAGTCATTCTTTAACGATAACCGCATTAAGAGCGGGGAACACGTCACCATTGCCTTCGCTTCTGCTTCATGGAGGGAGGTTAAGAACTATCCGCTGTTCATGGAGGTAATTGATCTTCTGCGGAGCATGTATCCGCAACGCGAGATTCGGACGGCAGAGTTCGATAACCAGACTCGCGAAGAAATACGTGAAACGTTAAACACAATTGATCTGCTTCTCGTAACGTCTTTCCATGAAGGATCTCCGCAAATAGTAAAAGAGGCACTTTGCTGCAACGTTCCGGTGGTTAGCGCAAATGTCGGCTCCGTTAAGCAGATGCTCGACGGGTTGCTCAACTGCGCAGTCGTTGATGGATATAATGCAGCCGATTATGCCGCAGCCGTTGCCGACATACTATTCCGCGACGGAGTTTCCTTTCCGGTCAGAAGCGACGGACGGAAAAGGATTCACGACTTGCAGTATGATGAGAAAACGATTACTGCTAAAATCATGAAGCTTTATCGAGACGCAATTTTGCCTAACTAAATATATGAAATCAGTTCGCATCCTAAACATTGACATTCTTTCCATAACGGAACGCCAACTCCTTGAGCAATTTGAGAGCGGCGTTCTCTTCACTCCCAACGTTGATCATTTGATGAACCTGCAAAAAGACCCGGAGTTCTACGCTGCATACCGGCAAGCCGATTATGTTGTCTGCGACAGCCAAATCATTCATTTTATATCCTACTTGCTACGGGATCCGATTGCGGAAACCATCGCCGGCTCCGACTTTTTGTCGTCTTTCTACTATTATCACAAGAACAACCCGAACATGAAAATGTTCTTCCTTGGTGCTGCAGAAGGAGTCGCACGGACGGCTATGAAGATTATCAACAAGAAAGTGGGGCGCGATATTGTCGTCGGAGCACATTCCCCTTCTTTCGGATTTGAGAAAAACGAAGATGAATGTTCCAACATTGTGAACATCATCAACTCCAGTGATGCGAACGTCCTAATCGTCGGTGTCGGTTCCCCCAAGCAGGAAAAATGGATTGTGAAATATAAAGACCAACTACCAGGAATAAAAATTTTTATGGGACTGGGCGCAACGATAGATTTCGAGGCTAACGCTATCCCTAGAAGCCCCCGCATATTCCGACGACTGGGGTTGGAATGGTTGCATCGCCTCTGCATGAACCCTAAAAAACTATGGCGGCGCTATCTCATCAATGATTTGCCCTTCTTTGTCCTCATTTTCAGGCAAAAATTAAAGCATTATAAAGACCCGTTCGCCGGTTAGCTTACGAATTGAAAAAAGGATAGTTTATACGAAAGCATGAATACACCATGCTTTTTTTGTTTTAATCATTCGAGTCTTTGAGTCTTCCTATTTCTTTTGAATATTTCCAGAATAACGGAAGTATTATGTGGGGAAAGCATGTTTTTATTTGGATTTTATTTCTGGCTTCAAACTATTATTCAGATGTGTGATGCTATATTACAATGTTGAGAACTGCAAACACTATTATTTATGTAAAATATACTGGTAAGCAACTGTATCTCACATCCGCTCGTTCGCGATTCAATAACGCTGAAATGTCTCTGTATTTGCAAAATACATCATAAAGCCATAAATTTGCATTACGATTCTTAAAGGGTAAACAAGATAAACTCCAAAGGTTTACACCCCCGGAACATAAATCTTTAATAGAAAGAAAAACAAAATGTACGTAATTGTAGAAATTAACGGGCAACAATTCAGAGCCGAAGAAGGCAAAAAATTATTTGTCCACCACATTCAGGGCGCAGAAAGCGGAGCCATTATCGAATATGACCGAGTTCTGCTGGCAGATAAGGATGGCGCTATTACCGTAGGTCTTCCAACCATAGAAGGAGCCAAGGTCGTATGCGAAGTATTATCACCGCTTGTCAAAGGCGACAAAGTGCGTGTTTTCCACAAGAAAAGAAGAAAGGGATATCGCAAACTGAAGGGTCATCGTCAACAGTTTTCCGAAGTGAGTATTAAACAAGTTATCGTTTAACATTAAAAAAGATTAGCAATGGCACATAAAAAAGGCGTAGGTAGTTCCAAGAACGGACGCGAATCGCACAGCAAAAGATTAGGTGTTAAATTGTTCGGCGGAGAATATGCTGTGGCCGGCAACATAATAGTGCGCCAGAGAGGCACGGTTCATCATCCGGGTAAAAATGTAGGTATCGGTCGGGATCATACGTTGTATGCGTTAACCGACGGTGTCGTTACTTTTCGCAAAGGAAAGGAAAATCGCTCGTTTGTTTCCATAGTCGAGCCAGTTAATACGGAAGCATAGGCTTACCGAATCTCTATTTAACAAAGAAAACAGGATACTCGTTCAAAAATGTATCCTGTTTTTTTTTATGTTCAACATTAAATAAAAGTCAGTTATGAAGGAACTTATCTTCAGAACAAGAATTAATATTTATCACACATCCGAGCTTCCTTCTGAATATAAGGAACTGGAAGCAATAGTAAGAGAACTTCCCCGTCTGGCTTACGCCCCCTACTCCCATTTTAACGTAGGCGCCGCCGTTTTGCTGGAAAACGGCAACATTGTAACAGGAACGAACCAAGAGAATATTGCATACCCCTCCGGACTATGCGCCGAGCGCGTCGCTCTGTTTTCAGTCGGCTCGTTACATCCCAATATCCCAGCGAAAGCTATTGCCATTGCTGCAGAAACTGGTGGTAAGCGAGTTGAAATGATCACACCTTGCGGAGCATGTCGTCAGGTTATGCTGGAAACGCAAAACCGCTCAGGTGTTCCGCTGGTTGTTCTGCTTTGCGGGCCTGAGCTGGTTTATGTAGCTGAAGATGCAAGGGCGCTTCTTCCGCTGTCTTTCGACGGCTGGAATTTGCCGGACTAATAATCAAGGGAGATCCATCTTACGAATGCGAAGTCCATGCGGTGAGGCAGGTCAGGATTGACGGGGAATACGCGGTAAGCAATCTTGTGCATACCGGCCTCGGCGGCGGCCACTTTCAATTCATAGAAGAGTTTGCCATTTTCTTCTTTTAATAATTCGAAAGGATGCACTGCAACTAGTTCGAGGCTGTTGGTTTCAGGGTTGTCTTTGGCTACAACCATTTCTACACCCAGCATAGCTTTAAACTCCTTGCGGTCAAGGACGAGATTGTATGTATAGACTTTCCCTACTTGTGGGGCTGTTTCTGAAAGTCTGTTATCTGTCGAGAACGTTTCGACTTGAAAGCTGTCCCAATACGCGGCGACTTCTTCTTTCCATGCAGCTATTTCTCTTGCCTTGGCGTAATTATTGTCCTTCAGTATGGATGAGCGGGCGGCTAGTTTGTTGTATATGCGGTTGATATAGTCGTCAAGCATCCGCTTCATTGTATAATGAGGCGCTATTTGGGATATGGAGTTCTTGACATATTGAATCCATTCCGGCGAATAGCCTTTGCTGTTGCGGGCATAGTATAGAGGGATAATTTCATTTTCAAGCATCTGGTAGATGGTGGCTGCATCAAGTTGGTCCTGATATTGCTGGTTCTCGTAAGTGCGCTTGTCTGTCAACGCCCAGCCTGCTCCTTCTCGATAGCCTTCATACCACCAGCCGTCAAGGACGGAAAAATTAAGAACGCCATTCATCTCCGCCTTTTCTCCTGATGTGCCGGAAGCTTCCAATGGACGAGTTGGCGTATTCAGCCATACGTCAACTCCGGAGATGAGTCGTCTGGCGAGACGCATATCATAATTCTCAAGGAAAATAATCTTGCCGAGAAACTCCGGACGTCTGGATATTTCGATAATATGCTTGATTAAGCCCTGTCCGCCTCCGTCAGCCGGATGAGCTTTGCCTGTGAAGATGAACTGTATTGGATATTTCTCATTGTTCACTATGTTGGCCAGCCGTTCAAGGTTGGTAAAGATCAGATGAGCGCGCTTGTAAGTAGCAAATCGACGACCGAAACCGATCAATAAAGCATTGGGATTAATTTTATCCAAAACGGAGACAACCTTGGACGGGTCGCCCTGATTTTTCAACCAACTGCCCTTGAACTGGTCTTTTATGTATTTAACAAGCTTTTCCTTTAGCGCCTTGCGTATATTCCATATAACTTCGTCAGGCGTTCGCTGGATAGCTTCCCAATGGATAGGATTGGACTGATCGGACATGAACGCTTTTCCAAAATGAGCGTAGTAGAAACGCTTCCATTCGTTGGCTGCCCAGCTCGGCATGTGTACGCCGTTAGTTACCCATGTAACATGGAGTTCTTCCGGGAAATATCCTTTCCATACGGGGGCGAACATCCGCTGCGATACGTGGCCGTGTAGCTTGCTTACACCATTGGCCTCCTGACATGTGTTCAGTGCGAAAACACTCATGGAGAATTTCTCGTTCGAGCCGGGGTTCTCACGCCCCATGTCGATGAACTCTTGCCAGCTGATGCCCATGCGGCCTGGGAATCCTCCCATGTAACGCCCAAGCAGGCTTTCCTCAAAATAATCGTGGCCGGCAGGAACAGGCGTATGCACAGTATATAGTCCGGAGGCGCGGACTACTTCAAGAGCTTCGTTGAAAGAGAGGTTATCTTCCTCTATATAATCCGTCAGCCGTTGAACGTTGATGAGAGCGGCATGTCCCTCATTGCAGTGGTAAATCTGTTTCCGAATACCGAGCTTTTTCAACATTAATATACCGCCGATGCCCAGCACATACTCCTGCTTCATTCTGTTTTCCCAATCACCGCCGTAAAGTTGGTGCGTTATGGAACGATCCCATTCACTGTTCTGAGGAATGTCCGTATCCATTAAATATAATGGGACGCGACCGACGCTAACGTTCCACACATTTGCGTAAACAATGCGATCATGGAAAGGTACTTCAAGCACAAAAGGCTGGTCGTTCTCATTCATGACCTGTCTGATGGGAAGCGTGCTGAAGTTTTGCGCTTCATAGTTTGCAATCTGCTGCCCGTCCATGGCCAGTGATTGCGAAAAATATCCATAGCGATAGAGGAAACCTACGGCTACCAAATCCAACCGGCTGTCGCTAGCTTCCTTCAGATAATCACCAGCCAGAACGCCCAGCCCTCCAGAATAAATCTTCAAAACGTTGGTCAGCCCATATTCCATGCTGAAATATGCCACCGACGGCTTCTCAGGATCGGGCTGAACATCCATATACTTCCTCCACGAGGCGTGAACGCTTTTGATTTCAGCCATCAGCAGATGGTCGTTGATGATTTCCTCCATACGACTGACTGAAAGACCTTGAAGCATCAGCACGGGATTGCCGTTCGTAGCCTCCCAAAGCTTGGCATCAATCTTCTCAAACAAATCGCGGGCTTCATCGTTCCATACCCACCAAAGATTGCCGGCTACTTCGCCCAGCGGCGCAAGCGCAGAGGGGAGATAAGACTGTGTATAAATCTCTTTCCAAACAGGAGCGTTTGAATTTCTTACATTCAATTTCATGTCTTTGATATTATAAAGTTCATTTCATTCTTTCAGACGATTTTCTCAAGGCTATGTCGTAAGCTTTAGCATATGACTCGATGAAATTCGTCCACGCCGCCCTGTCGGCCAAGTCTTGGCAACGAGAGCGGATAACAGAGCGTCCGGCCTTACTCTCCGTCCGAAATTCGAGGATAGTTTGAGCAATAGCTTCGGAAGCTTCAAAGTAATTATCATCCGTTCGCCGGATAGTTTTTACGCCTTGACGAATATCAGCGCCCGCTCCTTCGCTCAAGGCCCATAAGCCAAAACCAGCAAGAGTAGTCGTAATCGTTGGGATACCAAAGGCGATGCTTTCCAATGGAGTGTAGCCCCACGGCTCATAGTAGGATGGATAAACGGTCAAGTCCATCGCCGGAAGCAGATCATAATATGTGCGATTGAATATCCCATCATGTCCCGTTAAATAGCAGGGGATGAATATTATCCTCGGATTGCCCGTTGTCGAAAATCCTTTCTGAAGTATATAGTTAAGTATACGATCATTCTCCATACCATGCAGCCAATGCGTCGCGTAAGGCATTTGAAGTGGAGCATCACGCTCCACGCAATGCTCTATTAAATATAGCAAGTCGGCACGAGCATTGGCAACATGTCCTGGGACCATGACGAACGCAATGATGTCGCCATCTCCATCTTCACTCGATTGGCGGATAATATTCAAAGCATCGATGAATATGTCTAAACCCTTATTCCGATATTCATAACGACCGCTTGTGGACACAAGCATGGTATCCGGATTTACAGTGCATCCCCAAAGTCGCTCAGCTACCTTTATCAGCATCGCTCGCGAATCGCGTCTTCTGCGTTCGAACTCTTCACCGACAGGCACGATGGACGATTCAAATCCGTTTGGCGTCACCATATCCGGCGATTTGCCCAGAAGGCAACGACATTCCGAGGCAGTAATATCACTCACTGCCGTGAAGCAGTCAGCATGAACGGCTGCCTGTTTCTCTAGCGAGTGCTTCGCTTCTATATTTAGCTCTGCCGCCATTATATCACCGTCGCAAGCTTCCATGGAGGCATATAATGCACGACCATTACCAGCCATTGACCGACCGACTGACGTTGCGTGCGTCGTGAACACTGTCGCAACACTTGGCAAAGCATGTCGCAAATAAAGCCCACCTATGCCCAGAGTCCACTCGTTAAAGTGAGCCACTACGCGCTGCCCGTCCAGCCTATAAAAACGATAGAAACTCTCAACGGCCCGCCCCGCTGCATACGCAAACATGCAGGATTCCTCATAATCTCCATACGCTTTCAATGAATCGACACGGAACTCGTCCCACATTTGATAAAATATCTTATTAATATCTTTCCGAAAAGACAGATACTCAACAAGAACAGCCAAAGGACATCCAGCAACATTCCATCGCCCGATCCGAACTCGCAACCGCTCACTGTTCCAGGCTGCAGTTTTCCACTCTGGGAATAAAGTCTTGTCTTCGATGAAGTCAGTACCGTTCTCTTTATTCAACCAAGGACCAATAAATAAAATTTTATCAGAGAAAATATCTTGCAGAGTTCTCGCTTTTGTAGAGAGGACAGTGTAAATTCCCCCCACCTTGTTGCACACCTCCCAACTGCTTTCAAAAATATATTCAGGCTTGTCTAATACCTTTCTGTTCATCCTTTTATTATTTGCGCGCAAAGATAGTATTATTTTATTCACATAGCGAAAGTCCACCAGACAAGCCCACCTAACACTCTAAAGGTTTTCTCAACCATTTCTTTACACATTTTAGGCATGTTTGCAAAAAAAACAGCTGTCCAGCATCTCAAAGCAACATGCAAGCCTACTCGTAGCCTCGCCTATGCAGAATTGAACGTTCCGGCTATTATGTAACTCCCAAGAACAGGGCAGGACATTAAACCGCTTATGTTAGGACGATTCCTCAACGATAGTGAAGCCTTCCCACAAGTTGCTGGCAATTTCCCTAGTGAAAGAGACATCCTAATCTTTCGCTAATACAACTGATTTACAGAAGAAAGTCCCAAGTCGCATAGAAAAACAAATCAAATCATCTACTTCTCTCCATAAGCCAATAAACATGCACTCAACCCTCAAATTAGCCTTTCTTAAATTCTTGCCGAAAAAACTAAGAATCAATCAGCTCTGATTTCATCGCAATCTCATATAAAGTACTATCTTTGCAGCTGTTAAATAAAATGCAAGTAAGTATGAAGCCCAGTAAATATGTGTCATTAGCCTTCTTCCTATATATAATACTATCGTTGTTTTCCTGCAATCCCAAGGAGGCGCAAACTTCTGAAAGTGGCATTCGTTTTGATTCCATAAAAATTCATCATACCCCCCATTATTTAAACGACCCCTCCAAACCGTCCTTTAACGTCCGCATCGATTTCATCTATCCCGTTGCTGGCCTAGACGCCGAACGTATAAAGGCCATTCAAAAAATATTTGTCCGCAACATACCTGGTGAGGAGGGACTTAGCAACCTTACCCCTCTGGAAGCTGCAAACACCCTAGCCTCACGCGATTCGGCCTCTTTTAAGGACGAAGGTGACGAAATACTGAAAGCAATGATGGAGCAGGAGAAACACAACGAGCATGAAGATGACAAGGAAATCGACCTTGCTTTGTCCGTCCTCTCAAATATACATTTAACATTGCGGAATGACATACTCTTTAATAATAATAACATAATTAGCTGCCAATGGAATAGAGAAACCTATTATGGCGGCGCTCACTGTTCAAGGACATACAAATTTTTCAATATCAATCTTGTGACATCCACGCAGCTGACGGAAAAAGACATCTTCATTGACGATTACCAATCGACTCTTACTCGAATAATAATCTCCAAGCTGATGAAGCAGAGCAATGTTAAGGACGCAAGCGCCCTTGAAGAAGAAGCATGTTATTTCAGCATAGAAGAAATAACGCCCAACAACAATTTCTCCATCGGCAAGGACGGACTTACATTTATATATAATGAGTACGAGATAGCCTGCTACGCCGCAGGAGTAATTAAAGTCTTTATTCCTTATACGGAGCTTAGGGAAATACTGTCTTCCGACAGTCCTCTAATCCCTTTAAGCCAATGACAACTCCAATGTCCCGTAAATCGAAATGACAGGAAACGCACAGTTTAAAAATCTTTTGGGCTATTTTCCAGAATTGGAAGCGAAGCAGTGCGAACAATTGTCCGCGCTTGAAGAATTATACACCGAATGGAACTCAAAGATTAATGTTGTATCCCGAAAAGATATAGACAATCTATACCTCCACCATGTTCAGCACTCGCTGGGTATCATTAGACTGATACGCTTTTCCCCCGGCTCTTCAATAATGGATCTGGGTACTGGCGGCGGTTTCCCTGGTATTCCGTTAGCCATATATTATCCCGATGTCCGCTTTCGCCTGGTGGACAGCATTGGAAAAAAAATAAAAGTTGCCGAAGCCGTCGCAACAGCTATTGGACTGACGAACGTCACATTTTTCTACGGTCGAGCAGAAAATGAGACGGAGCATGATTATGATTTTGTAGTCAGCCGTGCAGTCGCTACTCCGGCAGAGCTTGCTCCCGTGGCCGCTCGCCTCATCAGCAGGAAGCAGCGCAGCGCTCTCCCGAATGGTCTTATATGCCTGCGCGGTAGCGACCCGACAGGTGATGGCAGTGCATACAGCCGGAGACAGATGAGTATTGACTTAAGGAAATATTATAAAGAAACTTATTACCATTCAAAAAAAGTTTTATACATACCATTATGATTACTGTAAAGTCATTCGAGTTTAATTATTTCGCGGTGAACACCTACGTTCTGCACGACGAGACAGGCGATGGCGTATTGATTGACTGCGGCTGTTTCCGCAAGGCGGAAGAAGAGGAGTTGACAAACTACATTACATCCAACAACATCACGTTGAAACATCTCCTCTGCACCCACCTTCACGTGGATCACGTCTTCGGGAATGAATTTGTCCATCGCACATTCGGCTTAAAACCCCAAGCGCATAAAGCGGATGACGAAGGCCTTCCTACTCCCTTGGAGCAAGCCCGCAAGTTCGGGATCATGGACAAAGTCCGCGCCGTAAAGATCGGTAAATATATAGTGGGTAATGACGTCATCCGTTTCGGCAATTCCGAGCTGGTAGCCCGCTTGGTTCCCGGCCATTCCCCCGGCAGCCTGATTTTTTACAATCAAAAGAACGGATTTGCCATCGTAGGTGATGCTATTTTCAACCGTGGCATTGGACGAACAGATCTTTGGGGCGGCGATCGAGATTTGCTCGTTGCAGCTATAAAAGATAAAATCCTTTCATTGCCTGACGATACGATTCTGTATCCCGGTCATGGCCCGTCCACAAACGTGGTGAGCGAGAGCTTGAATAATCCATTTCTTGTAATCTGACATAATCTTATGAATACAAACAGTTTCGCCACCCGCCACAATGGCATAACCGCCGTTAATATCCCAGAGATGCTATCCACCATCGGCGTCTCCTCTTTGGATGAACTCCTAGATCAGACCATCCCGACGGACATTCGATTAAGCAAGGAATTATATCTCCCTGCTCCGATGACCGAGCGCGAGTATGCCGAGCACATTGCCGAGCTAGCCTCAAAAAACAGCGTCTTTACTTCCTATATTGGCATGGGCTGGTATGACACTATTTGCCCTGCTCCGATACAGCGGAATGTTTTGGAGAACCCAATATGGTACACATCCTATACGCCCTATCAGGCAGAAGTATCCCAAGGACGACTCGAAGCATTGCTAAATTTCCAGACAATGATATGCGAGCTAACGGGACTCCCACTCTCGAATTGTTCACTTTTAGACGAAGCAACAGCAGCTGCGGAGGCAGCCACCATGCTTTACGGCACACGCTGCCGGGAACAGGTAAAGGCTGGTTCATCCACCCTTTTCGTTGACGACAACATCTTCCCTTCTACTCTTGCCGTCCTCCTCACTCGCATGGAGCCGCAAGGCATAACCGTGCAGACAGGTGATTATTCCAAGCTATCGTTTACGCCGGACATATTCGGTGCCATTGTCCAATTCCCCAACGCCAACGGCTCAGTCGAGGACTATCGCGGTTTCATCAAGCACGCATCCTCAGCCGGAGTTCGTGTCGCCGTAGCTGCTGACTTGATGAGTCTTGTCCTCCTATCGCCTCCTGGGGAATGGGGAGCCGAAGTAGTATTCGGTTCAGCCCAACGCTTCGGCATCCCCATGTACTACGGAGGACCATCCGCCGCTTACATGGCGACAAAGGAAGAATACAAGCGGTCCATCCCCGGTCGCATAATCGGGATATCAAAAGACGCCTACGGACATCCTGCCCTTCGCCTCGCCCTCCAGACACGCGAACAGCATATCAAGCGCGAAAAGGCCACATCCAATATATGCACAGCGCAAGCACTCCTGGCATCCATGTCAGGATTTTATGCCATTTATCACGGTTCTGACGGTTTGAAAGATATAGCCAGCCGAATACATGCTTATGCAGGATTCCTCTCATCCGAATTGAAGCAATTGGGATACGAGCAAGTAAATCAAAATTATTTCGACACGCTCCTCATAAACATCCCCTCTGGTGCCTCCGTTGACACACTCAGAGAAATAGCCATTGAATGTAACGTCAACCTGCGATACTTGGATACCGGTAGGCAGGTAGGCATCAGCATTGATGAAACGACGCAGCTGACGGACATAGGCGTCCTCCTCTACATTTTCGCAGAAACCATCGGAAAAGATTACACCTTAAATATAGATGACATCCCGCGCATCGTTTATTTTGAAGATAAATTCACCCGCACCTCCCCCTTCCTCTGCCAGGATGTATTTAATAAGTACCGCACCGAGACGGAACTTATGCGCTATATCACCAGGCTAAGCCGCCGCGACATATCACTCGCCCAGTCGATGATTCCCCTGGGATCATGCACAATGAAGCTCAATGCCGCCTCTGAACTATTTGCCTTGAGCCGCCCCGAATTTCAAAACATACATCCATACGCGCCCGCCGACCAGACCGAAGGCTACCGTGAGTTGATCGAGAATCTCATCGGCTATCTAGCCGAAATAACCGGTTTGCCAGGTGTCAGCCTCCAACCCAATTCCGGCGCATCAGGCGAATATGCCGGTCTGCGAGTAATCCGAGCCTATCAGGAAAGCATAGGCGAGGGGCATCGTAACATTATCCTGCTCCCCGCCTCGGCTCATGGCACAAATCCAGCCAGCGCCGTACAGTGCGGCTACACGACCGTAACCGTTAAGACTGACGAAAACGGAAATATTGACATGGACGACTTCCGCCGCAAAAGCGAAGAAAACCAATCTTCCCTCGCCGCAACCATGATTACCTATCCTTCAACACACGGAATCTTTGAAACCGACATACGGGAAATGTGCGCCATCGTCCATCGTTACGGAGGGCAGGTCTATATGGACGGCGCCAACATGAACGCTCAAGTCGGCCTTACCCACCCCGGCATCATAGGCGCAGACGTCTGCCACCTAAATCTTCATAAAACCTTTGCCTCACCACATGGAGGAGGAGGCCCCGGCGCAGGCCCAATATGTGTAGCCCGCCACTTAATCCCATTCCTCCCCTCACACCCCGTAGCCTGGAGAGACAGAACAAATACAATCGCAGCCTCCCCCTACGGAAGCGTCGGCATATTGCCCATAACATATGCTTACATCCGACTGCTCGGCTCCGAGGGATTGAAAGAGGCTTCCCAAATAGCCATACTTAATGCAAATTACCTCGCAGCAAAATTAAAAGACACTTACGGCATCGTCTATACAGGCGCAACCGGTCGCGTCGGACACGAACTAATCCTGGAATGTCGAAAAATCAAAGAGCGCTCCGGTATAGACGAAACCGACATCGCCAAACGGCTTATGGATTTTGGCTATCATGCCCCCACGCTTTCCTTCCCCGTTCACGGCACATTGATGATTGAGCCGACCGAAAGCGAAAGCAAAGTCGAACTTGACCGCTTCGTCGATACCCTATTATGTATATGGGAAGAGATCAAGGAAGTTGAAGACGGGCGTGCCCAAGCCGACGATAATGTCCTGAAAAATGCCCCACACCCCCAATATGAAGCGACCGCCGATGAATGGACACATTCCTACTCCAGAAGCAAAGCCGTTTTCCCCCTGCCATGGCTGCATGAAAACAAGTTTTGGGTTAATGTAGCCCGCGTGGACAACGCATTTGGAGACCGTAACCTGACATCCGTCCGAAGTTAAAACTATAAAAAACCGATAACTGTTAAGGCGTCCTGCATATTGCCAGGCGCCTTTTATTTTTATCTCTCCTCACCGTCATCATACATATTTCTTTAAAAGGAAAAACACACCATAATTCTAAGCCTTAATTTAAAATAGCGCTCAAACTCTCCGAGAAAAGCCCCTTCTTTCATCAAATTACTGGAATACGACTACAACAGAACAAACCCAAACTTCGTCAAACGCCCGGACACAATGCAACTCGGCTTCTCCGCATCAACCGGCGGAAGCGCAAGAGGCCTTCACGAAATCCGCGATGTCATGATCAAACCGCCAGGCAACTTCCAAACCTTTAAGCTCGCCCCCCAGCAGCCGTATGGGAAGAAATACGCCAATAACAACGGCTATATTCAGCAATACCGGCTCACTGAAAGGCATAACCGTCACAGACACGCTCCCGGCAGTATCCACATCCACTCCAGCACCAGCCCAATCAGCGACATGGAAATCTTCGCCGCCGCCGGACGCACCATCCCCCGCCTCGCCAACCTCAACCTCAACACAACCGACCTTCGCCTCCCCATCCCCCCCGACATCTACACCATAAAAGCCCACATAAACGGCCTCCCCTACACCGACAAAGCCCTGGTCAAATAGCCCCCCTCCCATTCATCAACAAGCAGAGCTAGCTCGCGAACTTCCAGAGCCAGCTCGCAAACCTCCAGAGCTAGCTCGCAAACTTCCGGAGCTAGCTCGCAAACTTCCAGAGCTAGCTCGCGAACCTCCGGAGCCAGCTCGCACTCTTCCGGCGCGTGCGACAGAACCCTCGGCGCGTGCGACGGAACTCTCGGCGCGTGCGACGGAACTCTCGGCGCGTGCGACGGAACTCTCGGCGCGTGCGACAGAACTCTCGGCGCGTGCGACGGAACTCTTGGCGCGTGCGACGGAACCCTCGGCGCGTGCGCCGGAACTCTCGGCGCGTGCGCCGGAACTCTTGGCGCGTGCGCCGGAATCATGCGCATAGGCGGAAACAAGTGTGGCGGGCGGAAAAACAATGCCTTACCCCTCTTTTGCATCTCCTTCCTCCCTAACCTCCCTGTCTTTTGTAACAGAAAACCGAAAACAAGGAACAATATAATGAGCGGCTTATCGTTTGAATATCATGCTAAAGAGGTTATTTCTTTTAATTATAGGTCTGGAGGGCAGCGTTGCAGCAGCGCAGAACGACGCCTTCTTTAGCCACTATTTCATAACCCAGGGCTATTACAACCCCGCATACGCAGGAGCGACAAGCGATATGAACATAACGGTAATTCACAAACAGCAATGGATAGGAATGCCGGGAGCGCCCAAGCCTCTTTTTGCAATGGTTGACAGACCGTTTCAGGCCGGAAAAGCCAGCATTGGCGCAGGCCTGTCGCTATATCAGGAATCCATAGGCCTGTTTAGCAACTCCAATATTTCCGCGCAGATAGCCATAAAACAAAAACTCTTCGGCGGCGTTCTAAGCATCGGCATCCAGCCCGGCCTTTTCAGCACAACGTTTGACGGGACAAACATAAAATGGGGCGAATCGCCCGAAAATCAGGAAGAGGACGAAGCCGTCCCCAAGACGGAACTCACCGGAATGACCTTTGATTTCAACGCGGGCGCATATTTCCAGCTCAAAAACCTCTATCTCGGCTTCGGAATGATGCACGTCCTCTCACCGGAATACGAACTGGATCAAAACACAACGTCGTATATAGACCGGACTTACAATCTCCTTGGCGGGTACAATATTCAACTAAAAGACACGTTATTTGAGTTGCAACCCTCCTTTTTGGCAATAACAGATATGCAAACGTTTCAAATGGAAATTACCGGGCGGCTGTTATATAACAAAATGTTCAGCGGAGGATTGTCTTGGCGCATCAACTCGTCAGTCGTAGCATTCCTTGGCGCATCGTTTAACAACGTGGAAGCAGGCTACGCATACGATTACCCGGTTTCGGCCATCAACAAGGTCAGCAGCGGCAGCCACGAAGTAGTGTTGAGATACAGATTTAAACTGGATAAAGCAAAAACAGGAAACTATAAACATAAAAGCGTACGTTTATTATAATATATGAAAAGAATAGTATTAATGCTTGCTGTAAAAGCAACCTTACTCACCTCCTGCGGCAGGTCGATGATGGGAGGAGGCGAAGTCACCGGCGCACGTAGCGCCGCCGTGAATGAGCCTGCCCCTTACGGAATGGTGCTGGTAAAGCGTGGCGCATTTGAGATGGGGCCTTCGGACAAAGATTCGCTCTGGGGAATGATGCCTGACACGAAAGGCGTATCCTTTGATGCTTTCTGGATGGACCAGACGGAAATAACCAATGCACAGTACAGGCAATTCGTCTATTGGGTGCGTGATTCAATTATCCGTGAACGCCTGGCAGATCCGCAGTACGGAGGTAATGACCTCTTTAAAATTACCGAAGACAGATACGGCGAACCTGTCGTCCCCCACCTGAACTGGAACAGACCCATTCCATGGCGTCGGGCTTCCGAGGACGAACAACGCGCCATCGAAAGCATTTACTATACCAACCCCGTCACAGGAGAAAAAAAACTGGATCCAAAGCAAATGCTGTTTACATACGAATGGTACGACTATACCACCGCAGCGCTTAGAAAGAATCGCTTCGATCCCGCCGAGCGCATAAGAAATACCGACATAAAGCCTGACCCCGACGAAGTGATAATGATTTCAAAAGACACGGCATACATCGACGAAGAAGGCCGCATAATCAACGAAACCATAACAAGGCCGCTAAGCAGCGAATGGGACTTCCTCAACACCCGCATCATTAATATATATCCTGACGAAACATGCTGGATAAACGATTTCAAAAACGCATACAACGAACCCTACATGCGAATGTACTTTCAGCACCCCGGCTACGACGATTACCCTGTCGTGGGCGTTTCGTGGGAACAGGCAACTGCCTTCTGCGAATGGCGCACCAATCTGTACAAAACCTCCGGCAATCTGCCGTCCGGCATGGCCATAGAGCCGTTTCGCCTCCCAACCGAGGGTGAATGGGAATATGCCGCTCGCACAGGGAAAAACGAATATAAATACCCATGGGCGACTGACGGCTTGCAGAGCAACGACTGCTTCCTCGGCAACTTCAAGCCGGGCAACGGCAATTATACCGAGGACGGCCATCTGATAACCTCTAAAGTCGCCTCATTCTCCCCGAACGAATTTGGCTTGTACGATATGGCCGGAAACGTTGCCGAATGGACGGCGACGGTTTATTCGGAATCCGGCCCCAGACAAATGAACGATATGAACCCCGACCTCCGCTACAATGCAGCCAGGGAAGATCCATACGCAATGAAGAAGAAAGTCATAAGAGGAGGTTCATGGAAAGACGTAGCTCAATTTATCCGCTCAGACATGCGTGCTTTTGAATACCAGAACGAAACGCGCTCATACATCGGATTCCGTTGCGTTCGTACGCAAATAGGATTTTCGCGTTCCAAGGGTGGAAAAAAATAATATTACAGGATAAAGGATAACGATATAAAGCAGAAAAAACAATGGGAAAATACAAAATATACAAGAATAGAGTAGAGATGTTCTTCTCCAGCAATGGAGGGAAAAGAATACTGAACTTCTTTTACAGCTGGGGAGCCTCGGTCGTAATCCTCGGTGCCTTGTTCAAAATCCTCCACCTTCCTTATGGCAACCAGATGCTGGCCATAGGGATGATAACGGAAGTTGTCGTGTTTTTCATTTTCGGTTTCGAGCGCCCCAGCTCCGATTACAGATGGGAAGACGTATTCCCCGCATTGAGTTCAAAGAATCCCCTTGACCGCCCTGACATTAGTCCCTCATCCGGCAGCTCCGTTGCCGGTACAGGCGGAGGCATAAACATGGGAGGAAACATTCATGGTACAGCCACCCAGGCAAACAATGGAGGCGGAAATATTCCGACAAGCGGAGGCGCATCCGGCGGTACATACATTAATATAAGCGGAAGCCAGGCCGCAGACCCGAACACAATCACCATAACCCAAAAGATGCTAGACGCTGCCGACCGCATATCCGAAATACCCGACTTGGCTGCCGCCACACAGAAATATATGGAACAAATAGCAAAAATATCCGCCGAACTGGAAAAATTCAGCTCCGTAACCGAATCCCTGTCCAGTGTATCAAATGGAATCAACAGCAACTCGCTAAATTACGTCCGGCAGATGGAAAATCTCAATCGGAACGTAGCAGGGCTAAACACCATATACGAACTCCAACTCAAAAGCATAAGTTCACAGATAAGCTCCATTGAGCATATCAACGCTGGCCTCAATCGCATCAAAGACTTATATGAAGGCTCCATTGTCGACAGCTCCGTTTTCCGTGCCGAGACAGAGAAGATGGCCCAACAGCTCGCTCAGCTCAACACCGTTTATGCCCGCCTCCTCCAAGCCATGACCGTTAATATGGGCATACCCGCGGCACAGGCTGGACAGTTTCAACCTAATCCATCCCAAACAAAATAAATAATGGCAGTAGGCAATAATCCCAATTCCCCGCGGCAGAAGATGATCAATCTGATGTACGTGGTATTCATAGCCCTGATAGCCCTCAATGTCTCCTCGGAGGTTCTCGACGGCTTCGTGCTGGTAGAGGACAGTCTGCGCAACACTATCGACAACTCTCAACAAAGAAACGAAATAGTCAATAAGGAACTGGAAGCCTACTACAATTCAAATCCTGACAAGGTGAAAGAATGGTACGAAAAGGGTATTCAAGTAGGAAAAGAATCGGAAAAAGTATTTAATTATATACAGGAATTAAAAGAACGAATCGCCCGCACCGCCGACGGCCAAGCAGCAAACGTCAACGACATCGTCCACAAAGACGACCTTGAAGCAGCTTCCCGTGTCATGCTTGCACCAATCAACGGAGAAGGCGTAAAACTGCGTGAAGCCATTGTCACATACAGAACCCTCATGGCCGGAATGGTGCAGGACACCACAAAAAAACAAGTCATACGCGAAAGTCTCTCTACGCACTCTCGTCTTCAAGGACGCAACTGGGAAGAATCACTCTTTGAGAATATGCCGGTAGCTGCCGCCGTAACCCTGCTAACAAAACTCCAGAGCGATGTCCGCTATGTCCAGGGAGAAGTAATGAGCAACCTCCTCAACAGCGTTGACGTCAAAGACTATCGAGTAAACAAGCTTGAAGCCCAAATCGTCCCCAAGAGCCAGATCGTCATGCAAGGCAGCAATTACGAAGCCAACATCGTCCTCTCCGCCGTAGATACAACCAAACGACCGGAAATATGGGTCAACGGCGTACAGATGAAATCCACCGACAGCGGTCGATTCGTCACACGAACATCCGCAACCGGAACATTTCCCCTCAATGTCTCAATCAAAATGCCAGGCAGCGACGGAATAGTCCAGAACTATAATGCCTCCACCAATTATTTCGTTACCGCCCCCGTAGCAACCGTTGCTCCTACAATGATGAACGTCCTCTACGCCGGAATAGACAATCCGATCGAAATCGCCGTGCCCGGCATAGCCAGCGGAAACGTTAGCGCTTCATCCTCTGATCCCGGCGTAAGGCTCCAGCCCCAAGGCAGTCTCTGGATTGCACATCCCTCCGCCGCAACAATCGGTAAAGAAGTAGAAGTAATAGTAAATGCAAAGACCGCCGATGGTACTCCACAAAGAGCAAGCGGGCGCAAGTTTAAAATCAAAATGCTGCCCGACCCCATGCCCTACCTCGAATATAAGGATGCAACCGGCAACGCCCGCATGTTCCGAGGCGGAAGCATACTCAAAAAAGATCTCATGACCGCCGGCGGAATCCTCGCAGCCATAGACGACGGAATCCTCAACATTCAATTCACCGTTTTGCGCTTCGAGATAACCTATCCGGACTCATTCGGCAACATGCTCAGGGAAACGGTCGAAGGAACCAACTTCTCCGACCGGCAAAAAAACTATATCCGAAACCTCCCCAGAGGCAAACAATTCTGGATAAATAACGTCACGGCCAAAGGCCCTGACGGAAGAGAACGTAAAATATCACCCATACAAGTCATCGTAAACTAAATGTTATACCCCACAATATGAAACGACTATATCAAATCTGCATCTGGGCAACCGTCGCCCTCGTATCCATCTCCGCAACAGCGCAAGAACAAAGTGAACAACAGAGACGCTCGCCAGAAGTCCGAACCGGCGCACGCAGTACAAAAAAAGACGCCAACAGCTCTGAACTCTCCGTCCGCGCACAAGATATGAACCAACGCCTCACTCAAGAAATAGGCAACGCCCGCTGGACTAGAATCATATACCGCATGATTAATCTCGCAGACGAACAAAACGCACCGCTCTATTATCCACCAAGGCCTGTCAATGGAACAATGAACCTCTTCTCCACCATATTCCAACTATTAATCGAAAAGAAAATAGATGCCTATCGCTACGAGGACGGCTATGAGGCATTCGACGACGAGCACCTCCTCAACCTCAAAGAATTTCTTGATGCAGCCCACATTTACTATGAAGAAATCCCCGCTAAAGCAGGCGCAGACCCATCTTTTGCAATTAACGAAAGCGACATTCCATCCGCCGAAATCCTTACTTATTACGTGAAAGAAGCATGGTACTTCGACCAGAACAACTCAGTCTTCGACGTCAAAACTCTTGCACTCTGCCCTCTCGTTACCACATCGGGCGACCTCGGCGAACGGGAAACGACCCCGCTTTTCTGGCTTCCGTACGAAAATATTCGTCCATACATTTCTCACACCCCCATAATGACGTCGAACACGAATAACACCAAAACATTCACCATTGACGATTATTTCCGCCGCCGCATGTTCAAGGGCGAAATCATCAAGACCGAGAACCTGATGAACAAAACCCTGCGCGAATATTATCCCGACCCAGATACGCTCCGCCTCGCCCAGGAGAATATCGAAGCCCAACTCGACACCTTTCGCCGTTCACTCTACGTCAAAACAGACTCAACACTCATAACCTCCAAAGACGCGAAAAAAGCACAAAAGCAAGCAGCCAAGTCCTCCAAACAAACTCCCACTGCTCCCAAACAATCTTCAAGCAAATCCGCACAGCCTAAAGCCGAAAGAACCACACCAGTGCGCAGCGTAAGAAGAAAATAGAAAAACATGTATCACGCCCTCTTCTTCGTATTCCTGCGCATAGGCGCATTCACTATCGGAGGAGGGTACGCCATGCTTCCGCTCATTGAGCGCGAAGTAACCAGGCGTAAATGGATGAGCCGCGAAAACTTTCTCGACGCCTTCGCCATATCCCAAACTATGCCCGGAGTATTTGCCGTCAACATGTCCATACTAATCGGATACCGCTTGCGTAAAACCGCCGGCGCAATCGTCTGCACGCTTGCCACAATCATCCCCTCCTTCCTAATCATACTAACCATCGCCATCTTTTTTACGCAAGTGCAGGACAACCTTTACGTAGAAAAAATTTTCAAGGCGCTCCGTCCTGTCGTCGTCGCCCTTATTGCCGTCCCTTCTCTCACCGCCGCAAAAGCTGCGCACATTAATCTCCGCACCGCCCCCATCCCCATCGTCGTCGCCATGCTCATCTGGGCAGCAGGCATTTCTCCCATATACATTGTCATCCTTGCCATTGCAGCAGGTTTAGCCCAGCATATATTTGTAAAATGATAATGATGCAACGATGATCTTCTTACAACTCTTCCTTAGCTACTTTAAAATAGGATTGTTCAATTTCGGCGGCGGATACGCCATGTTATCCCTCATACAGCACGAAACCGTCGAAGCCCACAAATGGCTCACCCCCCAAGAATTTACCGACATCGTAGCCATATCCCAAACAACCCCCGGCCCCATAGGCATCAACAGCGCTACATACGCAGGCTACACCGCCGTCCTTAACTCCGGCTACCCTCCTGCCGTAGCAGTTCTCGGTTCTGTCATAGCCACCGTCAGCGTCTGTCTGCCATCGTTCATCCTCATCCTGTCCATATCAGTTGCCCTGTCACGCAATCGAAAAAAAACATACATGGACGCTGCCTTCACTTATCTACGCCCGACCGCCGTCGGCCTAATCGCCGCCGCTGCCCTCTCGCTCGTAAACCACGACAACTTCATTGACCTTAAAAGCCCCCTCCTCTTCTTGGCCGCCTTCCTCCTCACATGGAGATACAAAGTCAATCCAATAATCACTATCCTCCTCGCTTCCACCGCCGGACTGCTCCTTTACTGAAACAAGAGCGCATTTCAACATATTTTCATTGTGAATAAATTCTGAAATACAGGCGGTGCGTATTTATTACAGTATGCCCAGGAATGTTCGCAGAGCAGTGCAACAATGTCTTGCGAGATTTTCGCGGAACTCACTGTAACGCAACAATGTCTCGCGAGATTTTCGCGGAACTAATTGTGATGCAACAATGTCTTGCGAGATTTTCGCGGGACTAATTGTAATGCGGCAATAGCTTGCGAGATTTTCGCGGAACTCATTGTAATGCAACAATGACTCATTCGGAAGAAATTTGTGGCTTTTATAACTATGCGGAATGTTATAAAACAAATTTAATAATGTGTTGAGCGGGTGCTGTTAGAAAGACGAAATCCACGATTGATATTTGGTAATGCGAATGGTTGGAAAGCCGGCGTGGGTGGAGTTATCCTGTCTATTGCTGGATAAGGATTTGTTTTTTTTGATGGCTGCATCATAAGGCAATTCAAAGTGCGGACAGGATTTGGGCGGCGTTATATAGAAAAAGCGCTCGACTTTGTGGTCGAACGCTTTACTCTGTCATTGACATGAAAAAAAGAAGGATTTTAAAGTCCCATCTTTGTTTCAATATCCTTTAATTCATCACTCATATTCAAATTATAGTAGATGCCTCGAAGAGCGACCATGTATTCTCTTTCGTCCGGTTTTTGCTGGTATGCTTTTTCAAAATAGGGGAGTGCTTTTTTGAAAAGTTCTTTAGCTTTTTGGACTTCCTCCTGATAGAGTTTGTTGTCGTTGATGGCGTTTGCCTCATTCTGTTTATTGAACGCTTGATTGAAGTATATGCGTCCGAGGTTTGCGGAGATGTCGGCATTATCCGGATCTTCTTGCATGGCCTTTGCGAAGTTGGCTTCTGCGCTGGCGAAGTCGGTTGTTTGTTCATAGACGATGCCCATTACGTTATAGAGCTGTGCTTTGTTGTCTGTTGCATTGTCGATTGCCGTTTTGAGGTAGTTGATGGCTTGTTGAAAGCGGTTGGTTTTTATGTAAACATCAATGAGGTTCATGAGGAAGAACTGTTCCTGCGGAGCTTTTTTGAGTCCTGCTTCGAGCGTTTTTTCCATGTTGGATGTGTCCTGAAGAGCCTGGTATTCTTGGAATAGATATTGGTAAACTTCGTTGAGGTTGAAGTCGGTACCGGAAGCTCTGTCGAGAGTTTTGATGGCAAGCTCGTGGTCGTTTAGCTGTGTTGAGGCTACTGCTGCGTAGTATTGCGCCAACATGAAGTTGGAGTCTCTTTCGGCAGCTTTCTCTCCTTTAAAGAATGGGAGGTTGGCGATTTTTACGTACTGTTCAAAGCTTTCGTATGCCTTGGGGTAGTTTCTTTCGTTGAAATAGAACGCTCCTGCATTGATATAGAAGATGTGGTCTGCGCCCAGTATGCCTTTGATGTCTTTGACATATTTGGGTTTGATTTTACCTTTCTCATTGGGGAGTTGGTCTAATTCGTATGCTTTTTCAAAGAATGGCAGGACGTTGAGGAGGGAGCTGTACATAACTTCCTCGTCAGGTGTTTGTCCGAGCATTTGTTTCATTCTTTCAGCGCTGAATTGCTGGTCTTCAATAAACCCAGCGACGTACCATGTTTTGGGATCGTCTTTGGTCTCCGCACCTTCCAGAGCTGGCTTTACGAGTTCTCTGGCGTCTTTGAAATTTGCGTTAGTACCTTTGGCGATACTCAGGGCTTCGTTTACGGCCTTTTTCTGTGCAAAAGCGGCTGTTGCGGCTACGCATAATGCAATTGTCAATACTACATGTTTCATTGTGATCGTCTTTTGATATTAATTATTCTTTATTGGTGATTAATTTTCTTCGTTATCGAGTGTGTCGTCCGTGATGTCGTCATCGTCGTCGTCTTCTTCTTCGATGTGGTCGTAGAAGTCTTCTTCGTCATCGAACTTATCTTCGCTTTCTTCTATACTTGCCGGAATGTTCCGGTTGGAGAGGGCTTCACTTTTGGCTTTTTCTTCTGCATCTTTTTCGTCTGCTTCGGATAGTACTTTGCATACGGAGGCGATTTCGTCCTGTCTTTTGCCGAGGCTGATAAGCCTTACGCCTTGCGTAGCCCGTCCGATGAGGCTGATGTTTAGTACGCTGATGCGTATTGCTATGCCTGATTTATTGATGATCATGATGTCATTGGCTTCGGTGACGCTTTTGATAGAGACTAGCTTGCCGGTTTTTTCCGTTATGTTTATTGTTTTAACGCCTTTGGCACCTCTGTTGGTGATGCGGTAGTCGTCGATATGTGAGCGTTTGCCGTAGCCTTGTTCGGAGACGACGAGGATGGTTTCCTTTTCTTTGTCTTTAATACATATCATGCCTACGACTTCGTTAGCTGGGTCGTCGTCGAGTGTCATGCCTCTTACTCCTGATGCTGTTCTGCCCATTACTCTCACGTGGCTTTCATGAAATCGAATGGCTCGCCCGTTGCGGTTTGCAATGATAACTTCGTTGTCTCCATTGGTCATACGGACGTCGATGAGTCCGTCGTCTTCATGGAGGGTGATTGCGTTAACTCCGTTTTGTCTTGGGCGAGAGTAAGCTTCGAGCGGGGTTTTTTTGATTATCCCTTTGCGTGTGCAGAAGAGCAGGTAGTGAGTTTGTAGGAAGGCTACGTCTGTTCTTAATTGTTTTATGCGGATGAAAGCGTTGACTTTGTCGTCTGGTTCGATATTGAGGATGTTCTGTATAGCTCTGCCTTTTGCATTTTTAGCACCTTCGGGGATTTCATATACTTTCAGCCAATAGCATTTGCCTTTGGCTGTAAAGATTAATAATGTGGCGTGCATGGAGGCTGGATATATATATTCGAGGAAGTCTTCGTCGCGGGTTTCGGAGCCTTTTGCGCCTACACCGCCTCGCCCTTGGGCGTGAAATTCGCTGAGAGGGGTTCGTTTGATGTAGCCCATGTGGGTGATGGTTATGATCATTTCGTCATCTGCGTAGAAGTCTTCTGGATTAAGTTCTTCGGATGCGTAAACAATGTCGGTTTTGCGTTCGTCCCCGTATTTGTCCTTTATTTCCTGCAGTTCTTCCTTGATTACGGCCATAAGTCTGTCCGGGTTTTCAAGTATTTCCTTGAGTTCGCCGATGAGTTTGATTATGTCTTCGTATTCAGCTCTTAGTTTGTCCTGCTCAAGGCCGGTTAGTTGCCGAAGCCTCATTTCCACGATAGCCCGTGCTTGTATTTCTGACAGCGCGAAGCGTTCAATTAGGCCGTTGATGGCCTCCTGCGGGCTTTTTGATGCGCGGATAATTGCTATTACTTCATCTATGTTGTCGGAAGCGATGATTAATCCTTCAAGTATATGCGCCCGTTCTTCGGCTTTTCTGAGGTCGTAGCGCGTGCGACGGATTACGACTTCCTGCCTGTGGTCGACAAATAGTTTGATAAGGTCTTTAAGGTTGAGAAGTTTTGGGCGCCCTTTTACGAGGGCTATGTTGTTAACGCTGAAGGAGGATTGAAGAGCGGTGAGCTTGTACAGTTTGTTCAGTACTACGCTTGCGTTGGCATCTCGTTTAAGGTCGATGACTATGCGCATTCCGCTTCGGTCTGATTCGTCGTTTACGTAGGTTATGCCGTCGAGGCGTTTTTCGTTTACCAGGTCTGATATATATTTAATGAGTTCGGCCTTGTTTACCAAGTAAGGTATTTCCGTTATGACTATTTTCTCATGGTTGTTTTCGACTTCTATTTCTGCCTTCCCACGGATGATGATACGTCCGCGTCCTGTTTCAAAAGCTTCTTTTACGCCTGCATATCCGTAGATGGTAGCGCCTGTGGGAAAGTCTGGGGCTTTGACATGTTTCATAAGGCCGTCAACATCTATTTCTCCACGAGTGTCGATGTATGCAATACATCCGTTAAGAACTTCGCACATGTTGTGCGGGGGCATGTTGGTGGCCATACCAACGGCGATGCCTGATGCGCCGTTTATGAGGAGGTTGGGAATCCTGGTTGGGAGTACGGTTGGTTCTTTTAATGTGTCATCAAAGTTAAGTTGAAAATCGACAGTTTCTTTATCTATATCGCGGAGCATCTCTTCAGCCAATTTGCTCAATCGCGCTTCTGTATAACGCATTGCCGCCGGCATGTCTCCATCGACCGAGCCATAGTTCCCTTGTCCGTCAACAAGCGGGTAGCGTAAAGACCAGACTTGCGCCATTCGCACCATAGAGAGATATACCGCCGAGTCGCCGTGAGGATGATATTTACCCAGCACATCGCCGACTATTCTTGCTGATTTCTTATAAGGTTTGTCTGAAGTATTTCCCAGTTCGTTCATGCCGAAAAGGATGCGGCGGTGGACGGGTTTGAAACCGTCTCTGACATCCGGAAGTGCTCTCGAAACTATCACTGACATTGAGTAGTCAATGTAGGCCGATTTCATTTCTTCCTCAATATTTATCTTTATTATTCTGTCTTGTTCTACCATCTAAATGTTATTTAATTCTTGTTGCCATTCCTTACGAAAAAGCGCACTAAGATAGGCCTTTTACTTGTATTGTGAAAATGTTAGGGGCTATTATCATGGGGTGCGCGGTTTATTTTTTCTGGATTATTTTAGCAAATAATCATTATCTTTTGCGACATGCTGTCTTTTCCTTTTGATGCTTCTCACGGCAAATTATTACGGTTCAAAATATGTTAAGGGCGATTCGATTCATCCCGACACAAAAAAAGAAGATGTCTCGTTACCGGGACATCTTCTGCGAAAACAGTATAAATAATTCACATTTATCCGTTTATTTTCTTCATGTGAGCGATGAGGTCAAGAACTTTGCTTGAATATCCCCATTCATTGTCGTACCATGATACTACTTTAACAAATTTATCTGTTAGTGCAATACCTGCTTTTGCATCGAAGATGGAGGTACGAGCGTCGCCGATAAAGTCGGACGATACGACTTCGTCTTCGGTATATCCGAGGATGCCTTTGAGTTCATTTTCAGATGCTGATTTCATGGCAGACTTGATGTCTTCGTATGTCGCGGACTTGGCCAGATTGACGGTCAGGTCAACAACTGATACGTCCAGTGTAGGGATGCGGAAGGACATTCCGGTGAGCTTGCCGTTCAGCTGCGGGATAACTTTGCCTACGGCTTTAGCAGCTCCGGTTGACGATGGGATGATGTTGCCCGATGCAGCGCGTCCACCTCTCCAGTCTTTGGCCGATGGGCCGTCAACAGTTTTCTGAGTGGCGGTTGTTGCGTGAACAGTGGTCATAAGTCCGTCAACTATGCCGAATTTGTCATTTAATACTTTAGCAACAAGAGCAAGACAGTTGGTTGTGCACGATGCGTTTGAAACAAACTGTGTTCCCTTTACATAAGCATCCAGATTTACTCCGCATACGAACATTGGCGTGTCGTCCTTGGACGGAGCTGACATTACAACGTATTTAGCTCCGGCGTCGATATGCCCCTGAGCCTTGTCTTTAGAAAGGAACAGGCCGGTGGATTCAACAACGTATTCAGCATTTATCTCACCCCACTTCAAGTCGGCAGGGTTCTTTTCAGCCGTTACGCGGATGGGATTGCCGTTTACAACCAGATTGCCGTCTTTAACTTCAATTGTGCCGTCGAATTGACCGTGGATAGAATCGTATTTCAGCATATACGCCATGTAATCAACACTAATCAGGTCGTTTATTCCTACCACCTGAATATCGTTTCTCTTTTGAGCGGCGCGAAAAACCAGTCGTCCGATGCGGCCAAAGCCATTAATACCTACTTTAATCATTGTTTTTGTTTTTAATCAGATTTATAATATTTTCCTGTATTTTTCAAACGCCGACAAAGTTAGTCGTTCTTTCCGACATTTCCTAGCCGTTTTTTCAGTTTTTAGTCGCAGCGCCTCAGCCACCCGGACTCTCAAGACCTGTTCAAAGCGTCTAATTGCCTCCGGCAGAGGCCCCGTCGATGCTTCGGGCATCTCGCCCCGCCAGCCCCCGTCACCCGCCGGCTGAACCGCCCAAGGTGCAAAAAAAGCGCATAACCCCATACCTTTATTACATTATAATAAGGCAAAACGCCCCAATATTATTCAATACTTTTACAAGAATAAACCAACCGGTTAAGCATTAAATAGCAGGCATTATTTAGTGGATTATGTGCACATTGTCAACCGGAAAATAAGAGATTAAACAGCTGCTTAAAAACACTTCGCCGGGCTTGCAAAAGATAAGCGTATCCGTCGCTGACGAATGATTTAATATATGATTTATATCCCATCAAAATCAATGCCGGCCTGGCAGGAGCAGCTCCGAATGATGACTTCAACAATTAACGGCTTGGTTTGCCAAAAGCAGCAGATGAAGATGATGATGAATCGCCGCGATGTAAAGCCCCCTGCCTGTTTTGTTGACAGTATGCACATATCCCGGCATGACAGGAAGCGGCAGTGTGAAAAACCGGCCCGTCAGCCAAAACCACCGTCATTACTGTACAATACCGTCGCCGACTGTTCAATATTGAGGCAAACATGCCCTGCATATTCGCCGGCTTGCCCTTTAGCTGTTTTGTCTTTTATGTTGACCGACTTTAATATTCCATCAGATGACGGTGGGAAAGCATCACTAACGTTAGTGGGACACCGTCACTAACACTAGTGAGACACCGTCACTAACGTTAGTGGGACACCGTCACTAACACTAGTGAGACATCGCCACTAACGTTAGTGAGATGTCGTCACTAATGGCGGTGGGATGTTTCGCCAGCTTCAGCAGCAGTCCGGCGCCATTACGAGGGCAGGCAAGCGCTTAAAAGCGAGTGCGGCATTTGGGAGAGTGTTCTATGTCATGAGCGGTAAATGTTGATGCTGTCGCCTTTTATGTATATACTTTTCAAGTGCGATTCTTTACCTGAATGATCCGGGGATTGCCTAAAGCGGATACGCCTTTGGTAAAAACAAATGAGCATGGCGAAGGTTATATTTTAAGGCTGTGTAATTGGAATAGTTTTTTTTTACTAATACCTTCCTTTATTCCAAATTCTTAATTATTTTTGTCGGAAATACTTGGTTGAAATATGAATGATAATATAAAATCCGCTATCAAATATTTGCTGATGATAGCCATCTTCGGCGCTATTATTTACTTTATAATATATTGTGGAGATGCGAAATATTCGCAGGCAGCAGGAGCTTTACGCAACAGTTTGAATGTTAATCCTGTCGAAGGATTTGCGGCCTTTACAGATCTGTTTATCCATGAGATCAAATCTCCCGTTGGCATTTTCTTGCTGCAAATGATTATCATTCTTATTGTCAGCCGCTTCTTTGCCTATTTGTTCATGAAGCTGAAGCAGCCAACAGTTTTGGGGGAAATCCTTGCCGGCATTGCTCTCGGCCCTTCCATTCTGGGTATTATATGGCCGGAGGCATCAGCTTTCATTTTCACGGAGAGTTCGCTGTCCACGATTAGCATTGTGAGTTCTATCGGACTGATTCTATTCATGTTTACTATCGGCATGGAGCTGGATGTTAAGAAGGTTCGCAAGAAGCTGAAAGAGACGATTCTCATCAGTCATGCAGGCATTATCATGCCTCTGGCGATAGGGGTTGTGATTGCTTATTTTGCGTATGAGAAGTATGCCGAGCATGAAACGCCCTTTTTTGCATTTGCCCTTTTTGTTGGCATTTCCATGAGCATAACGGCCTTCCCTGTGTTGGCCCGTATCATTCAGGAACGGAAAATGACAAAAACGCATCTCGGCGCTCTGGCCTTGGGTTGCGCGGCAAACGGCGACATTACAGCTTGGTGCTTGCTGGCCATGATTGTAGCCATTGTGCAGGCCGGGACGATACTTAGTGCAATTTTCAGCCTTGCCGCCGCCGTTGTTTACCTTTTTATAATGTTCAGTTCGTGGTTGCGCAAACGTCTCCACAAGGTTTGCACATATTATAATGAGGAAGGGATTATGGGCAGGAGGACAATTGCGCTGCTCTTCCTCGTCTTGACCATCTCGGCTTATTTATCCCAGATTATAGGTCTTCATGCGCTTTTCGGCGCCTTCATAGCGGGCTTGGTCATGCCGGAGGATATAAATTTTCGCCGGGCGTTGACGAATAAAGTTGAGGATATATCGTTGACTTTTTTCCTTCCTCTCTTTTTCGTTTCTACCGGGCTGCGTACGGAAATTGCGTTGTTAAATACTGCCGATATGTGGATTATGTGTGGCATAATTATATTGGGCGCCATCATTGGCAAAGCAGGCGGGGTTTACTTTGCTGCACGCTTCGCCGCCGGAGAAACGCACACAAACAGCCTTACCCTTGGCGCATTGATGAATACACGTGGCCTGATGGAGCTGATTGTACTGACGATTGGATATGAGATGCACGTGCTTTCGCCTGCTATTTTCGTTATGCTCGTGATTATGACTCTGGTTACGACCTTTATGACCGGCCCACTGTTATGGTTGCTCAATCATTTTTACGAAAAGCCGTCTCAGCGTTCGGATGATCGCATATTCCGCCTGCTCCTGCCTTTCGGGCGCAGTTCTAGCGGTGTAGAACTCCTTAATATTGCCCATAAGATGTTTTCACACGACGAGGCTAAGAAGTTGAATGTGACAGCACTCCATTTGGCATCGGATACAATGACGAATCCATTGTTTGACGAAAACTATGACGCTCCCGGCTCTGCCCCCATTCTAAGCCGTGCAAGCCTTCTTGGCATTTCAATCGAGGTGCTTAACTATACGACCTGCGATGTAGCTCATGACATTGTTAAAACTGCAAACGAGGCGCCATACGACTTCTTCCTCGTCGGCGCCGGACCATCGCAGAGCGAGCCTGTTGCCGCAACAAAAAAGCAACGCCGTTCCAAAGTACGGCAGAGGCTGGCTAAAGCCCTGCATGGCCTGTCTAATATATCGGAGTGGATACTTCCATGCGAGGAGGATAAAATCAAGATATTTGTTGAAAACGTCCAATGTCCGGTTGGCATATTCATCAACCGAAACTTCACTGATGCGACTGACATTCTGGTTCTCGTAACCTCCGCTGCCGACTGCTTCCTGTTCAATTACATCCGCCAGTTAAAAGGCCTGACCAGGAAGGGTGCGGTTCGCATCGTTCTCCTTGCTTCGCCGGCAGGCGACAGAGCGTTGTATGAAGAGTTGAAAGTGCACGCCCAGGCGATACAGGCGACTAATGTAGAGCGTTGCGATGAATTGGATGCGGAGTTTTTGCATACGCATAATTTTATGATTGTTAGCTATAAGTCGTACTCCGAATTGTCCGAGCGTAATGCCGAAGTGCTGCGCCATGCACCGTCCACACTGATTATTAGCGAGCGTCCGGAGAAGACGGAAGAGTGAAAAACAAATGCTGCGGGAGATGTGGCTTTACATAACTATTATCTGATTTTTTCAAGCCTGTTGCGCTTGTGAACAGGCGAGAGGCTTTTGTTAAAGTGTTTGGATTTTACTCGGACTTACGCCGAATTGTTTCTTGAAACTGGTACTGAAATATTTCGGGTCGGTAAAACCCACGCGGTAAGAAACTTCGGCGACAGTATATTCCCCCGATACGAGAAATTCCTTTGCTTTGTTGAGCCTGATAATGCGGATGAAATCATTCGGCCCCTGATTCGTTAGCGATTTTAATTTATTATAAACCGAGGTTCGGCTCATTGCAAGCATACTGCAAAATTCGTTTATGGAGAAGTCTGGATTGGAGATTTCCTTCTCAATAATTCTGACCGCCTTGTCAAGAAAACGAATGTCCAGCTCGTTGGTATAATTAGTTTCGACAAGAGGCGTATTGGGCGAAAAGACAATAGCCCTTAACTGTTCGCGACTGAGAAGGATGTTGCGGATTCTGGCTTTCAATATGTCGAAGTCGAAAGGCTTGACGATATAGTCGTTCGCCCCCGCCTCCAGGCCGAAGATGATGTTCTCCTTGTCGCTCAGCGCCGATAATAATATGACGGGGATATGGCTGGTCTCAACGGTGGATTTGAGGATTCTGCATAAATCATAGCCCGGCAAGCCCGGCATGAGTGCATTGGAAATGATAATATCGGGGTTATTTTCCCTGGCCAGTTCCAAGGCCTTTGTTCCATCGTCGACGCAAAGCACCTGATAATCCTTCGACAGATTTTCCATGAGATATTCCCGCATAACGCTGTCAGCTTCTGCCAGCAGCAAAGATTCTTTGGCCGGATGCGCGTTTGTCGAAGCGGATAACATGCTGGACGGTTTGTTTGCTTCATCACCGGCAGTTTTGAATAATAAAAGTTCCTCTAGGCGATAGACATTCGCCAAAGCAGAAGCAAGATGATTTCTGCCTGCTTCCGACAATTCTTCGCTCGTTTGCAATTCGCTCAGCGAGGTGACGATAACAGATAGTGGTGTGCGCAAATCAGGCTTGGACAGCCAATGGCGCAAATGTTTAACCAAGTTCATTCTTAGTGATTTTTTAGTACTGCAATATTATGGATATAATCCGGAACTCCCCCGTCTGTTTTTATAATATGATAATGAACAAACTCTTTTTGATAGTTTTTCGCCCGCCATCAACAAGTTGCAGCTCACGACCATAACTCGCACCCCACTGAACATTCTCCATCCCTGAGCACTCACGTGCATAGCTTTGCGTTATGATACGGTCAGGAATATTTCCGGAGGACGCTGCACTTGTATAAAAAAATGAATTTACATTAACGATAATATCCCCACGAAGATTTCGTGACAATCTACATAAGCACCGTGGGGATTCCACTTATGTCTGTCGGATAAATGCAGAATCCTCTAATTTTCATCCAAGATTCCACATGTTGAATACACGTATATACGAAAGGTCTGCCATTCCAAATAAAAAGCACAACTGCGACCTGGAATGATGGCCAATCTTCGTACAATGTTTAAAAAAAGCTGCCGCTCTCCAGAATCATTCTGGAGAGCGGCAGCTTTTTTAGTTCGCCCAGCACGGGTATATTCTAATGGTTGCAAGTCCCTTACACCCCCTGATAGTGGGAAGTGTTTAGCCAACGCCAAGGGTGTCCATCGCGAGTTGGAATCTGAAGGAAGGTCGCGGCAAACGTCTGGCCTGACGTACAGAAACCGGATATAAGGCTAAAGGATGTGGGTAAGTCTGCTAAACAAGACAAAGCCCAATAACTATCTGGAAACATCCAAAGTAAATCCGGCAGGTATAAGATGGAAAGAATGTATTCTTAACTGGGGAGGTCTCACAGACGTGCGGATTTTTTTTTTTCAGAAGCACGGAGTAAAGCTTGTTGTGAGAAGTCAGCAGAGGAGATAGTATCCGAGAAAAAAACAAATCGACAGTCGGTCGGGGAAGGTCTGAACTTTATTTAAGCGAGTAGTCAATGAATGTTACCCGATGAAGGAAGAAATGCAGAAAATATCAACATTGAGTGATAACTGCCGGCAGAAGGATATGATGGAATCCGAAAGCAATGCCGGAGTGCAGACTTTTATAGGGATAACTGAAAACCACCTCGTGGAAGTGCAATTTACCAAAGACGATTTATTAGAACGCATTGTGTCACCTTCCAACATGAACCGTGCTTACAAG
>JAIRPK010000020.1 GCA_031257015.1 Tannerellaceae bacterium
AAATTATAAAGGTTAAAACATTATTGTTATTATTCATTTAATTCATCTATAATCTGCTGCTTGTAATCCATATAGTCCGTATTCCCCGTGAGCTTGTATGCCTCGCCCAGCTTGTCGACAGAGGAGGAAATAAAACTCTCATTGCCGGTACTATACGCAAGCTTATGATATATCATCGCCTGCGTATAAAGAATGTCAGCCTTGATCTGCGGGCTATTGCCGATAAGCCGCAGAGCCTTCTCCTCGTCCTCCAGTCCCGCAACGGGATTATCCAAGTTGAACGCCCGCAATTTCCCCCGTAGATAATACGCCTTATAATACTGTGGGTCAATTTTAATCGCATTATCATAATCTACTAACGCGCTGCCGACATCATTCATCGCCGTTTTCACCTCCCCACGCTTAATGTAAACAAGATCAGGAGCAAAGTTGTATTTCGACGGCGAACGATAATAAACATACAACGCATAATCAAGCGACTCCAGCGCACTCTTCAGCTTGTCGGTGCCGATACTGCTGTACGTCACTGAATACTCATATATCAAATCCCCTATTGCATAATATATAGATGGGTCAGCCTTTACAGTAGCAACCTTATTCAAAAGCTCATAAGCCAGCTGGAAATACTGCTTGTCCCCCCCCCGCTGCTTGCCCAGCGCCGAAACGCTCTGCCCGTAGCTAAACACATTCTCTGTGCAGTCGGAAATATTATACGCACGCTTATGATACTCCATGCTTTTCTCAAAATCATTACTCATAAAATATATATCGCCAAGCATACGCCAAGCCCAATGATTCTGCGGATTCGTCCCCAGCTCCGTATTTACATACTTGATAGCCGTCCTCGTGTTCCGCTGCCTTAGCGCATAACGCGCAAGCTTTATATACCGCGTCTCCAACGGATCTTTCGACATGTCGAACAAACGCTGCTTTCTATTCCTGTTCAGTTGCGCAAGCTTCAGCGCCGTCACGGCAAAGTTCAGATTCTGGCCGGAAACGACGATCATCGTCGCTATGCCAACGACTTGCCCCTGACTGTTAATGATCGGCGAGCCGCTACTCCCTCTCGACAGCGGCGCCGTCACCTGTATCAGATGCCCATACCCCTTTTCCTTCCTCACCGACGAAACATTGCCCTTAGCCAGCGTCTGCTCATACAGCCCCAGAGGCGTGCTTATGCTGATAATATCTTCGCCCTGCATGGGCAATGTCGGCGCTACGCCAAGCGGAACAAATATGCGGCTTGCCGGAACATCCAGCTGGAATTTGACGAGGTCCGCCTCGGCGTCGTAATCCGCGACATGGCGCACTTTAATTTTTTCACCGGTTTTCAGTTTAACCACAGCCGAATACGCATCTTCGAGAACATGGAAGTTAGTCACGCAAAGACCGTTGACGCCGACGATGAAGCCGCTTCCCCGACCAGTTTCCTGCCCGTCCGGGCCATACGTATAAACGGTAAAAATGGAGTTGGATATTAGCTTGATACGCTGTGGAGAAAGGCCCGCTTCCTCTGCGAAAGCTGCCGTACAAAACGCAAGCAGGAATATGATTAATTTCGATTTCATCTAAAAAAATTTGATTGCTATACTGATGCCACAAAGATAATTAAAATATTATTCTACACCAGTTAGCTGTAATATTTTGACGCTTTCGCCCCCAAACGCCCGACAGCCTGTCGATTCCGCCCCATCTTTTGACATATTTTTCCCCTATCTTTACATTTAAATTTAAATCGCGCATGGGAAAAATCTTCTTATATGTTCAAAATAATAATCACAACCTGTTCGGCAAATCGCCGGCATATCTTCGCATTTATCCCGTTGCCTGCGCTAAAAAATTGAGCAATAATTAAAAATTTCATTAAAAACGCTGACTGATGAAGTATAAGCTAGAACAAAAAATGAACCCCCAACAGCCCGGAACTCCCCGAAAATGGTATGCCACAGCCGTCCCCGCCGAGAAAATAACTACCGAAGAAATAGGCCGTGAAATCGCCGGACGCACGACCGTCAGCCTGCCAGATACAGTAGGCACCCTTCGCGCCCTGCGTGAAATAATCCCCAAGCTGCTCCTGCGCGGAGCAACAATTCAGCTCGAAGGCATCGGCACATTTCGCATGGGCATCAAGAGCCGGGGCGTAGATAATCCGAACGATTTCGACATTTCCCACATCTGCGGTCACCACATCATCTACACCCCCGACGCGAGAATTTTGGATACACTTTCGGTGAATATGCACTATGAAGACAGCGGCCTCCGAGGCAGCAAAACGCTAAGCATACATTGCGTAACAGACATGTCAAGCAACCGCGCCGACGAGGTTCTCACCGCCGGCGGAACCGTCCGCATCTCCGGCCAGAAGATTAAACTCATGGGCGACGATCCCTCCGTCGGCCTTGTCCTCATCCACGACGAAACGCATCGCGAACATCCCGTTCCGCCCCACGCCGTGCCCGTCAACCGTGCGCGTGAAATCATCTTCGTCGTCCCGCTCAACCTGCCCGCCGGCCGCTACCGCCTGCGCATAGCCACGCAATATTCGCGCTCCGCCGTCGAAGCCCTCAAACGCCCGCGCAGCCTCACTTACGACGTCCCGCTTACCCTCGTAACATGAACATGCAGCTGCCCCGACGACATGGGACAGTCCCAGTCCCCAGCCCTTCCCAATCGCCCCGGCAATAGCGCTGCAAAAAAACGGACACTGATCAATATTAATGTACATGCCCGGACAGACGCCCCCCGCTGTTCGGGCATAAAAATGTTAACACATTAGCGGAAAAATCAATCAACATACTGTGACCTGCAAAACCCTTTTCCGACAAAAATCTGCACAATCATTACTATAAATATCCATACATATCATGATAAATGTACAACCTCTGCCGGAGAAGGTTTCCATTATCATCAGACAAATACCGGCAGTATTCCTTGAAAAGCCATATCCGCATCATGATAAATATCAACCCTCTTCCGGAAAAATGTACATCAGTGTAAAATGATTTTAGCCCCCTATATATATTAATGTGTATCCATTGCCGGAGAAATGCAGCTCCGCCGACGGAGAAAGCGCAACATGCAGGATAAAAAATCCGCCCGCCCGCCCATAAAATTCCAGCAGCAGAGGCAGGCCGTCCAAACCGCGCATCCATAAAATTTCCGTAACGCAGGAGATAAAACGCCGATACGTATCGGCCAAAATGCCGGTACGTGTCGGACGATTTGCCGATACGGTACGGACTGTGCGCCGATACGTATCGGCAGATCTTCCGCAACGTATCATAAAAATTCAGGCAGTGCGGTTTGAGCGCTCTTCGCCCGCTGTTTGGCTGTTGCGGATGCTGCGACGGTTTATTTATGCAGCTTGTGCGAATTATTGCGGCTCGGCGGGAGGGAAAAACAAACGTAATTCTCAAATAATTTTGCGTCCGGACGCAGGTTAATTTGCCTCTGCCGGCCGAATTTTCCGCATAAACGGGAGAAAAAATTCAGGAAGGATGGAGGAGTTTTTGCCGGCAGAGGCGTGTGGTTTTGCGCCGGTAATTTGAGGCTTCGTGGACTGCTGACAGTGGAAGGCGCGTCGATGGGCGGATGTTTGCGGAGCGGTTGCGCTTGGAGGCGACGGCTGTGTCCGCAGTGGGGGAGACTATATTTTGCGTGATTGGGAGCAATGGATTCGTTTTTTTGGCGTATGTTTGCATCCCAAAGTGTAATTTAATAGTTTTATTAATGATGGGTAGGCCACTAATTTTTTGTGTTTTGCTTGTTTTAGCGGCGAGTTTTTCTTTGCAGGCATCGCCGATTATCCGTGGAAAAATTGTTGATAAGTCGAATCGCTTGCCGATAGAGGCGGCGGATGTCATGCTGCTCAGTGGGAGCGGTGAAACGGTTGTTGCGCAGTCGTTCAGCGATGCGTCCGGCGTGTTCAGCATTGCCGGTGTGCGCGTGGGGATGTATCGCCTGCGCGTTCGTATGATTGGTTATGATTTGTATGAGCTTGCGGAGGTTGGATGCGCGTCTGCCGGCGATGATACTGACGTTGGGACGGTTGAGCTGATGCCTCTGGAGATTGGATTGTCGGAGGTTGTTGTTGCGGCGGGCAAGCGTCAGGTGGTTTATAAACTCGACAAAAGGGTCGTGAGCGGTTCGAACAGTTTGGCGTCGAGCGGCGGTACGGCTGTTGAGATATTGGAGAATATGCCTTCGATTCGCGTGGATGCGGAGGGAGGAGTGACGTTCCGCGGCAGCAGTGGTTTCCGCGTATATATCGACGGTCAGCCGAGCATGTTTTCCGGGACTCAGGCTCTTCAGCAGGTTCCGGCCGGATTGATTGAGGATATTGAGATAATAACGACGCCGTCCGCCCGGCATGAGGCTGCGGGCGAGACTGGCATCATTAATATAATTACCAAGAAAAGTGCGTTGGAGGGTCTGAGCGGTATGGCGAACATGTCTGGCAGCACGGCGCTGTCAAACGGGGTCGATTTCCTTCTGTTCCGGAAGCTTGGCCGTCTGCAGTGGCGCCTGTCGGGATATTGGAACATGCCGGTTCGCGAGAGCAGTTTCTCGCAGGATAAGACGACGTTGGTCGGAGGCGTGGCGACAAGTTCTCGCTCTGACGGGCCTCGGCGCAGCGCTAGTTATCGCTACGGTGCGAGCGGTGGTCTGGATTATAATGTTGACGATAAGACGACGCTGCATTTTGTTGGCGATATTTCTTATGGCGACAATACTCGCCAGGGCGATTTGGATTATCGCGAAAGCCGTTTGCCTGCGGGCGTTGTCGGTGGTGTCGAGGAGAATCGTTACCGCAGCGTTGACAGTTTTTATATATATGCGACTGTTTTTCAGGGTCAGGCTGGCTTTGAGCGCACTTTTGCGAAGGGCGAGCGGTTGACGGGCAATTTTTTGCTGGCCTATCAGGGCGATCCGGTGGAGTATTTTCAGAGCGATCTTTTCGACGGTGGCGGTCTTCGCCGGCAGGGTCATCGTGCGTGGGAGGATGAGTTGCGCTGGACGGTTTTAGGCAATATCGACTATGTCAAGCCTGTTGGCGAGCGTAGCCGGATAGAGGCGGGGTACATGTACTACTCTTATCTCGAAGATGGGGATTACTCGATGCAGTTCTGGGATTCGGCGAAGTCTGAATTTTACTGGCGCGATGACATATATAATACGTTCTATTTCCAGCGTGGTATACATTCGCTGTATGCGATGGCTGCGACGGGCATTGGCAAGGTTGACATGCAGGCTGGGCTTCGCGGGGAGCATACGCACGTCGAGCTGCGCAGTTCGGTAAATGGGGCTGACCGTTTGATTAATGCGATAGATCTTTATCCGTCGGTTCATGCGTCATGGGGCTTGCCTCGTGAGCAAAAGCTGTCGGTGGCGTATTCATACCGTATAAATCCTCCCGCACTCTTTTACATGGAGCCGTATATAACGTATCGCGACTATTATACAGCGGAGATAGGCAATCCCGACATATTGCCGGAGTATATTCACTCGTTCGAGCTTGGCTATACGAAGACGTTCGGCGAGCAGTTTCTCTCGGCGACTGCCTTTACGCGCAGCCGGCGTGACAAGATTGAACGGCTCCGGGTTCCGTTTCAAGCGGGTGTGACGCTGGATTCGATGGCAAACGTTGGTCGCGATCGCTCGACGGGGATTGAGCTTAACGGTCAGTTCAGGATTAATTCGTGGTGGAACCTTAACGTTCTCGGCAACGCCTATTATTATGAGGTAGACAAGATGTACAAAGCCGAAGGAGCTGAGGAGACGAGTACCAACTACGATGCTACTCTGAACAACCTCTTCACCGTCGGCCGCGGCACGCGCATTCAGCTGGACGGGAACTTTGTGGGGCCGTCTGTAACGACCCAGGGCAGCTCCGGTTCGTTCTGGTTTGTGAACTTCTCCGTTCGCCATCAATTTTTTGCGAACCTTAGCGGGACGCTGACTTTCCGCGATGCTCTCAATTCCGCACGCTATCGCAGCGACATTAGAACGGCGGATCTGTCGTCGTTCACTCGCATACGTCCGAACTACCCTGTCATATCGTTAACACTTAGCTATACATTTAATAATTACAAGACGAGCCAGGGCGTCTCCCGCGATAACCGCGATCTGTTTGAGGGGACAAAGCATTAGTCCGAATCCGGCAGCAGATTCGCAAGAAACAAAAGGAATGTTTGTGGGGAGGAAACATGTTATAATGTTGGTTTGAAAGATAGTTTCCTTTATTTTTGCAACGTTTTTAATATTAAACACAATAAATAGTATCATGATTGCAAACAATTGGATTTTTTGGTTTATACCGGTTGCGTCGATTTTGGCGTTACTGTTCGCTTGGATATTCTTCCGGCAAATGATGAAAGAAAGCGAAGGCACAGACACGATGAAAAAGATTGCCCAATATGTCCGGGAAGGTGCGATGGCCTACCTGTGGCAGCAATACAAGATTGTGATAGTTGTCTTCATTGTCTTATGCGCCTTTTTTGCCGTCCTGGCATACGGATTCGGCGTACAGAACGGCTGGGTACCGTTCGCGTTCCTGACTGGCGGCTTATTTTCCGGCCTGTCGGGCTTTATCGGCATGAAGACAGCCACACACGCATCTGCACGCACGGCAAATGCCGCAAGACGTTCGCTTGACAGCGGCTTGAAGGTTGCGTTTCGGGCAGGCGCCGTTATGGGACTTGTAGTAGTAGGCCTCGGATTGCTGGACATCTCGCTCTGGTTCATTGTTCTGAATCACTTTGTGGAAGAGGCAACCGACACACAGAAACTGGTCATCATAACCACGACAATGCTAACCTTCGGCATGGGCGCATCCACACAAGCCCTCTTCGCCCGCGTAGGCGGCGGAATATATACGAAAGCGGCAGACGTCGGAGCCGACCTTGTAGGTAAAGTCGAAGCCGGCATCCCGGAAGACGACCCGCGCAACCCCGCCACTATAGCCGACAATGTAGGCGACAATGTAGGCGACGTAGCCGGTATGGGCGCCGACCTGTACGAATCCTACTGCGGTTCCATACTCGCAACAGCAGCCCTCGGAGCTTCAGCATTCTTCCTGCAGGCTGACTTGCAGATAAAGGCTGTGCTGGCGCCGATGCTCATAGCCGCCGTCGGCATCGTCCTCTCCATCCTGGGCATATTCATAGTTCGCACAAAGGAGGGAGCAAACATGAAACAGCTCCTCAGCGCCCTTGGCAAAGGAGTAAACACCAGCTCCATACTCATCGGCCTGGCGGCCTTCGGCATCCTGTATGCGCTAGGCATAGAAAACTGGATAGGCTTATCCTTCTCGGTAATCAGCGGCCTTGTCGCCGGCGTAATCATCGGACAATCGACCGAATATTATACATCGCACTCCTACAAGCCGACACAAAAGGTTTCCGAGAGCGGACAGACAGGTCCGGCAACCGTCATCATCTCCGGCCTCGGCCTGGGAATGTTATCGACCGCCATACCGGTGCTGACCATCAGCCTGGCCATCATCATGGCCTACCTTTGCGCAATCGGCTTCGACATGAAGAACATGTTGACGCCTCACAACCTTAGTCTCGGTCTCTACGGCATAGGCATCGCCGCCGTCGGTATGCTCTCAACTCTGGGCATCACGCTGGCCACCGACGCCTACGGCCCCATAGCGGACAACGCCGGCGGCAATGCCGAGATGAGCGGCCTCGAACCGGAAGTACGCAAGCGCACCGACGCCCTCGACGCCCTTGGCAATACGACTGCCGCAACAGGCAAAGGATTCGCTATCGGCTCTGCTGCCCTGACCGCCCTTGCCCTGCTTGCCTCCTATATTGAAGAGATTAAGATTGGATTGCAGCATATCGGCCGCAACGTGTTGACGTTTGCCGACGGTGTGACGGTTAACGTCTCGGAGGCGTCCATACTTGACTTTATGAATTACTATCAGGTGAACCTTATGAATCCCAAGGTGCTGGTCGGCATCTTCATAGGTTCGATGATGGCATTCATGTTTTGCGGACTGACGATGAATGCTGTCGGGCGAGCTGCTCAAAGCATGGTAAATGAAGTCCGTCGCCAGTTTCGCGAGATCAAAGGCATACTCACGGGCGAAGCCACTCCCGACTATGCCCGGTGCGTTGCCATATCCACCAGGGGGGCGCAAAAAGAGATGCTTTTGCCCTCGATACTTGCCATATTGGCGCCTATCCTGACTGGCTTGATTTTCGGCGTATCCGGCGTGATGGGGCTGTTGGCAGGCGGTCTTGGCGCAGGGTTTGTGCTGGCCGTCTTCATGGCCAATGCCGGCGGCGCGTGGGATAATGCAAAGAAATATGTAGAAGAGGGTCACTTTGGCGGTAAAGGCTCCGACGTCCATAAGGCGACGGTTGTTGGCGACACCGTGGGAGACCCCTTTAAAGACACCTCCGGCCCTAGCCTTAACATACTTATCAAGCTGATGAGCATGGTTGCCATTGTTATGGCAGGCTTAACGGTTGCTTGGAGTTTATTTTAAACGTATTGTAAATTACTGTAATTGGGGTTGGGCTGTGAAGCTCGCCCCTTTTTTTTATGTGGCGATGCGAGGGGAGGCGAGTTGTCGGCGGTTGATGGAGAGTCTGTTGAGCGATTGGCGTCGGACATTTTTCCCGGTCAGCTTGCGGAGTGTACATTATTAATGTGCATCCATTTCGGGTGAATTGTTGATGAGGTTTTAGTCGATTCTGCCAGTGCTTGTCGGACGGTTAGTGGATTCTTCTTTTGGCGGTTGGCTGACTGGGATTATATTATAAATGTGTAACCTCGCCGAACGAATTGTCGATTAGCCTTTCCTCGCACCATCTCTTGACTTTCGCCCAATTGAAATACGGCAACTATATTATAAATGTACAGTCCAGCCAAACGAATTACTGATCAGCCTTTTCCTGCACTAATTCTTAACTTTCACCAGATTGAAATACGGCAACTATATTATAAATGTATAACCACACCAAACGATTGGCGGACTAGCCTTTCCTCGCACCATCTCTTGCTTTTCACCCGATTGAAATACGGCAACTATATTATAAATATGTAACCTCACCGAACGAATTGTCGATTAGCATTTACCTGCACCATCTCTTGCTTTTCACCCAATTGAAATACGGCAGCTATATTATTAATGTACAGCCACGCCGAACGATTGGCGGATTAGCCTTTCCCTGCACCATCTCTTAACTTTCGCCCAATTGAAATACGGCAACTATATTATAAATGTGTAACCTCGCCGAACGGATTGTCGATTAGCCTTTCCCTGCACCATCTCTTGACTTTCACCTGGTTGAGATATGAACGCTATATTATAAATGTGTAACCTCGCCGAACGAATTGTCGATTAGCCTTTCCCCGCACCATCTCTTGACTTTCACCTGGTTGAGATATGAACGCTATATTATAAATGTATAAGCTCACCGAACGAATTGTCGATTAGCCTTTCCTCACACTATCTCTTAACTTTCGCCCAATTAAAATACGGCTGCTATATTATTAATGTGTATCTATCCGTGCGAACTGTTGATGAAACGGTTCTTTTATTATCTCTCGCCTGGCGCCCAATTGTAATGCGGTTGCTATATTATTAATGTGTATGCTGTTCGGACGGGCTGTTGAGAAGGGTTTACTGGACAGTCGGGGGTTGACGACTGGACAGTCGGGAGTTGACGACTGGACAGTCGGGAGTTGACGACTGGGCAGTCGGGGGTTGACGACTGGACAGTCGGGAGTTGACGACTGGGCAGTCGGGAGTTGACGACTGGACAGTCGGGGGTTGACGACTGGACAGTCGGGGGTTGACGACTGGGCAGTCGAGGCGGGAGCGATGGGGCGGGAAATGGGCAGGCATCCTGGTGGGCGAAGCGTGAACAGGCGGGAGGGGAATGATGGTGCAGGCGCTTTTGTGCGATGATGGGGGCTGGGCGGTTGCGGTTTAATTAATCGCCTGTGTGGCGGGGGAATACGGATTAAAAGAGTATCTTTGTTCCGGTTTAAAAAGTATGTTTTAGTTGCAGTATAACTAATATTTAATAATGGTAATGAAAGTCTTGAAATTTGGAGGAACGTCTGTTGGTTCTGCTGGCCGTATGCGTGATGTTGCGCGGCTGATTGCGGGTGGGCGTAATATTGTTGTGCTGTCGGCGATGGCGGGCACGACGAACTCTCTTGTTGAGATATCGGAGTATCTGTACAAGAAGAATCCTGATGGTGCGAACGAGATTATTAACAAGCTTGCGGTCAAGTATTATGAGCATGTTGAGGCGTTGTTTTGCACTGCTGAATACCGGCAGCGCGGGAGGGAGTTGACGGCTCATTATTTTGATTATATGCGGACGTTTACGAAGGATTTGTTTACGTTGTTTGAGGAGCGTGTAATACTTGCTCAGGGCGAGTTGATTTCGACGGGTTTGATGCACTTGTATTTGCATGAGCAGGGGATTAATGCGGCCATGTTGCCTGCCTTGGATTTCATGCGTACAGACAAGAATGCCGAGCCGGATCCGGTTTATATCAAGGACAGGCTTATGTCGTTGCTGAAGGCTAATGAGGGTGCTGATCTGTTCATCACTCAGGGTTATATTTGCCGGAATGCTTATGGCGAGGTTGATAATCTCCAGCGCGGCGGCAGTGACTATACGGCGTCTCTTATTGGCGCTGCGGTTCATGCTGAGGAGATTCAGATATGGACTGATATTGACGGTATGCACAATAATGATCCGCGTTATGTTGAGGGTACTCGCCCGGTGCGTCACTTGCATTTTGAGGAGGCGGCGGAGCTGGCTTACTTTGGTGCGAAGATTCTTCATCCCACGTGTATATTGCCTGCGAAGTTGAGCAATATACCGGTTCGTCTTCTTAATACCATGCAACCTGAAGCTGCCGGGACGCTTATTTCCAATGCGACGGATGAGGGTCGCGTAAAAGCCATTGCTGCGAAGGACAACATTACGGCGATTAAGATTAAGAGCGGCAGGATGCTGCTTGCTACTGGCTTTTTGCGCAAGGTGTTTGAAACGTTTGAGAATTACCAGACTCCGATTGACATGGTGACGACTTCCGAGGTGGGCGTATCCTGTACGATTGATAATCGCAGGCGTTTGGACGAGATTGTCGATGATTTGAAGAAATACGGTACTGTGACGGTTGATGATAATATGGTTATCATCTGCGTCGTAGGCGATATGAAGTGGGAAAACCTTGGCTTTGAGGCCGGCATTGTCAATGCGTTGAAGGACATACCTGTGCGCATGATTTCCTACGGTGGGAGCAATTATAACGTGTCGCTCCTTGTCCGGTCGGAAGATAAGCAACGGGCCTTGCGTTCCCTTAGTGATTTCCTGTTTAATAATAAATAATATGATAAAGGGAAACTTTCCACTAGAGCAGTTAAAGTCGCTTCCGACGCCATTTTATTACTATGACGTTGAGCTGTTGAAGCAGACGCTGGCGACAGTTAAGGACGAATCATCCAGACATGGTTATCAGGTTCATTATGCCGTGAAGGCCAACCGCAATCCCCGGATTTTGTCCATCATTGCCGAGGCAGGATTCGGAGCCGACTGTGTGAGCGGCGGAGAGATACAGTCTGCGCTTGAGGCCGGTATTCCGGCGGAGAAGATTGTTTATGCAGGCGTAGGCAAGGCCGATTGGGAGATAGTCTTAGGGCTGGAAAAAGGCATCTATTGCTTCAACGTCGAATCGGAAGCCGAGATAAAAGTCATTAACGAGATAGCCGGCTCGATGGGCAAGGTTGCGCCGGTCGCCCTCCGCATCAACCCGGAGATAGACGCCCATACGCACAGCAAGATTACGACCGGCATGAAGGAGAACAAGTTCGGGATTAACCTCGGCCTGCTTAACGATGCGCTGGACTTGCTTCAGACGACGAAGCATGTTCATCTCTCCGGTATTCACTTCCACATAGGTTCGCAGATAACGGACATATCCGCCTTTCAAGCCCTCGTCATACGGGCAAATGAGATACAGGACGAGCTTGAGTCTCGCCGCATCAAATTGGAGCATGTCAACTTCGGAGGCGGGCTGGGGATTAATTACCACCACCCGAATCACGTCCCCGTAGCCGACTTCAAGACCTACTTTGATGCAATCAGTGCCCTGGTTGAACTCCGTCCGGGTCAGCAGGCGCATTTCGAGCCGGGGCGCTCCATCATAGCCCAATGCGGGACGCTGATCTCAAGGGTTCTGTACGTCAAGGAAGGCGAAACAAAGACGTTCGTCATTCTCGATGCAGGCTTCACCGACCTTATACGTCCAGCCATGTACGACGCCTATCACCGCATCGAGAATCTGACCTCCGAAGATGAAGCCGCGCAAACATACGATGTCGTCGGCCCTGTATGCGAATCGGCCGACGTATTTGCACAGGGAATTGAGCTAAACACAACCAGGCGAGGCGATTTGATTGCCATTCGTTCAGCAGGCGCTTACGGCGAGGCGATGGCATCTCAGTATAACGGTCGCCGGTTGCCCGCCGCCTATTTTTCCGATACATTATGATCAGGTTCGACTATCCGTTCACGGTGCGTGAGATTGTGCTATTGAGCGTGGCAGGCGCCTTCTTCCTTGTGCAGCTCTATTATTACCTTATTATATATATGCGCCCCGCCCGGTATGCGAAGCACGCCCCCAAAGCCCTTAACGATTACGCTCAACAGCCCTCCATATCAGTCATCGTCTATGCACGTAACGAGAACGGCAATCTTGAGAAGAACCTCCCGATCCTGCTCAACCAGAACTACGGGCAATACGAAGTAATCGTCATCAACGACGGCTTTACGGACGAGAGTGACACAGTGCTTCTCCGCTTTGAAAAGGAATATCCCAACCTCTACCATACGTTTATCCCCGAAGAATCCAAATACCTTAGTCGTCGCAAGCTCTCGCTCACGTTAGGCATCAAGGCAGCCAAGTATGACACACTTTTTTTCATCGAAGCAAGCTGCCGCCCGATGAGCGCCGACTGGCTCGCCACCATGGCAGGGAACTATGACGAAGATACCATGATTCTTCTAGGCTTCTGCGCATATACGACGAATAAAGGCCTGCTTCACAAGCTGATTAGCTATGACAATCTGCTGTCCGGCGTACAGTATATTTCTTCAGCCTTATCCGGACATCCTTACAGTGGCAACGGCGGTAATCTATCTTACCGCAAGCAACTGTTCTTCGCCAATAAAGGCTTCAGCCATTCCCTTAGTCTTCATGCAGGCGACGACGATCTTTTCGTCAACCAGACAGCTACTCGCACGAACACTCGCGTCGGCTATTCCCCCGCAGGAATAACTGAGATGGAGCCTGCCGAATGTTATGCCGCATGGAAGGATATTAAGATAGCCCGTGCATCTACGCAAAGCCACTATCGCGGCTGGCAATTGGCATTTTACAGGACAGAGACGATAAGCGCCGTGATGTTTCTGCTCTCCATTGCAGCCATGATAGCCGATGGTTTACTCTACAATCCTTTTATGATTGCCGCCGCCGCATTAATGTACATTGCCTTATACGCGACGAAAGTCAACGTGACCAACAAGCTCTCCCTTCTCCTCCGGCAGAAGAAGACCTCAGGCTGGCTTCCATTTCTCGAAATCATACGCATTATAATTAATGTATATATTCGGATATACCGTGCATTTAAGGGTAAGCGCGATTACACATTCACATTTGGAAACAAATAATGCGTGATTGGATAACAAGCGCCTCGCGCACATTCGTCAGCGGGTGGACACTCATGTCCACCTCCGGCGAATATCCACATTCCCCATCTCATATCAGGAGCCACATCCTGTTTATCACTATCATCATAAACCTGACGATTTGCACCATTTCACTACCGTGCTTCGGGCAAGAAAACGGACATATACGCATAAACGGCTATGTGCGCGATAGCGATGGCAATCCAATTGAATTGGCCATCGTACAAGTAAAAAATACCCTGAACGGGACAACGACAAACGATAAAGGATTCTACTCACTCTCAGTCGCCGCAGGTGATTCTCTCTCACTGATTTATTCATGCCTTGGTTATAACAAAGCCGAGCGTATCATTCCCGTCGCCAGTCATGATATGCGCCTGAATGTACAGATGAACGCCCTCTCATTCAATCTCGGCGAGGTAGCCGTAACCGCCCAGCGCAGACAATTAACATCCGTAGAAACTCTCCAGACAGGGCAGATAAAGTTCCTCCCAGATCCCACCGGCGGAAGCATTGAAAGCTTGATCGTCACTCATACGGGCGTCAGCTCCAGCAACGAGTTAAGCTCACAATACTCCGTGCGCGGTGGAAGCTACGATGAAAACATCGTATATGTCAACGGCCTGGAAGTATTCCGCCCCCTTCTCATTCGTTCCGGCCAGCAAGAAGGCCTCAGCTTTGTAAACCCCGACATGACGGAGGAAGTCAAATTCACAGCCGGAGGCTTCGAGGCCAAATACGGAGACAAAATGAGTTCCGTACTCGATATAACCTACAAGAAACCCCAGGAACTCGAAGGCTCCGCATCCATCAGCCTCCTCGGCGCCAGCACTTACGTCGGAAGCTCTTCAGGCAAGTTATCCCAAGTCACCGGCTTGCGCTACAAAACATCCCGCGCACTTCTGAAAACATTGGATACAGACGGAGACTACGACCCCGTATTCATAGACATTCAGACGTACATGACCTTCACTATCTCACCTAAATGGGAGGTTAACTTCCTAGGCAACCTCGCCTCCAATACATTCACTTTCAAGCCTCAAGCCAGAAAAACATCATTCGGCACGACCGACAGCATAACCAACTTCAAAGTCGATTTCGCCGGGCAAGAAAAGGATCGTTTCCAAACTCAATTCGGCGCCATTACCATGAAATACCGCCACAACGAAAACCGCGAAGCTGCCATCCAAGCCTCTGTCTTCAACAGTATGGAAGCCGAATCATACGACATTGCCGGCAAATACACCTATGAAGATCAACCAGACAACGGCTCTTTCTCTCCTTTCTCCACTGGATATTACCACGAACACGCCCGCAACCGTCTCCACGCCATCGTCACCAACATAGGCCACTTCGCATCAATACGAGCCGGTTCCAACACCATACAATGGGGTGCCAACACACAATGGGAACGCATCAACGACCGTATCAGCGAATGGGAAAAGCGTGATTCGCTAGGCTACTCCATTCCGCACCGCGAAGACGGCGTCTATGTCACATCCAACCTCTACTCCGACAACGAGGTATCCGGCCTCCGCCTTTCCACTTACCTCCAAGATGCATGGAAATTCAGATCTCGCCACGGCCTCTTCACTATTCTTAGCGGGATCCGCGGCAGCTATTGGACATACAATCGCGAGTTTATCTTCAGCCCCCGCTTCTCCATCGGCTTCATCCCCAACTTCGACCAAAACTTTACCCTCCGCGCAGCAGCCGGCGTCTATTATCAACCACCATTCTATAAGGAACTCCGACAAATCAACGTCGATGACGACGGAAACAGACACATAAAACTCAATAAAAAACTCAAATCTCAACGTTCCATACACTTAATCATCGGAGGAGACTACGTCTTTAAACTAATGGACCGCAACTACAAATTCGCCACAGAACTATATTACAAAAAACTGGACAATCTCAACCCATATACCATAAATAACGTAAAACTCTATTACTACGGAGAAAACTGCGCCACAGGTTATGCCGCCGGCGCAGACTTCAAATTCTTCGGCGAATTTGTTCCCGGCACAGACTCGTGGATAAATCTCTCTCTCATGAAAGCAGAACAAAATATCCGCGGGAATAAACATATCCCCTTCCCTAATAATCCAGGTTACAGCATATCTCTTTACTTCTCCGACTATTTCCCCAGCTATAAACACCTGACACTCCACCTGCGCGGAATGTTATCCGGGCGCCTCCCCATCACTCCTCCATATCAAGGATACGAACAGGGCTACCACCATACAACCCCATACCGTCGCGTAGATATAGGAATATCCTACCAACTCGCTGGAAGAAAGGGCACTATCATGGAGCGCTATTTCCTTCGGCAATTCAAAAGCATATGTCTCGGTTTAGACATATTCAATCTCTTTGACATGCAAAACATCAATTCCTACCTCTGGATTACCGACTATCAATCCCGCTCCCTAGCCGTCCCCAACTACCTAACCGGCCGCCAGCTCAACCTACGCCTCCTCGCAGAGTTCTAGCCAATACATTCCATTCTCCAACTTCTTGAAAAGATATTCTAAAGCTGACCTCTTCGATTTTCAACAAAGGCAATCGCAACCATCTCCACTAAAAAAACAGAACAAAAAAGCCCATACGCAAAATTATTCCTGAGAGAAATCATCGTTAGCACCAATTCACCATAATCTTCACACTATTTTTTGCGCTATCTTGTTTCTTTAATCCCGCTCACTCGCCGCAGTTAAGTTAAATTAAGTTAGAATATATTCTGGGCTGTTGACGAACATCTGAAACTTTTTATTCTTCAGTTTTGATTCTAATTCACGCACTCATACTCATATCCTCTCTCATCTGCTAAAAGTGTACATGAAATACAGTCTTTGCTAAACATATATAACTCTCTCTTATTGTTTCACATTGTACATTTACTTTGAATTATACAAAAAAAAATATCCCCTCACAACGGTATTGCACACTCAGCATGAACTGCCGTCCTTTGTTCAGGAAAAAAATAACTAAACATAAGAAGAAATGAATCTAAGAATTAAGGCCGGCAGCCGGATATTGATACTGTTTTCTCTGTTTTCATGGAACATCAAAGCACAGGAAACAAATGAACAGGATTCTTTACGAAATATACAGACGGAAGAAATCGTCGTTTCATCCGTTCGCTCAGGTACGATTCTATCTTCATTCTCATCTTTTAAAACGGAGATGATTACGCAAACAGGATTAAAAAAAATGGCGTGCTGTAATTTATCCGAAAGCTTTGAAAACAGCGCATCGGCCACCGTTGGTTTTACCGACGCCGTGTCGGGAGCCAAACAGATTCAGCTGCTCGGTTTATCCGGCATTTACAGTCAAACACTGGCAGAAAATATTCCCACACTGCGCGGTTTGGCTTCCACTTACGGATTGAGCTATATTCCGGCGTCATGGCTGGAAACAATACAAATTTCAAAAGGAACATCATCCGTCATAAACGGATATGAATCCATTACCGGACAAATTAACCTGGAATTTAAGAAGCCGAATAACACCGAATCTTTATTTATAAATGCTTATACCGACGATGATCAACATTACGAGATAAATATCACAACCGCAACCCAAGTAGCTCCAAACCTTTGGACAAGTTTGCTTCTAAGCGGAATGACCGCTTCGGAAGTCCATGATGAAAACAGCGATAATTTCCTCGATATGCCGAATGTCAAATACGTGAATGTATATAATCGCTGGTTTTACCTGAATGATGAAAAAGGTATTCAATCGCGCACCGGAATAAAGTTTTTATATGAAGATCGCGTCGCCGGACAAACCGCAGAATGTCACAAAAAACATGGAGTTGAAATCCCTCCGTATGGACTTTTTGAAACTTCAATTCATAACAAAAACTTTACGGCTTATAATAAAACCGGAATAGCCATTGCCGGCAACGAAGGACAAAGTTTAGGCCTCATTAATAGCTTTACGCATCACGAACAAAATTCAATTTTCGGACGAAAAAACTTCAGCGGAACACAAAACTCCTATTATCTCAACTTTTTGCTCTCATCCTTTATCAATAATACCAGCCATCGCTACATGGCAGGCGCAAGCTTCGTTTATGACAAGTACAATACGCAATTTACAGATAACGCAGACTTTAATACAAATACATTAACCCATTCGCCTCAAAGACCGCTCGCCTCGATAAACCGAACAGAGATTATTCCGGGCATTTTTGTCGAATATACCAATATGCAGTTTAAAAATCTAACGCTCGTTGCCGGCTTGCGAACCGATTATAACAGTTTTTTCGGCTGGCTCGTCACTCCGCGACTGAATATAAAGTACGATGTGAATAATTTTGTCGTCATTCGCGCATCGGCAGGGCGTGGTTTTCGCTCCCCGAACATACTGGCAGAAAATATCGGCCTGATGGCGTCCTCCCGGAGGTTCAACATCACCGACATCAATGATTTAGACATTGAACAAGCGTGGAACTTTGGCGGAAATATCGCCTTTAACATCCCAATATGGAGCGGCAAACAGGCAAAATTAAGCCTCGACTATTTCCATACTCGCTTCACTAATCAAACAATCACAGATACGGAACGAAACCGCAACGAAGTATTCTTCTACAATTCAAACGGCACGAGCAATTACGCCAATGCATGGCAGGCAGACCTGGCCGCCACAATCTTCAAGGGCTTGGATTTATTCGCCGCTTTCCGATACAATAATAACAATATTGTTTACATCGACGGTACGAGATTGGTAAGTACAGATTTGCCGCTAGTTTCCAATTACAGGGGATTGGTAAACATTTCTTATGCCACTCCACTGCGCAAATGGATATTCGACGCCACGGCACAATTCAACGGAAAAGCGAGATTGCCGGGATTGAACGGTTATGATTCGGAAAAGATTTATTCGCCGGCATTTCCCGTATATTTTGCGCAAATAACACGCAACACAAAGCGTTTTGATATTTATTTAGGAGCGGAAAATATATTCTCATTTACTCAAAAAGAACCGATTCGCGAATGGGTTGATCCTTTCGCTCGCGATTTCGATGCTTCCATGATTTGGGGACCTGTTTCGGGAGCAAGAATTTATGGCGGAATACGGCTAAGAATAGGAAAATTATATTGAAATTAAGGAATATTTTTCTCCTTAAATCTCTAAAAATATATTTTATTGATATTCTTTGAGGCAAGAATCGTAAGAATCTCCAACTTTTAACAATTCTTGAGGTCAAGAATTCTCAAAATCTCCAGTTTTCAACAATTCTTGAGGTCAAGAATCCTTGAAATCTCCAGTTTTCAACAAATCTTGAGGTCAAGATGACATGAAAACTTGAAAATTGAGGCTTTCGTTGCGTCAATACTTCAAAAAAAGCGCATCAGGCAAAGTTTCGGTGCGCTCAGGAGAGTTGGCGAATATCGCCGGCTACTGATTTGGCGGAAAAATATTCGAGAATAATGGGTTGATTTCTCCTTTGGGAACAATATATATATAAGAAAATGGAGGAATTTATAATAAGTTAGGCAGGATATTTTGGATTTCCGGGAGGGCAGTTTAAGTGTTCGGAAATAAACTGTTTTAATGCGATTTTTTTCTTTATGAATAGAAGATAAAATATACCTTCTGCAAGGTATTGCGGCCATATTTGCCTCCGATTATCTTTGCTCCTAATTAAAAATGGTATTTTTATTATGATAAGAATTGCAATGAAGATAATAGAGACGGTTGGCAGTACAAGGTTACTAAAATTCCGCAAAATCGAGAATAATAATCGACAGGGAATGTATGTAATTGCCAAATATGAGATATACAAACCGGAGAATGAGATGGAAGAAGCAAAAATATGAAGCGGATTCTTTTCATATTATCCTGTTTTACGGCCGTTTTATCTGCTTGCGATAAAGATAATGGAAAGCAACAGCAATCTATTGAGTTTGGCGAGATAGCGCCACAGTTATTACGCGACGAATATTTGCAATTGCAGGCTCAATCTTCTTCAAAACTTCCGGTATCATACGCAAGTTGGGATGAAAAAATAGCGGTAATTGAAGATGACAAGGTTCATTTTTTACAGGCCGGAACGGTAAATATAACCGCTTATCAATCCGGCAACGAAATGTTCTATGAAGCTCCGGAAATCGTCCGGCAATTGATTATACGCGACTGGGATTTGGATAAAAAAATACAGTCTATTGACTTTAATCCTCCTCTTGAATGGAAGATCAGCAGGGATGGACAAATGATAAAGCTGAATGGGCAATCTTCTTCGGGATTACCGGTTTCATATACGCTGGGAAATACGAAATACGGCCGGCTTTTATCAACGGGAACGATATATGTTTACCATGCCGGAGAGAGCGGAGTGCCAAGAGATAATACATACGATGTTCAATTGTCTATTGTTGCTTCACAATCAGGAAATGCGGAATATAATCCGGCAGATAATGTGATAAAAACGATTCGCGTCATCGGCGACGTATTTCATTAAGGCAGAATTATGAGAATTTATTCGGCAATATTACTCGCAGTTATGGCAATAAACATTGGCAAATACCAGTTGCCGCATATAGAGTATAATATATTCAATGATTATATTGTCGAAAACCTTTGCGTGGAGAGAAATAATCCCGACAATTGCTGTCTCGGCAGCTGTTATCTCGAAAAGCAAATAGAATCAATAAATGAAAGGGATGAGAGTTCGGATAATTCGTCAGGAAAAAGATTTGTAGAGCCGCAAACGGATGATTTTATTGTTGGAATTATCCCGCAGGGGATTAATTGTTGCACGGGATTGCTATTCGTTTGCTCCGGTGATGTTAATGTTCCAAAGAGAGGGATTGAGGTTCCTGTTCCGCCGCCAAAGCGTTTCATATAATATAAAGGAATGTGGCAAGGCATAATTATTTATGCTCTGCTCAAGGTTTATTTTTCAGAGAAATAAAGCATTTTAATTATATGATTTATCGAATAATATTATGAAACGTTTATATAGAATTTTAGTATCGGTATTTATTGCAGCTGTTTTTATTTCATGCGGCAAGGAGGAAGAAAATTCTCCGGCTGATCCCACTGAAGGGTTGAAACTCATCCAGGAATTTGCCGATGACAATTATACTGTCTCGGCATGGAACGAAAGAGGGGAATTTCGTTTAGGTTATACCAAAGTATATTTCACAATAAAGGACAAGGAGGGGAATTTTATTGACAATGCCAAGCTGACATCTTTCCCCGAAATGGATATGGGAATGATGAAACATTCGACGCCTCGCTCGGAAATAATAAAAGTAAGCGGGAAAGCTCTTTATGAGGCATATTACAACTTTTTAATGTACAGCGGCCAGGGAAATGGCGTATGGTATTACGATTTAAGTTATAAAGTCGGCGATGCGGGCGGAGGTTTTGAAGATGTTGTTATTGATGTTAAAAACGCTTTTCGCCCCGATGGAAAAACGCAGGCAAGTATCATCAAAACAGTTGCCGGCGCAGACGATAAACGATACGTGATAACGCTGGTTGAGCCGCAGAATCCCAAAGTTGGCGTTAATGAAATATCGGCTTATATTCATGAATCCAAAAGTCCAGACTACCCGGCAATAGAAAACTTTTCATTGGGGCTTGATCCGCGTATGCCGTCGATGGAAAATCATTCGTCGCCGAATAATTCGGACTTGATATGGAGCGAAGCCGAGAAGATATATAAAGGCAAAGTAAACTTTAGCATGACGGGCTATTGGAAACTTAATTTGATTCTCCGGAATGAGAAAAAAGAGGCGCTGTATGGTAATCCGATTAGCGAGAATAACGATTCAAGCAGCTTGTTTTTTGAAGTAGAGTTTTAATTAATGAAACGAATCCTTTCAGCAGGATTATTAGTGATAATGGGAACGTGTCCGGTCGTTGCTCAACAGCCGGATACGATTCCGTTATCCTTAAATATCCGGGAAATAATCGTTACCGCAAAGACGGGATTCAATCCCGGCCGGCAGGCAAAGTCTTCCGCCTCGGTTGAAGAATATCTTCAGTCTTCGGGAAAGGCCGGAATGATAAAACGCGGCAATTATGCGTGGGAACCGTCCGTAAACGGCATGACAAGCGAGCGAATTTCGGTCACGATAGATGGCATGAAGATATTTCACGCCTGCACCGACCGCATGGATCCCGTAACATCCTACGTTGAGACTGTCAATCTCGGAAAAGTATCGCTCGGCAGCGGCTTTGAAGCTAATCCTAACGCCTCGAATCATATTGGCGGCAGCATTGACATGCGATTGAACAAAAGCGGATTCTGCACGGATGGATTTTCGGCCAATGTTAGCGCCGGATATGAAAGTAACGGCAACTTGCAGGTTTATGGCGCAGATATGTCTTACGCCAATCCGCATTTTTATATCAATTCCGGCATATTCCACCGCAGCAGCAGCAACTATCGTGCAGGAAAAAGTAAAGAAGTACTGTTCTCGCAGTTCAACAAGAATAATTTCTTCAGCAACATAGGCTACGTCGTCGCCAACGGGAAAGCCATTGAGGGAACATTGATTTACGATCATGCCCGGAATGTCGGTTATCCGGCATTGACGATGGATGTGGCGACGGCAGACGGACTGATTTCCTCGCTTGCTTATACAATGGAAAATCCATTCCCGAAATTTTACAAATGGGAAACAAAGGTTTACTATAATAATATTGTACATATCATGGACGACACAAAACGCCCCGACGTCATCATGCACATGGACATGCCGGGAAACAGTCGTACCGGCGGAGCGTATTCAACTCTAAGCGGAAGAAACGACAATCACCGATATTCGTTAAATATTGACGGTTATTATAATCGTTCTTATGCTGAGATGACGATGTATAGCAATAACAGGAATGAAATGCCAATGTTCATGCTCACATGGGGAGATGTTCGTACAATTAACGCAGGCATTTTCGCCATTGACGAATATCGCATCAATGATAATCATTCCGCACGCCTGTCAAGCAAGATTTCCTTCCAGCGCGACGGGGTAGGCAATGAAGAAATCGGATATGAAAGCCTGCTGGTCTATTATCCCGAAATGCCGAGATACAAAGGGAGAATAATTGGAAATGTAGCCGCCCGCTATTTGTTTAATAAAAATGGTTGGGAAGCATCAGCAAGCGCAGGATATGGAAGTCGCGCACCATCTGTCTCCGAAGCATACGGATTTTTCCTGTTCAACACCTTCGATTCATACGATTATCTCGGCAATCCCGGCCTGAAAAACGAATCATCCCTGGAAACAAGTCTTATATTAAGCAAGAAATACAAAACGCTGGAGGTAAAAACCGAAGCCTCCTGCTTTTATTTCTACGATTATATAATAGGAAAGCCGAATGTGGAATTGCATCACATGACCATCGGAGCAACAGGCGTTAAAGTATATCAGAATCTGCCACGGGCAACAATTATGAACCTGAATCTGTCATTTAAATATCGCTTTGCGAACAACTTTATATGGCAATCCAACGTATTATATGCACGGGGCAAAGATGACAAAAACAACAGCCTGCCGTTAATCTCACCCATAAGTTATAACACATCCCTAACCTTCCTCAATAATCATTTCACAGCCGAAGCCGGCATTAACGGCGCCGCGCGACAAACAAATTTCAATCCGGAATACGGAGAAGACGAAACGGGAGAATACTTTATAGCAAATCTCTCTGCCGGATACGACTTCAAGGCAGGCAATGTTATTTTCAGAATGAAAACAGGCGTCGAAAACCTGTTCGACAAATATTATTCCACCTACTCCGACTGGAAGAACATTCCACGCAAGGGACGAAATATATTTTTGAATCTCGGAATCAATTTCAATTAATAATAAATAATAAAAAAGGACATGAAGAATAAACTATTATTTCTCCTGACTCTGGCTTTAGCATCCGTCTTGACGCTAAGCGCCCAAGAAAACAAAAACAAGGAACAAAAGAAGAAAAGCGAAGAAATAACCTTCGCAGTCAACATGTTTTGCGAAAACTGCAAGGCGAAAATAGAAAAGAACATCGCATGGGAAAAAGGCGTCAAAGACCTAAACGTCAATTTGGAGAAGAAAACAGTCACCATCATCTATGATCCGCAGAAAGCAACAACCGATAAACTAAAAAAGGCCATCGAAAAGCTTGGGTATGTATGCAATTAAATATTTGATCCTCATGTCAAATATGACCAATTCAGTAAATATTCAAACAACCAACAGACCAAACACATTAAAAAATTCACATAAGGATGTTACAAAACCATCAGTCGGAAAAAGCCGGGACTTCCGTATCGTTGCAAAAACACCAGCCGGAAAAAGCTGAGACTTCTGCATAGTTACAAAACATTCAGCCGAAAAAAGCCGGGACTTTTGCATAGTTACAAAACATCCAGCCGAAAAAAACCGGGACTTTTGCATAGTTACAAAACATTCAGCCGGGAAAAATCGGGACTTGCAAAGTTCTGCAAGCATAATGGAAAATAACCGGAAGAGTTAATCTGCTTTTAGAGATGCGCCGAACGTTTCACGAGACGCTCCAAGGCTCAAACAAAAACTGTGAATTTTGACATAAAAAGAAAAGCCCCCTTTGCAGAGAGCTTTCCCCAAAAAAATGTTTATGCTTCAGGCCTCTTATTTAGCCCAGAACAATTTGGTATAGTAAGTATCCTTATCGGCAACCTCATTATAATATTTGTTGTAAGTGCGCTCTTTGTCCGGATAACGCCAGCGCAGAGGTACATTAGAGATTGTCGCCCCAGGATCAGTCGGGAAAACAAGTCCGGAAGGATAGCCTGTACGACGGAGGTCATTCCAAGCTTCGCGGACGAAGATTATACCGAGATTGATCCATTTCTGAGTAATAATCGCATCAATTTTATCCTTGTAAGGGAACATGTCGTTAATGGGAGCTTCCCAGCGAGCCTCGCCGAAAGCCTCTATTTCCTCGTCCGTAGGTTCTTCAGGATTTATGACATAGTGCTGACGGTTGCTGACATCACTTGTTTCCGTGTCGGAACGATTCTTTTGGTATTTGTAATAGAATTTGATGGATTCGCTTACCGCCCGTTTGAATGCGGCTTTAGCATCGCCATCAACCCATCCGCGCTGATAAGCTTCGGCTTTGATAAACCATAGTTCGGCAGCAGAAAAAAGTTGGTGGTCCCATTTTTTGTTCTTCCAGAAGAAGCCATATTCTCGCACCCATGAGAATCCTGCGCCTGAGCTTAGAGAAGATTGAAACTCGACGCTCATTGTCGGGTTTGTGCCGCGATAAACCGTCGGGATGATGCCGTTTGTTGCGTTCACAACCTTTCCGCTTGGAACTGCCATGCAGAAAAGTAGCGGCAGGCGCGGGTCATCTATTCCTTTAGTCCATGTTCCGGAGCCTTCTTTGCTTTCGTCATAAGAACCTTTGCTTAACATTCGGTTAATCATAGCGCCGGAAGCCAATCGACAGGAACCCCAGTCGAATCCTCCTCCACCTTCCTGATTCAGTTCGCCTGTTCCGCGATTCCATATTTGGATGTTCTGGTCGTTGGTTTCCACAAGAGGATAGTTGGACGGATTGCCGAGGATTTCCTTGATGGCAGCCTGTCCATCAGCAGAGAGGGCGCCTTGTGTGGAGACGCGCAAAGCTACTCGGAGACGAATGGAGTTGGCATAGCGCCTCCATTTCATAAAGTCGCCTTCGTTGATAAAGTCCTGTGAGCCGAAAAGAGAAGGCTTGCTCATAGCCGCGAAGCGTTCGTTTGCCGTTTTCGTCTCGTTCAGGATCATCTTGTAGCTGTCTTCGGCCTTGTCATAATGTGCAGAAATGTCATTGGGATCGCCGGTCAGCGCTATTTTACATGCGTCTGTCCAGGGCAAGTCGCCATAGACATCCAGGACGGCAGTAAAATAATCCAGGACATGAACTTTGGCAGCCCAATAATATGCTTCATTGTCAGCCTTCTCCGTATCTGTCATTTCGTTGTAGAATTTTTCCAGGAGCTTATAATCGGTAAGCGCTCTGTAAAATTTCTCGAAAGCCTCGTTGGCGTATGGTAAAAAGCCCGGATTCCACATTCCTGCTCCGGTGTAAGCTCCGAATGTCTGGCAGTATTTACCCATGAACAGATTATCATAAGCGAAGTAGCGGTAATAACCTGCCAAAGAAAAATCCTTGCTGCGAAGGAAAACCCCGGTCATTAACTTTTCAACAGAGACTTCCGACACTTTTGTCGGGTCTTCATATTTTTCATTGTACGCATCGTCGCTGCAATTGTAGAACATTGTAGAGCAAGCGAACAGAAGTATGATTGAAATTATTTTCTTCATAAGACAATTCTTATTTTAATCATTATACATCATTTACTAAAATGTAGCACGCAAAGATAGTCCCACTGTGCGTGTCGGAGCTGCCGACGAGCCTACAAACAGCTGGTCAGTCCAGCGCGTTCCACCTCTGGTCGCTTCAGGATCAAAGTTCGGCATCGTTTTATATAAATAGAAGAGATTGCGTCCAAAAACAGAAGCGCTCAGACTTGACATTCCCAGCTTTGAAGATATGGCTGTTGGGATACGGTAAGCAATGGATAATTCGCGGAACTTCCAGTAAGAGTTTTCCAATATACTGTTCTCAAAAGTGATATTGCCGTCATTTCCCCAGTTATATGTATTATCGTAGTAATAATCGGAAGGAACAATGATGTCGTTTTCAACATAAGAGACATTGCCGGCTGCATCCGTCACAGCCTTCACGCCCGGCAGAATCATACCGTTATTCAGCGTCACCCCGTTATATTCATACTTTAATCCTCCATGCTCTGCATCGCGATATTTCATAGACTCCGGATTAATACCTGTTGCCATTGTATATTGATAAGGCAAGTTAGCTACATAGCCGCCAAGTCGGAAGTCAGTCATAACATCAACGCTCCAGCTCTTGTATGTCAAGGTTGTTCCCAAACCGCCGATAAGTTTCGGTTGTCCGTTTGCGACACGTTGAGGAGCAGAGAAGTCCATGTCATACAATCCATTTTCGGAACTGATGATTGGTCTTCCGTCCGGGCTTTTCTTTGGCTTATAAACATAGAAGTCTCCCATAGGTTGTCCTGCATAAGAACGCACGACAACGCCACCGCCACCATCGTTTTTGTTTTCGACATATTCAACTCCATCCATCAGTTCGACCATTTTATTATCATTAAAGGACAAGCTGGAACGCAGTTCCCATGAAAAGTCCTTCGTCAATACAGGAGTTCCATAAAGAGAAAGTTCAACACCATTATTCTGCAACGTACCGATGTTCACCCATACATTATTGGCGCCATCGCCGGCAGCAAGCGGCAACTGTATAATCATGTCGGTTACACGGCGGCGATAATAGCTCAAATCAAAGCCGAGACGGTTTTTGAATAACTTGTTATCAAGTCCGACTTCAAACTCCGTAGTCTTCTCCGGTCTGAGTTTGCTGTTACCAAGCGTCGTTGGAATATGATTCCACACAAAACCATTAGCAGCGCCAACCTCATAAGCATAATTGGCAGCATAAGGTTCCGGAGCATTACCGACTATACCAAGAGAAGCACGCAGCTTTCCATGATTATACCATTCCGGCAGCTGCTCACGGAAAGATTCGGTATAAATAAATCCGGCATTAACTGATGGATAGAAATAAGTATTACTTCCCTTCGGGAGAGTAGAAGACTTCTCATAACGTCCGGTAGCCTCAAGGAAGAGCGCATTGCCGTAAGAGACGCCGATAGTTCCCAGCCAGGCAGTTTTCAGCAATTCCATGATCTTCTCTTCCGTCTTTGCCTGATAGCGGCTGGCAGTTAGGAGGAACATGTTTTCGACGCTCAATCCGCCGTCAGTCCAAGACTTTAACATGCGCATGTTCTCAACTCTGCCCTGATAACCGACGTTGGCCGTCAGATTAATAGCTTCAGTCAGATTCTTGTCAAACATCAACATAACATCACCGTAATAGACGTTATAGTTCTTCTGCATCGTGCCATATTCTCCGGTGAAACCATAAGAAATAGGTTTTTCCGAACTTTTCCTTTGCTCACTTTTGTTTAGCGTAAGGTCAGTTGCAACACGTCCGCGCAGAGTGAGGAAATCAAACAGCCTCCATTGTGGAGCCACGCTTGAAATCAAGCGCTGGTCGGTTTCATCTATTTTATTATTATAAGTATCCCACAGTATGTCGCGCAGGTTTCCGCCCGTAGAACCCAATCCCGTCATGGCAAAAGATTCATCCGGCGTTCTTGTATCCTCACCCGCCAGAACATTCTTGTAACCCAGGCTGGTTTGATTCATTTTCATCAAGAGCGGTATGTCCGCAAAGGAGTTAAACATGTTGGAAAATGAATTATACAAGGCAGTTATACCGCGAGCACGATTGAAGAAATTTTGCAGTATATAGTTGGCCGAGTAGTCAATCTTAACCGTATTGCTCACCTTCAGTTCGCCGACAACATTAAAGTTATGCTTGTTGTACGTACTGTTCAGGTTATTCGGAACTTCGTCCATAAAAGTATAGGAGAAACGAGTATTGGCATTGTCGCTTCCCTGATTTATACCCACATTATAAACCTGGTCAAAGCCGGTTCTGAACAATTCCTTCCACGGTTGAGACGATATTGGTGAATAAGGACGAACCTTTCCATCCCAGTACAAAACCTCCCTGCCGTCAAACTTTGGTCCCCATGAACGATTAGTATCATACGCAGGCACGGTATACGTCTTTCCATCCTTGTTAAACAGGTATTCACGGAACCCACCCGTTTGAAGCTCGGACGCCGTCTTGCTCTTCGTCTCAACACCCGGCCCGTACTCCGTCTGTATTTCAGGCACGCCGGTCACATAATTGGCAGAAAGCATAACGCTGGCATCAACCGTAACGCCTTTACCCTTAGCCTTCTTGCTGGTAATCATGATAACGCCGTTCGCAGCTTCCGAACCGTAGAGAGCGGTCGCCGCTGCACCTTTCAGGACAGTAAGCGATTCAATATCCTCAGGATTAATATCCGTCATACCGTTAGAACGAATAACATCATCACCACCAAAGCCGAATTGCGAGAAGTCCTTGCCGCTATCGCCGGTATTACCGTTGCGCACCGGCACGCCATTAATAACCAGCAGCGGCTGCGAGCTACCCATGACCGTACTAAGTCCGCGAACATTCATATAAACACCTCCTGCTGCACCTCCTGGAGCAGTGGCAATGCGCAATCCCGGAATCTTTCCATAAAGAGCCGACGCCGCATTTGGCGCACCGCTCTTTACAAGGTCAGGAGCGCTGATGGTAGTCATGGCATATCCCACTTTCTTTGCATCCTTGGTAATACCCAAAGCAGTAACAACCACTTCGCCGATCGTCTGCGTATCTTCCACAAGCGTAACATCGAGAGTCGCCTGGCTGGAATACTTCACTTCCTGCGCCGTATATCCGAGAAATGAAAATACGAGCGTTTGCCCGTTAGAAACCTCAATGGCATATTTTCCATCAAGATCTGTAATCACGCCGGTCACTGTTCCCTTGATGGTTACAGTTGCTCCGGCAACAGGCCCAGCATTGTCGGAGACAACGCCCGTGACCCTTCTTTTTTGCTGCAGGGTTTCATTAACCCCCTCTTTTGCCGGTTCGTTCCATGCTCGCAAGTTCCCGAAAGAAGCAAGCATGACGAACAAAAGAATCAGATTTGTTAATTTGCTAATCTTTGTCATGAATCAAATAAATAAATAATTAAACATTAAGTTTCCAATAAAACGACCATTTACTGTTATATGGTTATGAGTAATTTTTTCAGGAAGATTAAATAAATGAGAACAAATTTGCATATACCGATGAACTATATAATATATTATTTTCACAATTAATTTAACATTCAGCTCAGCTTAACGATTGACCAAGCAATAAGGAACACTCTGCAAAATCAGCATTTGAATCAGTATGTTCCACCGCCAAAAAGCCGGACAGAGAAAGTAAGAAGAAAGAAAAACAATTTTGGGAAGTCATTCAAAAGCTTAATTTAAAGGTTATTACTGCGAATAAAGGCATGTCAAAAAAAACGCTCGTTTATTCTGACAGCAAATATAGATATTTTAAGATAACAAGCGCCGAATCCTTAAATTATTTGTAACACCCCCCATTCCTTTATCTATAAATAACTCCGGCAAAGAATCAGAAATGCTGCGCGACGCTTAAAAAAAACAGTCGCCAGCCTGAAATATAAGCAGAATAAACGAGCGTTTATTTGAACAATTCCCTCTCCTTTTAAAGCCATTTTAAATCATCACTCGAAAGATGTCACCGACACTTCCCGCACCGGTGCCGACGCTTACGGAGCAGGTGCCGACACTTACGGAGAGGAAAGCTTAAAACACAAAACATTAGCAGACAAGAAGATATC
>JAIRPK010000026.1 GCA_031257015.1 Tannerellaceae bacterium
AATTTTCATTTGGCTTGACATTAGCGTCCGTCAGCGGAGCAATCTTGATAATGCGACATTCCTGCTCTTCCTTGAACGCAACATGCTTCGTTAGATAACGCAAATTCAGAAGCAACTGCCCGACTATGGCAGAATCTAACCCTTCTATTTTCTGCTTTAATTTACTCATACCATCTCTTACCTTACCCAAAATTTCGTTGAGCGCCACCTCGTAATATCCCGCCGTTTCCTTCTCTTTTTCGTTAGTATAGATGTATTCTTCTCTGCGCCCGACCGAAGCAACAATGCCTGATTCCGGCTCCAGATAAATGCACCGGAAGAGCGTTAGCTTTTCTTCTTTTTCTTTTATAGACAAATCTAAAGGCAAACTCGGCTCATCCGTAGTCATAGAAAGCTTAGGTATAGAAGAACGTGCATCGCTGCTGAAAAAACTGTCTTTGATGACAATTGCCACTCCCGTCCCCTCCTTATTATCTTCCTTTCCATAAAGCCGGAATTGATTCAAACAATCCAGATTGAACGTGAAGCAGCCCGCGAAAGCGCCGTATTCTCTGCTTCGGAGATTGCCGCCATTTCCCCCGAACAGATAATCAAGTAATGTAATCCCCTCCTTCGGGTCATTGCTGTAATTAGCAACATACAGTCTGAATTTGGAACTGTCGCACAACATCTTTCTCACAACATCTTTTCTCGTATAATGCGCTACAAATTCCTCCTGCGCTTTTCTAACATGCAACAAACTGATTAACCAGATACTGTGGAGATATACATCTTTGTATTTCTTCAATTCTTCCTCATTTATGCCCTTTGTTTTCTCCTTAAAAAAAGCATCTTCTTCTAATACCTTATCAAGATAATGACCGTCTATTATTCGTTCTCTGCTTTCCGCATCCACAGAAGTAAGAATGGACAGAATGTCTTTTGACAAGCTAAATGCCTGAACAAAACAATCTTCTATATCTCCTTTTTCTTTACCCAGATATAACAGTGCAGTTCCTTTTTCAGTCCATAATTCTGTATAGTCCAGATTTCGTTTAATGGCATTGTTGTAATCTTCGATCGCCTTGTCATATTCGTTCAGATTAAAATAAGAAAGTCCACGGGTGTAATACGCATACGTAAAATCCGGCTTTAGTTCAATGGCCTTGCTGTAATCTGCGATAGCCTTGTCATATTCGTTCAGATTAAAATAAGTAAATCCACGGTCGTAATACGCCTCTGCAAAATCCGGATTCAGTTCAATGGCTTTGCTGTAATCTTCAATAGCCTTGTCGTAATATTTCTGTTCATGAAAAGAACATCCACGGTCGTAATACGCATCCGTAAAATCCGGCTTCAGTTCAATGGCCTTGCTGTAATCTTCAATAGCCTTGTCGTAATATTTCTGATCATGAAAAGAAAGTCCACGGAAGTAATACGCAACCACAAAATCCGGATTCAGTTCAATGGCTTTGCTGTAATCTGCGATAGCCTTGTCATATTCGTTCAGATAAAAATAAGAAAGTCCACGGTCGTAATACGCATCCGTAAAATCCGGCTTCAGTTCAATGGCTTTGCTGTAATCTTTGATCGCCTTGGCGTATTCTTGTTCCATAGAATAAAAAGATCCACGGACGTAATACGCATTCGTAAAATCCGGATTCAGTTCAATGGCTTTGCTGTAATCTGCGATAGCCTTGGCGTATTCTTGTTCCATAGAATAAAAAAGTCCACGGCTGAAATACGTTTTTGCATCATCCGGATTAGCTTCAATAGCCGCCGTCAGCTTGTTAATGTTTTCTTCATTCATCTTATTAGATTTAATCAAGTTGCTTTTATTTATCTCAAATGCCGTCGCTTTCTGTTCTGCGTTTGTTAGCAGCGTTATGAACGGTCTCTTCATAACGTTATGAAGAGGCTCTTCACAGCGTTATGAAGAGACGCTTCATAGCGTTATGAAGAGCCTCTTCACAGTCAGGAAACGATGAGTGGCATTGAGTATGTGATATGGCGCGGCTCTTTCAGCGAGACGTTGCTGCCTGCAAAGCGCGTGAGAATGTAAAGTGTGTATGTTCCGGCGGGGACGTCGGGCATGACGCCGATAATCTCTTTCGGGCGGTTGACTGCCAGCGGCGCAAGGCGGTAGGTTGTGTCTTCGCCTGCAAGGAAGACGCCGATGGAGGTGTCGTTCGTGTCCGGCTCGATTTTGATTTTGTCGCCGGCGATAATAATCTGGCCGTTGCGCGTAACCGTGCCGTCGGTCGCGCCTGTTGCAACGTCGGTAACGAGGCCGATGTATGCGCCTCCGTCGCGGATTCCAAGCACTTCGATGCCCACTTCGGACAGGGCAGCACGCATCTCGGCGGTGGTTACGATGTCGAGCGTAACCTTGTGCGAGGCCGGATCGTAGGCTGTTGACGCGCCGAGCCAATTGCCCAGCACGCGGGGCGAAAGATGACAGATGCCGGTCTGGATGCTGTATCCTTCCTGTATCTTCTCGCGGCGGATACGGTCGGCGCGATCGAGAATGTCAAGGATTGTTTCGACCGAGAGTTCTGAGCCTGACGTGCCGAATAAACGGGCTATGTCGGCGTTTGACAGTGTTTTGCCGGTTTTTGAAACTTCGGCTACATAGTCGTTAATTACATGGGTTAAATGGTTTAGTCTTAACCATACTTTCCAAAGAAATCTTTTGTTCATAAATATATTATTTAAAAATATTAATGGGTTTGAGTTTTTTAATTGCGCTTTAATTAAAAAGCTGGACAAAGGTACATGTTTATTTTAAAATAGTCAATAGATTCTTGGTAAACATTTGTTGTGTTTTTTCGTAAGCGTTTGGTTTGGATTATATTCTATCCGACGATTATTTTAAAATAGCGAACCAAGAAAAGGCAACAAGAAAAAAAAGCGACGGTCTCCACAGGACAGTGCTGAACAAGCCATTGCCGTTGCCGTACATTTATATATTATTGTCCGGTTAATTCAACCAATTTTTCAACGGCCGGGTTTAATCCTTTTACGACATTTTTCCAATTATATTTTTGAAAATGAATGTTAAAGGCCCATGAATTTTCACAGAATGCTTTATTTTTAATTTATCGCCTTCATTTTTTAATTCATGTCCAAAATCCAATGTATATAAAGGTAATTTTAACCTGCTTATAAAAGATTCATTATCTACACAATTTGTTAATGTGAATATTGATTCTGCCCCATCAAATGTTTTTTAATGAACCTTTAGCACCATTTTCAAAATTTCCATTCAACTTTGAAAATTCCAAAGTTGCGTCCAATCTGTTCCAATTTTGAACATCAGCCCCAAAAGCCCATTTTTTTCTTTTGTTGTGCCAATTTCCATTACAAATTCTCTATAAAACATTTTTCCCTCCAAGTTTGATTTATTCTATAATTCTTATCCGTTATTTATCAAGGATCTTTTATATTTCTCACCAATTTTAGGGGCAGTCATATAAAACGTTCCGGCTGTAGCCCCGCAGTGACGAGCAACAGTCCTGCTTTCCTTTTCATGTTTCGCTCCATGAAGCGGTAAAAACAAGTTGTTTAATGCCCAAAGAGTAGAATTGCTGCTCATGCTTTCGGATGAACTCCATCAGGTTTCATTGGCATTGTAAAGCAAAATAATATGCTGAAAGTGGCAACTTATATCAGCGGCTTATTTTTTCTCAAAACGATAGAGAAATATTCTCCCCTTGGCGTCGGAAATCCAGGTAGAGGAGGCGAGAGGCGAGAAGGTATAATCTGCGGCGTAACGGGTTGTGACTTTGTTGGCGTCTCTTTCTGCGACGAGGAAATAGCCGTCGTAAGGTTGTGCGGTTTCAAAGTTTCGGAGGATGTTTTTCATGTAGAAATTCAGCCCGTAAAGGTTGCCGTATTCTCGCAGGTCGTTCACCACGAATGTGTTTGTGTCATTCAGAGGATAATGTTGAGTTATTTGGTCGGCAAACGATTTTGCAGAAACGCCGTTCTGTATGCTTCGCATAATTATTCCGTCAATGGCGAAATTGATGGCTAATGTCAAAGCTATGGCGGCATAAAGCAATTTAAGATTATTCTTTTTGCATATATGATAGAGGACTGAGATTAATGCGGCAAGGCCTGTGAACAGGATGACGAGGGCTAGGCATCCGGGTGTGGCCAATCCTTGGCTAAGCGCCGCGATTTCGTTCTGTGACGAGGCGTTGAGAGAGCAGTATTTTTGAGCAAAGCCGAAAATGTCCAAGCGTCCCGACATTGCCGCTCCAATAACGATATAGAAAATGAAAGCAATACAGGCGAGGAATCCGGCAAATATACGGTATAGTACTTTCCGGCAAGAGGCGATGCGCAAGAGGTAATCGGCAAGCAGGAGGGCTACGAACGGATAGGCCGGCATAAGGTAAACGCTCCGCTTGCTGGTGGGAATGGAATAAAAGATGAGGATGCAAACAGCAGCAACGAGGCTGAAGAGTTTTACCTTTTCCAGAGAACGGATTTGCGCCCAAGCGTTGCGGACGAGGTCGGGGATTCTCCCTTGCGGCATCCTGTATCTAATTCCGCCAAGGGAGAAGAGTGCGAGCAATGTCCATGGAATAAATCCAGCCAGAAGCATGACAGGATGATACCATACTCCGTTCCTGTGCCCTAAGTCGTATGCCAATGCCGGATTGTCAATATGAAGGAATCGCCCGAAGTTTTCCGCCAGCATGATACTCATAAAATTATCTCCTCCCTGCTTCCATGCCGCCACATACCAAAGGAGAGGTATGAAGAGTGAGGATATGCCAACATAAAGCAGCGTTTTGCAAAGAATCAACAGACTGTATTTCTTCATGATGAGCAGATAAACGCCGAATGCGAAGAGGGGAAGGACAACGCCTACCGGCCCTTTCGACAGAATGGAACATCCGAGGAGGATAGAAATGGAAAGAGGGATGCCTTTCAATTCTCTGTGCTCTTCCCATCGGTAGAGGGCGTAGAGGGAAAGGACAGTGAGCATGGAGGAAAGCATATCAACTCTTGCGGCTAATCCGGCGCGATGTATTTCAAAGCAAGTGATGAGGAGGAGTACGGCGATGAATGCTTCTTGGAACTTAGTTCTCTCTCCGAAGAACAAGAGTGTGAACCCGGCCAGCAGAATATAGGCCAAGGCAGACGGGAGACGTGCCGTAAATTCGGATACATATCCCTGTGGCAGGGAGAAGATGGCAACCAGCCAATGGTACAGAGGCGGCTTGTAAGCAAATTCATCTGCATACGCATGGGGCAGAATCCAATTGCCGGTTTGTAACATTGAGACGGCAACGGATGCCTCGCGAGGCTCGCCTTTGGTGGAGAAACTGCCTAAGCCGATGAAGGGGAGGACGGCGATAGCCGCAATGATGATGACTATCGTAACTGGCTTCTGCAAGTATAAGTATTGGAGAGAGGGCGTGCGCATTTATGCTATTTCTTTTATGATTTGAATGAGTTCGTTGCCCAATTTTTCAGCTTCCTGCATTGTTTGAGCTTCGGAGTAGATGCGGATGATAGGTTCCGTATTGCTTTTGCGCAAGTGCACCCATTTATTGGGGAAATCTATTTTCACTCCGTCAGTATCGGTAATTTCACAGGATGCAAAACGGCGCTTTACATCATTCAATATGCTGTCGATGTTAATGCCTGGGGTAAGTTCAATTTTTTGTTTGGAAATGAAGTAGGCGGGATAAATCGTCCTAAGTTCGCTTGCTTTCATGTTTTTCTTTGCCAGGTGAGTCAGGAACAGTGCAATGCCGACCAAGGCATCACGACCGTAGTGAGCAGGGGGGTAGATTACTCCGCCGTTTCCTTCTCCACCGATTACGGCCTGTGTTTCTTTCATCATGGCGACGGCATTAACTTCTCCTACTGCCGATGCGTTGTAGCGGCATCCATATTTGAGGGTGACATCGCGCAATGCACGGCTTGAACTAAGATTGCTGACCGTATTGCCGGGAGTACGGCTAAGGACATAATCACTTATGGCAACTAAGGTGTATTCCTCGCCGAACATATCTCCATTTTCACATACAATGGCTAAGCGGTCAACGTCTGGATCGACAACAAAAGCAACATCGGCTTTCTCTTCACGAACAATGCGGGATATATCCTGAAGGTTTTCGGGTAGAGGTTCCGGATTGTGGCTGAAATTGCCATGCGGCTCGCAGTTTAATTCAGTTATTTTCTCTACTCCCAAAGCGTGCAGCAATTGGGGAATGATGATGCCTCCGACCGAGTTGACTGCATCTATTGCGACATGTAAGCGTGCTGCACGTATGGCATCCACATCTACGAGTTCAAGGTTAAGGACACTGTCAATATGTTTTTTATTATATGTGTCGTTGGGAAAGACTTTTCCGAGGACATTTACGTCGGCGAAGGAGAAATCTTCAGCTTCGGCAATGTTCAGAACGGCCTCGCCATCTTCTGCTGTTAGAAATTCCCCACGCTCGTTCAGCAACTTTAAGGCGTTCCATTGTTTGGGGTTATGGCTGGCGGTAATTATGATTCCACCACAGGCGTTCTCTTCGGCAACGGCTATTTCGGTAGTGGGGGTTGTGGCAAGGTCTAAGTCCACAACGTCGAAGCCCATGCCTGTTAATGTGCCGATGACAATATGTTTAACCATTGAGCCTGATATGCGGGCATCGCGACCTACAACGATTTTGTTGGAAGTCTGTCTGGTGTTTTGTCTGATGAAAGTAGCGTATGCGGCGACAAATTTTACTGTTGTCACAGGATTTAAGCCTTCTTCGATGCGGCCTCCAATGGTTCCTCTAATACCTGAGATTGATTTAATGAGTGTCATGGTCTTTTATCTTAATTCAAAGCGATAACGCATTTTGTGATAATATACGGGGTTGCCTTTGTTTTGGTAGTAGCTGCTGCTTATTTCAAAGGGGATGATTATTTTAACTTCCGAGCTGTCACCAACGTATGCCAGCGGAGAAAACATTGCCGTGCAGAAGAAATATTGCATACTGGCTTCCTGAGATGTATAACCGGTTTGCCCGTATGTATATATTAATGGGAAGCTGCCGTTACTCATATTCTCATAAGGGACAGTGTCCATCAGGATATTTGCATGGAAGCGACATACTATGGAAGTGAGACCGGGAACGGCCCTGTTCCCGTTGCCTGAATCAACGACATTCAGATATACGCCGTTATCCATTATATAAAATTCATTGGGGGCAAAGACGCCGTTGGCGGGATAAGATCGCAGGAGGACAAGACCGCTGTCGGCAAATAACTTGCTTATGGCTCTCTTCTGTTCTTTCAGCATATCTGTGTATGATTTGGTATTGTTGCAAGAAAAGATGCCGGTAAGCATTGCGGCCATGAAGGCCATTATGATATAAATACCTTTATTCATTATTCTGTCGTTTATTTAATTGTTATTCTTCATTTGAGGATTAAACTCCTCCAAGCCTTTCTCAAAAGCGGCAACAGCATCATTTATGGGGCCGTAGAACTCTCCGCCGGATGCGTTCTTGTGCCCGCCGCCATTAAAATATGTGGAAGCAAACAAATTACATGGGAAATCACCGACCGAGCGTAGTGATACTTTGACGAAATCCAAATCCTCTCTTATCAAGGCGGCGAACTCAATCCCTTTTATGCTCAGAGGGAGATTGACGAATCCTTCCGTATCGCCCGTTGTGTATTTGAATCTCTTCAGTTCCGGCTGGCTGATGGCAATCAGGGCAGCGCGATGCTTGGGATAGACCTTCATCTTTTCGTACAGTGCAAATCCCATCATGCGAAGCCTGTATTCGGAATAAACCTGATATACGTTACGGTATATTGCATCCTTGTCAATCCCTTTCTTGATAAGCTCACCGATAATTGTATATACCTCAGGGTGGTTGGAATTGAAAGTAAAAGAACCCGTGTCAGTCATCATGCCCATGTAGATTGCTTCTGAAGCCTGCTTGTTTATAAGCTCGTACATCCCCAGGCGACAAATGAAACGAAAGACCATTTCACTCGTCGATGACATGTCCGGCTGGGAGATTGTGATTCGGCAAAACATCTCAGGGTTAAGATGATGGTCTATCATTATTTTCCGTCCGTCGGCAGCAACTAATGTGGAAGCAAGCTTGCCCACACGCTTCGGCTCGTTAAAGTCAAGACAGAAGATTATTTCTGCTTCCTGAATCAGTCGCTCTGCAAAATCGGGATATTTATCGTAGGTAACTATGTCTTTTGCCCCGTCAAGCCATTTATAATATGCAGGAAAATCATTCGGAGCTATTACGCTCACCTTGTCCTTGCCAAGCTCCATCAGAAAATGGAACAATCCTAACGCCGAACCTATCGCATCCCCGTCGGGAGCCGAATGAATTACGAGGGCAAACGACTCGGCTTTCTCTATATACTTTTTTGCCTTTTGAATCTCTTCTTCGTGAATGATTTTAGATAACATAAATTTTTATCGTTATTAAATTGTTTCCAAAAATACGGTAAAGAATTGAGAATTGAGAATGGAAGAAGGCGCAACAGGCTTTCTTGACATTCGTCCAGACGCCATGCAGGCACAAGGATATTCAACTCTTCTTCCGGTATATGCTCACAGCTGATGACTGGGCTTTGGGCATGGCCAAAACATCCTGTATGTTAACATGAGCGGGGGCAGCAACGGCATACCATACTGTATCTGCTATATCCGCAGCTGAAAGTGGCTCAAAACCTTCATAAACCTTGTCGGCGCGAGCCTTGTCTCCCTTAAAGCGGACGAGCGAGAACTCCGTATTAACAGCTCCGGGGCATATCTGTGTTACCTTAACGCCATACTCGGCCATCTCCATGCGCATGGCAAGAGTGAGAGCATCAACGGCATGTTTCGTAGCACAATAAACATTGCCGTTAACGTAAACTTCCTTGCCGGCAATCGAACCCATGTTTATAATATGGCCGGAGCGGCGAACCGTCATCCGGGGAGATATGCAACGGGTGACGTACAGCAGGCCTTTAATGTTAGTGTCTATCATCCGCTCCCAATCGTCAGGATCGCCTTCATGCAATGGGGCTAGACCGGCAGCCAGGCCGGCGTTGTTTACAAGTATGTCGATGTCTTCCCACTCAACGGGAAGGGACATGAGTTGCTCCTCTACATCCGAACGTTGGCGAACATCGAAGCTGAGAACTAAAATATCCACTCCGAAAGCCGTGCGCAACTCTTTCTCCAACTCCAGAAGACGTTCCTCACGCCGACCGGCAATCACGAGACGCAAACCTTCGCGGGCGAATCGTTCGGCAATGGCTCGGCCAATGCCGGAGGTGGCTCCTGTTATGAGCGCTGTCTTTTTCATCTTATATACATCAATTAATTATACATTCTTATACTTGCAAAGATAGCCTAAAATTGCCTGGGACTTCAAAAAAGGAACAGCGACTTTTGTTTAACGCCTGCATAAGGGCATATAAAAAGCGCGACATTTTCTTGCCGCGCTTTTTTATGCCTGAGCATATCCAAATTTTCGTACGCAGGATGAGATTTGAACTCACACACCGTTACCGGCACTACCCCCTCAAAGTAGCGTGTCTGCCAATTCCACCACCTGCGCATGAGGGCTTTGAAACCTTTGTACCCGGAACAGGACTTGAACCTGCACATCTGTTAAATACTCGCACCTGAAACGAGCGCGTCTGCCAATTCCGCCACCCGGGCATGTTTCAATTCGAGGGCAAATGTAATTCCTTTTTTTGATATATCCCAAAAAACGAACATTTTTTTTTGAAAGATGTTCGCTACGTCTTTTGACATGTGACTTACGTCTTTAAAGGTGTTCGTCAAGTCTTTTGACATGTGACTTACGTCTTTAAAGATGTTCGTCACGTCTTTTGACATGTGACTTACGTCTTTAAAGATGTTCGTCACGTCTTTTGACATGTAAGTTACGTCTTTAAAGACGTGAGTTACGTCTTTTGAGATGTGATTTACGTCTTTAAAGGTGTTCGCCACGTCTTTTGAGACGTGAGTTACGTCTTTAAAGATGTTCGCTACGTCTTTTGAGACGTGAGTTACGTCTTTAAAGGTGTTCGTCACGTCTTTTGACATGTAAGTTACGTCTTTAAAGATGTTCGCCACGTCTTTTGACATGTAAGTTACGTCTTTAAAGGTGTTCGCCACGTCTTTTGACATGTGAGTTACGTCTTTAAAGGTGTTCGTCACGTCTTTTGACATGTGACTTACGTCTTTAAAGGTGTTCGTCACGTCTTTTGACATGTGAGTTACGTCTTTAAAGGTGTTCATATTCAACAAAAAGAATCAACAAAAAAGTTAGCGATTGGAATTTATTTTTACCTTTGCAACAAAACAACCCAAATGATATAATTATAAAGTAATAATGAGAAACAACATTCATCAGCAGGCAATTCCTGCACAGGTTTTACAGGAAATACACACTAAACTGAAAGATGCGTATGCGTTATTAACTCCTTATGCAGTCCCTCTGACGCCTGCCGAACGCAAGTATATACTTAAAATGGGTCCCAGGACGCTTGAATTTGTTGAGAAGGCGCATGAGTTTGCCAGTCAAAATCCTTCGCTTCGTCCGTCGTTCCTTGACATGACGGTTTACGACGCTGATTTTGCAGATGCGCATAATCTTTGGAGCATACAGAACACGGCCGAACAGATAAACGAACTGCTTGCCGACACGGCCATGGCTGCCGGAAGTGATGCGTACCACGAATCGCTCATCTTCTACCGCTCGGTTAAAGAGGCGGCTTCACAGGATGTTCCCGGCGCTAAGGCTATTTCTGAAGAGCTTGGAAAGCGTGTGCCGCATGGAAAGGGGAGGAATCACTCTGGAGGCGGAGGTATTGGTTAACATTTCTCTCGAAGCCTTTAATTATCCGTTTATGTAATCAAGGTTGATAATTAAAAAGATTAAGCTGATTCCCAAAAACGTTGAAGAAGGTATGGAAAAGAAGAAGTCGCTCTTTTAAAAGGAGCGACTTCTTCTTTTTTGTTTTCGAGGATAAATTTATTCTGCAAGCGGCGCTCTTGGCTATTCGTCTGCTCCGAAATCTTTGCCCAGCAAAATGGAGGAATCGCCGTAGCTAAGGAAACGGAAGTCGCGCTCAAGGGCATAGTCGTAAATTTTGCGCCAATTGCCGTCAACGAAGGCGGAGACGAGGAGAAGAAGCGTGCTGCGCGGCTGATGAAAGTTGGTTATCAGGCCTTTTGCAATCTTAAACTCGTATCCGGGCGCAATCAGAATCCTTGTTACTGCCGGGAGTTCGTCCAGCCCGCGCCTGTTCATGTATTCAAGGATGTTTTCCAGGGCGCGTTCGGCTGGAAGATGGTTGTTAGTGTCGTATGGCTGCCATTGGTTGACGGATAAATCATGCGGATGTGCGCCGGGATGGTCGGAGAGGTAGCAGCCGATATGGTAAAGGCTTTCCAGGGCGCGTAGCGTTGTTGTCCCGACTGCGATTGTGCGGTTTTGAGAGCGGAGAAGCTCATTAATTATGGAGGGCTTGACAAAGAACTGTTCTTCGTGCATCCTGTGGCCGCTTAATTCAGGGCTTTGAACGGGCTTGAAGGTTGAGGCGCTGACATGGAGGGTGATTTCGGCTGTCCTTGCGGTGTTTTTTAACCGGCCGAGGAGTTCTTCAGTGAAGTGGAAGCCGGCCGTAGGGGCTGCGGCGGATCCATAGACTTCGGAATATACATTTATATATCTCTCGCGGTCGATTAGTTCGTCCTTGCGGTTTAAATATGGGGGGATGGGGATGGAGCCGAACTCTTCCAGAATGTCGGAGAAGGTATAACCGGTTTTGTTCCATGTGAACTCAACCTGCTGCATGTCTGCTGATGTTCCGCATAACCTGGCCGTTAATGTCAGGCTTTCAGAGGAGCAGCAGACTGTGCCGCCTTTCCATTTGCTTAAATTGCCGACATAGCAATTCCAGATGCAGCGTTCTTTTTGCGTCAAAATCGACGCATGTGTATCAGGTTCGACGGGTTCCAGACAGAGGATTTCTATTTTCGCACCGGTTTCCTTGTTCATCATCAGCCTTAGCCTGGGAACTCGACTGTCGTTCATAACAAGCAGAGAGCCGGCGGGAATAATTTCGTCAATCCTGCTGAATATACTTTCTTCAATCATTCCGTTACGGTAAATCAGCAATTTGGAAGAATCTCTCAACGGAAGAGGGTATTTTGCTATTCTCTCCTCAGGTAACAGATAATCATAATCGCTGATGTTTATATGCAGTATTTCCATATATTAACTATTCTTATATATTTATATGCGCAAAAATAAGGAAATTTGCGCCTGTTTAAATATCACTTATTTACTTAATTATATCATCATGATTCAAATTGGAGATAATGTCAGATTCCTTAACAGCATCGGTGGGGGGATTGTCCGACAGATTAATAAAAAAGGTATCGCTATGGTAGAAACGGATGATGGTTTTGAAATCCCAACGCCTGTCAAGGAACTCGTCGTGGTCAACGACAGTAACGCTCAGCGAAACGCACGGCCTGCTCCGGCAGTTCCTGCACCTCAACCGCCCGTTGTGCCAAAGGTCAGCGAAGCCCCGCCGGAGGAAACGGCAACGGGCGACATCATGAATCTCTTCATCGCCTTCCTTCCGCTCGAAGCTAATCGTATCGGAGGCTCCTACGAAGCTTATTTTATTAACGACAGCAATTATTATATCTATTTCAACTACATGAAGCGGATAAACAATAGCTATGTTACCGCCGCTCACGCCTTGGCCGAACCTAACAGCCGCGTTTTTATGGAAGAGTTTCCCGCTTCGGAAGTTAACGACATGGAGAGAGTTGCCGTCCAGCTTGTAGCGTTCAAGAAAGACAAGCCTTTTAGACTTAAAAATCCTGCCTCTGTTGAATTGAAGATTGATCCGGTAAAGTTTTATAAGATTCACTGCTTCGTGCCGAACGATTATTTTGATGATGATGCTCTGCTTTATCCCGTTGTGAAGGCTGATGAGCCGGCCGACCGTGAACTCTGCATCGTTCCTGCCGAACTTCAGGAAGCCATGCAGAAAAAGAAGCTGGATGAAAAGGTTCAGCCGGTCAGGAACAAGCGTCGGAAAACCGAATCTCCCATCGTAGAAGTCGATCTCCATATCGAACAGCTTTTGGACACCACCGCCGGCATGGGCAGCGGTGAAATTCTCGAATACCAGCTTGATGCTTTCCGCCGGGTTCTGGCTCAATATGCCGGAGTGAAGGGACAAAAGATCATCTTCATCCACGGCAAGGGCGACGGCGTTCTTCGAGCTTCCATCCTTAAAGAATTAAGCAATAAGTATAAGAATTATGTAAGCCAGGATGCCTCCTTTTTGGAGTATGGCTTCGGCGCAACACTCGTTACCATACGCTAATTTTCCTGAGCTTCTTTTTGCAAAACGGTCGGCAGAAGAAATTATCTTCTGCCGACCGTCGATTTTTGACAATAGTAATAAACTGTGTTGCCTTGTTAAAAAAAACAGTGTCGGGAAATGCTGTTAACAGACTGTTTTCGCGACATGATATATTTCGTTTAAGCTTAATTTAAATAAAAAACAGTTTCTTAAAGTATCGTGTATTTTTTTCCTGCCTGCATGTTGAACTCAATCAATCCGCTTTCGATTGTTTTGACGGCGATTTCCGTTCTTCCGGAAAATACTTTGACCGGCGTCTTTGTGCGGAGGGTGCATGTCTTGTCATATTTGGCGCGGATGACAGCTTTGGTCAATGCGTTGTTGTCCCATTCGATGTCCAGTTCGATGCCGCCGCGAGCGCGAATGCCTGATATTGCTCCGCTTTTCCATTGAGAGGGAAGGGCTGGGAGGAGGGAGAGTTCGCCACTGTGACTTTGCATGAGAAGTTCGGTTATTCCGGCGGTGATTCCCTGGATGGCCTGGTTTCCTTCAAAGGAAGGAGTGATCTGACTGTCTTCGGCTGCTGGATGGATGCTGACGTCGGTGAGCATTTTGTGGAGGATGGCGTATGCCTCGTCACCTTCTTCGAGGCGGGCGTGCTGGTTGATTTTCCATGCGCCGGACCAGCCCATGTTGACGGTTCCGCCGCGCCTGTCAAGCACGGTTTTGACTGCGCGGGCGAGTTCGGGAGTTTTGCGCAGGGAGATGTCGTCGTCGGGGTAGAAGGCGATGAGATTCGTAAGGTGGCGGTGGGTTACTTCCGATTCCTTGAAGTCGAAGAACCACTCCTGCAATTGTCCGAAACTGCCAATCTTGTGAGGAGGCAACCGCTTGATGATGTCCTGCGCCTGATTGCAGAGTTCGGCGTCAGTGTTGAGGGTTTGGGCTGCGTCGATGAAGTCACGCAAGAGGCGACGAACGAGCTGGATGTCGCCCGCCGAGCCGTAAGATACGGAAACCCAGTTGTCCTTCTCGTCTTTGAAACTGTTTTCGGGCGAAGTGGCAGGGCAAGTCACGAGGAATCCTTCGGGCGATTCGACAAGGAAATCCGCACAAAACTCGGTTGCGCCCTTCAGCAGCGGATAGATTCGCTTGAGATATTCGACGTCGGGGTCATACACATAATGCTCGTACAATTGTTGCATGAGCCATACTCCCGACACGGGAAACAGTCCATAATGCGGATGTATGTCCGTGAATGCAGAGTTAAACCATACGTCCGTTCCGTGATGCGAACACCAACCGCGACATCCATAGACTTCCTTTGCCGTGCGAGCGCCTGATTGGGCAAGGTTTTCGACAAAAAGCAGGAGGGACTCGTTGATGCGCGTCATGTTTGTGTTTTCGACCGGCCAGTAACATTCCTGAATATTGATGTTGAGAGTCCAGCGACCGCGCCATCGCCCGTCGAGATCATCGAGCCACATATTATGATTGTTGAATGCGAGTGTATTTTCACGTGCCGCGGCAAACATGAGGTAGCGTCCGTACTGGAAATACCGCGCTTCGTAGGCCGGATCGAAAGCGCCGTTGCGAATTGCATCCATTGCCTGTGTGGTGGACTGTGCGGGGTTGGGATCGGCTCCGAGGTTGATTTTGCAGGAGGCGAATTGAGGACAATAATCATCAAGATGGCGCTTCAACAAATCTGCGTAAGAGTATTTGGTTGCGTTGGAAATGTAATCGCTGCAACGCTGGACTGCATCGGCGGAGACATCGTTCCAGGCGACCCAGTTGGTAGCTCCGGCAAGGATGAGGGTAACGGCGTCGGCGTTTTTGAGAACCAGCCGGTCGCCGTCGGCGGTGAGCGTTCCGCCTTCGGGAATAACCTTGAGGCGAGCTTGCCATTTCATTTGCGGAGGGAGGATGATTTCGTTCTCCTTTTCGGCGATCGTGGAGCCTTCCATAATAACAATGTCATTCTCCACGCGGGTGACGGCGTTCTGGAGGCTGGTAAACCAGTTGGAGATGTTGATCATGCCCTTTTTGTCGGCAGTAAAACGCATGACGATGACCTGATCGGGATAGCTGGCGAATATTCGTCGGGAGTAATTAACGCCGCCTAATTGATAGTCGACGTCAACAATCGCGCTATCCATGTTCAGGCAGCGGCTGTATCCGGAAACGTCGGCAAATTCCTGCCCCTCCCATTCGGTATTAAGCCGTGCCATTGCCTGGTAGAACTGCACGTGGGGAGGGTAGCCAATCAGGTTCTTAGCCTCGTTGGTCGCCTCGTCCCATTTGTGCGCAAAGGCATACTCGCGTACTTTCTTGAGGACTTCGGGGCCATTCGGATTATTGGAATTATACGGCCCGCCTGTCCAGAGAGTTTCGTCGTTGAAGGCGAGAGATTCGTGGCCGATAGCGCCTGGCACCATTGCTCCGAAGCGGCCGGTGCCGATGGGCAATGCTTCCCAGAACTTGGCCGCGGGAACGTCGTAACGCCAAGTCATGGGGAGTTGATTGACTGCAACTTTGGTTTCGTCTGTGGAGCAAGCGCAAAGGGCTAAGCAGACGAGGAGGGAATAAAATGTTCTTTTCATTTTGCTTTGATATTTGATGTTTAATTTATGATGCTTATAATACGAACCCGGCGTCCACCCAGTTGCCGTAATCGAGGATGCTGCGACTGCCGGCATCCATACAGACGATGTTCATCCGGCGACTGCCTTGGGGAATGGGGACGTCGAATCGCCATGGCTCCTGCGAAATACGCATGACGGGGCTTTCGGCGGCCAATTCTCCGTCGATGAAAATCTTGAAGACAACGCTGCAATTGATTGCAAGGAAGCGGCCGTAATCAACTTCGAGCATGTTCTCGTCCACTCCGGCACGAGCGACGAAGCGCCTGTACTCCGGCTTGATCTCGTATTGCACCGAGCTGGGAGCGCGGAAACCCATGCCATGGGCGTATGTTTTTCCCGATACCCGCAACGGCTTTCCTTCAAATGATTTCCAGCGCTGGGGGTACCAGAGGCAGTTGCCAACCCGCTGCAGATAGGCGTTTGTGATATAGGGGAGAGATTCGAGGTATACATCCGGCTGCGGCGGGATCGTCGGGGACATTTTGGCGTAATATCCCTGGCTGGTAAGGCTAACCTGCTTGTCTTTGCGGAATGTGGCAGCTTTTATGGTTGTTGTCTGTGATATTTCCAAAGGAGAAACGTACAATGTGGATTTGGGCGTCGGTTCGCTTCCGTCGTCGGTGTATCGGATTTCCGCCCCGTCGAGCCAGGGGGATGTCAGGGAAACTTTTACAGTACCATCGGTCAAGTACGGGCGATCGGGCATTCCCCATGGAGTGAAGCGGACGTAATCCACCGGAGAGGCGTTTTCCCACAATCCGGCCTGGCGGAAGGTCTCGGCCATGTTGACGCTGGGAATACCGGCGAGCTGGAGGTTTTGGTTGATCTCCGTTGTGCCGTCGTCGGGTGTGTAGTGGTTGTGCGGATCGTATGTGGTGAAGGCGTCGTTCAGGTCTCGTGCGAGGGCGCAGTTGAAGCCGGCTTTCCACATTTCCGACATTCCTCCGGGCTTTCCGTAAACGCATATATTGGTGTGGACGCCCATGTATATTATGTCGGTTATTCCCCTGTCGGCAAGGAGGGTGTATGTTTCGTCCGTGGATGCGGAGAAGAG
>JAIRPK010000052.1 GCA_031257015.1 Tannerellaceae bacterium
ACCGGTGACGACACTTCCCGCACCGGTGACGACACTTCCCGCACCGGTGACGACACTTCCCGCACCGGTGACGACACTTCCCGCACCGGTGACGACACTTTCCGCACCGGTGACGACACTTCCCGCACCGGTGACGACACTTCCCGCACCGGTGACGACACTTTCCGCACCGGTGACGACATCTCCGGAATTTTAATTAAAGCGTAGCGTCCTTGTATTCAGCTTCCGGTATTTCCATAGCATTGCCTGACACTGCCGGAAAAGACGACAATATCTTCGGAACAAAAAACAGGAAAGGGGGGTGTTTTTTAGGAATGGGGAGGAAACAATAGAATAAAGCGGTTTAACCCAAACTGGTCATCAGAATTTAAATGCTATTTGAAGGGGGATATTTCCAATGACTGATTTGGGGTTAAACATACTCTGCAATCAGAAAGGAACGTCTTCGCTTTCAGGCATTGGAGTGAGGAAGTCTTCATTGCCCGCTATTGGCATCCCATCTTCCGGCGAGAAGGAGGGCGAATTGATCTTTGAGGGCAAATCGCCAATGGTAATATCCTCGTCAAGGTTCATGAACTTGGCATATTCGCTTTTGAAACGCAGGCGGACATTGCCTGTTGCTCCGTTACGGTGCTTGGCGATGATAATCTCGGCTATTCCCAGAAGCGAATTGCCGTGGGAATCTTCCGTTATCTTATAGTATTCGGGCCTGTGGATGAAGCAAACCATATCTGCATCCTGCTCAATAGCGCCGGATTCACGAAGGTCGGCCAGCTGCGGACGTTTGTCGTCGCCCTGGCGGCTTTCCACGTTTCGGTTCAGCTGCGAGAGGGCAAGGATGGGAATATTAAGTTCCTTTGCCAGGCTTTTGAGGGAGCGGGAGATGGTGCTGACCTCGTGCTCGCGGCTTTTGGTATCCATCCCGCTGGCGTTCATCAGCTGGAGGTAGTCAATGATGATACATTTGATGCCGTGCTGCCTTACCAGTCGACGGGCTTTGGTTCGCAGCTCAAAGACAGAGAGGCTCGGAGTATCGTCGATATAGATTGGAGCCTTTTGCAGCTCCGGGATGCGAAGGTCGAACTGCTGCCACTCGTAGTGCTCAAGCCGACCGCTCTTGATCTTTTCGCTGGGAATACCGGTGACGTTGACGATAAGGCGGTTGACGAGCTGGACATTACTCATCTCCAACGAAAAAAGCGCGACGGGGGAATTATAATGCACGGCCATGTTCTTGGCCATCGAAAGGACGAAGGCGGTCTTGCCCATGGCGGGTCTGGCGGCAATAATAATAAGGTCGGAGTTCTGCCAGCCAAACGTAATTTTGTCCAGCTCGTGGAATCCGGAGTGCAGGCCGCTTAGACCTTCCTTTTGTGCTGCGGCCTTGTTCATTAGGTCTTTGGCGGCGACGATGATCGGCTCAATGTGAGATACGTCTTTCTTTACATTACGCTGAGAGATTTCAAATAACTTCCCTTCTGCTTCCTGCATAAGGTCGTCAACGTCAATCGTCTCGTCAAAGGCTTTCCCCTGCACTTCGCCGGTAAACGTGATGAGTTCTCTTGCAAGATGTTTCTGGGCGATGATGCGAGAGTGATATTCGATGTGAGAACTGCTGGCTACTTTGCTGGTTAGCTGAGATATATAGAAAGGCCCGCCTATGGTTTCCAGGTCGCCTTTTCTGCGCAACTGCTCGGTGACGGTAAGCATATCGACCGGGCGCTGGTTAATGGCCAGCTCGACGATGGCGGAGAATATCTTTTCGTGCTTGGGGTCGTAAAAACATTCCGGCTTGAGAATCTCGCTGACGATAGAGTAGGCATCTTTCTCCAGCATTAGCGCACCGAGAACTGCTTCTTCGAGTTCGAGCGCCTGAGGCTGCAATTTGCCAATATCGGCGACGACAACCGTTTGTTGTTTGCTTCTACTTCCGGATGAAGCTCTTTTTGCTTCGGCCATGATGATTATTTGAATAAATTAAGGTGGATGAATAGACATTAAAAAAGGGGAATCAGGATATTAGGGGCAAATCCTGATTCCCCTGCCGCAGCTTTTTGCCGGGTTAAATTTCGATTACGATATTGCGGAATTCAATGTCCTTGCCTTCGCTTTGCAAACCGATATGGCCGGACTTTACACTGTTCGTTCCGGTGTTTTGATATACGCCGTTGATAAAGACTGTAACAGTTCCGTTTTTTACGAATATGTTTGCCGAGTTCCATTCGCCGACATTCTTTTCGCTGGAGGCGTTCGCCTTTGCGACGACGGGAAATTTCGGACGAGGCTGACCGGCGGGCGACTTAAATTCGAGCAGGTCGGAACCGTTAAGGCATACCAAATCTCCCGCACGACCTGCCGCCAATTGACATTCAATGCCGTTAGGGAAAGGGTTGGCCGGATCGGCTATCATCAGGAATATGCCGCTATTCGTCGCCTCGCCTGCCCAGCGCCATTCAACATGGAGCTTATAGTCTGCATACTTTTCCTTCGTAAACATATAGCCCAACGGAGCGCCCTTGATATGAATCAGGCCGTTTTGAACATAAAAAACCTGTTCGCCGGGGACAGAGTTGTTCTCCACAACGAGATTCCAATTGCTCAAGTCTTTTCCATTGAACAATTTTACGCTCTTTTGAGCTAACGACGGCATGACGCCAGAACAAAGAAATGCGACCGCAGCCGCCATGATGTACATTTTTTTCTTCATAATAATAAATAAGATAATATATATGTGATTCCAATTAATTCCATTATTCTGAAGTCAGCTTGCGGTATCTTACGCGCTTGGGAGCCTGATAGCCTGGTTGCTTGCGCTTATGTTCCTCATACTCGGAATAACTTCCTTCAAAGAAAACAACTTCGGAATTGCCCTCGAACGAGAGAATGTGAGTGCATATACGGTCGAGGAACCATCTGTCGTGAGAAATTACGACGGCGCATCCCGCAAATCCTTCCAGCCCCTCTTCCAGGGCACGCAACGTATTGACGTCTATATCATTCGTCGGTTCGTCAAGCAACAGCACGTTGGCATTGGCCTTTAATGTCAGAGCCAGGTGAAGCCGGTTACGCTCGCCGCCGGAAAGAGCCTTGCAAAGTTTCTCCTGGTCGCTGCCGGAGAAGTTGAATTTTGACAAATAGGCTCTGGAGTTCACTTCCTTGCCTCCTACGCGGATAGTATCCTGCTCGCCGGAGACGACCTGAAAGACTGTCTTGTCCGGCTGGATGTCACTATGCGTCTGGTCGGCATAACCGAGCGCAACGGTTTCGCCAACCTCGAACGAGCCTTTGTCGATAGATTCCATGCCCATAATCATCTTAAAGAGCGTCGTCTTTCCCGCTCCGTTGGGGCCAATCACTCCCACTATTCCGTTAGGCGGGAGCATGAAGTTCAGGTCGTCGAACAGCAATTTGTCGCCAAACGCCTTGGCAACGTTCTGGGCCTCGATGACCTTATTGCCTAGCCGGGGGCCGTTGGGGATGAAAATCTCCAGTTGCGCCTCCTTCTCCTTAATATCTTCGTTCAGCAGGCGTTCGTAAGAGTTAAGGCGAGCCTTGCCCTTTGCCTGACGAGCCTTGGGGGCCATGTTTATCCACTCCAGTTCACGCTCCAGCGTCTTCCGGCGCTTGCTTGCCTGCTTTTCTTCCTGGGCCATGCGTTTTGTTTTCTGATCCAGCCATGAAGAATAATTTCCCTTCCAGGGAATACCCTCGCCACGGTCCAGTTCCAGAATCCAGCCGGCAACGTGGTCGAGGAAATATCTGTCGTGAGTGATGCAAATCACCGTTCCGGCATATTGTTGCAGATGTTGTTCCAGCCAATCGATCGATTCGGCGTCCAAGTGGTTAGTCGGTTCGTCGAGCAGCAGCACGTCGGGCTGCTGCAGCAACAAACGGCATAGCGCCACCCGGCGCCTCTCTCCTCCCGACAACGTATCGACAATCTGCTCCTCAGGCGGGCATCGCAACGCATCCATGGCACGCTCAAGACGGCTGTCAAGATTCCATGCGTCCGTGGCGTCGATTATATCCTGAAGCTCTGCCTGACGGGCAATGAGAGCATCCATCTTATCCGGGTCATCAAGTACGTCCTGCTCTCCGAATTTGGCGTTCACCTCTTCATATTCCGTTAGCGTATCGACAATATGCTGAACGCCCTCCTGCACGATTTCCTTCACCGTCTTGCCCGCTTCCAGCTGAGGATCCTGTTCGAGGTAGCCCACCGAGAATCCCGGCGCAAAAACGACCTCGCCCTGATAATCCGTTTCAACTCCGGCTATAATTTTAAGCAAAGTCGATTTTCCCGAACCGTTCAAACCTATGATACCGATTTTTGCTCCGTAGAAAAAAGACAAATAAATGTTTTTCAGCACTTGTTTCTGCACGGGATAAATCTTGCTAACCCCGACCATAGAGAAAATTATTTTCTTGTCATCTGCCATAAATTTAATAATATGTATGAATGTTGAATGATGCAAATGTAGCCTTTTTTCCACGAATTTTCGGAATGGAAAATTCAAGCTTTCTACTTTTGATATTCAGCCTTTTAGTTTTTAATGAGCCTAGAGTAGCCTCCTCGCGGACTTCCGTAATCAAGAACCGGCTTGCCGAAACATGCCCGCAACCGCCGAAGTGCACCTCATAATTTGGGGGGATGATCCGCGGGTATTCATTTTTTATCCCGAATACTTACCGAGGATATTCCACAACTTGCGGGGCACACGCCCCGTTTACGATATGATTCATGCTGTTCCGGCTTGGGGAGACGTTGCACGGCAGGTGGGCATTGAAGAATGCAGCGGAGGCTGAACTAAAAGGGATAATTTAATGCGATTAATGCGGAGGGAAAGGGAATTTTAGTTGAGAGTGTCCCTGGCAGAGAAAACGTTCGTTTTAATTGACAATTGGATATGCAAAAGTAGTTTTATTTTTCAATCCGACAAATTTTCATGGATCTTTTTTCGGGAGCTTGCGTATTCATTTGATATGCAATGGAATACTTATGTAACAAAATTTTGTTCCTGGGCGAAAATATTGCCGGAAAAGCCGATGGATGATGAAGGCTGAGGGGGTACATCCAATTGTCAATTAAAACGAACGTTTTCGTTGACCTTTTTTGGAGACTAGAGGCTGATGTGAGGATTTGAATGGTTATTGAACGAGGTATTACCATAATAATGGGACTTTTCAATTAATAAGGTTTATTCATATTGACATTTAGCCGTAAAATCAAAGAATAAATATCACGTCGATGGGAGTGATGGGCTTTTTTTGTAATCAGCTCACTCGTTCTTGATTATTATAATAATGTAAAAAATGTTTGGAAAATCTTGGTGTATGATTACTCAATTAAGAATTTTATTTAATCGCTGGATTTATAACCGCTATCTTAATCGGTGGATAATCTTCGGCTTTGACCTTTTACTTTCGTTCGGGTGTACGAGGATTGCTTTATTGCTTGTGAAAGCGGTTTTGCCAGATGCAGTGACACTGAAAACAATGGTGACGGTTCTTTTTTTGTCGACGATGAGCAGCGTTGCGAGCATTATGTGCCTACAAATATACAAAGGGATTATTCGACATTCAGGATTTGTTGAAGTGGGGCGCATTGCGATGGCATCCCTTATGAAGGTGGTGCTTATTGGAGTGGGTATTTTGTTAACGACTAGGAGTGTAAGTGTAAAGTTTTGCATTGTGGAATGTATGGCAGATTTGTTTTTGACATTTTTTACGTTGCTGGTTATGCGGACTTTACTTATTATAATTTATCATCACTTGGTCGACAAGACTATGTGTACAAAAGATAATATTTTAGTGTTCTCCAATAATATTGGAGCCACCTATCCCGGTTATTTGTTGCAAAACGTACGAGAGAATTATCATTTAAGCGGTTTTCTTAAAATTGGCAAAAAGAGATTAAGCCGTATGGGAAATTATCCTATCTATGAGATTAATAATGAGGAGGAATTTGAGCGTTTGGTAGTTCGCCACCTTATTAGAGGTGTGCTTTTCCCTGATTATGCGTCGGTCAGGAGGGAGGAAAACAGGCTAATTCGATACTGCGAAAAACGTAAAATCAGGATGATGGTACTGCCACCGTTTGACGATTTGAAGAAAGGGCGAATTAATTATCGAAACATTCCGGAAGTGAAGATTGAAGAGCTTCTGGAACGGGATGAAATCAAGATAAATATGAACGAGATTATGCAGTTTCTGAAAGGGAAGGCGGTGCTGGTGACAGGCGCAGGCGGTTCAATTGGAAGCGAACTATGCCGGCAACTTTGCCTTTTCGGTGTTAAAGAACTGACGCTTTTGGATTGCGCGGAGACGCCTATGCACAATCTCCGGCTAGAACTGGAGGAAAAATTCCCGGACACGAAGTGCAATCCGGTTATCGGAAATATTCGTAATGCACCGCGGATTAGGGGAATTTTTGAGAGATATAAACCATTTGTCGTTTTTCATGCAGCGGCATACAAACACGTTCCGCTGATGGAGGAAAATCCTTGCGAGGCGATTTGTACAAATGTGATGGGGACAATGATTGTGGCAGATGCTTCGGTTGAGCATGGGGTTGAGAAATTTATAATGATTTCGAGTGACAAAGCTGTCAATCCTGCGAATGTAATGGGTGCGTCGAAGCGACTGGCCGAAATGTACGTACAGAGCCTGGGTATTGCTATTTCCGATCGAAACGGGAAAACGCAATTCATTACAACACGATTTGGAAACGTGTTAGGCAGCAATGGCTCTGTAATTCCGCGTTTCCGCGAGCAATTGCTCAAAGGTGGGCCTCTAACGGTGACTTCGCCCGATATTATTCGTTATTTTATGACAATTCCAGAAGCTTGCCGCCTAGTGTTTGAGGCCGCGTGCATGGGCGAGGGGAACGAGATATTTGTGTTTGACATGGGGAAAGAGGTGAAAATAGACAGCCTTGCCCGACGGATGATCGAGCTTGCCGGCTTTGTTCCGGATAAGGACATTCGGATTGAGTACACTGGCCTGCGTCCTGGCGAGAAGCTATTCGAGGAACTTTTGGCCTCAAAAGAGTCGTCACTTTCGACATCCAATGCGAAAATTTTTCGAGCCAAAGTGCGCGAATATGATTATGAACGACTTTTGCCACAGATTCTTGCCTTATGCAACGTTGCGGGAGACGGGAGAGTTGGAGAGTGTATAGCAGGGATGAAGGAGTTGTGCCGGAGTATGAGACAGCTACGAATCACAATGAATGTAATTGTAGTGCACTGAATACGGCGATTTTGAGAGGATAAATTCATAGGAACAAATTATTATAATAATAAAACGAAAGATGAATAAAATAGTAGTAATAGGGTTAGGTTATGTTGGCTTGCCTTTAGCCAGACTTTTTGCAACTAAATATCCTGTTGTGGGATTTGATATTAATAAGAAAAGAGTAAGCGAGTTAATGTCTGGAATAGACAGTACTTTAGAAATAGATGAAGTGATACTAAAAGAGATAATTTCAAGTTGTCATTGCGGAGTTAATCCGCAGTTTCATCAAAAAAAAGGATTATTTTGTTCAAATAATTTAGATGATATTCGAAATTCTAATATTTATATCATTACAGTTCCTACTCCAATAGACGAATACAATCAGCCTGATTTAACGCCATTGATTAACGCAAGTGCTTTTGTTGGAAAAGTCTTAAATAAAGGCGATTATATCATTTATGAATCAACCGTTTATCCTGGTTGTACGGAAGAGGATTGTATTCCTATTTTGGAAAAAGAATCAGGACTAACATTAGGCAAAGACTTTAAGGTTGGCTATTCGCCTGAACGGATTAATCCTGGAGATAAGGTTAATACACTGAGTAATACAAAAAAAATAGTTTCTGGCTGTGATGATGAAGCATTAAATAAAATCTCACAATTATATGAATCAATTATAGCAGCTGGAATACATAGAGCAACTAATATAAAAGTAGCTGAAGCAGCTAAAATTATAGAGAATACACAACGAGATATTAATATTGCTTTAATGAACGAATTGTCAATAATATTCAGCCGAATCGGCCTCAATACTTATGATGTGATTGAAGCGGCTGGAACAAAATGGAATTTTCTAAAGTATTATCCCGGATTAGTTGGAGGACATTGTATTGGTGTCGATCCTTACTACTTATTACATAAAGCAAAACAGAAAGGCTATCACGCTCAATTGATTGGTGCAGGGCGTTTTATCAATGATTCTATGGGAACTTATATTGCAAAACAAACAGTAAAAAAATTATTAGCCGCTAATAAACATTTATTACAAAGCAGAGTTCTAATATTAGGTTTTACATTCAAGGAAAACGTTGCCGATATAAGAAATTCAAAAGTGGCATATATAGTCAAAGAACTTCAATCTTATCGGGTCAAAACAAATGTTATAGATCCTTATGTCGATATGGAAAATGTTATGCACGAATATCAAATTGAGGTGATAAAAGAACCGGCAGGTAAATATGACGCTATTATTGTAACGGTTGCGCATAAAGAGTATAGAGAATATGGAGAAGAATATTTTCTGAATTTTTCAACTAAAAATGCTATTTTGATAGATGTAAAAGGACTTTACAAAAATCAAATCAAACAATTATCTTATTGGAGTTTATAATGAATATTCAAATGCTTGACTTAAAAGGTCAATATAGAAAAATACAATCTGAGATAGATACAGCATTATTTGATGCAGTTCATTCTGCAAATTTCATCAATGGAAAAGACGTTAGTATTTTTCAGGAAAATTCAGAAAACTAGTTAAGAGTAAAACATGTAATAGCATGTGGTAATGGCACAGATGCTTTGCAAATTGCGCTAATGGCTCTGGGGTTGAAGCCAGGAGATGAAGTTATTGTTCCAGCATTTACATATATTGCTCCAGCAGAAGTAATAGTTTTACTTCGATTAACTCCTGTTATAGTCGATGTTGATTATGAATCTTTTAATGTAACTGCAAAAAATATAGAAAGGGGATTATCTTCTAAAACAAAAGCAATTATTCCGGTCCATCTTTTTGGACAAAGTTGCGATATGGAAGGTATTACTGAATTGGCAAAAGAATACAGCTTGTTTATTATAGAAGATAATGCCCAAGCAATTGCTGCTTGCTATACATTCTCCGACGGAACGGAACTGAAAACTGGTACAATAGGACATGTTGGGTGCACCTCTTTTTTCCCGAGTAAGAATTTGGGATGTTATGGAGATGGAGGAGCGATGATGACAAACGACGATAATTTAGCAATAAGATTAAAAATGATGGCTAATCATGGGCAAGCAGTGAAGTATCAACATGAAATCTTGGGGTGCAATTCCAGGCTTGATACACTCCAAGCTGCTATTTTAAATGTGAAACTAAATCAGTTGGATGAATATTCCTCATTAAGATATAGAGCTGCACAAAAGTATCATGAATTACTTAAAAATATTGATGAAATAGGACTTCCTGTTGAAATGCCTTTTTCCTCTCACGTATATAATCAATATACAATTAAGGTTAAATCTTCTCAAAGAGATAAATTGCAAGCTTATTTGAAAGAAAAAGGCGTCCCGACAATGGTATATTACCCACTTCCTATGCATAGACAAAATATCTTTAAACAAATTGCCAGACAGAGAGAACATCTGACTGTTGCAGAAGAATTATCTCAATCAGTTCTTTCTTTACCGATGCATACTGAATTAAGAGAATACGAACAAATATTTATTGCAGAACAAATAATTACTTTTTTAAAAAAATGAATGTTTTTTATGCACATGAAACTGCACTAATTGATGCTGAATGTAGGATTGGAGCAGGGACTAAAATATGGCATTTTTGTCATATAATGAAAGACTGTAATATTGGAGAGAATTGCAATATAGGGCAAAATGTGGTAGTATCTCCACACGTCATTTTAGGAAATCGAGCAAAAGTTCAGAATAATGTATCTATATATACTGGTGTTATATGCAGTGATGATGTTTTTTTAGGCCCCTCATGTGTATTTACCAATATTATAAATCCGCGGAGTGCTGTTAATCGCAAAGAACAATATGCAAAAACTTATGTAGGAAAAGGTGCTACAATCGGAGCAAATGCAACAATTGTTTGCGGACACGACATAGGAAAATTTGCTTTCGTCGGAGCTGGAGCTGTTGTAACCAAACATATTCCAGATTACGCATTGGTTGTCGGAAACCCTTCTCGTCAAATTGGCTGGATGAGCGAATGGGGGCATTTGTTGAAGTTTGATACTGAAGGGATTGCAATTTGTCCTGAAAGTGAGCAGAAATACAAAATAGAAAAGAATAGTGTAATTAGAATTAATTAAAATAAAAGGATGAAAAAAATTAAATTTGGAGTAGTTGGATGCGGATATATTGGGAAACGCCATGCTGAAATGATTGCTCGTGAAAATAATACAGAAATTGCTGCTCTATGCGACATTTTATCTAAAGATAAACTAGGAATTGATGGTTATAAAGTCCCATTTTTTTCGTCCATTGATGACTTGCTACATAATACGGACGCGGAGGTTATTAATATTTGTACGCCTAATGGTTATCATGCAGAATATGCAATAAAAGCAATTCTATCAAATAGGCATGTTGTGATTGAAAAACCCATCGCATTGACTACAGCTGATGCTGAAAAAATTGTCTATACGGCTTTATCGCGAAACAAACTAGTGTTTTGCGTAATGCAAAACCGCTATTCTCCACCTTCCTTATGGCTTAAAGAATTGGTTGATTCGGGAAAATTAGGTGCTATTTACATCGTGCAGATCAATTGTTACTGGAATCGAGACAATCGTTATTACAAACCAGGGAATTGGCATGGAAGTGCTAATTTGGATGGAGGTACATTATTTACTCAATTTTCTCATTTCATTGATATTATGTATTGGTTGTTTGGAGATATTACGAATATCCAAGCTAAATTCAATGATTTTAACCATTATGATTTAACGGCATTTGAAGATACAGGTATTGTTAATTTTGATTTTATAAATGGAGGAATGGGATGTCTCAATTATTCTACATCTGTCTGGGATAAAAATCTGGAAAGCAGCATCACAATTATTGCAGAAAAAGGAAGTGTTAAAGTCGGCGGACAATATATGAATGAAGTTGAATATTGCCACGTAAAAAATTATGAAATGCCAACGTTAGCTCCCACTAATCCCGGAAATGATTATGGTGCTTATAAAGGCTCAGCACAAAATCATAATTATGTGATTGAAAACATTGTGAATGTTCTTAATAATAAAGAATCTATTACAACAAATGTTATAGAAGGATTAAAAGTGGTGAATATTATTGAAAAGATATACAAGATTAAATCTTCGCTAAAAGAATGATTCAGAATGAAAAAGCAATCTGTAAATTGTGATTATATGATTATGGAGGGGCTGGAATTATTAAGCTTGCTATTGCCCGTGAATTAAATGCAATTTATCCAAATAGAAAAATTGTTATGATAAAGAAAGAGCATTATATTGCATATCAAACTACTGGGCGCAACAGTGGAGTTCTTCATGCTGGATTTATTATAGTGCTAATTCTCTAAAAGCCAAGTTTACGAGAGATGGAAATGCTCTGATGCGACAATATTATTACAATAATCATTTACGTATCAATGAATGTAAAAAACTTGTTGCCGCTGTGAATGAATAAGAATTAATATCGTTGTTTGAACTGGAAAAAAGAGGAAAAATAAACGAGGTTAATATTAAACTTGTTAATGAAAAAGAATTGAAAGATATAGAGCCAAATGCGATACGTTATAAACATGCTCTATATTCGCCTACAACAGCCACAGTTGAGCCAGTAGAAGTTTGTAAATGCTAAAAAATGAATTGCTATCTAAAGGAATAATTATTTATTTTTCAGAACCATATATGGAGAAACAGGCATCTCATATTATTCAAATTAAAAACCTGTAAATCGATTCTGTGAAAATAATTAATGCAGCAGGTTTGTACGCGGATAAAATTGCTAAGGACTTCTGTTTTTCGAGTAACTATACTATTTTCCATTCAAAGGAATTTATTTAAAATAACCATGATTGATAAACATGTTTAAACTAACATATATTCAGTTCCCAATCTAAAAAATCTATTTTTAGGCATGCATTATACGATAACAGTAAATGGAGTAATAAAAATAGAATCAACTTCTATTCCTAACTTTTGGGAGAGAAAATTATAATGGATGTGCCAATTTTTAATTTAATGAGCTTTGTAATATTATCTCTGGGGAGGCAAAATTATTTCTTTAAAATTCATTGGGGTTTTGAGACTTGGCAATTGACGAAATAAAAAAATATACGCGAGGATATTTTACGAGTTTAGCTACAAAAATGGTCAAGTAAATAGATCCTACTAGTTTTAATAGAATGGAGAGAACCTGAGATTAGAGCACAATTATTAAATACCAGAACGGAATGAATTAGTTATGGATTTTGTAGTGGTAGGAGACAGGGAATCTGTTCATGTATTAAATGCTGTATCGCCTGAATTTACAGGAAATATGCCATTTGCATGTTGGGTGGTGAATGAATATATAAATAATGATTTATCGAAGGAAATATTGAATTATGTCTCGAACATCTAAGGTACTTGCGTTATCCTCTGCACAGTTTGCAATGACTATAATATCGGTCGTTTCAGGAATGCTATTTGCCCGTTATTTATCCATCTCGGATTATGCTACATATTTACAAACATTTTTAGCATATGATACTGCGGTTCCCATACTCACACTGGGACTGCCTTCGGCTATTTTTTATTTTTTGCCAGAGTGTGGTCGGCAAAAAAACGTTGTTTTAGAGGTAATAATTTATTATTCAGTGCAGGAATTATATTTAGCCTATTTCTTATTTCAGGTGGGATTGAATTACTTTCTGCAAGATTTAACAATCCAGAACTAAATAGAACACTGCGTTGGATGGTATTTTATCCTATTTATACATTTCCTGCAATGATTATTGGTTCTGTATTGGTTATAAAAGATAAAGTGAATATAAATGTAATATACAATATTACTACTGCTATAACTTTAACGTTATTAATTATCGCAGCAACAATGATTACTCAAAGCTATGAAGCTCCTCTTTTAGTACGCATATTCTTACCAATATTATTTTTACCAATAACGATTTGCTTATGCTTTAAATATCTTCCAGGCAAAATAGATAAACCAAGATTGGTTTCAATGATAAATATTCTTAAATTCGCTGTTCCATTAGGTTTAGCCAATGTATTTGAAAGTTTATCTTTACAACTATCCAACATAATAGTTTCAATATTATGTTCTCCGGAAGAATTTGCTATATATGCAAACGGGGCAAGAGAGATTCCTTTAATAGGGGTTATAACCAGTTCTATCACAGTTATTATTATGGCAGAAATGTCTGAAAAATGTAAACTCGGCGACAGAAAGGCTGCTCTTGAATTATTCCGGAAAGCCGCAACTTCTAGCGCATGTTTTTTACTTCCAGCATTGTTTTTCCTGATGTTTTTTGCAGATGATTTTATAAAAATCATGTTTACCGATAAATACTCTGGTAGTACTTTGCCTTTTCGTATATATTTATTGCTTTTGCCTGCAAGAATCGTTATTTATAGAGCGGCTTTTATTGCATTAGGACAATCAAAAAAAAATCTGTATCGAAGTATTTTCTATTTATTAATATCATTAATAGTGTCTTATTTTTTTGTTTCTGTTTGGGGAATGTACGGCAGTGCTATTGCTATTGTTGGAACTATGTATATATGGGCTATCCCATATAATTGGTATATTCTTAGTAAAGAATTTGCCTGCCAATTTACATATATTCTTCCTATGAAACGCATTGGAGTTATAACATTATTATCCTTATTAATAGCCTTAATTGCTTCATCTTTTTTATTAATAAATATGGCTCCTTTGTTTCATTTTTTAAGCGGTAGTTTATGTTTTTGTTCGTTATACATATTTGTTTTTTTATAAGTATATTCCCGAATTTAAAGATTTGATTAATAATCAAATAACCTTATGTAAAAAAGGCGGGTTTATATCTTTTTAACATTATATTACTTGACAATTATTATAAAAATTTTCATTCCTACAAATTGAGTATAGCGCTGAAAGCCATGGAACATTAATGTTTATGAAAGAACTTCATTTGCTAAAAAATTTTAGTTTATAGCAAATACATGTGACGTTTTTTAGTATAAGTTATACTATTAATCTGTAAAAAAATAATCAATTTGCATAAATATTAAATCCTTTCATTTTATAATACTCCAACAATCAATATTTAATTTTCTATAATTTAAAACAATGAAATATATTATCATTCATTTCCCTTTCAAAATAAATAAAAACAGGTTTTCAGCCAGCCAATTACGTCCTTTAAAAATAATTAATGCTTTTATAAATATTGGATATAAAGTTGATGTTATTGAAGGATCTGGAAAAGAACGGAGAAAACAGATAAGGCAAATTAAAAATGATATTAAATACGAGTTTTGTTATTCAGAATCATCTACGCTGCCAACTTTGCTGACAGAATCACACCATTTACCAACATATCTATTTCTTGATTTTTCTTTTTTTACTATTTAAGAAAACATAGAGTTAAAATTGGTTTATTTTATAGAGATGTATATTGGAATTTTTATACTAATAAAATTACTATAAAGCAAAAAATAGCTCGCGTTTTTTATAAATATGATTTAAAACAATATTCTAAATATATAGATATTTTATATTTGCCGTCTTTAGAAATGTCCAAATATATACCATTCTATTTTAATAAACCGATTCATCCTCTATTTCCTGGTTGTAATATAAACTTTGAACATTTACAATCTAATAATAGGGATTTTAAGATTCTATATGTCGGAGGAATAGATAATATTTTTTATAATTTAAAAATGTCGTTAACCTGTATCGCAAAGTTTAAGGAATTTAAAATGACAATATGTTGTCGTGAAGATGGTTGGAATAATATAAGGGATGAATATCTCCCTATTATGAATGATAATATATCTATTTTACATGAACATGATACTATGCTTGCTAATTTATTTAAAGAAGCGGATTTGTTTAATATCTTTGTTGAGCCAATTAAATATAGGGAATTTGCAGTACCTTATAAATTATTTGAAGCAATTGGATATGGGATTTCAATTATTGCTTCAAATGGCACATGGGTTGCAAATTTCGTTAGAAATAATAATATTGGATTTACTTGTGATTATAACTTTAATTCTTTAGAAAATACATTAAAGCAAATAATTCAAAGCCCTTTATTACTGAATAGATATAGAGATAATATTCGGTTATTAGCCAAAAAATATTCATGGAACATGACTGCTAAAAGAATTGTAAAAACCATCAATAGAATATGTATTTAGTTTTATCTGCAATTGTTTTTATAATTTCTACTCTTTTATTTAGAAAAGCGGCAGGTACGTTATCTGTACGATCACTTAATATGATATCTTGGATATTTTATTATGATCTAATTATCGGAGTTTTTATTAGTGCTGTTCTCGTTATTCATAATTTCGATAATCACTACTTGATTAATCACGTATCGGAGAATGCTAAAAGAATGGGATACTATGCTATAATGTATACAATGATAAGTATTCCATTAGGAATGATAATTGCAAATACTTTTTTTAATTGCAAAAAGATTAATAATCTATTCAATAAATACTTGGATAAAAGTTTAGTTATTGAACCTAAAGCTAATACTTTAATTCTTTTTTTTCTAAAATTAGCAAGTCTTCTTTCTGCATTATGTGTAATATATGTATTTTTTGTATTAAAAGAGTTCCCACTAATTAAACTATTAAAAAATAATAGTGCTGAAGAGTTGATGTTTTTTCGTATTTCTTCATCTAGAAACTTTCAAGGTAGTGAATATCTAAAAAATATTACTCTTATTTTTACGCCATTACTATCTTATATTGCCTATGGATACAAAAATATCTCTAAAAAAATGTCTGATAAAATATGGTTTTATTTGATGTTTTTATTCTCGATATTTATTTTAACTTATAATTTAGCAAAGGCTCCATTATTGACTTATATCTTAGGTTTTTTATTTTTTAATTTTTATACTAAAAGAAATTTAAATTTCAAATACATAGCTTATTATGGCATCGTAATTTTCTCTTTAACTATTTCATTCTATTTTTTACTATTAAAAAAATCCAATTTAAATTTCTTTGATTTATTTAAATACAATAGTGGTATTGTTGGGCGTTCTATTTTATCTCAAAGTGCAGGAGTTTATTTAAGTGTTGATATTTTCCCTCAACATGTATCACACATTGGTTTTAATTCATTTTCGCGTTTCTTCAGTAATGTATTAGGAGAACAATATCAAGAGCGTTCTGCACGCATTTTAATGGAAACAGTGAATTATAATGGTGTTTTTAATGAGCAAGCCGGTGTTATAAATTCTCTTTTTATTGCTGAAGCATGGGCAAATTGGGGAATTTGGGGAGTAATAATTACTCCTCTATGGGTTGGTTTTGTAATACAATGTTTATATATTTTCTTGTTAAAAAAGAAAAAAACTCCTTATTGGCTTGGATTATTTGTTTATTTTTCAATAAATGGTTCTATTACAGGAGGAATAAATGACTATTTTTTCAACTTTAGAGTTTTAATAATATTATTTTTTCTTTAATATTGTATTCAATTATCTTTTTAAGATATTAACATAGGATAAATTAAGAAAACTTTAATAAGTCATAGTTTTTTAGAGCATCAAAGATGGAATCTGTCGATTAAATTTCACATCATGTACTTGATGTTGTATATAATTATTAGTCTTATTTTCTGCCAATATTTGTATTGCAAGGCTGTTTCGATTTATTGCAAGCATCTTTCATTTGAAATCTTATAAAATACTAACCGAAAGTAGTTGAATTATTTATAATATTGCAAAAACAAAATACAAATTACCGAAATATTTCTATATATATAATCTCTTTAGTGAGGCCTCAATACGGTTTAACAGTCGTTTAAGTTTGAACCGTTGGGAGTTTTGACTAAAATTGCAAACAAATGATTTTTTATAATATATATTATAAATATCTTTAAAATATAGAAAAGAATTGATATATGCAAATAGTTTTTTTGCTGTTTACATCCATATTGAGCATGTAAACGACAATAATATCTAAAAAAATGAGACTTTTTATCCTGTCTGATTTATCAAGTATACATACAAAAAGGTGGGTATCGTCTTTATCGGAAAGAGGAATACACATTTTCCTTTTTGGACTGAGGAGAGATGATTCTGATTTCTATACGATTTTTGAGAATGTTACTATATTTAATACAACGCATACAAATCAATTAAAAAACAGAACAGCAAACGGCTCTTTGGAAAAACTAAAATATTTAACTGTTCTCAAAGTTTTAAAGAAAAAAATCAAGGATTTCCAGCCTGATATTCTTCATGCACATTATGCTTCTAGCTACGGTTTGCTGGGAGCGTTATCTTGTTTTAAACCCTATATTATTTCGATATGGGGAAGCGATGTATATGAATTTCCAAATGTATCATTTATTCATAAATTTATATTAAAATATAGTTTTAAAAAGGCAGATAAATTATTATCAACGAGTCTAATTATGGCTAAAGAGGCCCGAAAATATACTGATAAACCAATTTCTATAACTCCATTTGGAGTTGATGTTTCTTTATTAAAAAAAGGAATACGACTTAATCGCGATAATAAAGAGATAATTATAGGGAATGTAAAAACTCTCTCGCCAAAGTATGGGATAGATGTTTTAATTCAATCGTTTAAAATAGTATTAGAAAAGAATCCAAATTTAGATTTATTTTTGGAAATTATAGGAGAAGGAGAAGAAAAAGATAATTTAATACAGCTTTGCCAAAAGCTAAACATAGCTAAAAGAGTTCGTTTTTTAGGAAAAATTGAAAATTATTTATTGCCCGCTTATTATAATTCATTTTTAGTATCAGTATCAGTATTAAATAGCGAAAGTTTTGGCGTCGTTGCCGTGGAAGCTATGGCATGTGAATGCCCTGTTGTTGTTTCTGATGCAGACGGTTTTACAGAAGTAGTTGTTAATAATGAAACAGGTATTATTGTTCCGAAAAAAAATGTTGATGCTACTGCAGAAGCGATTCAACAATTTATTGATAATCCAAAACTGCGAGACAAAATGGGAAAAGAAGGACGGAAAAGAGTTGAAAAATTGTACAATTGGGATGATAATGTAGAGCAAATGATGGTTATTTATCGTACGATATTGTATTGAAAAAAATGAATTTTTTAATGATTATTGTAAAAGCTTTGGGGTTTTAATTACCCATCTGGCAAAAATGTTAAAAATCATTCTTTTGAGATATTTACTGTTAACATAATTATTACCGCTCCTTATATTCCAAGAAAAGCAAAAAATATTGCGGGGAAATATCCTGATTATAACTTTCGTTAAAAGATATGTAGTTCTTTCATATACAATTCATTAATATCGTTAACAATAACAAAGAATGGCTCCTTCGTTTTATTTTGTTTATCGACGTAGAATATGAGGGATCTTTTAAATTCTTCGCAAACGGATATTTGTATTTAATAACCCTAAAATGCGTTTATGAATATATTAATTCTAAATCATTATGCTGGCTCTCCATATCATGGGATGGAATACCGGCCTTATTATCTGGCAAAAGAATGGATAAAACTGGGGCATGATGTAACTATCGTGGCTGCAACATACTCCCATATACGAACAAATAATACTAATTATTCAAAGAAAATAACTAGAGAAACTTTTGACGGCATCATTTATCTCTGGATAAAAACGAGAACATATAAAAGTTCTGGAATAAAACGATTTTTTAATATGCTTGATTACATTAAAGGCATATATTTGATTATTCCAAAACTAATAAAAGAGAAATTTGATGTGGTAATTGCATCATCAACCTATCCTCTTGATAATTATCCGGCATATATAATAGCGAAGAAATCCGGTGCAAAATATGTTTATGAAGTGCACGATCTCTGGCCGCTTTCACCGATGGAAATAGGCGGCTATTCAAAATATCATCCATTTATTTTGAATATGCAATGGGCAGAAAATTTTGCATATAAGCACGTAGATAAAGTTGTTTCTATATTGCCATGTGCAGAAGCCCACATGCAAAAACATGGGCTTTTAACAGGAAAATTTGCCCATATTCCTAACGGAATATCTTTGGATGAATTGTCAAAAAACGAACCTTTGGATGAAAATATTAGATCGCTTATCCCTTCAGACAAGTTTATTGTCGGATATACTGGAACTTTTGGAGTGGCAAATTCTCTTAATACTCTGCTGGAAGCAGCAGCGATACTACAAAAAATAAATAAAGAGATATTTTTTGTTCTTATCGGAAAAGGCCCAGAAAAAGATAATTTGACAGGATTACAAAAAAAGTTAGCGTTGAATAACTGCCTCATACTTGACGCAATACCAAAAAATAAAGTGCAAAGTGCGATTGCTTTGTTCTCCATCAGTGCGATTGCTTGGAACAACACTCCGTCTTTATACCGCTTCGGTATTTCTCCTAATAAACTATTTGATTATATGTATGCTGGAAAGCCTATTATTCAAGCAGTTGAGGCAGGAAATGATCTTGTACGCGAGGCTGATTGCGGTATTACAGTAGCACCGCAAAATCCGCAGGCTATGGTAGATGCAATCATCAAACTATACAACATGCCTGCGGAAGAGCGTAAAAGGCTTGGTGAAAACGGGCGTCGTTATGTGATTGAAAATCATAGTTATGATGTATTGGGAAGGCACTTTTTAAATATAATATTTAGAATAAAATGATAATAAAGTATTTATTCGACAGAATAGCAGCTTTTATCGGCATTATTATTTCTTTACCTATTTTATTACTTATATCTATTTTAATTAAAATAAAAATGCCTGGAGGTTCGATTATTTTCAAACAAAAAAGAGTCGGTAAAGGAGGAATTTTATTTACCATGTACAAATTCCGAACAATGATAACGCTTCATAATGGTTCTACAGTTTCAATAAAAGGAGAAACTAGAATCACTCCTTTGGGTGCTATTTTGAGAAAATATAAATTAGATGAATTGCCTGAATTATGGAATGTGCTTATTGGCGACATGAGCTTTGTAGGGCCGCGTCCGGATGTTCAGGGATATGCCGATAAATTGACAGGAGAAGACCAAATTATATTATCTGTAAGATCTGGTATTACTTCTCCTGCCAGCTTAAAATATCGAAATGAAGAAGAGCTGCTTGCGATACAAAGCGACCCACAAAAATATAATGATAGTGTACTATTTCCTGATAAAATCAGAATTAATAAAAACTATATTAAGAACGCTACTTTTTGGAGAGATTTGCAAATTATTTTTTGCACAATATTAAGAAAAGATATGAATAAATATTATTAAAATAACTATGCCCCCCCCTCGCATCCACCTCTCCCTTGCCCACATGAGCGGCGAAGAACAAAAATACATCCAGGAGGCATTTGACACCAACTGGGTCGTACCCCTTGGGCCAAATGTAAACGCTTTTGAGAAAAATCTCGGCGATTATCTCGGTGGTAGGCCGGTTGTTGCTCTTTCGTCTGGAACGGCAGCTATTCATCTTGGCTTGTTGTTGCTGGGCGTGAAGGCAGGAGATGAAGTTATCTGCCAGTCGTTCACTTTTGCGGCTTCGGCTAACCCGATTGTTTACGCGGGTGCCAAGCCTGTATTTGTAGATAGCGAACAGGAAACTTGGAACATTTCTCCCGCACTCTTGGAGGAAGCTATATTGGACCGGATAAAAAAGACGGGGAAAAAGCCTAAAGCTATCATTCCTGTACATCTTTACGGAATGCCCGCTCGAATAGACAAAATCCTTGCTGTTGCCCGCAAATACGACATTCCTGTGTTAGAAGATGCGGCAGAATCGTTAGGTTCGGAATATGCAGGGCAAAAATGCGGAGCCTTCGGCGAACTGGCTTGTCTCTCGTTTAACGGCAACAAAATGATCACAACTTCAGGCGGTGGAGCCTTAGTTTGCTCTAATCCGCTTCAGGCGGAAAAGGCAAAGTTTTATGCAACCCAGGCTCGCGATCCCGCTCCATACTACCAACATACGGAAATCGGCTACAACTATCGGATGAGCAATATTTGCGCCGGAATAGGTCGCGGGCAGATGACGGTGCTGGATGCGCATATACAGCGACGCCGCGCCATACATTATATATATAAGGAACGTTTGGCCGGATTGCCTGGCATTTCTTTTCTTATAAATCCAACAGACGACTTCCATTCCAACCACTGGCTGACCTGCATCATTGTTGAAAAAGAAAAAGCCGGCGTTACTTCTGATGAATTGCGCCTGATTATGGAAGCGCACAATATCGAAACGCGCCCGTTGTGGAAGCCTATGCACCTGCAGCCGGTCTATTCCGGCGCCCCTTTTTACGGGGACGGGACATCCGAATATCTCTTTGAACGCGGCTTATGCCTGCCTTCCGGGCCATCGCTTACGGATGAAGATGTAGAAAGAGTTGTGGGCGTCATTCGATATGCTTTCGACAAGACAGGCAAAAATTAAAGGCTATAAATGAGATCTGACCGGGAATTTTCGACTAGCAATCGGAGAAACGCGAAATGAAATTATATATATCAAAAAAGAAAACTTTTCAGAGAGAAAACTATTTAGACAATTGGTCTATGATTGAAACGGCAAGTTATTAGTATTTAGTTTTTCTTGCTTTCATTATAAAAAGTCTGTCCTTTTGGGCAGACTTTTTTATTGGATGTTTTCAGCCGGTTTTATCCGCATTATTGGTTTAACTGCGTATTGAAAATGAAGAGGGAAGGCGCTCAAAATAAAGAGTGTCTTCTCTTTTTTATTTTAATTCGGCTTGGCTAATTGCGTGAGGTAAATACGAAAGTCGTGGGCGTATTTATGGCAATTATTGTTTAAATTTATTTCAAGATGTCTCGTCTTTGCGGTTTGATTTTACCGTCTGTTCCCATTCATATTTCTATTTATTTTACAGAGTTGCATTGTCAGTAAATGTTTTTCCATGGCTTTTTTTCATAAATGCAATATTAAAATGTCCAGAACGACAATTCTTCAGGTAGTAACAAAACAGCGTATTTTTCTCGTTTTGACAATTTATAACAGTGTTATGCCTCAAGAAAAATACAACAATGATTCATTATCGTTCTAAAGCCTCAAAAAAATACAATAACTGTTTATAACAGCTCTAAGGTTTCAAGAAAAATACAATAACGATTTATAACGGTTCTAAGGCTTCAAGAAATTTTGTATGAACACTTTGTCGTACTGCAAATTGATGATGCAATTCTTCGTGATAATTTTGTTGTTTAGCAAATTGACGACACTATTGTACATGAAGATTTTGTTGTGAAGCAAATTAGCGATGCTGTTTTGCACCAGGATTTTGTCTAGCAGCAAAAAGCGGTGCAGTTTTGCATCAGGATTTTGCCGTACTGCAAATTAATGATGCAATTTTACATAAGGATTTTGTTATGCAGCAAATTAGCGATGCAATTTTGCATCAGGATTTTGTTGTGCAGCAAATTTACGATGCAATTTTGCATCAGGATTTTGTTGTGCAGCAAATTTACGGTGCAATTTTGCATCAGGATTTTGTTGTGTAGCAAATTAGCGATGCTATTTTGCATGATGATTTTGCTAAGCAGCAAATTGGCAATGCAATTTTGCATGATGATTTTGCTGAGCAGCAAATAGCTCATGTTGTTTGATGGGAAGGCGTTGGATGTTTGAAAAAGCTCGGAGAAAGGGTATAAGAGTTATTTATACTTATATGTCTGGTTGTTGTCAGTGAGGGCTGTATGAAAAACTGGCACTAATGGTCGATGATTGCAGCAGGAGGCTTTTTCATTTGTTAAATTGGACAGAGGAACGGAAGGCGTGGAGTTCGACAGGTGTTTTTCTTCGCCGATTTGAGGGTCGGCGGGTGGGAGGACATTGGTGGCTTACCTGGCGCTGGGCGCAGAGTTTCTCTTTTATAAAAATGGGCGAGGAAGATGGCTATTGCCGAAAGTAAAGGGACAGAATCGTTAATATTGTAAAAAGGAGGACGTTCCGTGCGGTTTGTCCCAGCGTCCGGTTAAGCGACTGGCCTTCGGTATGGCACATTTGACGCCAGGTTGTGAAACATATTAATGTATAAGCGGCATAAAGGGTTGCCAGCCACAGGGGGGAGGCAATGATATGGGGAAGGGCAAGAAGAATGGCGACGGATACATTAATTATATATATACAGCGACCGAAGGCGCGACCGAAGATGACGATTGTTGTACGTTTGCCGGTTCGCCGGTCTTCGTCGTGGTCTCGATAATTGTTTACGACGAGAATGTTTACGGACAGCAGGCCTGTTGATATGGACAGGAACCATAGCTCCGGGCTAAAACTCAAGGCTTGCACGTAATATGTAAAGACCGTGGGGATGAGGCCGTAGAATAATAATACGCATAAATCGCCGAGGCCGTTATAGGCCAGAGGACATGGGCCTGCCGAATAGGCGAGAACGCAAACGGCGATGCCGATGCCTACGAATATTAGCTCCCAACCGGCGACGAACAGCAGAACCAAGCCGCATAAACAGGCCAGGCACAGGGCAACCAGGGCGCCGCACAGCATCGAACGTGCCGGAATCCGACCGGAGGCAACGGCACGCAATGGCCCAAGACGGGCCTCTGTGTCGGCGCCTTTTTTGCAGTCGAAATAATCGTTGGCGAAGTTGGAGGCGACCTGTGCCAACAAGGCGACAAGCACGCATAAGCTTGCGGGCAGGAGGCGAAATACGTTGTCGCGCAAGGCCATTGCGCATCCCAGCAATACGGGACTGATTGATGCAACGAGCGTTCGGGGGCGGGAGGCTGAGAGCCAATAGTATATCTTGTGTTCCATAATTTTTCTTAAAAGGCTCAAATATAAATCATTTTGCTTGCCTGCAATCGGTTTTTCACTACCTTTATGCCGTTATAATCACAATTAATAATCTAATCAGCAAATGGAAAATAACATCTTTTCGCTCTCCCACGAGCAATTGAAAAAAATCGCAGAGACACTGCAAAAAAGAGTTGAGGAAGGTTTAAGCCTCGATAATCAGGAGGTGCAATGTATCCCGACTTTTATCAAACCTAAAACCACTAATGTTGATGGACAGGCGTTTGTGCTTGACCTCGGAGGCACCAATTATCGTGTGGCGTCTGTTGACTTCAAGGATGGAACTCCAACCATCAGGCCGGAGAACGGTTTCAAGAAGGATTTATCCGTCATGAAATCTGCCGGCTTTACTGAAGAACAGCTTTATGAAGAGCAGGCGAACCTAATCAAGGAAATCAAACGGGACAAAGAGATGCCTATCGGATATTGCTTCTCTTATCCGGCTGCGTCTTTGACTGACGGCGACGCCGAACTCCTCCGGTGGACGAAGGGCGTTAACATCCCAAATATGGCGGGGAAACCTATCGGCAAACCCCTCCTTAAATATCTCAACAAGGTGACTTCGCCGCAGTTCTCTTCCGTCAAGGTTATTAATGACACGGTTGCGAGCCTCTTCGCTGGTCTCACGCGCAGCGATTACGATGCTTACATCGGTTTGATCGTCGGCACGGGCACCAACATGGCGACTTTCATACCCGCTGAAAATATCATCAAGCTGGAGCAGAGCGAATCGGTTGCCGGACTGCTGCCCGTTAATCTTGAATCCGGCAATTTCAAACCGCCTTTCCTCACGCATGTGGATAATATTGTAGACGCTCTATCGGATAAAATGGGCACGCAACGCTTCGAGAAGGCTGTCTCAGGCATGTATATCGGTGAACTGCTCAAGGCTGTGTTCCCTTCAGATGATTTTGAGAAAGACTTCGATGCGCAGAAGCTTACCACCATGATGAGTTACCCTGATGTTTATAAAGAGGAGCATGTTCAGGTGGCACGGTGGATTTACGAACGTTCGGCCAAGCTTGTTGCAGCGTCACTTGCAGGCCTCGCAGTCGTGCTTCTGTCCCATACACCGTCGATCAAGCGCATCCGCCTGATTGCCGAAGGAAGTCTGTTCTGGAGCGAGGACCGCAAAGGTTTAAACTATAAAGCTATTGTTGCCATAACGCTCCGCGAAATTCTCGACAGCTTCAATTACAGGAGCGTAAGCGTCGATATAGATAAAATGGACAATGCCAACCTTATCGGCTCGGCTATTGCGGCGTTGTCGGAATAATTATATCTGACATTATAAAAAAACAGCTGGATTTACTTTCGGTTACTAGCTGTGCTTAATGCCGACTTCTCAATTTCGGGAGGTCGGCATTAGAGCGTTTATAGGAAGATACGGGGATTGTGAGAGGAGGCAATATTACTATCTTTGCAACAAATTGTTTTTCTAATTATTTAATATTATTCAGTTCTAAATTATCTTATCACTTATGTCAATTGTACAACTGTTTTTTGTATATAAAAAACTATTTGGGGCTTTTGCTTTTTTGATTTGTTTCGCATCATGCAATAAGGGATATGTTCCCGTTCCGGAAGAACATGTCGAGCTTGCTTCCGGAGTATTGTCTTTAGACAGTTTGCCTTATACAATTGAGCATGATGGATTAAAACTTGTTTTAGAAGATTGGGATTCGTTGAATAATCCAGTCAAAGCCTTTGAGGAATATGCCTCTTTTACTACTTACACTGGTGTGTCTATAATAAAGAGCAACGAGAAAGTGCTGGTCAAAAACGGTATTGTGGATACGGGAGTTTATTTTAGCGATGTCTATTCTTACAGAACCTCTTTCCTGTTGCCTGAAACAGCGGCAGCAGGAGTTGTTTTCTTTCCTTCCTCCTCCGGATATTCCAACTGGTATGAACAAAGGTTAGGCATAAAATGGACTTTGTCCGCTCAAAAGCAAGGGATAATGCTCTCATTTATTTACTACACGTTAATTATAAAACATGATGAGCATGGGCGTTCATACAATATGGTATGTCCACGCGATGGAAATACAGCGAACATTCCTTACATATTATATTATACAGATTAAAAACAGTGAAATTTATTTTTATCGGAGTAGATTGTCTTATATATTGGAACGACATCTTCTTTATTTATTAAATCAATCATGAATACATTAATCAAGAAAACTATCACCTCGCCTGCAACAGCCATTGCACTTATGCTTGTATGGGCGGCGGCGCTTGCTTTTGCTACAATAATCGAAAAATATACCAGCACGGAAATGGCCAAACGCCTGATATATTTCAATCCAGCGTTCTTTATCGTGCAATTATTGCTTGTCATCAATTACCTTTTCTGCATCAGAAAATACAGACTGAAATATTGCCTGAGCGGCGGCTTCTTAGTACATATTGCTCTTATTATAATACTCGCGGGAGCTGCCATTACTCATTTCACAGGGCGCGAAGGCATCATGCACCTGCGCGAAGGGGAGACGAGCGATCAGTTCACAATACAAACCTCGCAAGGCACGAAATTCATTCGATTGCCTTTCTCCGTAGAACTGCGTCGCTTTAATCTGGTCCGCTATCCTGGCTCGGCCAGCCCGTCGTCCTACGAAAGCGAGGTGTTGATACACGCGGATGGAAAAACATTTGAAAAACGCATCTTCATGAACAATATTCTCGACATGAAGGGCTTCCGATTCTTCCAGGCCTCTTACGACAAGGACGAGCAGGGCACTATCCTGTCCGTAAACAGAGACAACATCGGGCGCAACGTGACTTATACGGGGTATGCCATGCTTGCCGCTGGCCTCATCCTTGTCTTTGCAGGCCGAAACTCACGGTTTTCACAATTGAGACGTCAGTTGAAGGATATGCAGAAAAGAACGTTACGGACGACGAGCATTCTACTGCTTATATTAATTCCACAGCTTGCTGCAGCAGCGTGGCAGATGGATATGGCAGTACAGGAACATGCCGTGCCTATCGAACATGCAGCCCGTTTCGGCGCTATCCCTATCCAGGCGTACAACGGGAGGGTAATGCCTATTAATACTTTTTCGTCGGAGGTTTTGCGCAAGGTGTATAAGAAAAGTAAGCTCGGCACGCTCAATTCCGACCAGTTCCTGCTCAGCCTCCTGGCCATGCCGGAGATGTGGATGCGCACGCCGCTCATTGACGTCAGAAACAGGAGCATAATTGAAAAGTATGGCTTGACATCCGGGCATTGCACTTTCATGGAGATGTTTGACACAAACGGCAGATACCTTCTGGAGCAAGATTTGGACGTAGTTTACGGCAAAATGCCGGCCATGCGTAACCGGTTTGATAAGGATTTAATGAAACTGGACGAACAGGTAAATATTCTGTACAGGTTGTTTCATGGGCAATTGCTGAATATATTCCCTGCCGTCGGCGAGGGCGAACATAAATGGTATGCGCCGGGCGAGGACTTGTCATCAGTGTCTCATTCTGATTCTGCCCGAATTTCAGACCTTTTCTCTTCATACATAAAGGCAGTGCAGACAGGATTGGTAGATGGCGATATGTCGAAGGCGGACGAAGCGCTGGATCGGATAGAAGCCTTCTGCACCGATAGTGCCGTTGAAATTGATAAGAAGAAAATGGAGACGGAATTACGTTATAACCGGCTGAATCCGTTCAAACTATGTAGGATTTTCTATTTGGTGTTAGGAGGATTGCTGCTTATAACAGGCTTTACATCCCTAGTAAAGGAGAGGATATGGATGAAGTGGAGCATACGGGCACTCTCGATTGGCGTTTTGATTGTTTTTCATCTGCACATGATGGGGATGGGGATGAGATGGCTAATTGGCGGGTATGCGCCGTGGAGCAATTCGTATGAGACGATGGTGTATGTGGCGTGGGCCTCGACGTTTGGGGGGTTAGTGTTCTACCGACGTAGCGTGCTGACGTTTGCTATCGGAGTTTTATTTGGTGGGGTTATTCTTTTTGTGTCGGGACTGAATTGGATGGACCCACAGATTAATTTGTTGGCGCCGGTTTTAAAATCGCCGTGGCTGATGTTTCATGTTGCAGTTATAGTTGCTGCTTATGGTTTTTTTGGTATCGGTTGTATTCTTGGAATTAATAACCTGGCGTTGCTTGCATTCGGGCAAAGGTTTGGAATTGCTGAAGTCCGGGTAAAGGAGTTGAGTATTATTAATGAGATGGCGTTGTGGATCGGGCTTGCATTGATGACCATCGGGACGTTCCTCGGTGCAATTTGGGCGAATGAGTCATGGGGGCGTTATTGGGGCTGGGATCCGAAGGAAACTTGGGCGTTGATTACCATCATTGTTTATAGTATAGTGCTTCATCTGCGGTTGGTAAAAAAAATGGATGATATGAGGACGTTTAATCTAATGTCAGTTTTGGCAATTGCTGCTGTATTGATGACTTATTTCGGCGTAAATTATTTCCTTAGTGGGATGCACTCGTATGGGAGTTAGCATAATCGAGTAGGAGAAACGGGATTAATTCCCTAATTAACTTGAACATAGGATGATCGTACATCTTAAGAGACGGATAACCGGCACGCAGCAGTTGCGCAGCAGATAATGCTTCATGTACAGTAGGATGTGCCGCCATACGCCACAGTACATCTTGCGGCAAAAGGCAGCCATCCTGACACGATTCTCATCCGGAACGAGTTTCTTCAGATTACGGTAGCGAGTTCGTACTCGTTTCCAAGACTTCCAAATACACATCCGAATGCGTCGCCGAAGCCAACTGTCCCAACCTTTTATCCTGCTGCGAAGCCCAGCTAACTTAAAGTAGTTGAGCCAATCACGGATATACCAGGCAAGACACTATTTACGATACTGGTAGCTCCAGCCATTATTGCGGCTGGTCAGTTCACGTATCCTGGTTTTCATCTTCTTTATACTCTCGCGGTGAATGTATAATTTGCATTTGCTGCGACCAAAAGCGTAAGACAGGAATTTGATGTCGCGCATGCAGGCTAATTTTGTCTTCTCACTGTTCACTTTCAAAAAGACTTTCTTTTCGATGAACGGAAGTAGATTATACAAGGTGCGAACGGCAGCTCTTGTAAAAGATTACCAAATCATCCGCATAACGGACAAAGCGGTGTCCACGTCTCTCCAGTTCCCTGTTCAGTTTGTTAAGCACAATGTTGCCCAACAGTGGACTAAGGGGGCCTCCCTGCACGGATGGACTCTGTCAATTCATCCTTGTGACGGCAACGATACGGAAGCAGTTCTTCCACCTCCATTCTGTCTATATGCCGCCACTACCCTTGTTTCTTTTCACTTGTTTACGGGCTTGATCAGATTCGAGTGTGAAAGAATGTATTCCAACAGGCTGTCACGTTCCTGTTCAATGGCTGTAAGACCGTTTTCAGTTATCCCCATGAAAGTCTGCATACCGCTCATTGCACCGACTGGTCGGACAGGTGTTCCATGTTCTGCTTTCTTCCCTTCATAAGGTAACTTTCATTTATCTTGCTTAATTAGAGTTCTGCCCTGCCCTTCCCATGCCAACTCGTAATACGGTACTATGGCGTCTGCTGACTTCTCACGATAAATCCTGTTTCAACCGCTTGATTTACAATAAACCAAACGTCCATGAGACCTCCCCGGTTATAAACGACTACTTTCATTTCATGTGCTCTCTGACCGGATAGTTATTGGACTTCGCTTTGTTTTGCAAGCCCGTCCTCCATAATTCAGCCTTACAGTCAGTTGCTGTTCGTAGAGCCGAAACCTTGCCTCCCGCTTCCTTCAGATTCCACCTCGCGATGGACACCCTTGCTTTCGGCTAACGATTCCCACTATCTGGGCTCGTTCGGGACTTGCACCCTATAGCAGTTGCAGTGCAGGGCGAACACAAAAAAACAGGCTACTTATCACAAGTAACCTGTTCTTTGTTATATGAAAAAATTCATTATTTCAGGGTGAAAGATGGGGCTCGAACCCACGACCCTCAGAACCACAATCTGATGCTCTAACCGACTGAGCTACATTCACCATGTTCATTGTTTTTGTAACGGTACAAAGATACAGCTTAATTTCTAATCACCAAATATTGGATACATAAAATTCAACATAAAAAAGGATCCGTATTTATATTTATTGAGCGAGTGAATGAATAAATAAGTCGCAAGAAACTTTTTCATTCCCCAATGCCTTTCTTTTACAATCGCGGTAATTTCAATGCAGAATGTTGCATTTGCTCTTATTCAGACAGATGTTCTTAATTTGATATACATGAAAGAAAATATGGAGCTATAAACGGTTGTTCTGAGAAGATTTTGCTGTAATCATTTTCTTCCAACAGTGTGGATAATCTGGGCTTATATTCGCTAACGCCAACATTATATTTGTTGAATATACTGCGGGCGTTTTTGGCAAAATTCATCATTCTTTGGTAAGAATCGTGAGATAGAGTGATTATTGGTTTACGGTTGGCGGTATTTTTCTCTGCCATGCTAACAGGAATTAAAGAGAATTTGACTTTATTGCCTTCCCTGACTTTATTCCGGAAAACGAGGGTGTATTCTGCCGACTTGATTATGGCAGGACGAAACGGCTTCTTCTCAACAACTATCTTCACTATTTGCCCGCCGTCTGTGTTGGGGGCTATCATGCCGGATATTAGATTGCCTAACGAATATACGATTACATGAGATATGATGCCGTTAAAGTCAGTCATCACCTTGGAAGGCTGGACGACATGAGGATGGGAGCCTATGATTAAATCTACACCTTCCTGTACCATGAAATTGGCAATATCGGACTGCGTAGAGTTTTCTCTCATCTGATACTCCTCACCCCAGTGCATGTTGGCGATAATGATGTGCGCTCCCAAACGGCGGGCGTTTTGTATATCTTCACTTATCTGTTTCCTGTTAATATAATTGACACAAATGGGAGGACGAACAACAAAGCCATTTGTGCCATAAGTATAATTCAATATGGCAAAACGTATTCCCTTGCATACATATATCATTGGATACGTAAAACTTCTCTCTTCTTCGTCCCTGAAAACCCCTGTATGGGCAACATGTATGGAATCAAGTATCTGCAATGTTCTGCTGACGCCTTTGCTGCCTCGGTCCAGAATATGGTTGTTTGCATTGAGGAATATTTTGAAACCTGCATTTTTCAAGGCGCGGGCATATTCGTCCGGCGCACTGAATTGCGGGTAGCCAGTATATGGAGGGCCGCCAAGGGTTACTTCCAGATTGACAACCGCTATATCCGCTGATGAAATCTCTTCCTGCAGGTATTCAAAATATGATGAATAATCGTAAGAACCGTTTCGGAAAGCATTCGTTATTTGCGACTGATGCTGCATGGCATCACCAGCAAAAAGAAGGGTTACTTTCTGCGCGGCAATACTGCTGATTGCAAATACGACCAGGAGAACAGTGATTCTTATTTTCATTGATAAATGGCTTTACGGGCTGCCAAAAGTGTATTTTTCATTAAGGCTATTCTTGTCATTAGCCCAACTCCGCCGGGAACGGGCGTTATGTATGAACATTTGGGGGCGACTTCATCGAACTTAACGTCGCCAGTTAATTTATAGCCACTTTTTGCCCCACTGTCCGGAAGGCGAGTAAGTCCAACGTCGATAACAACAGCACCGTCCTTTACCATGTCCCCCTTCAAAAATTCGGGAACGCCAAGGGCGGCTATGATTATATCGGCATCGAGGCAGATTTCCTTCAGGTTTCCGGTGCGACTGTGGCATACTGTAACGGTGCAATCTCCAGGATAGGCCTTTTGCATCAACAACGCGGCGACAGGCTTGCCGACAATATTGCTGCGACCAAGAACGACGCAGTGTTTACCCTGGGTTTCTATTCTGCAACGGCTGATGAGTTCCATTATGCCGGCGGGGGTGGCAGGCAGAAAACAAGGCAGGCCGATTAACATTCGTCCAATATTGACGGGATGAAATCCATCTGCGTCCTTGCGATAATCTATTGCTTCAATGATTTTATGCTCATTGATGTGTTTTGGCAATGGGAGCTGGACAATAAAGCCATCTACGTCGGTATCCATGTTCAGGCCATCAATGCAGCGGAGAAGCTCGACTTCGGTAACGTCGTCTTCGTAGCGTATTAAGGTGGATTTGAAACCTAGTTCTTTGCATGTCCGGACTTTTCCGTCAACGTAGGTTTCGCTTGCACCGTCATGACCTACAAGTATGGCGGCGAGGTGAGGGGCTTTCCCGCCTGCCGCCATAATTGTTTTTACTTCCTCGGCTATTTCGGTCTTTATTTGGGTGAAAATAGCCTTTCCGTCTATTATCTGCATGGCTTATTATCGTTTGAAATGTGGCGCTTTTTTAAGTTGAGGCATCTTGAGTTTGCCGCTTGTTGCCTGGCGCATCATTTTGCAGGCGCCGTCAAATTGCTTCAGAAGTTTGTTGACATCCTGTATGCTTGTGCCGCTGCCTTTGGCTATGCGTTGGCGGCGGGAACTGTTGATGATGCCGGGAGTACTGCGTTCAGCAGGAGTCATTGAATGAATAATGGCTTCGATGTTCTTGAACGCATTGTCGTCTATGTCCATGTCTTTTATTGCTTTGCCGACGCCGGGAATCATGGAGGCAAGGTCTTTCAGGCTGCCCATTTTTTTGATTTGCTGGATCTGGTTGATGAAATCGTTGAAATCAAACTGATTCTTGGCTATCTTTCGTTGCAGGCGTTTGGCTTCTTCTTCGTCATATTGCTCCTGGGCACGCTCAACAAGAGAAACGATGTCGCCCATGCCGAGGATTCGGTCGGCCATGCGGTCAGGGTGGAAAACATCAAGGGCTTCCATCTTTTCTCCAGTACCGACAAATTTTATTGGCTTATCAACTACTGCGCGAATTGAAAGGGCGGCGCCGCCACGTGTATCACCGTCCATCTTGGTCAAAACAACGCCGTCGAAGTTCAGCCTTTCATTAAATTCTTTGGACGTGTTCACAGCATCCTGGCCGGTCATGGCATCGACGACAAAGAGAATTTCGTGAGGGCGAATGGTGGTCTTTATGGCTGATATTTCCTGCATCATCTGCTCGTCTATCGCCAAGCGACCGGCTGTATCGACTATCACGACGTCGTACCCTTTCAACCGCGCTTCCTTAATGGCATTTTGGGCTATTTCAACAGGATTCTTACTGTTTTCCTCATGGTATACCGGAACTTCTATCTGGCTTCCCAGTACATGGAGCTGCTCAATCGCGGCGGGACGATAAACGTCGCAGGCAACCAACAGAGGGCGTTTGCCTCGTTTGTTTTTTAACATGTTGGCCAGCTTGCCGGAAAAGGTTGTCTTACCGGAACCTTGGAGGCCGGACATTAATATAATGAAGGGATTGGACTTCATGTTTATTTCGGATGCCGAGCCGCCCATTAACTGAGCCAATTCATCGTGGACAATCTTTACCATTAACTGGCCGGGCTTCACGGCCGTAAGTACATTTTGACCAAGGGCTTTTGCCTTGACTGTATCGGTGAATTGCTTGGCGACCTTGTAATTTACATCGGCGTCCAATAACGCTTTCCGAACGTCTTTCAGCGTTTCTGCAACATTAATTTCCGTAATCCGGCCTTCGCCCTTTAAAAGTTTGAACGACCTGTCTAATCTTTCGCTTAAATTCTCAAACATATATAATTAATGTATTTATTATAATAATACAATTTTTCCTGCAAAAATACATAAAAATAAATTACCGACCCTTGCTGCCGCCATGGGTAATGGCTCGGCTTTTGCCTCACGTTTAGCGCAGGCATTGCCTGATTCGTTGCCGGCTGCGTTGAAAGCCGGAGGGGAGAATCATTGATTTGCCGCCGATTTTTTTCATGGAAGCGACCGCCTTCTCCGTGGTAATGATGAACATCCTGGCGGCAAAGTTTAATATTGGACTTTAATTATACAGGCTTGCTGTTGAATTATTAATTGTCTTCCGTCCAAAAAAGATTGTCCAAAGTCAGCCTGAAAAAAGAAAAGAACTGAAATATCCCAAAGTTATCAATGCCGCAAAGTCTCACGCAAATCACAAAGGTATATCCGTCCGGCGCAACACGTTCTTTTACCTTTTGCACAAGCTCGGCTTGATGCCGCCTTGAAAAAAAGCTCTGCCGGCGACGGTTATTACATGTGCGAGGCTGTCCGGCGAACCTTGCGGGATACTTTCATCAACTCGAATTTTGAACAGGCTGGCAAATTTGATTCTCCGAGTATCACGCTTGACTCTCCAAGAGTCGCCGTTGATTCTCCGAGTATCACGTTTGATTCTCAGAGAGTCTCCGTTGATTCTCCGAGTATCACGCTTGATTCTCCGAGAGTCTCAGTTGATTCTCCGAGCATCACGCTTGATTCTCCGAGAGTCGCCGTTGATTCTCCGAGTATCACGCTTGATTCTCCGAGAGTCGCCGTTGATTCTCCGAGTATCACGTTTGATTCTCAGAGAGTCTCACGAGACGCTCCGAACGTTTCAAGAGACGCTCCAAGCGTTTCAAGAGACGCTCCGAGCGTTTCAAGAGATGTTCCGAGCGTCAACCAAAGCAGTGGGCAGGCGTTTCGTGGGCAACAAAAATGTATTATATGTGAAAAAATATTCGGCGGTATCCTCCACACCGGATGTGACGCTTTCTTTTACATTTTGCGCGAGTTAGACCTGATGTCTTATGCCAATAATTAAAATGGGGGTTCTGTCATTTGTTTCGCACTGTAAATTTGAAAGTGGGATGGAGAGGTTTTTGGAGGAGATTTTTGTGCGAAGAAAATCGGAGGTGAATCTTGTTAGCTAAAGGAGGAAATTCGGTGAAAAACACGAAAATAGCCGTGATTTTTGGGAGATTTTACATTAGATATATTGGATGTTTTTGCAGGGATGGTTGTGTTTTTTTGAAGCGCCGGCGAACTATTACGCCTGAAAATGGACAATCGCAGTGTGCGAGACAGGTCTCCGAATTTATCTTCCTGAAATTTCAGTGTGAAGCAATTTTTTTTTCGATTCTCCGGACATAATCGGATGTTTTTGCGGCATATAATAAGACTGGTTGTTCCGGAAAAAATCTCATCCGTTCCAGTTTTTTTATTAATAATATGTATTGAATGTTTCCAAACATGTGGAACAAGCTTCGTTTTTTCATCATTTAAGAGGCCTGAATGGATATAAATACTCCGTTCGCTCCTAAAAAAATGTTAATTGCGACCTTAAAAGCCGTTTCTCATAAAAAAATGATTCTGCATATTTTGTCAATAAAAAAACTGTATATACATTTGCAACGGTTATGGAGATAACCGGAAATCGTACAAACGATATGAGAAAGTAAACATGTTGAAAAATAATCCTCGCTGGGATGGATGCAAGAAACGGATGGTTTTAAAGCTGAATTTATATTGCATTTGTAATTAAATCCCGTTCTAATTGCAGTATTGACATTCGGAAATTAGCGGTAGCGGGATGATTTTAAAAGTATATTTATCAAGTATCTTTGGTTTTCTAAACAAATAATTGTTTTCTTTTACGATTAAATGCCGACTACATATTATCAACCCTCATATTATTTTCTTCTTATGGAGAATTTAATGTGAGGGTTACAAATTTTTAATGTGTTGCACATAAACCAGGGAAAAAAATTCTGCTTCAATTATTTAAAGAGACTTCTAAAAAATGTATTTCCTTTATTATGCTCCTTCGGCGGAATGTTCTTTTATCTGAGCAAATTCCGCTGTCTTATCTGTCGCATGTCTTAAAAAATATGTTTTTTAGAAGTCTCCCTGATGAGTATGTTTTTTGAATAATTGCGCCTGTTTTGAGTTTTGGGCGACGAGGTTTATTTGTTTCTGCTACTCTATGTTCTTTCGGATTTTGGACAGATATTCTTTCATCGCATCGGCATCTTTATTTTCAATAATTTCCTGCAAGGTTTTTAACTCTTCCTGTATTTTAATAATCTGCCTGGGAGTTCGGGGATTAAACAGAATTTCAGTCAGCAGATAATCGTCTTCCGAAAGTAAGCCGCGGGCAGTTTGCAGATGGCGCTTGAATGTTGTCCCCGGTGCATCCTGGTGTTTCATGGTGGCGGCAAAAACGAGGGTGGAAGCGAAGGGGATTCCTAAAGAATAGGCCACAACTTTATCATGCTCTTCAAAGGAATATTCAAAGATATTTAGCCTGAGCTTCATGTATAAATCCTTGAAAAAGACCTTTCCCAAGTGGTCGCTCTCCGTAATCAGTATTGTATTTTCGCTCTCCAGGCTGCCCAGATTGGCAAATGTGGGGCCAAACATTGGATGGGAGGAGACGAAAGGGAAACCGCTGCTGGCGTAAAAGTCTTGCAAATTGGTCTTCACGGAGGCTATGTCTGAAATAATGCAGCGGGGAGGAAGATATGGCGCAACTGATTCAAATGCAGCAATCGTCCGATGCAGAGTTACACAGTTGATTACTAATTCCGGGGCAAATTCGCCGACCTCCTCAACATGCTGCAAGCGCTGGGCATTGTATATAAAGCGCATCCGCTGAAGATTCGTTTCCAAGACGGCAACTTCATGGTCGAAACTTAATAAATCGGTGAAGAACGCGCCCATCTTTCCGGCGCCTAAAACAAGTATCCTCATTGCTGCACTCCCATGATTAGCATCTGTTGACGCACGGATTCCTCGTGTATCTCCTTTAATATCTCGCGAACAAAGTCAACGCTTAGCTCCATTGCCTCGCCCATTACCGAGCGCTTCTCCAAAATTTCACTGTAACGAGGGGTCTGCAAAACAGGCATATTGTGCTCCTTCTTGTATATCCCTATCTCGCGGGAAATCCGCATACGCTTGGCCAGTAATTCCAGTAATTGCTCGTCTATGCTGTCGATTTGGCGACGTAATTCCGATAAATTTTCCGTAGTCTGAAACCCGCTGCGGATAACCAACAGGTTAAGGATATAGTCCAACACATCGGGAGTTATCTGCTGCTCCTTGTCGCTCCAGGCAGAATCGGGATTGCAATGAGATTCTATGATTAGGCCATTGAAATTCAAATCCATTGCCTGCTGCGACAGGGGGGCAATCAACTCACGCTTGCCGCCTATATGACTAGGATCGCAGAATATCGGCAACAACGGCATACGGCGGCGTAACTCTATGGGGATATGCCACAGGGGCAAGTTGCGGTACATCTTCTTATCGTAGGAGCTGAATCCGCGATGGATGACGCCTATCTTGTTTATCCCGGCACGGTAGATGCGCTCAATGGCGCCTATCCACAACTCCAAGTCAGGATTAACGGGATTCTTTATCAGCACCGGTATATCGACGCCTTTCAAAGAATCAGCCAATTCCTGAACGGCAAACGGATTGGCTGTCGTTCGCGCTCCTATCCACAAGACGTCTATTCCGGCCTTTAACGACTCAAACACGTGCTCGCGAGTTGCAACCTCGGTCGCAACATACATCCCAGTCTCTTTCTTCACACGCTTCAGCCATTGGAGGCCTATCTCACCTACGCCTTCAAATCCCCCAGGCTTGGTGCGGGGCTTCCATATCCCGGCACGGAAGATTTTTATCCCCTTGGCGTATATACTGCGGGCGGTTTCCATAACCTGCTCTTCTGATTCGGCGCTGCAAGGGCCGGCTATTACCATCGGACGCTCAAGGCTCAGACCAGGCAAACCGATTGGCTCTATTTTCATTTCCATTCTGTGTATATATATTAATGTATATTCTTATTTCTCTACTACTTCATTTATTCTCCTCAAGGCTTCCTTCAAAAGCTCCTCACGGCAGCATAGCGATATGCGTACATAGCGCTCGCCACAGCTGCCGAAGACCATGCCGGGGGTGATGAAAACATTCGCCCCGTACAATATCCTGTCGGCAAAGGCCGCGCTGCCTTCCGCTCCTTCAGGAAGACGACCCCAAAGGAACATCCCAACCTGATGAACGTCGTAAGTGCAACCCAGAGCATCCATTATCATGCAGGCCAGAACGCGGCGACTGCCGTAAATCCTGTTCTGCTCATCATACCAGGCCTTCGGCGCTTTCAACGCCTCGACTGCAGCCAACTGCATCGGCTTGAACTGACCGGAATCCATATTACTCTTTACCTTCAAAACCCATTGTACAAATTCAGCGTTGGAAATTAACATCGCCATGCGCCAGCCCGCCATGCTATGGGATTTACTTAAAGAATTTAGCTCAATACAAACATCCTTCGCACCGGCAACGGATAAAATACTCAACGGATTATCATTCAAGATGAAACTGTACGGATTGTCATTAACAATCACTATCCCATGCCGCCTGCCAAAATCCACCAACTGCTCAAACAACTCCATCCGGGCATCAGCGCCAGTCGGCATATTGGGATAGTTCACCCACATCAGCTTCACGCCTTCCAAATTCATACCCTCCAGCTCCGCAAAGTCAGGATACCAGCCATTCGACGCCTTCAATTCATAAGGCAATATACGGGCGCCAACCAACTTGCTGGCCGACGTATAAGTCGGGTAACCGGGATTGGGCGTCAACACCCCGTCACCAGGATTCAAAAACGCCAGCGAAACATGTATCACACCTTCCTTTGAACCAATCAAGGGCAAGACCTCCGTCTCATAATCTGTCCCAACTCCATACCAAGCCTTGTACCAGGCCGAATAGCCCTGGCGAAGCTCCTTTATCCCAACATAAGGCTGATAACCGTGGGCATCAGACTTCAACACCTCCGAACGCAACGCCTCTATCGCAGCCGGCAACGGAGGCAAATCCGGACTGCCTACACCAAGGTTGATAACATCCCTCCCCTTTACATTCATCTCGGCAACCTCCTTCAGCTTACGGGAAAAATAATATTCCTCAACGCTCTTCACCCGCTCAGCAGGCTCAATCCTATACACTTTGCCTGCCTTCTGCATATTCGCCCAATATGATAAAATCCTTAGTCAACGGAACAACCGCATCAAGAGCCTGCTTATAACGAGTATAATCACCAAAGGTCAAATCAATATAAAATAAATACTGCCACTCGCGGCCAATCACCGGTAAGGACTGGATTTTTGTCAAATTCATGTCGTAAAAAGACAATACAGACAAAATTTGAGACAAACTCCCAACCGCATGAGGAAGAGTAAACACCAGCGAAGCCTTGTTACGAACAACGCCACGAAGAAGCTCGTCAGCAACCCAACTGTCAGCCAAAACCAAAAAACGGGTGAAATTCCGCTTATTCGTTTCAATACCATCAAACAGCGTTTCCAAACCATAAAGATCCGCAGCATGACGGCTGCATATCGCAGCGTGACTCCGCAACTGCTCATGAGCTATACGGCTGGCGCTCGAAGCAGTATCATCACGCTCAACAATACGGACGCCAGGCATAGTGCCAAGAAAATCAGAACATTGCATCAAGGCAATCGGATGAGAACAAACCTCCTCAATCTCGCCAACACTCACGCCGGGCAATGCCGACAGCGAAAGAGATATGCGGAGCTTGTACTCACCAACAATGCGAAAACCACTCTGACGAATCAACTCATGATTCTGAAGCAAACTACCGGCAATCGTATTTTCAATCGCCATAACACCCAATATCCCCGAATCTTTCTTCATTTCGCTCACAACGCCCTTAAAACTGTCGCAACCAACAATCTCAAGATCCTCGCCTTCAAAATAACTATGGGCAGCAACATCGTGAAACGAACCCTTAATACCCTGAATTGCAATCCTTTTTTCCATTCTTATAATGTCAACTTTTTATTATTTTCAACCATATATACAAAAAAAGTCCCGCCTCATTCCGGCAGGACCTATATGATTTTTTAAATTCTCAGATGTCTGTTTTTTAAGACGCCTTACATATAATATCCTGCCCTGGCCTTCTAAAGTAAAAGCGGTAATAGAAATAATATGTAAAACCAAATATCCTCATTGCTCTCTTATTGATTAATTTCAGGACAAAAGTAATCTTTTAATTTAATACACAAACATTTTGACCGCTTTTTCACAAAAAAAAACGCGACAGTGTCAACAACAGACAACAACAACATATTCATTTCCACCACCAAACACCAAACATCCCCTACCCGACCATCCGCATCAACAAACAACCAGCCCAAACTCCACAAAACACACACCATAAACAAACAATTCAAACACACAGACACAAACAACCACACAAAAACATCAATCACAACCACAGCCATCACCACCAACCTCAAATCCTGCACCCCAGACCACCAATCGCCCTCCCCCACCCCATCGCCAACTATTCACAGCAAAAATACATCCGGCACACTCATCACCAAGACAGCACAAAACATCAACAAAAAACACAAAAACAAACACCTTCTCCACACCAACCTCCGCCACAACACTCAAAAATCTCATCCAGCAAAAGCACACATTATATATAATGTATATGCCACATCGCCACCCTCCACAAAAAACTCCACCATCCCCGCCGCCCCCCTAAATCACCACAGCGCACCCACGCCAAACAACCTCCACCGGTCAACAGAAACCAACAACTCCCCTACCCCATTACAAACATATTCGTAAACAACAAGCTTATTATTTTACCCACTAAAGAACCATTCTCATTAAACAAGAAAATATTTACACACAATGAGAAATAATTTTCATACTCAAAGTAAATATCTTCAAGCAAGGAGAAAATATTTCCGTGCATAATGGAAATATTTGCATACAATGAAAAAATATTTTCGCATAACATGAAAATATCTTCACTCATAGAGGAAAAATTTTCATGCAAAAAGAAAATATTTTCAAACCATGCGGAAATTTCTCCGCGCAGCGCGTGGAAAATCTCACATTACAGGAAAATATATTTATAACCCTGGAAAATAGATACTTATGACATGAAAATAGAAACCCAAATGAAAGAAATAAATACCATAAGTACGAAAATATATGCCTGTTGAAGAAGAAAAATTGTCTCGACGCAAAACATAACCACTAAAGACAGAAAAATAACAGCTTACAGACATAGACAAGAAAATTGGCAGAATGGTTGCGCCGTAAAACCTAAACAATTACCTTTGCAGCGCAATAGCAGAAATGACAAATATTAACCAGACGAACTGACGGAATATGAAAAAGGATTATATACCTCGCAGAGATGTGGACTTGGCAGAATGGGGGAAGGCATTTGTAAATAATATTGCGGCCAATGCAGCAGCCTGGGCGATTTCACAAGCAGATGTGGACGATCTGTTGAATAAGTTCCAGGAGTTTGACGCCTGCCTGCGATTGGCCTCTTCCGCCAGCCGGACAACGGTCATAACACTGAAAAAGAACCAGGCACGAGAGGCCTTTACGGCTAAAATCAGGGAAATGGTCGGATTCCAACTGCGAAATCCGGCTATCGGCGATGACGACAGGAAAACTTTGGGGTTGCCGGTGCGCGACCGGACGTACACGAGGAGGAAAAGGCCAACGACCTTCCCCATCCTCCAAATCAAGCTGGTCATCGTAAGGATGCTCGCCATCACCTATCATGAGCGGGGGACGATCGGGAAAGCCAAGCCATACGGCGTCAGCGGCGCACTCATCGCCTTCCGGGCGCTCGACGCTCCGCCGGCGTCGCCAACGGAACTGACCCAAACAACGTTCGCAACACGCTCGCCGCATCGAATAGAATTTACGGAGGAGGAGCGAGGAAAGACGGTTTATTTCGCAGCCTGCTGGCAAAATGTAAAAGGAGAAAGGGGGCCATGGGGGCCTGTCGTTAGCGCTATTGTGCCATGAATGTAAAAAGAGGCGTTTTACAATATTTTTCTTCATGCCGGAAGGTTTTCGGGGCTTATGTTTATGATGCGGCGGAGATGCAAAGGCTTCAATGCCCAAATTGGAATGTTCAACATTATTCTTATACTTTAATATATGCAAGTGTTCACTGAAAAAATGAAAGCGGCAGATTTGGCGCTGGCCAACTACCGGTTGCTGTATGTCTTCCCATGCTTCGGACTGGGGCTGGGGCTGGGGGAAATGACCGTCAGGCAGATGTGCGAACGGAACGGAATCTCGACGCCTCTGTTCTTACTGGTGTGTAACTTATACAGTTTTGACGATTACTTCCCGGATATGAACGTGCTTACGCAAATTCCACTGGCGGATTTGATGCTTTATCTGGGAAATTCGCACAGGGATTATTTGAAGAATCGCATCCCGGCGGTTATCGACAAGGTGGTGAATCTTATGGAAGATTGTAAACTGAAAAACGGCAAAATATTGATGGAATTTTGCGAAAAGTACCGGCAGGAGGTCGTCGCCCACCTGAAATACGAGGAAGAAACGGTCTTCCCGTATATCCGCGAGTTGCTCGGAGGGAGCAAGGCGACGGGATACCAAATAAAGGAGTATGAGCTGAATCACAGCAATATAGACGATGCGCTGAACGACCTGAAGAATATTCTTATCAAGTATTTGCCGCCGGACTGCTCAGTGGAGAAGTGTCGAAACGTGCTGATTGAGCTTTTCCTCTTTGATTCGGATTTGCGCAAGCATACGTTGCTCGAAGACCAAATTCTGATGACTTTGGTTGAGAGAATTGAAAAGAATAGCGAATGAACAGGATTAACAAAAATCGTGTTGGCTGTATCGAACCATCACCTGTCGTCCGGGAAGGACTGAAAAAATTGCTTGAGGAAAATGCGGAATTTGTTGTTTGCTCTGCGTTTGCCGACCTTCAGGCTTTCCGGGGGAAGCCAGGAGAGAAAGAGTTGGATATTCTACTTGTCAATCCTGCCGCAATTAGCGTTTACAGGCAGTTTGCAGTGAGGGATTTGTTCCCTGAATTTGTTGACATTCCTGTTGTGGCTATTCATTACGGGTATGTGGACAGCGATACGCTCGCGGGCTTCGACGGGGCATTGAGTATTTATGACGAGGGACTTAAATTACGTAAAAAACTGCGGCAATTTGCTCAAATGTTTGTCCGCCAGGAAGGCGCTACTGCCGACAGTGTTGACCTTTCGGAAAGAGAGAAAACAATCCTCATCGCCGTGGCAAAAGGGAGGACGAATAAAGAGATTGCAAAAGAGTATAATATATCTGTTCATACTGTTGTTTCGCACAGGAAGAATATTAGCCGTAAAACGGGAATTAATACTGTGGCCGGGCTTACGGTTTATGCTGTTTTCAATAATATTGTGGATCAGGAGGATTTGTTATAGAGTGTTTTTTATCGCTGATTTAAGTTAGACGAAACGGAAAATTTACCCGAATTGGGGGATTGCCGTGTCTTGTGAAATACCGGACTTTTGCATAATCAAATTAGTTAGTAACAATTAATAATGTATTATGATCAAGATCGGTATTTTTTATGGTTCATCGGGCGGCAACACTAAAGGAATTGCCGACAGGATTGCAAAGAAATTAGGCGTCGGTAACGGCGATATTCATGATGTGGCCAAGGCTACGGCCGGCGATTTAACGGCTTATGATGCTTTGTTATTCGGCTCATCAACCTGGGGATTAGGCGACCTGCAGGATGACTGGGAGGATTATATCAAGGTGGTTTCGAGGGCGGATTTGACGGGGAAGAAAGTGGCGCTGTTCGGCTGCGGGGATTCGTCGTCTTTTCCGGATACGTTTTGTGACGCAATGGGGAAAATTTATCTGGCTGTCAAGGATAAGGCTTCTGTTGGGGGCTTTGTGGAGACGGATGGCTACTCTTTTGATTCGTCGGAGGCGGTCGTCGAGAATCGTTTCGCCGGCCTTGCTCTTGACGAGGATAATGAAAGTCATTTGACGGATGAAAGGATTGAGAAATGGGTCGCGGTTTTGAAACGGGAATGGGAATGACCAGAATTTTTAAATGCAAGAATTGCGATAAAATTCATCTTGAATCAGGGAATATTTTGCTGCATTTCGTTTCGCCTGAAAGATTGCGAAAATATCTGGTTTATCTTGACGGTATTAATGCTGAATATTACGCGAGGCTTAACCGAATGAAGGGGGTTGCGAAAGATGTTTTTCTGCCTGTTGAGGGAACTGTGGCCAGCATCGCTTTTTCGCTCGAAGAATTTGAAGAATTTAAAAACGCTATACGTAATTATATTTCGGGAGATTGCAAACGTCCCGGAGGTCATGTTGAACTGAATAAGTTCCTGGTAATTAATCCTAACTAACGACTAAAAAAGAAAAGAAGACGCGCTCATAATAGCTAGAAACCCTCTGTCGGAGTAATCCGGGGGAGGGTTTCTTTTTGATGGGGCTGACAACTGTTCGACTATCCCAATAATCGGTTATGTTCGTGAATGAAATTCCCTGCTTTTGGGGATTGCGATGATTGATGAAAGGAATGACCTTTGCGGCGTTATATTCTAATATTAATTAAAGATATGCTCAGAATAATATTTATATCATTTACTTTATTCATCACATCTTCGCTGGTGGGTTACGCGCAACTTACCATCGGCGGGTACGGTGAAGTGGCTTTAACTCGAAATTTTTTTAGTGACAATATCAACCGCTATACTCATGCGGATGATTACAAAAATGCTAAGAGCCACGGGAGATTTGACTTGCCGCACGTCGCGTTCGCCATAGGCTACAATTTTGAATCCAAATGGAAAATGTACTCTGAAATAGAGTTTGAACACGGAGGAACGGAGGCCGCAATGGAACTAGAAGCGGAAGAGGCCGGCGAATATGAAAGCGAAATAGAACGCGGGGGCGAAGTAGTACTTGAGCAGTTCTGGATTGAACGCAACTTCTCCGACGCATTCAACATCAGGGTTGGGCATATCATTGTGCCGGTCGGCTATACGAGCGCCAACCACCTTCCGAATGATTTTTTTACCGTTTTCAGGCCTGAAGGGGAAAATACTATTCTCCCATGCACGTGGCATGAGACGGGGGCGAGCATCTGGGGAAGAATCGGAGATTTCAGATATGAAGCGCAGTTACTTCCGGGTTTGGACTCCGAGCTTTTCAGTCGCCGGAACTGGATTCAGGGTGGCTCGGCTTCGCCATATGAGTTTAAGGTGGCGAACAAGTATGCAGGGACGTTGAGATTTGACAACTTTTCCGTTAAGGGTTTGAGAATGGGAGTGAGCGGTTATTATGGTTATAGTTTCAACAATAGTATTCTGCCATCATCGGCAGATAAATATAATAATGTAAAGGGCGCTGTTGGAATTGCATCGTGCGACTTTGAATACAAGCAACCGCGAATCATTGCACGAGGATACTTCGATTATGGACATTTGACTAACTCCGAGGAAATATCCAAATACAATAAAAGTTTGACTAAAAACTCGCCTTCACCTCGGACTAATGTAGCATCTGACGCTGTTTGCACCGGACTGGAAACGGGATACGACATCCTGCCATGGTTTGAGCATGGACATAAGAATGTAAAAAATCCCCAACTCTTTGTCTTTGGTAGATATGAATATTACGACTCCATGTATAAAACCGCCAACAACATCGCTGACAACGACTGGTGCGGACGCCAGCGGGCAGTAGCCGGGTTTAATTATTTCCCGATTCGTGAAGTTGTGATTAAGGTTGAATACTCGGCTGGAATACTCAAAAAACAATATAATAATGAGAATAGCTTCTCCGTCGGCATTGCCTACGCTGGCTTCTTTAAGTAAGAAATTTAAATTTTATACACGATACGAGATGAAAAGATTAATTAGTTTATCATTATTCGCAGCCGTCGCGCTGCCGTTCTTCATGTCCTGCGGTGAGGACGACCCTGTTAACACGGAGGAAATCACCGAGAAAACTTTTGCCGCTGTCGTTGAGCAATATGTAAACAATACCGTCGTCAGTACTTACAAGTCTTTGGCTGACGAAACGATTGGATTATATGATGCGCTCGTTGAACTTAAAGCGAACAAGACCGACAATAAAGTTAAGGCTGCTGCCCAGAAATGGATTAAAGCACGCGATTACTGGGAACTCAGCGAAGCTTTCCTCTTTGGGCCGGCAAGCGACTTCGGCATAGACCCGCATATAGACACATGGCCGCTGGCTAAGGATGAACTCGTTGCCGAACTGGCCAACAGCGCACACATCAGTAGCATGGATGGCGATGCCGGGGATGAATGGGTCGCGTCATTCCTCGGATTCGGACTGCTCGGCTTTCATGGAATCGAATACATCCTCTTTGAGGAAGGACAGCCAAAAGCGGCGTCAAAAATAACTGACAAGGAGCTGACCTATGCCGTAGCTGTCGCTGGAGACTTGCGCAACCAATGCTTCAGGCTGGAAGCATCATGGGCAGGTCTAGACAAGGTGACTGATGAGAAAAAAGAAAAACTTGAGGCTCTCGAAATGGGAGTTACCGTTAACGGCGGAAAATTATCCTACGGCGAAGACATGCTGAACGCAGGAAAGCCGGGAAGTACGAAAACATCCTTTGCCGACGCTTGTGAAACCATCATTGAAGGCTGCATAACAATTGCCGACGAGGTTGGGGCGATGAAAATCGGGATGCCTTACTCTGGAGAGGATGTTAACTATATAGAATCGCCTTACAGCTTTAATTCCAAAGTCGATTTCGTCGGGAATATAGTTAGTATTAAAAATGTTTATCTCGGAGGTATCGAAGGTAAGCGCGGGGCTTCGCTAAGCGAATACATCAAGTCTGTCAATAAGGAGCTGGATACAAAAATCAACCAGGCAATAGACAATGCCATCGCAAAAATTGAGGCCATACCTTATCCTTTTGCTAAAAACTTTACCTCCGCACAAGCCGGACAGGCCATGGATGCTTGTAATGATCTTGCCGAAATTCTCGGAGAAGCAAAGAAAGCTTTAAGTAATTAGTTAAATATTACTGAACATATTATGGGAAAAAAGATACCGGATTTGTTCATCATCGTCACTTTATTCTTCTGTTTCGCATTCGCCGCCTGCTCCAAAGACGATGATGACGAGGAATTAGTCGAAATCGAACCAGATGAGGAATATTTTGCCGGAGGAAAACTGGGAACGGCTTTCAATACAACCGCCTTTGCATACGAACAGCCAACGCCAGTCGTCGAACAATCACCCGGACTTATGTTGCAGTTCAAATACGGAGAGGCGCTCTTTGAACATGAATTTACATCCAATACAGAAGGAGTACGACACGGATTGGGGCCGGTTTCCGTCAGAAGTTCCTGCATCACCTGCCATCCAGGCTACGGGCATGGTAAACGAATGGAGCGATATCGCGCAAAGGATTTTGGTAACAGTTATCTCCTCGTCGTCACCGATGAAAATGATAACTATATAAGTCAACTCACTGGTATGCCGCAAACGCAGGCAGTCGCTCCATATCTCCCGCCAATTGATGAATCCGGCATTTATATCGAATGGAAAAACCATACGGACGAATACGGAAATACGTTCCCTGATGGAGAAGTATATAGCCTCATATATCCGGAAGTAACCATCGAACGCTCCGCTTTTAACGTACCTATGCCGGACTTCTACAAGGTGCGTCTCGAAGCAACTATTGGAATATATGGTACTGGACTTATTGACGCTATCCCCGACGATTCCATCCTTGCCCAGTATAATTTGGAGAAAAGCAAAGGATTCACATTAAATGATGTAAAATATCAACCCGCCAACTTCATTAAAGAAGCCGACGGCACGGCGCACCCTGGACGGTTTACTTATGGCTTGACACGCGGAACACTGCAGAACGGCCCCGGAGCGAACGCAATATGGAATATCACCAACGTCACTCGCTCTGACCGAAAATATCATTACATAACGACCGCTTATGCTACTGCCATGTCGAAAAATGTAGAAATCCAAAATAAGCTGGGAAAGTCCGAACAGGAGATTTATGACGATCTCATGTCCAAAAACCTTCTGGCAGAAATGAATGATAAGGATTACATTGACTTTATGGTTTGGCATCGAGGATTGGCCGTACCAGCCGCACGAAATCTGGACAAACCTGATGTTAAACGCGGGAAAACGATATTTTACGATGCTGGATGTACATCTTGTCACCGCCCCAGCTGGACTACTGGAACAGACGATTATACCGGTGACCCGATGGTGAAGGGTAAACTCCCAAGGTATCCACTCCAAAAAATTTGGCCATACTCCGACTTCCTTCAACATCGACTCGAAATGAAAAACGATATCCGCACAGGCTGGTGCCGAACAACACCACTGTGGGGAAGAGGTCTCTCGGAACGATGCACTGGAGCGAGCGACCACCTGCACGACATGCGAGCTAGAAACTATACCGAAGCGATTCTCTGGCATGGTGGCGACGCCAAATTCGCTAAAGAGCGCTTCCGCAGCCTCCCAAAAGAAGACCGTGAGGCACTCATAAAATTTTTAGAATCTATTTAAGTAGGCCAAACTTGTTTTAAACAGATTGTTGGGGGCTATTGATAAAAAATCAATAGCCCTTTTTCTCCGTTTCACATCCAATTGAGCATTTCGCCTCTATCCACCAACGCTATCAGACGTGTGCCCCACAAACGAACCGGCAAAAGGCGGCGGTGGAAAGGAAACTCTAAATTAAGTTTCTATATTGTGAGGTCTTAACAAATGCGCCGCACGAAGCCTTTCGTTGAAACAAAAACACAAAGGGGGGGGGGAACTTCGTGTCTTTAAAGCTCGTGTTTTTGCTTCTCTTGAATATTTCCAAGATTAGACAGCATTTTATAATACGGCTCCAATACATTGAGGAAATTAGCAAGAGCAAAATTCTTTTCGCGCACTTGTTTTTCCTGTAAAAAAAAATCTTTGTATTCTTCTTCTATAAATTCATAAAAAGTATTAAATGAGGGCGAAACGCCTGTGTTCAACTTTTCAATGTACATACAATGACAGCGTTTGACAAAGCAACTTCTTCGGCGCGTGTTAGCGGCTCATTGTCGCGTTTCCACAGCGTTAATGCTTTCGCATTTTTCAATATCAAAAACATTACCAACCGTATAAATGGATTGAATGCAATAAGCACCCAGCGCCTTTCAATATTACTATGGTAGGTTTTCAAATGCTCGCCCCGAACCGTACGTACACGTCTCCGTGTATACGGCTCTCCATTAAAGAGTCAGTCATATCTTTCCGGTGTGAGTTTTCAGATGGCAACTTCGACATAGCGCAAGAGTTTTCCTACGCCGAGCAATCATCATTTTATCTAAGAATCCTTTACCGTCCAAATCTTTTAATTTTCGGACGTGGTGCATTTTCAGATTTTATATAGCTCCACATTTTTCACATTTTGAGCATTTAGCCTATCTATTAGACTTGTACTCGTAATGTAATTGATTGTGGTGATGTTGTCGAGTTGTTCATCCACCATAGATTTACACCTCTTGAAACCTTTGTTGTAAAGCATTTGAGTTCTTACCTCTCCCTTTTTATTACTGTAATGGATAGTGAAGATTTTATCCTTCTTGTATTTGCGAAGAATCTTTCTACGCTGGTTTTGTATTTGCCTGCGAAAGTTTTATACATACTATATTACATTATGTACTGATGGTACTATACCTTTCTTTATACAAAAGATCACCCAGCAGATAATCACAATGTTTATCCACATTTCTGGAATTGAAATCCACATTGGCTATTACTCCATTTCTAAAACAGGTGTTTCTGAAAATTTCCGCATCGAATCCAGCATCAGTATTGACGGAAAGTTCATCAACGGGTATACCTGCTTTTTCCAAACCTGTAAATAACTCTTCCTGTTTGTTCTCTATATCAGACAAGTCATTATGGTTGCCTGCCCACAGGAGTACTCATAGCCAGGGAAGGCCATTGCGGTCTGTTAAAAACAGCGCATTAGTCGTTTTCTTGCTATTACGGCCTTTATGGGCACTCTTCACCTCCGCATAAAGCGGGTGTATGGCTACTATCTATATATCACTACTGGACAAATCGACTATACTTTTATGCCTGCAAAGAATATGATACCGGCTTTCCTGCCATTCTCCATTCTTGCACCATTTTCAGAAATACTAAAATACGGACTTATAGCTCAACTTCAGAAAACAGACTGCTCACTGGAAGATATGCCCCATTGAGTGCTTGTTTTCATCTTGTAAAGAATAGCATTAACTATTTCCAATAGCTGACTACCTGGGGTATAACCACGTTTTGCTACTGATAAATAAGGTAATATCTCCATATTAATTATATCTTTGTCGAGTACTTGATACATGTGAAGCGTTTTTTTTATTTGTTTTTTAGCGATTCCCAAATTAACGCTTCCTAATTTTTTATTGATGATGAAATAAAAGTTTAGACAACTTCATCTTATATGACAACAGACACACGATTTTTTACAAACAATAACGACAACACCTTGCTAGACCGTTTTAAAGCAACCTTGAAAGATTCAAAATATTTTGATGTTCTCGTCGGCTATTTCCGTTTGAGCGGTTTTTATCAGTTGTACGACTCCTTCGAGAAGATTGATAAAATCAGAATCCTCGTGGGTTTGAACGTCGATAAGGAAACATACAATGCCATTCAACACAACCGAGAAAATGGCATTATTGATTTTGAATCGGATAAAAATACCAAACTGCAATATGAACAAAACGTGATTGCGGAAATTGAATCCGTATCGGAAAACAATATGCAGGTGCAATTCGGGATTGAAAAATTCATGGGATTATTGAATGAAAAACGTTTGGAAATAAGGGCTTTTCCATCGCAAGATATTCACGCGAAAGTATATATCAACCGCTATAACGAAA
>JAIRPK010000029.1 GCA_031257015.1 Tannerellaceae bacterium
ATTTCTCCAAAATTAGTTTAAATGCTAATATTCAACCAACCATATTCGTTATTCCAATACAAACAGCAGTTATAAGTATGGGAAAAATCAAAGAGCTACATTTGTCTGCGGAACAGATATTCATTCTGGAGAATGGATACAAGCAAAGTATCCGGGAAAGTCTGCCCCGTACCAATAGTCTATCAACAAATGGGTGGACAGATTCATGGCAGAAGGCCTCATAGACCTTTATTACGGGGATAAATCCCATGTCTGCACCAGCGGCTATGTGCCTTACGGCTGGCAGTTCAGGGGAGAGGATTATCACGTCTCTTGCGACCGGAAATTCAGGCTCAATTGCTTTGGCATCATCGACAGGAATTCCAATTATGACGGGTTTTACCACAACAGAAGCCATCAACTCCGACAAAATCATCGAGTATCTTGACGGCTTGTCGCTTCGCATCAGGAGGAAGACTTTTGTCGTGCTTGATAACGCCAAGATTCATCGGGCGAAAAAAGTCATGTGCCATCGCAAGCTTTGGGAGAACAGAGGCCTTTTCATCTTCTTTCTTCCACCATACTCTCCCCATCTCAACCTTGCGGAAACGCTTTGGAGAATACTCAAGGGAAAGTGGATAAAGCCTCAAGATTACATTAACAAAGACAATCTGTTCTACGCTGCAAACAGAGCATTGGCTAATGTAGGAAATCTCTTGTTTGTGAACTTTAAAAATCATGCCGCTTAATTATGGGAACTTACTTAGCTACTATAATATTAAAATAAAACGGACTTTGGCTTTTGGCGATGGTAAAGAATTTAAAGTTTTTCGCAGGCAATGGTACAAATTGCGAAATATGAACTTAAAGGATTTTTAAAGGACTAAATACAATGGCCATATATTTGGAAAGTGAGTGGGGACGCCACTTTAAATGCAGCCAAAAATTTAAAACAATTACAATGAAATAAAAAAAAACGGCACTAACACTTTGTATAAGTAATGGCAGGTAAAGTGCCGAATATCAAGGTTTGTAGCCCGCTCAAACTGCATAAGTGTACGCCCCCTATTTCGCATAACAGATTAAAAATGACAATGTCAAGCTATGACAGGATTAAGTCTTAAAAATGTAAAGTTTTTTTCAGGACGACACAGTTTCGCGGATTGGATAATCTGATAGCCACCGCCCGAAGTAATAAAGTGGCTGTCTGTTTGGGCTTTCAGGACTTTTCGCAGCTAAAGCGCGATTACGGCGACAAGGAAGCCGCGTGAGGAACACCGTAGGCAATATTTTTTCCGGTCAGGTAGTTGGCGAATCGGCAAAAACATTGTCGGAACGCTTCGGAAAAGTTTTGCAAAAGCGGCAGGGAACAGCTGGAAAGGTTAAGAAACTCCCAAAGGAAACACTTTGAAAAATAAATAGCATATGATTACATGTAAGTTCACACCAGCTTCAACGCCTTGGCCTTTTGCAACAGTTGCGCTGTATTGTGAGCGCCAAGTTTGGCGTTGAGGTTCTTGCGGTAACTCTTGACGGTTTCGTAGCCCAGGCACATTTTGTCGGTCAGTTCAGGCAGGGTAAGCCCTTCGGCTATCAACCGCAACAACTCCATTTCGCGGCGGGTAAGTTCCATCGGGCTATTTTCGTTTTTCGAAAGCGTAGCATTTACCTCCTCGCACAAAAAACGCCTGCCGGATGCGACCGTATGAATACCTTCAAGCAGTTCTTCCGGCAGGGAACTTTTCAATATATAGCCGTCCGCCCCTGCGTCCAAAGCGCAGGTGATGCTGGTAAATTCGCCGTAGCTTGTCAGCATCAGCACCTTTACCTGCGGATATTCTTTCTTGATTTTCAAGCACAGGTCAATACCGTTGCCATCCGGCATACTGATGTCGAGCATCAATACTTCCGGCTGTTTGTTTTTCAACAGTTTCATGCATCCGGCAACCGAATATGCCTTACCGATAATACAGGCGGTTCCCGATTCGTTAATCAGCCGTTCCAGCCCGTCGGCTATAACCTTGTGGTCGTCCACTATCGCAACTTTAATTAGTTGAGAGTTGAGAAGGGAGAGTTGAGAGTTATTTGTTTCCATGATTTTCTTTTGAAGTTTTCACGATGCTTACTAACAGACGAATAAGTTCGTCGCAATCTTTATGTATTGAAATAAATGTTTTTTCATCAATATATTCGCTGTCTTTCAGAAGCATGAGCCAGTATTCGGTTTCGTTGGCTTCTTTTAAGGCAATATTCATTTTATTGATAAAATCGGCTTTTGATTGAGCATGTTCTGCTTCCCTTGTCAGTGCGCCGATTGCCGTGCCGCTACGCAAAACCTGTTTAGACAGGATAAATTCTCTTTGTTCCTGACTCAGATATTTGTATGCCTTTATTATTCTCAAAGCAAACGCATACGCCTTATTTTCCACGATACTCTTCATAACTATCTTAAATTAATTTTTCACTCTCAACTCTCAACTCTCAACTCTCAACTTTTAACTTTTAACTCTGAACTCAATATTGATTTCAGTTCCTTCATCTTTTTTTGAATCAATGTTTATACTGCCGCCGAATGAAGCGACGCGAATGCGGATGTTTGACAAGCCCATGCCCCGGCTTACATCCGAAGGGTCGAAGCCGCTGCCGTCATCTTGTACGACGAGGGCGATACGGCTGGGTTCCTGCACAATTTGCACAAGGATATGCTGTGCGCCGGAATGTTTCAAAGCGTTGCTTATCAATTCGTGGGCGATGCGGTAGACGACTTCTTCCAGTTTCGGGTCAAGCCTTGATTCGTCGCCGTACCATACAAACTGTACTGAGGGAAGCGTATCGCAAAAGTCGCCTATTGCCGGTTTCAGTCCGAAGCGGGAAAGCGCGTCGGGCATTAGGTGGTGGGCTACGCGGCGCATCTCGGTCATCGAATCATCCAGAAGGCTTGCCGCTTTGTTGTAACATTCCACGTCTTCATCTCCAAGTATGGCTATTTGCCTTATAGCAAGCAACTGGTATTTGGCGGCGGCAAGCATACTGCCCAGACTGTCGTGCAGGTCGCGGGCGAGGCGGATGCGCTCCTGCACTTCACCGTCGAGTACGGCTTGCGTGGCGATTAACTGTTTTTCCTGTTCCAGCTGTTTAACATGCTGCTCGGCTAATTCCCTTTGGCTTTCGGCAAGGCGTTTCTTCTGTACCGTCCATCGCCAGAGGAAGAAGAATGCCGTTAATGCCAGCAGCAATACTGCGCCTGTGGCAATGCTGAACCAAATCATCAGGCGTTTTTCTTCTTCGAGTGTGGTAATTTGCATTTCTTTCTTTTCAGTTTCGTATTTGACTTCCAATTCTTCGGCGGCGCGGAGCATGGTTTCGTTCACAACAAGATTTTGGACTGAATCGAAGGCTGCCTTATAGCGGAGGCGACCCTCCCAGTCGTGCTTTGCTGCGGAGAGTTCCCAGAGGAACGAGAGGTTGTTTTTCTCTTCCAGACGTATTCCATGCCGGCGGGCGATTTCGAGATTATGCTGCGCCATCGCTTCCGCTTCCGCAAAATTGTTGCGGAACATGGCGATTTTGGCCAGACCGATGTTGGCTATGCAGAAGCCGGCCGGAAAAGCATCTTCGGAAAAGAAGGAGAGGGCTTTGCGGTAGTAGGTTTCGCTTTCTGCAATGCGGTTGTTGGAGAAATGGATGTTCCCGATATTGAGATATACTTCGAATTCCAGAGCGGAATTATGATTATGGGTTGCGATACGGAGTGTTTTTTGCAGGTATTCCATAGCCTTTTCATTTTGCGGGGGATTTAGATTATGGTAGCACACAGACAGGTTTAACAATATTATTCCGAATGAAGAGCTAATCGTGTCGCTACGCATAGCTAATGCTTTTTCGCCATAGGGGATAGCGTCTTCATATCTGTTCATTCTGGCATAAACGCTTAGTATTTGATTGTATATGCCGCCGGTTTCGCTCCGATAATCTTCATTCTCAAAACAGGCGAGCGCATCCATGAAATATGACAGCGCCGTTTCGTTGAATCCTTTACGGACATAACATGCCCCGATATTCCATTTTTCAATTGCTGCCTGATAAGTGTCGGAATGATTAAGCGCTATATCCAGCATTTCCTGATTAATGGCAAGAGCCGCGTCATATTCTCCCTGCCCATTTAATGCAAATGAACAGTAATCGGAAGCGTAATACAAGCCGTGCAGATAATGAAGCGTCCGGCTTAAACCTTGTGCTTTCCGATGATATTCTATGGCAGACTTCCAATTCCTTGCTTTGCGATAATGCTCTCCTATATCAATATAAAGGAGTACGGTATTAGTATCCGCTTTTGCTGCGGGAAGCAATTGCAGCAGGCTGTCCTCGATGGAAGCCTGTGCAAATGCTGTTCCGCAGGAAAGCAGAAAGAATAGCAGAAGCGTAAACCTGAACCGGCGCATCTTATCTGTTTCCTTGTGTTGCGGTTGCAAACTCACCCTCATTTCCCGGTCTTTTGGGGAATAACGCATCGCTCACAGCTTTCGCCGCTTTTTCCAAAGTAGCTTTGTCCTGTACCTGCAAAACCGCCCCAATGATTTGCTCTTTGAGGCTACTGATTTCTGTTGCCTCTTTCAAGGCTTTCACTTCTTTTTGTAAAGCCGCCGGAAGCAGGCTTTCTTTTTTTGAATTGATCGTTTCCATTTCGTATAAATTTAAGGTTGTATAATGTTTTCAATGGCAAAGATAGTATATAAAATTTTCTTGTGCTACCCTCATTTGAGGTTTTTTTATTTCAACAGCCATTTTGCGGCATTCAGTATTTTTATGCCCTCCGCCTCCGATTCGTATTCGTCGGTAGTGAGATAGGCTTTGCGACATGGAAAGTTAAGATTGTAAATGGCGTTCAGATACCTTATAACCGCCCCCTGACTGCTCTTTTTCAGCTTTATGCCTTGCGGAAAAGAGGTGTCGTTTATATAGTCGTTAAGCAGACTGTTGTAGTTGATATGCGCTGAACCTGTTTCTATACCAAGCATTTGCAGGTATTCGGCAAAAGACATGGGCAGGATGGATATTTCCACATCTTTATATTTCAGGAACAATACTAAATTTCCATTCCTGAAAGCTGTATTTATTCAGACTTTTCAGGAACAGAATAACATATAAGTCTTCCGTTATCCGATGAGGCTGTCTCAAAAGTCGAAACACCGCGTCATTCCCGCAAAAGCGGGAATCTCCTGCCAATCGTTAATAATTAATAACCAACAGTTTAGCATTGACTATTTGTAAAGGATTGCGGGTCAA
>JAIRPK010000049.1 GCA_031257015.1 Tannerellaceae bacterium
GCGTAAGGCAATTCGTCACTCAATCCGCTTCCACTTGAATTTCCTGAACCGTTTGGGGATACATAAATGTTTGTTTGCGCTAAGGCAAACTGGCATATCGTACACATTAAGACGATTGCTCTACCTATGAAAATAATTCGTTTCATACTCATTAATTTGTGTTCTTGTTAGCAGCAAAAAATCAATCGCTCGCCGGAGAGTCATGCTCCGATCATCTGATTTTTCCTGAAGTAAAATACTTGTTGTGTCAAAATTTAAATTTAATCATTCTAATAAGTCCCAATATATTAATCTTCCAATATAGCAATTTTCAAGTCCTCTAATTTTTCCGTAAGCAGTTCTTAAGTTCTTTAGAAATATACAGTTTCCTTAATCATTCGTTATAAAGCATCTTGAATCCGGCACAAAGGTAAATACATTTTTTAATTCTCCAAATTTACCGTTATTTTCTTTGTTTATTTTATCTAAAAAGTATTTATTCTTCAGGCTAATATTTTCTTTTTATCTTATATAACTTACTGATATATAAAGCTCTCTCATTATAGATAAGCAATTATCCACGTATAACTTTTCTTCTATTGGAGTTTATTTCTTTTTCAATGTCTGCCCTATTTCTCTTTCCTTAGGGCTGTTTCAGGTCTCACATGTGGCAGGTAATTCTCCTGTTTTGAAGTTTATACATGACTTTTTTTAAGAAAATCTCCCCTTAGCGTCCATTCTTCGCAACTGGTCTGATGATCGTTAAAAAGAACCTTACATAGTCCTTTGCACTTTATAATAATTAAAATTTGCCTGACATTTGGAAGAAGATCAAGTATATAATTTGGATTGTTGAGCATGACTTCTTTCTTGAATTTAGGATTAAGGAGCAAGAATTTTCCTTTTCACAGTCTTTTGATATATATAACAATCAGATTGTTTGCAGGCAGATGGTACGGATTCTGAGGATTTACACGGTTTTATATCCAGGTTCTTAAAATCCGTGTTGATTTGTTTAATCAGCTTCATCTGCATGTTATAAATCTGCTTTTAATTTTAGCTTATAAGTTATTTCGACTTTAGGAAAACATACCGCTAGCTGCAGAACGATTCTCTAGTGAGCGGGAAGTCTTCCAGTGAATTGTAGAAGGAGTTTCAGGTGGTGAAATCAGCGACTACAACCCACTGGCAAGAAGAAGAAATGTAGCTTTCGTCGATAAAAAAGACTGAATTAACTGTATAATCGCCCTTTCCGGCGATTTTTATGTCAAGATGGATGGAGTAGTGCGTAGTTTTGGCGAAAAACCAATATATTTATGTATATAAAAAGGAGTTTGTTGCTATCGCTTTTTTGCTTTCTTTTTAGAAGTCATCTTGTCGGGCTGGAAGATATGCGGAGTTCACTTCGCGGTAGCTTTTGTTCTCAATTAGAATATGAATATTATTAAGGAAAAATGGAAGTTTATTTATCGGATTGCAGCGTGGGGCATTGCGCTCGGCTTTCCGTTTATTGCTTGGAAAAGGCCGGAGGAGTTCCAATGGTTTGATTATGTGCAATATCTTATCTCGATACTTTCGTTTATTGCGCTCTTCTATGTTAATCACAACTATCTTATCAAGCGTTTTTTGCTAAGGAAGCAGTTATGGAGGTTTGTTCTTATCAATGTGATTATCAGCGTTGCGCTCCTGATGTTTGCGTATCATTTGCATCATCTTCTCCCCCAATCTGATTTCAGGCATCACCAGGAAGGTGCCCCAAACTTTCAAAACATCTGGAGGTTTATTTTCACCGGTTTTTTCTTCTGTATATTCGTTTGCGCTGTCAGCGTTGCCAGCAAGATGACGGGCAGCTGGTATATTGCCGAAGACCAGCGTAAGGAACTCGAACGTAGCAGGACGCAGGCAGAGTTGCAAAACTTGAAAAGCCAGTTGAATCCACACTTTCTTTTTAATACATTAAATAATATATACAGTATGATCGCCATTAGTCCCGAACGTGCACAGGATGCCGTACATGAACTCGGCCGCTTGCTGAGATATGTTCTTTACGAGAGTAGCGAACCGCTTGTGACGATTGCGAAAGAGATTGATTTTGTCAATAATTATGTCGAGCTTATGAGAATTAGAATGCCGCGACATGTGGAATTGCGGACGGAGATGCTTGCCTCTGCGCCGATGGTTTATATCGCGCCGCTGCTTTTCATTGCGCTCATCGAGAATGCGTTCAAACATGGGATATCCAACAATCAGCATTCTTTTATTCATATCGTCATCAAGGCTGATGACAAGCACGTGCACTGCAATATTTCCAACAGCTACTTTCCCAAGACACAGTCTGACCAGAGCGGCTCAGGCATTGGGATTGTGAACCTGTGTAAACGGCTTTCACTTCTTTATCCCGGTCGTCATTCTCTTCAATACGGGCTTCGCGAGAATGCTTATGTCAGTAACCTTGATATACAGTTGCAATAATGAAACTTACTGCCGCAATCATTGATGATGAACCGCTTGCTGTGGCTTTACTGGAAAGCTATGTTCAAAAAACACCGTTTCTTCAGCTGCAAGGAACATATAATAGCGCTATTGATGCTATTCCGGAGCTTGGCCAATCGCCAGTCGAGCTTTTGTTCCTCGACATTCAGATGCCTGAAATCAATGGCATGGAGTTTTCGCGGATTGTTAATCCAGACACACGCATCATATTCACTACCGCCTTCTCTCATTATGCACTTGACAGCTATAAAGTCAATGCACTTGACTATCTTCTTAAACCGATTAGTTATGCGGACTTTCTTCAGTCGGCAAACAAGGCGCTACAATGGTATGAGCTTCTTCATGCCGGTAAATCTGCAGCCTCAGCGACGGAGGTCGGGCAGGAAGTCAAAAGCATATTTGTCCGCAGCGAGCACAAGCTGTTGCAAATCGAAACAGCTTCGATTCTCTATATCGAAAGCCTCAAGGACTATGTCAAAATACGGACATCCAATTCCCCCCAACCTGTCACAAGCCTTATGAGTATGCAAAGCATCGAGGCCGTCCTCCCGCGACATATATTCATACGCACTCACCGCTCGTATATCGTCAATATTGACAATATAAAGATCATTGAACGTAACCGCATCGTCTTCAACAAAGAGTACATCCCCATATCCGACAGCTACCGTCAACGTTTCAACGAGGCGCTCGCCGCACGCTCCATTATAATTAAATAAAACATGACTAAAGATGAATCAAACAGCCCGTAAAAGCTGACCACATAAAAAAATATCGCTGCTGGGGTGTTTTGAAGGTTGATTGATTTAAATTTGCCCGCCGCGACAAACAATTAAATATTAAACATATCTTTGTTTGAGCTTATTACACATGAATGTAACATCATTATTATTATGACACAAATAGAAGTAAAACATGCCAAGGGAAGGCTTGGCGTTCTGGTTGTAGGATTAGGAGGAGCAGTCTCCTCAACATTTATCGCAGGTACATTATCTGTCCGTAAAGGACTGGGGCAACCAATCGGTTCCCTGACGCAGCTGGCGACTATTCGCCTGGGCAAGCGTAATGAAAATCGTTTTCCATTGATTAAGGATGTCGTGCCATTGGCAGAACTCAACGACCTGGTCTTCGGAGGATGGGATATTTTCGATGAAAATGTCTACGAGGCCGCATGTCATGCAGAAGTGCTCAAGAAGGAAGACCTTGATGCCGTGAAGGATGAGCTTGCTGCTATCCGACCAATGAAGGCACTCTTCGACCGTAACTTTGTTAAGCGTCTTGACGGGCGTTTCGTCAAGGAAGGCGGCAGCAGGTGGGAGCAAACCGAACTCCTGCGCGAAGACATCAGGCGCTTTAAGAAAGAGAACGAATGTGAACGCATCGTCGTCATGTGGGCAGCATCAACCGAGGTCTTCATCGAGCAGTCAGCGGCTCACGAAAGCCTTGCAGCCTTTGAAGCCGCCATGAAGAATAACCAGGTCGACGCGCTCTCGCCAAGCATGTGCTATGCCTACGCTGCACTGGCTGAAGGCGCCCCGTTTATAATGGGCGCTCCGAACCTGTGCGTCGATATTCCCGCAATGTGGGAACTGGCAGAAATCAAGCGAGCGCCGATATGCGGGAAGGATTATAAGACAGGGCAGACATTGCTGAAAACCGTCCTCGCCCCCATGCTTAAAACACGAATGCTCGGCCTCGAAGGATGGTTCTCCACTAACATACTCGGCAACCGCGACGGCGAGGTTCTTGACGACCCCGGCTCCTTCAAGACAAAGGAAGTCAGCAAGCTGTCAGTCATCGACACTATCCTCCAGCCCGATGTCTATCCACAATTGTACGGCAACATCTATCACAAGGTTAGAATCAACTATTACCCACCCAGGAAAGACAACAAAGAAGGCTGGGATAATATCGACATCGTCGGCTGGCTCGGCTACCCCATGCAGCTGAAAGTGGACTTCCTCTGCCGCGACTCAATCCTCGCCGCACCGCTTTGTCTCGACCTCGTGCTGTTCGCCGACCTGTCCGCCAGATGCGGATTTTACGGCATCCAGTCATGGCTGTCGTTCTACTTTAAAAGCCCCATGCACAGCCCCGACAAAGTGCCGGAACACGACCTCTTTATCCAGCATACCATCCTGAAGAATACACTTAGAACAATAATCGGCGAACAAACGATCGATTATCTCGACTAAGAATGGATTATGCCATCATTGCCGCAGGAGCCGGCTCGCGCCTCCTTAACGACGGCATAGCGCTCTCCAAACCACTCGTTCATCTTGGCGACGAAGCGCTAATAGACCGGCTCCTGCGTATTTTCCTGGCTTGCAACGCAACGTCAGTGAACATTATTATTAATGAAGAAATGAAAGACGTACAAGAGCATTGCCGAAAACTCGACTGCCCCGTCCCCCTGCGCCTCGTCATCAAGTCAACACCAAGCTCGATGCACAGCTTTTACGAACTGTCTCACACCATTACCGCCGAACGATTCGTCCTTACAACCGTCGATACCGTATTCAGCGAAACGGAGTTCGCACAGTTTATCGCCTCCTTCCAAAGCGAGGCAGAGGCCGACGGGATAATGGCCGTCACGGAGCATATCGACGATGAATCGCCACTATACGTCACAGTCAACGACGATGGCCATATCCGCTCATTCGACGATACCCCCGGCAGCCGCTTCATCTCCGGCGGCATATACGGATTGAAGCAAAATGCACTGACAGTATTGAGCCAGGCCATCGAGCAAAAACAATTTCGCATGAGGAACTATCAACGCTCCCTTATCAACAATGGATTCCGCCTGAAAGCGTTCAACTTCGGAACCATCATCGACGTAGATCACGCTTCAGACATTGAGAAAGCTAAACTCTTACTAAACGTTTAATAATACAAGTTATGAAAGACATAGCAATCGCCGGCATCCGCCGCGGAGAAGAGTTTTCCCCCGGCCATATCGACAACGATGCCACAATCTTTCGCCTCTCCGCCAACGAACTTCGGCGGAGAGGATGGACAGTCAATGAATACTCGGAAAAACACCTGGCCGAGAACCTCATTGACGAACAATACATATTTAATATGGCAAGAAGCAAAACCTCCATCAAACGCCTGCAACAACTCGAAACCAGCGGACGGACAGTCATCAACTCCGCCTTCGGAATCGACAGCTGCACACGAGAGAAAATGACCCGGATACTCATCGCCAACCACATCCCCCACCCCGAAAGCATCTTCGTACATACCGCCGAGGCAATCCCCCGCTTCATGCTCAACAAGCTTAACAACTGCTGGATAAAACGCGGAGACTCCCATGCCGTAATGCCCGAAGATGTCACCTACGTCGAAAACAGCCAGCAAGCCCTCACCATCCTCCACAACTACGCCATGAGAGGAATCCCCAACGCCGTGATAAACGAACATCTCACGGGCGACCTCGTCAAGTTCTACGGCATAGCCGGAACAGACTTCTTCCACTGGTTTTACCCCTCCGCCGAGGCACACAGCAAGTTCGGACACGAACGCATAAACGGAACACCCAAAGGCATCCCCTTCAACCTCAACCACCTGCGCCACCTCTGCACACAAGCCGCAGAAGCACTCAACGTCCAAATATACGGAGGCGACGCAATCATATGCGAAAAAGACCTCGCCATACGCATCATCGACTTCAACGACTGGCCATCCTTCGCCCCATGCCGCAACGAAGCCGCCCCATTTATAGCCCAAAATATTCAATCACATATAACCCAACATTCACGTGCAGCAGTCTAATCAAACCCCATCGCAACAACCCAAGCAGCAGCCGGAACAACAACCCAAACAACCAGCGCAGCAAACCAGGCAAAAACAGCCCAAACAACCCAAGCAACAAGCAGCCAAACAGCCCAAGCAACAAGCAGCCCAGCAGCCAAAGCAACAACCCCAGCCCCCCAAGCAGCAAGCCGCCCAACAGCCAAAGCAACAACCCCAACAAACCAGGAAAAAGAAGCAACACGCACCACAGGGGGGGGGGGGCGGGGGCGGCGGGGGGGCGGGGGGGGGGGGCGGGCGGGCGGCC
>JAIRPK010000037.1 GCA_031257015.1 Tannerellaceae bacterium
AGTCTTTTCAGACAAAACAGATTAAAATTGACGAAATTTGTCAAAAGCCTAAAACATCGTGAACCGACTCATCAAATAGCTTTTTGTTCCGAACGAGCGTTGGATTTGTTGTTGGATTATAATGCCGATCCCCGAAGCAAAATAGATAATATTGTGGTAGAACTTATTATTGCTTTGATGGAAGAGCAAAATTTATCCGACGATGAAGCTCAAAATATCATTTATAATTCATCCACATTCGAAAAACTCGAAACGCTTAGTACCGGGCTTTACCTCAAATTTTGGCAAGAACTCTACGAAATGTTGAAAAAGGAATTGGGATTGTAATTATGCTATTCATCCCCATGTTTTGATCTTTCGCTGGCGCGGATTTGCAACCTATGCCGCTATACAATAGTGTAAATACAGACGAGACGCGATTAATCGCGTCTCTACGTATCCCGTATTTCATCATTGCGAAGGCGAAGCCTGAAGCAATCCAGTTTTCGAACCTGTTCGCTGTTGCGGATTTGCAATCCGTCAGGATTGCATAGCTCGGTAGAAATGAAAGATACATATATTCACCAGCATCCCAAAGGGATACATCCTTCCAGGATGCACAGGAAGGAGATAGCTAAAACCTGTTAGGTCTTTAAGACCTAACAGGTTGGATGTATATAAAGGAGATAGTGCATTTTTGTTAAAACCTGTTATGTCTTTAAGACCTAACAGGTTGGATGTATATGAAGGAGATAGTGCATTTTTGTTAAAACCTGTTAGGTCTTTAAGACCTAACAGGTTGGATGCACAGGAAGAAGATAGCTGCATTTTCTACCGAGCTATGCATCTCTACGAGATGCTGTCGCCTCTGGCGCGGCTTTGAAATCCCTCTTTTTATTGTCCTGCCGTGCGCTTACGCACACGGCTACAAAGATGTTGCAGCTGTGCTGCTTTTGCTCAGTACGGTTTGCGTTACGTGTCTCGTGTTGTTCGCTGTTGCGGGTTTTCCCGTGCCGCTATACAATAGTGTAAAAACTGGCACGGCTTACAAAGCTGCGTCAGCGAATGTGTAAAAACAAACGAGATGCGATTAATCGCATCTCTACGTGTCCCGTATTTCGTCATTGCGAAGGCGAAGCCTGAAGCAATCCAGTTTTCGCGCCTTCGCGCCTTTCATTTATTAATATGCGTATAGATCACCATTCCCTTTGGGGTTTGAATATGATAGAAATTTAATTTAACAAATATTTATATGATTTTTTAGTTTAGTTTATTTTAATTTATTAATTTATTTTCATTATGAAAAAGAGTAACTTTTTTAAGTGCGCGGTTGTAGCAACTGCGGCTTTGTGGAAACAGCAAAAAACAATGGCTTTAGCTTTGTTAATGCTATCTTTTATGGGCGGTTACGCCAATGCGCAAGATTGTGATACACCATCTATTAATAATCTTATTCAGCTTGGCATTACGTCAACGTCTGGAGGTGGATGGGGCATTTTGAATGGCGATTTTACTAACCCCGGCAATGGCGGTTATTGGCAAATAAATCGTTCTTCTGGAAATTATATAAATATCAATCTTGCATTATATGGAGGTAATACATGTATGTATTTGCTTGGCGATCCAATTGCTGGTTCAGGGGCGATAGTTGAGTTAGGATCTTGGCATTCATCTACGGGTTTTGGTGGCTCGCCATGGATAACAATAGATATTACCAATTACATTCCATGCTCTAAATATTATTTTGTATTAAGAGGATGGTTTAGTAGTGGAAATATGAAAATGACGTGTGGTACTACTCCTATATATCCACAACTGTCATCTCAAGCAGATGAAGACGGACCTAAAATTGTGAATCTCGTGGATTTAGTATCTCCAATAGCAGGTCAAGAAGGTATGGAATCATTTCCTTTTTTATATTTGGCGGCTTCCGCTTGGGGAGATTTTAATAATGATGGTTTCTTAGACGTAATGATTTCAGGAGCAAGTCATTACGAATTAGATGGCGACTCTATAGGAATACCTCATAATAATATTCCGGAAGGAGCTGTCAGTATTAAGCATACATTTTTGTATAAGAATAACGGCGATGGCACATTTACACAGGTAGAACATTCTTTTCCAAATTTTGATACAGGCGGTATCGCATGGCTTGATTACGACAATGACGGAAATTTGGATGTGTTTATTGCCGGAAATACAGACAATGGTAGATATTCCGGATTATGGCGAAATTTAGGTAATGGCGAATTTGAAGATGCATTTCCGGGTACATTTGAATATTTCGACATAGAAGGAGGCATGCGCCCCAGCCGCGTAATCGCTGTCGGAGACTATGACAATGATGGTTGGATAGATCTTGCTTTTATAGGTCGTAAAGATGGAGGAGAAGAGGCCAGAATGGTTTCGCTCTATAAAAATCTGGAAGGAGAGGATTTTCTCAAAGTAACTAATCCGGTAAGAGGAGAAAAACCATTCGTACAGCAAAATGGAGGTTCTATTGCCTGGGGCGATTATAATCGGGACGGACTTTTAGACCTTATTTGCTTCGGCTGGATATCAGGCACAGACGATCAAAAAGCCTACTATACCGGCGATGATTTTGCTCATTACGGAGCTTGTTCTCTTTATACAAATAATGGCGATGGAACTTTTTCTGAACCATGGATATTCCCCGCAGGCGAAGACGGTCAGGTAGCTTGGAATGATTACAACAACGACGGCAAATTAGACTTTGCATTGGCTCATTATTCTTGGTGGTCTGAGCCGAATAATGGTTGGAGATTTGACTTATATGAGAATAAGGGTAATAGCGCTTTTACTCAACATAATAGCGAGGCAACCGGCTTCCCCGGAACTCAGACGCTCACAATGGATTGGGGCGATATAAACAGTGATGGCTATGAAGACGTTGTGGCAGATCATGCAGGACCAAGCGCCGTTTTCCTGAATAATTTCGGAAACGGAACATTTTTAAGAAAAGATATTCTTTTTGAAACAGCCGATCCTGACTTTCCCCAGTTAAATATATTCGGTGGTACTACCAGTTTTGTGGATTTTGACAATGACGGTGATTTGGATATTTTCATCAACGGTAAAGATGACTGGAGCAGACAAAATACCCGCAGCTATCTGTTGCGCAACGATCTTGACGTGGAAGAAGGTCTCCCCGTCAATCAGGCTCCCTCTGCACCAGCCAACTTGCAGGCGACGACCGACGACGAAGGTTTCACCGTTTTCACATGGGATGCTTCGACCGACGATCTTACTCCGCAAATTGCATTACGCTACAACCTGTACGTAAAGCAGGGTAACTCAATCAAGTCTGTGCTTCCCGCCGATTTAACGACAGGACGGTTGAAAGTTAACGAAACGCTTGCCCCGATCATCGGCACGACCTACAAAATGTCCGGTATCGAAGGCGATTACGAATGGGGCGTACAGGCTATTGATAACGCCAAAAACGCCAGCATATTTACGAAAAAAGGCGGTACGAATATCGTTAACGTGAATAAAATCTCCCTGAATGTTATCGGTCATAAAAATGCAGTTGAAGTGAGAGCGGCAAATTCTCTGTATGGAACTTTGAATATATATTCAATCAGCGGCGCTAATTTGTATGCTAAATCAGGTCAGCTCAACGGTACGAGAGTTGAATTGCAGGCAGGCGTTTATCTGGTTAAAGCTGTTTCGTCAGAAGGAGTAGTCGTTAAGAAAGTAACGGTTAAATAATTATGAATTATGAATTAGGGGTTGAAAATGTTTTTGTCTGTATTATCCGCAGGCAACGCTATCGCTCGCCTGCGGTTATGAAAATTTTGTCCTTTCAGGACATTTTCAACCCCTTATTCGCATTACTAATTAAAAATCAGCATGTTTATATATAAATCAAGTTTTTTAAACTAAAAACTGATAACAAATAACTGACAACTAATTCATAATTCCTAATTGTAATGCTTTAGCTTACAGTTTTTTGAACATTTATTTTTTATAAATATGAAAAATTTAATTACATTATTCGCATCTGTTTTCATACTTGCTTCATGCGG
>JAIRPK010000039.1 GCA_031257015.1 Tannerellaceae bacterium
GCTGGCTTGCGGAAATGGTGCGCTGGCTTCCGGAAATGGTGCGCTGGCTTCCGGAAATGGTGCGCTGGCTTCCGGAAATGGTGCGCTGGCTTCCGGAAATGGTGCGCTGACTTCCGGAAATGGTGCGCTGACTTTCGGAAATGGAGCGCTGACTTTCGGAAATGGAGCGCTGACTTTCGGAAATGGCGCGCTGACTTCCGGAAATGGTGCGCTGGCTTCCGGAAATGGTGCGCTGACTTCCGGAAATGGTGCGCTGACTTTCGGAAATGGTGCGCTGACTTTCGGAAATGGTGCGCTGACTTTCGGAAATGGTGCGCTGACTTTCGGAAATGGTGCGCTGACTTTCGGAAATGGTGCGCTGACTTTTGGCGTATGTTATGGCATCAGGATAAACGGGAAAACATGCTCCCCGCGGTTAAATATTTACTTCCACCGTCTTTTCCAGGCTGACATACCACAGGAATCCTTTTACGTCGGCATAGCCCATGCGACGAATAAGCTCGATATAGTTTCTTACCTGGGTGAGATGTTGAGGAGCTTCCAGTGCGCCGAATTTATAGTCGATTACCGTTACGGCGTCGTTCTTTATCATTACTCGATCTGGGCGGTGTGTTGCGGCTGGTGCGGAGAGGATTTCGGCTTCGTTCATAACCTTGTATGAGCCGTCGAACCATTCTGCAACTTCTGGCAGTCGGAGCAGGCGATTCAGTTCGGCTGCCATTGCGCCGGCCTCGTCGGTGCTGATAAATCCGTTGAGGCGGCATGTTTCGATGGCGTGTGTTATGTCGTCGAGCGTGTGTATGCGGCTTAATATTTCGTGCATCCGGGTTCCGTGTCGGCGTTCGGCTTCGCCGGCGAATCTTTGATAGTTTAGTCGTAGGCGCAGGCGGTCGTGCGCCGAGACGGATTGCAGTTTGCTCATGGGGATTTCCTCTACGTCCACGGGTTTGGCGGAAGCTTGGTGGAGAGGCGTGGTTGTGCCCCGTTCGTATATTGCATCGTCGGGGTTCATGGCTGGATTGTTGCCGTGCTGGAGTGTTGCGAGCAGGAGGCCGGCGACTGAATTGAGTTTGGTTTTCCGTGGCGCCATGACGAGCAGTTCTTCCTTTGCGCGGGTGAAAGCGACGTATAATGTGTTAAGGTTGTCAATTGCGGCTTGCAGGCGTTCTTCAAAGTAGTCGGCGGCAAAGTGGGTGTTGGCCAGGTTGGCGCTGTATTTGAGTGGCACTGCCCGCAGGCGGTCGAATGGCGCCTGGTCAGCCGGCCTGCACCACAGGATGACATTTCCGGTAGGGCGATGGTCGATTTCCCATTCGCAGAAGGGGATGATGACGGCCTTGAAGCCCAGTCCTTTTGATTTGTGGATGGTAAGGATGCGCACGGCGTTTTGCCCGTCTGGCGTGGCGATGGTTTTGCTTGTTCCGGTGTTGTCCCACCATGCGAGGAATCGTTCTGTGTCAGCGTTTTCTCTTTGTCCAAATTCAAGTGTCATGTCGAGGAAAGCCTGAACGAAGACTTGCTCATTGTCGGATATGCAGTCGGCGAACAGTCTGAGGAGTGCTTCGACTGTTTCGTAAAGGGCATATTTTGACAAGACATTCAGTTCATCCTGTATGTTGTTTGGGAAATTGTCCATGCGCTGCCCTGCTGCAACATTTCCGGATAAATATGAATATGCGAAAACGGCCATTTGGCGGCAGGCGGAGCTTGCAGGTGCATTGAGGTGCCTCAACATTGAGATGAGGAATCGAACTGCCGAGGAATTGCCGACAAAAAGTGCATCGTCTGATATAATATCATACTTGTAGTGTTCCGAAGGATGCTCTTCTTTGTAAACGAGCAGGGCATTGGCTATCATGGCTGCCTCGCGGTTCGTGCGTACAAGGATGGCGATGTCCTTGGGTTCATATCCGTTGTCCTGGAGATGTTCGAGCATTGTTGGGAGTCGTCTTGTTGCTTCTTCGCGCCAGTCGGTGTCGTCATCGGGTAGAAATTCCATTGCGACATGGCCTGTGGTGTTTTGCAATGGTGCTGGGATGGATTGTGCGCTGCGTTTGTAGGCGTGAACGATTCTTTTTCCGAAGCGGCTTTTTTCTTCGGCGTTAAGAGATGATTCCTCTAGGTCGATGTTATAATTGTCTTGCAAGATTGCTGGAGCGGTTTGGAAGAGGAAATTGTTAAACATGACTATTTCCCGTGCGCTGCGCCAGTTTTCTTCCAGTGTTTCTTCTGCGACCTGGTCGATGCGGAAATCCTTTTGTATTTGTTCGTCAAGTAATGACCAGTCGGAGTTTCGGAATCTGTAAATGCTCTGTTTCACGTCGCCTACGACAAGGTTGTCCTGCCCATGGGCGAGGCTTTCGGCAAGGAGTGGGCGGAAATTAGTCCACTGCATACGGCTGGTATCTTGAAATTCGTCTATCATGTAATGGTCGATGCGCGTTCCTGTTCTTTCGTATATGAATGGCGTGTCGCTGCCGTCAATGATTCTCGACAGGAGTTCGGTTGTATCTGCGATGAGGAGGATGTTTTTTTCCGTGCGATAGGCTGCAATCTGGTTGGAGACGTCGGTGAGGATGCCGAGGGTATAATAAAAACGGAGTATTTCCCTGGCTGTTCGATAGTCGGTCAGGTTGTCATGGAAGTCAATTGTTTCTTTAACGAGTCGATTCAGTCCGTCGCTGTAAGCGTTTTCAATCCTCGCGATTAAGTCTGCCCCGTCTTTTTTGGCGTACCATCCTTCGATATTGTCGGCCAGGGCGACGAAGGTTTTGGTTGGCTCTTTCATTTCTCCTTCCGCCATGCGCTTGAAGAGTTGGAGGGGCGAGACGGATTTTTTCACAAAATCGGATGGGGCGAGGCCGTGGCGCTTCATGATGTTCATTGCATCTTCGCCGAGCTGTTTTGCTTTAGCTTCGTATTTATGTGCCAGTGTATAGAGTTCGTTTTTATATGCTTCGAGCGCCTTTTTGTCTTCAATGTCCTTGCTTACATCCTGGCTGTGGGTGCGGTAGTTTTCCTTGAATAATTCCTTTCCGAGGGAGATGATGTCGGCGCGAGGATTCCATCCTGCTCCACTTTCAATTCTGTCCATTGAAAATCTCAGGAGCCATTCCAACAGTTCGCGGCTGTTGCTCCGCCCCAGCTCGACGAGCATATTATCGACAGCTTCGGAAAGCACCAGGTCCTGGTCCATTTCGATTGTATATCCGCCCTGCATCCCGATTTCGCGGCTGAATGCTCTCATGGTCTGTTGGAAGAATCGGTCGATGGTGCTTATGTTGAATGAGCCGTAGTCGTGAAGGATTGCGGTGAGGATAGCTTTTGCCTTGATGCGGATTTGCTGTTCATTGAGTGAGCAGGCTTCGGCCAGTTCGGTGAGATGTTGGGATTTGCGGTTGGTAGATAATTTGTGGAGTTCTTCGATGATTCGTCCCTTCATTTCGTCGGTGGCTTTGTTGGTGAAGGTGACGGCGAGAATGTGTCTGTAAGCCGTTACGGCTGTGAAGAGAAGTTTAAGGTATTCGCCTGTCAGCCGATGCGTTTTTCCTGCCCCGGCGGAGGCTCTGTAAATGGTCAGCATGTAAATGTTAAGAAAGTCCTGGGTAGTCCCGGCATCCCGGCGTTTGATTATATGGCATCATTGCTCAAAGAATAAAAAGGCGGAAACCGGATGAATGAAAATGTATAACATGAAACTTGCGATATGCCTCCTGCCTTTTTTCTGACTGATGCCGGGAGCTACCCCTGACTATTTGACTTTAAAGCGTTCGGACTTGAGTATTTCTGCCACCTTCGTGCGCATGTCTCCCTGGATGATGATTTCTCCGTCTTTAACGGAGCCTCCGACGCCACACCTTGTTTTGAGTTTTTTTGCCAGTTCGTTGAGGCTTTCCTCCGGCCCGACAAAGCCTGAAATCAGCGTAACAACTTTTCCTCCGCGATTGCGTTTGTCTAATGACAGTTTGAGGAGTTGTTTTTCGTTCGGCCTTGCGTGTTCAACTTCCGCATCGTTGTCCGATTCGTAGCGGAAGTTTGGGTTTGTGGAATAGATTATTCCATGATTTTCCATTCTGTCGTCAAGTTTCATTTTTTAAGAGGCTTCATCGTGATTGGGAACTCCCACTGGTCGGCGGTTGCGGTTCCTTTCAGGCCGTCGCCGTCCGGCGTAACATTAAACAGCACTTCATAGCCGTCAATCGAGAGCGTCCACGAGTAAGCCCCGTCCTTTTTTGTCACTGTTGCTGCCGTCCCAGGTGTTCCATTAATGATCATAGCCATTGTTAGCTTGCCGTTGTCCGATTTAAATTCCAGTTTGCCTGTTTGATGTTCCGACGGCGCATCGGGACATTCATACGTCCATGTTCCTTTCGGCTCCCCGTTTTTTTGCGCATAACCCATGGCGCTAATCAATAGTAGCATAGTGGTGAGCAATAGATTTGTAATTAATCTTCTTTTCATATTCGTAATATTTGTATTTTGATTTGTGTTCAAAAATAAGGAAAAAGCTGAAATTGCAAAATGTCTGGTGGATGTTCAGCATCATTTTGTCAATTCCAGCTTTCCAATTCGCTCAATCTGTATAATCTTCGATTATCCGTTATCCATATTTGTCGATGTTTAAGCGGTTCTTCGCTTTGCAGTTGCGAATGTCCGACAATTTGGATTAGTTCTTCGTTAAATACAGTTCGTTCGTTAAGAAATTCGTATTTGTCTGCCCATATTGGGCTTCCGTATGAGTGAAAGCCTCCACGGAAGAGTGAAATTTCAAAGTAAGATTCCTGATTGCTGTTGAACAATGCGTTCAGCTGCTCGTCTATCTTGCCGGGGTGTGCATTCAGTTCCTCTCGGTGCGCTTCATACCATCCGTTGAGGACTCCCGCATGGACAAACAAATATTGCCCGACCAAACGGCTGATTTGAAACATTCCTGCCGTTTCCTCCCCGGTTAAAAGTTCGTGAATCTTGTCGTAATACTTAAAGCTAAACCGCGAACACCGATAGTCCATATCGTAATAATGCAATTCATGATTGCCAATCAACAACGTTACCCGCTCCGGATTGCGTCGCTTGAAATCAACTATCCTCAGCATTTCATTACAGGCATCCGCCATGCTTATGTTCTCTTTCGGATACGGGTCAGTGTAATCCCCCAGGAAAATGACCTCGCCCTCAAAGTCCAAAGCCGGTTCCCAAAACGTGCGTCCATGGACATCCGGCACGATTAATATTTCTTTCATCCGATTAATTTTATTAGTCCGCAAAAGTACGGAAGATTTCATTGTTTCAGGGATAAAAAAAGACCCCCGGGACTCAAGAACCGGGGGCCAAGGTGTTGGTTAATTATGTTCAACGTCCGTTCCCGACGTTGAAATTCGGAAATCTAACCAGCGCTGTCACAGCGCCAACCGAATTGGAAAAACTATTCAACGTTAAACAAAACTACTATACGTAGCATACCATCATAATAAAAATCGAATCTAATTTTACTACTTATGTCCAGTACAAAATATAACACTATGAAATAACTACTTTCTGAATGGCGCTCCATGGACCCTTGTCGCCGCGTCCGTTTTCCCATCTGATGGCAAAATATAGCGTTTTGCCGAGGTCTTCACCGGGGAAAGAGAGCAGATATGGCGATGCGGTGTCGAAGGATGAATGTATAAGTTCGTGCCAGTCTGTTGGGGCCTGGCTGAGTATAGCCCAGGCGATTTCGGCTCCGTGGACGCCGTCCTCCTTTCCCCATTTGGCCTTGTTTTCACCTCTGAAGCGTATTTCCACCACGCCGACGGAAGGATGTCCAACCTTTATTTCGGCGATTTTTTGGGTTATGGGTTTTAGTGTGCGAATATTATCCTGCCATGGCAGGCCCATTGCGGAAAGATCATCCTTGGTGATAAGCGGGCTGGCCTTAATGAGCTTATACAGTTGTCGGTAGTGGGGTTCAAATTTGCCGCGGGCATCAGCGAGAGCCGCTATGGCGCGTTGCGTTCTCAGTTCGGGGTCTTTCCATGCCTGTACGGCATTGGAAAAATCCGTAAGTGAATTAAGAAATTCGTTGTCGTACCATTCGCCTGTCGGCGTTATTACTTCTTGTATGGACTGGGGTTTTTGCTCCGTATTTTCTGTGTTTACCGCATTGTCCTGTGGAGTTGGCGCATTATGGCCGATTCCTCCGCCACCGCCTCCTCCGCTGTTCAAATGTCCAGTTCCCAATCCGATTTTCATTCTTTCTTCAGGTTTTTCAAGGAAAGATTTTGTTTTTTCTGCTTGCTCAAGAAGCGCAAGATTATTTCGTTTAAGCCAATCGCTAGTTGACATAGTAAGATTAAATATTAAATTGTGAATAAAATATATGTTATATCTCTAATTTTCATTTTTGCTCCCAGCATTGATGATGTTGCTCCCAGCATTGCGGATGTTGCTCCGAGCATTGTTGCCGTCACCCCCAGCATATACATGGTCATATCCACAACCGGTGTTGTTCCGCCAATCATGTAGAATATTCCCGTCAACATTCCGAAGGCGATAACCAGTATTGTCGTCGTTTTTCCCAAAATCATCACAGTGGTTGCCAGCATTGAGGAAGTTGTTATTAACATTGGTGAATTTGTGCCCAACATTGGTATGGCTGTGTCCAGCGCGTCGCTGGCTGCCCTTAACATTGGCGATATTGGCGTCCACATTGTTGATGTTGGGTTCCACATTGTCGATGTTGCCCTCCACCTCGGCGGCGTTGCCTCCAACATTGTCGATGTTGCCCTCCGCACGGTCGATGTTGCCTTCAACATTGTCGATGCCGGCTTCGACATTGTTGATGTTGGCTTCGACATTGTGGAAGTTATTCCCAACATGGCCGATGCTGTTCCCAACATGGCCGATGTTGGAGCCAACATTGAGGATGCCGTCCTCGATATTGGCGATGTTGTCCCCCCCATGAGGGAAATTGTCCGCCCCAATTTCACTGCCGTCGTTAACATCGGTCGATGTTGCCCTCGGCATTGGGGATGTAGTATTGGACTTTTCCCTTGCTGAAATATACATTCTTTATGTCTTACTGAATTTGTTTTTTGCATTTCTATCATTATTTGATGCGACAAATGTATATATAAAAAAAACAGCAGATATTCACGATGTTAATCAAAATTATTCACTATGTGAATCACACGCTATGTATTTATTCATCAGTTAAATATATATTTTACGTATTTTCATTCATGTTGAAAATAAAACCGGCATTATCAGCGCATCCTTTTTTCATGGTTTAAATCAATATTAAGAATTTTCAACATGTAAAAAAAGTGTTGAAAAACTCATTCAAAATGCTGTTTTTTCCATTTTTTTTTGATTTCGGGGTAAAAGAAATCAAGAATTATATTTCCATTATGTCATTTTTCCCTTTTAGAGGATGAAAAATCACTTCGGTAAAGCAGGGTAGGGGAGCTGTTTCTGTGTCTGGAACTCCCATATTCCGGAATATGAAAAGCTCAATATTGAAGCCTAATATCTCAATGTCATAAGGTATTTGGTCGGTGCAGGCTGGGACAAATTTATCAAAAAAGGCAAGCTTCTACCTGGCCTTTTCTTTTTTGATAATTCTGAACATTGCCCTCAAAATGCGCAGAGCGGTAAAAATTATGGCTTGCAAAATATTCTATTCGAGGGACATACAATCAATAATTTCCAATTGCCCGTCCCAGGCTGCGAGTAAAAATTCAATGGTGATAAGGCCGATATTCCGCGTTGCGAAGCCGAAATCCTTCATTGCCTTTTCCACGCATAACGGACTTTACATTCTAATAACCAAACGGCGCACCATGCAATCTGAATTTTAAAAAGCATTGAGTATATTTTTTCCCCATCTTCGTCTTATATGTAAAACAGACGAAAGATGGGCTTCGACAAAGAAAATCCGGAAGACGACCGGTTGCTGTGGGATAAATTCCTTGCAGGCGACGATGAGGTTTATGCGTATTTTTACAAAAGATACGTGGATGCCCTGTTTTCCTACGGGATGAAGTTCACCTCCGACAGGGAATTGGTAAAGGACTGCATCCAGGATGTTTTCGTTAAGCTGTACGGCAATCGTTCCCGGCTCGGAGAGGTTCGACATATTCGCGTATATTTATTCATATCTCTCAAGAATGCCTTGTTCAGTGTTTTTAAAAAAGACAAAACGATGTATCACATTGACACTGTCGAGCCGGTTTTCTACGTTGACTATACAGCCGAGGACATCATGATTGCCGGCGAAGCCGAAGAGGAAGAAAGGCAATTGCTCGCTCGCATATTTGAATCCCTCACCCCCCGTCAAAAGGAAGTCATATATTATAGATACGTCGAAGGAATGGAAATAGACAGCATTTGCCGCCTGATGGACATAAACTATCAGTCGGCGCTGAACCTCATCAGCCGTTCGATTCAAAAAGTCCGCAATACGTTTGCCTGCCAAAGCTCTGACGGCTGTCGCGAGGCGAAACGCATCAACCTGATTCCCAAACAAGGAGACCGCTATGCCAAATAAAGAAGAAATAAAACAAAAAGAAGAAGAGTTTTCAGTCGAAGAATTGCTCCAAAGCGACAAATTCATCAGCTCCTGCCTGAATCCGGATGCGGAATCGGACAAATACTATGATGAATTGGTAAAGCGAGAAGCCCTTGATGAAAGGGATTTTCGCTTTGCCCGTCGCTTTATCCGCTCTGCCCAGTGCCGCCCGGAACATTTGCCACAGGGTGAGAAATTTGAATTATGGGCTAGCATCGAAGTTGCAAACAAGAAAAATCTGAAGGCAAAACAGCGTCGGCTTTACATTATCAGTCTAGCCTCTGCCGCAGCTGCATTACTCCTCCCTGCATTTTGGGGAATGAACAGGCTATTCAGCGAAGCCATGCCGGCTGGCCTGTCCCACATGAGCATGGAGGAGGTTGCCTTCCCCGAACGGACGACCGACGTGCAACTCTTCCTGGACAACGGGCGTGTTGTTTCGCTGGGCGGCAACGATGTAAAAATTGCCTACCGCGGCGAGAACATATACATTAATGATAGCGCTGTTGTTTTGAAAAATGCAGGCATGGACGCCGGCAATGGCGGATTCCACCAGATGCTTGTGCCATGGGGCAAGCGCTCGGTTTTGCTGATGAACGACGGTAGCAGGCTATGGGCGAACGCCGGGACGCGCATCGTTTATCCGGCGACGTTCAGCGCTGACGTAAGAGAAGTTTACGTCGACGGCGAGGTTTATGTCGAGGCCGCACACGACGATACCCAGCCCTTTGCCGTGAAGACCAAATCGTTCGCCGTCGAAGTCACCGGCACACAATTTAACCTCATGGCCTACGAGCAGGACAGCATGAAAAGCATCGTCCTCGTTTCCGGCAGCGTTAAAGTGCACGACGCCCATCTTGGCGAGACCATTCTGAAACCCCGCCAGATGTATTTAAGTTCAGGCGGCCACGCTCATGTAGAGGCCGTCAACGTAGAGAATCATATTTCATGGAAGTCCGGCGTTTACCTGTGCAATGGCGAACCTTTGGGCAGGATAGCCGAACGTCTGGCTCACTATTACGGTCAAAGCATCGCCTGCTCTCCACAGGCCGCCGTATTAAGGTTTTCCGGCAAGCTCGACCTTCAGGACAGGCTTGAAAACATCCTCGACGGCATTACCAGGGCTGCACCCGTGACCTGCCGCATCAATAACGGGACTTACATTATTAACATGCAGTAATAAATCGGATAAATATGAGATAGCAGATACTATTATACTAATCACACCCCCGAATGGAATAAACACATAATTGTTAAATATCAAAATCATTACAATCGTATGATAAACCAACAGAAAAAACTTTCAACCGCTTCCGATTTGAAAAGAAGGATAATCGGAATATTGTTCATTTTGTCGCTAGCCCTGTGCATGACGACGGAATTAAGCTTCGCAGAGGAGGAACTGCTTTATACCCCTCCTCCATTGACCATTGTTTTGAGCAATAAAAGCGTCAGGGACGTACTTGGGGAGATAGAAAAGAACAGTGAATTTATCTTCTTCTATTATGACGGCGCAGTTGACATTAATCGCAAAGTCAGCATCAATGCTCGCAACCAGCCCATCGACAAAGTGCTCGACCAGTTGTTCAAACAGACCGGTAACACTTATACGATAAAAGACCGCCAGGTCTTTATCATGCGCAAAGAGGCCGCATCCGCCGACGCACAGCAACAGGTGCGAACCGTCAGCGGCACAGTCAGCGACGAATCCGGCGACCCCCTAATCGGCGTTAACATAACGATTGCCGGCACAAGCATTGGCAGCGTCACCGACATCAACGGCCGCTTCACCTTGCAGGGCGTTCCTTCCGGCGCGACCCTGTCGGTCAGCTACGTCGGCTATGCTCCCCAAAGCATCCGCCTGGGAAACAGCAACAACCTGAAAATCGTCCTCGCAGAGGATACACAAGCCCTCGAAGAAGTCGTTGTTGTCGGCTACGGAACTCAAAAGAAAGAGACCCTTTCGGGCGCAGTCTCCTCTATCCGCTCCGACGAGATCAACAGCACCAAGACTGAGAACCTCGTCTCCAATCTCCAGGGCAAGATGCCCGGACTTCTCATCCGCCAGCAGACAGGTGAACCCGGCGTGTTTGACAACATGGTCAGTATTCGCGGCTATGGCGCCCCGCTTGTTGTCATCGACGGCATCGTCCGCAATAACGACGGCATCGCCGATCTTGCCCAGCTCAACCCCGAAGATGTTGAAAGCGTTTCGATCCTTAAGGATGCCTCCGCAGCCATTTACGGCATGAACGCCTCCAACGGTGTGATTATCGTTACCACAAAAAAGGGCGAATCCGGGAAAGCTCGCTTCGCCTACTCCGGTCTTTTCGGCATGAAAGTGCCAACCGGCATGGAATTGACCGTCGATGCCTATACTTACCGCGTAATGGCAAACGAAATGCAGAAGAATATTGGCGGTATGCCGACTTACGACAATGATTTGCTGGAAAAATACCGCAGCGGCCAGCCAGGGTATCAGGATTTCGACTGGATCGACATGTACATGTACGACATGGTTCCCCAGCAGAGCCATAACCTGTCCGTCAGAGGCGGCTCCGACAACATCAGATATTTCACCAGCCTCAACTATACGGAAGACAATGGCCTCCTTGTCAGTGATATTCAATACTACCGCCGTTACAATTTCAGGAGCAACATTGTGGCGCGTCTCACCGACGATTTGCAGATGAGCGTCTCCGTTGCCGGTCGTGTTGACAAGAGACGGCAAGGCCGCGAAGACTTTCTTTGGACATACAAGACCCTCGTTGTAAACGATCGTGGCATCGGCCCCTACACCATGAACAATCCCAAGCATCTCTCCGCCATTGCTCCTGAAAACAAGAATGCAGCAGCCCTAATCGATCCCGCCGGCGACGGCTACCGCCAGTATGACAACATAAACGGGCAAAGTCAGGCCGAACTCACGTACAAAGCTCCCTTCGCCAGGAACCTTACTCTTTCCCTCATCGGCTCATTCGACATCCGCAGTGGGAATCGATCGGAATTACAGAAGTCATACAATCTCTACGATTATTATACCGACAATTTCATCGCCGTCTTCGGCTCCGATCGCTATTGGAACAGAATCGATCTTTACCAGAAAGGCTACATGCAGCTCCGTGCAAATTATTCCCTCAAGACAGGCGGCCACTCATTTAATATAATGGCAGCCATGGAAGCCTCGCGCGAACGCTTCGACTACGTAAGAGGCGAACGCCAGTATTCCGACATTTTCACCCATGACATACTTAATCAAGGCTCCGCCGGGACTGCCTCCAACGAAGGCCAAAGGGAGTTCAGAAGGCTGGCTGCATACCTTGGTCGCATCAATTACGACTTCAAAGGGCGGTATCTGGCCGAGCTCGTCTTCCGTTATGACGGTTCCTACCGCTATGCGCCCTCCAGACGCTGGGTATTCTTTCCCTCCGGAAGCGTTGCATGGCGCCTCTCGGAGGAAGAGTTTGTCAAAAACATCCTTCCGTTTGTCGATAATCTTAAACTGCGAGCCTCTTATGGCGAAAGCGGTCGGGACACCGGCGAAGCCTTTCAATACGTTGCCGCTTATACAGGCGAAAATGCTCGCGGGTATGTATTCGATGACGGAGCGTTAACCGTCGGGATGTATCCTCCGGGCGTTGTCACCGATCAGCTATCCTGGGTAACGTCAAAGATCTTCAACGCCGGCCTGGATTTTGACATTCTGAAAAACAGGCTCGGCGGCACTGTCGAATATTTTACCCGCAAGAACACCGGCATTCTCGCCACCCGCATTTCCTCCATCCCCAACTATTTCGGCGCCTCCTTTCCGAACGAGAATATCAACTCCGACATGAATATGGGACTTGAATTAGGTCTGACGCATCGCGGCAAGATTGGTAAATCATTCTCTTATTCCATTGGCGGCAACGTCACCTACTCACGCACTAAACGCCTGCACGTCGAGCGAGCCGCCTTCACCAGTCAATGGGACAGATGGAGGAACGGTAACGAAAACCGCCTCACAGGTCGCTCCCTCATCTATACTTATGACGGCCAATACACCTCAATGGAACAATACGAAACCGCTCCCCTTCTCGGCGGAGCCAGAGGGAACTCAAGGATGTTGCCCGGAAGCTTCCGCCTCATCGACAATAATGGCGACGGCAGGATAACCGGCGAAGACCAGCTATATGCCAACTGGGCCTACGGCGAAACGGGATATGTCTCCGGCGACAACAGCACCAGCCAGCGTATTAATCCTCCCCTCCAGTATGGATTCACCTTCGACGCCGGCTATAAATCCTTCGACATATCGCTTCTCCTTCAAGGCGCCTCCCTTTACTCCATCCAATATTCCAATGATGACATCTGGGGCTACGGTCGATACCCCACCCTGCACAAGAAATTCCTCGACCGCTGGCATACGGCAAATCCCGCCGATGATCCCTACAACCCCGCCACTCAATGGACTGCCGGCTACTACCCTGCCATCAGAAGCAACAGGGATAATACAACCGACGGGAATATAATTAATGTATGGCGACCGCTTGCGACATACCTCCGTCTGAAAAACGTTGAAGTCGGCTATGTTGTTCCAAGGCACATTCTCCGTAAGATCGGCATCGCCAACGTCCGCCTGTTCCTCAACAGCACAAATCTCCTCACCTTCTGCAAAAGAGAGCTGCGAGACGCCGATCCCGAACGCCAGGAGAACGCATGGAACGCCAACCTTGCTTATCCCATCATGAAAGCCGTCAATGCCGGCATAAACATCAACTTTTAAATCACCACTGTTATGACAAAGAATATCTTCAAATACGCTTTAGCACTGTCCCTTGCCTTCAGCTCAGCCTGCAATGACTATCTGGAACTGGAATCTCTCACTAAAGTAGGCGCCGAGCAATTACTTACCAGCGAAAAAGGACTTATGACCCTCCTCGCCAACCTGTATAACGCCATGCCGATGGAAGACTTCAACTTCCGTCCGAATATCGGCTTTAACCGCAGAGGCTGGGGAGGCGGCGTTGACGAAATCGTAATGACCTCGATGTATACCGACGAAAGCATAAAGAGCGACGGCGGCATGTCCCTCGGTCCCGGCTCCTACCAATATTTCGAGAACGGCTACGCACGCAACCGCGACGTCAGCATCTTCCTCCAAAACATTGCCACGGCTAAAGACGAAGGCGTTATTAATGAAGCCACATACAACCGTCTTGCTGCCGAAGCCCACTTCGTCCGTGCATACATCTATTTCGGCCTTGTTAAACGATACGGCGGAGTCCCGATTATCGAACGCGCACTTGACAGCGACTATATCCCCGGCTCCGACAACGAAGCTCTATACATTCCACGCAACACGGAGAAGGAAACCTGGGAATTTGTCCTCCGCGAATGTGACCTTGCCGCTGCCGGCTTGCCCGATAAACAAACCTCCTCCGACGGCATCTATCGTGCAGGCAAATGGGCCGCTCTTGCACTAAAGTCAAGAGCCGCGCTCCATGCCGGCTCCATTGCCAAATACTGGAACCGGGCAGCGCTCTCCGGCGAAGCGGTTGATAAAGGCCTCATCGGCATGAAGGCATCCGATGCCGCCACATTCTACAACGAATGTATCACTGCATCAAAAGCCATAATCGAACAATCAGGCCACGCTCTTTACATGCCTAACCCTGCCGGCACGGCAGAAGCCGCCGCCAACTTTCAGTATCTCTTCCTCTCCGCCAACGAAGAGGTTATCTTCAGTAAATCCTTCCTCGACGGCACAACACTCGCCGACCAGGGACATGATTACGACATCCGGTATAGTCCCGCACAGGTCAATCCCGGTTTCCACAAGTTCGGCCGCTTTTCGCCAACACTCGACATCGTTGACCTGTACGAGGACTATACAGACGACGGCTCAGGGCGAAGTGCAAAAATCGTTACCCGTACCGACGGCAACGAAGACTTCTATACCCCAGACCCCAAACTCTTGAACACAAGCATCCCCTTCAAAAAGTACGACGACCTCTACGAACCATTTCGCAATAAAGACGCTCGGCTGCTCGCCTCCATCATTGTCCCCGGCGCCATGTACAAGGGAACAAAAATCGTCTTCCAGGGAGGTCTCGTCGGAAAAGAAGGCAATGTCCTCGCCTACGCTGCCGGAAGCGAAACCGGCCATGACGGAAACACCTATTACACCTACGGAGCCGAAAGCGCCGGCGGATACTCCGGATTCTTCGGTATGGGAAGGAGCGACGATGCCAATTACTCCTGCTCCGGATTCTCCGTGAGGAAATACCTGGCTGAAAACAGGAACGTTCTTGGTGTTGACCGCAGCTCGACGACATCCTGGATAGACTTCCGCCTCGGTGAAATCTATCTGAACTACGCCGAAGCCGTCGTCGAAAGCAATTCAGGCGATGCAACGGCTGCCGCCGGATATATCAACGCTCTCCGCCAACGCGCCGGGCATACGGACAATATTCCGCTCACGCTCGATAACGTCCTCAAGGAACGGCGCGTCGAGATGGCCTTTGAAGGCCTCCGCTTATGGGACATGTTCCGCCGGCGCGACTATCATACGTTCTTCACCGGAGGCAAGAGGCACGCCCTCGTACCGATGATTGACCTCCGCGAACAACAGCCGAAATTCATCTTCGTCCGCGTCAACCTTTATTATGACGAGCAGGCCGGCGGGCAAACCTTCAATCCCGTCAATTACTACTGGGGCATTCCCAGCACGAACACAAACAGACTGATTCAAAACCCAGGTCATTAATTCTAATATCCATTCATCATTATGAAGCAACCGATTAAAATATTCATCGCCGCCCTCGCACTCATTGCCCTTGCCGGATGCGAAATCTTCGAGATTGATAACTACGAAGGCCCCAACGCATCCTTCCACGGTTCAATCCTCGACGCCGAAACAGGGCAGGCCGTCGAAACAGACATCCAAAACGGCTCCGCCATCAGGGCGTATGAACTCGGCTGGCCAACAGAAGCCGCGCAAACATGGGTTATAAAACAAAACGGAGAGTTCCGCAACGATATGACCTTTGCCGCCCACTATAAAATCGAATTTATCAACGGGAATTTTTACCCCTTCACCATCCCCGACCTCGAAATAACCAAGGGCGACAACCTGCATGACTTCCAAGTCACCCCATATATAAGGATCAAAAACGCCGACATACGCAAAAGCGGCAATACCGTCGTCGCCACCTTCAGCCTCGAAGCCGGCAAGCCGGAAGTACGCCTCGCCGCCATTCGTCTATACGCCTTCACGGACATATACGTCGGCGAGCAGGTGAAATTCGACATCGAGGGCGACGCCTTCCGTAAATCCTTCAGCCCCGCAAAAGCCATCGTTCCCGGCGAAACCTTCACGCTGACAATCGACATCGGCGCCAACAGCGGACAGTTCAAGTACAGCCGCAATTACTACTTCCGCATCGGCGCCCTGGCCGAAGTAGCCAATGTCGGTACCGTCCGCCACAATTATGCTCCACATGCAGTCATCCCGTTCTAAAGCAGAGGAGGTGCGAGGGGAGGCCGGCTCCATGCCTCCCCCGCTCCTCCCCGATATTGGCGAATCCCCCTGTTGGCCGTCAAGACCGGGACATAAGAACAAAAAAGTTTATTAATAGAAATCATAATTGTTCGCCGGACAAAAAGCAAGTCTTAAGACGTTCCGAGCGTCTCACGAAACGTTCCGAGTGTCTCACGAGATGCTCCGAGTGTCTCACGAGATGCTCCAAGTGTCTCACGAGATGCTCCGAGCGTCTCACGAAACGCTCCGAGCGTCTCACGAAACGCTCCGAGTGTCTAACGAGATGCTCCGAGCGTCTCACGAAACGCTCCGAGTGTCTCACGAGACTCTCCGAGAATCACGCGAGACTCTCCGAGAATCACGCGAGACTCTCCGAGAATCACGCGAGACTCTCCGAGAATCAAACGAGACTCTCCGAGAATCACGCGAGACTCTCCGAGAATCAAACGAGACTCTCCGAGAATCAAACGAGACTCTCCGAGAATCAAACGAGACTCTCCGAGAATCACGCGAGACTCTCCGAGAATCACGCGAGACTCTCCGAGAATCAAACATAGACTCTCGGAGAATCAACGTTGACTCTCTGAGAATCAAACGAGACTCTCCGAGAATCAAACATATATTCTCGGAGAATCAACGTTGACTCTCTGAGAATCACGCGAGACTCTCCGAGAATCAAACATATATTCTCGGAGAATCAACGTTGACTCTCTGAGAATCACGCGAGACTTTCCGAGAATCAACGTTGACACTCGGAGAATCAAATAACACCCCCATATTTGAAAACATTAAACGAAAAACAGCAAATAGAATTAATCATAAAAGCATGAAAACAAAAAAGACCTTTCTCATAGCCCTCATAGCCCTGGCCTGCAATGTCGGCGCCGGCGCCGTACATCTTGAATCCGTCTATACGATGAAGCCTGACGATGCCGAGGCTTTCTATTTCACACCAGAAGCTTACGGCATCAGCCCCGACGGCAAAACGGACGTCTCCGCCGCCTTGCAGAAAGCCATTAATCAGGTTAAGCGTGAGCGTAACTTCGGCATACTCTTCATTCCCGAAGGTCGATACCTCATCAGCCGGACTATATACGTGCCTGCGGCAGTTCGCATCATCGGCTACGGCAAAAAGAGACCTGAATTTATCCTTGCCCGCAATGCGCCCGGCTTCCAGCATGAGAACTCTGCCGATAAAGGCAAGGCGCAATACATGTTCTGGTTCACCGGCGGAGCCGTCGAAGAAGGGCGCGAACCCCGCGATGCCGGCGCCGGCACGTTTTACAGCGCCATGTCCAACATCAACCTTCGCATTGACGCCGGCAATCCGCACGCTGTTGCCCTTCGCACGCACTACGCCCAGCACAGTTTCATCAGCCATGTGGCTGTATATGCCGGCGCCGGAAAAGCAGGCCTCTTCGACGTTGGCAACGAGATGGAGAACGTTGCCTTCTTCGGCGGCGATTATGGTATATATACAACCAAGGCTTCGCCCGGCTGGCAGGTTGCAATGATAGATTCCTATTTTGAGGGTCAGCGCGTAGCCGCCCTGCGATGTCAGGAATCAGGCCTGGCTATGGTCAATATTCAGGCAAAGAACGTACCCGTAGTCTTTGACATTGACGAGAACTATGCCGACCGGCTTTATGTTGACAATGGTCGATTTGAGAATGTCAGCCGGGCAATAGTCGTCGTCAGTAATGAAAACAACAGCAACAACCAGCTTTCGTTTCGCAACGTTGAATGTTCCGGCGTCCCTGCCATTGCCCTCTACCGTCGCAGCGGGAAGTCCACCCCCGTGGTCCACAAGACTTACCGGATAAGGAAATATGACCATGGCCTGCAGATGGAGAGCCTCACCGCCATGCCTGAATATCGCACGTTGGTTGATGTTGAGCCTCTGCCGATGCTGTCCAAGCCTGTTGCCGGTTCCCTTCCTGCCCTTCCGCCGATGGAAGCATGGGTAAACGTGCGCAGTTTGGGCGCAAAGGGAGACGACACGACGGACGATACTCAGGCCATCCAGACGGCCATCAACAATCACGATGTTGTTTATTTTCCCCAAGGCTGGTATCGCATATCGGGAACCATCCGAATGAAACCGCGCACTCGCCTCATTGGTCTGCACCCTTTCGGAACGCAGTTTCGCCTGTCCGAGAGCGCTCCGGGCTTCAGCGGATTTGGTGCGGCACAGCCGCTTGTTGAATCCTCCGTCGGTGGAGATAATATTTTAAACGGAATAGGTATTAATACCGGCGGCTATAACTATCGCGCCGTCGGCGTCAAGTGGATGGCAGGCGGAGCGTCTTATATGAATGACGTCAAGTTCGTCGGCGGTCATGGCGGCATGAGTAAACCACTTCCTCAAGATGGTAATACGCCTGTTCCGACACGCAATTTTTACCAGGGAAACAATCGTATCAGTTCTCCGGCGAATCCCGTAGCAGCCCAGGGCATGGACCTGGCATGGGATAACCAGCACTGGAGTTTGTGGGTGACTGCCGGTGGAGGAGGAATATTTAAAGACATCTGGACGGCATCGACTTATGCAAGTCACGGGCTGTATGTCAGCAATACGAGCACTCCCTCCGCCATCTATGCAATGTCTCTTGAGCATCACGTCAGGAACGAAGCCCGCTTCAAGAATGTCGCGAACTGGAAGATACTGTGCTTCCAGCTTGAAGAGGAAAGTCGCGAGGGAACGGAATGTCAGCCGATAGAAATGGAAGGATGTCGCGACATGCTGTTCGCCAACCTTTATATGTTCCGCGTTATACGAATCAATGAGCCGTATCCATATTCAATCCGTTTATGGGAAAACTGCCGTAACATCGAGTTTCTCAACCTTCATAACTATTCTCAAATCAAATACACGACTGACAATCCCCTCTACGACATTAGCCGTAACATCGAAGTCCGTCCGTGGGAACTCCAGCTCCTTAGGGTGACAGGCGACGAACCCCGTTCGACTCCCCTGTCCGACGATGCAGGCGCTGTTCGGAAGCTAGCCGGAGGCTTTGAGTTTGCCGAGGGAATAACACGCGACAGCAAAGGCAACATATATTTCTCCGAGCAACGCTTCCGACGCATATACCGCTGGTCGGTTGAAACCAATACACTCTCGCTCGTTTCCGATTTGCCGTGGGAACCTCTCTCTCTGGGCATGGATACGGAGGATAACCTCCTTGTTGTTGTCCGCTACCGTGCGCAGCCCGGATTTCTCATTGACGGAAAGCCGGAAACACCTGCATCATATCCCGACACTCGCGGCACATCCTTTGCGGGCTACGGCAACAATGCTTATGAGACTAAGGTTTATGCTGTTGATCCCATGCGTCCGGAGGAAACATTCCGTCCGTTGTCAAAAGTTCCCTTCGGCGCTGTCGCCAATGTTGCGAAGGCATTGTATGTCTCCAACCGATGGAGGGATTTCCATGATTTTAACAGTGCGGTTATTTACAGGCCGGCGCTGTGTTTCGTCGCTCCTGACGGAAAAACGATCATCCCGGATCAATATGATCTTGCTCGCGGCTCATCATTGCTCGAAGCATATCCCGGAAAACCATTCTACGCATCCGACGAGTATGACAAGAGGATGGTGCGCATGGATGTTGCCCCGGACGGCTCTCTGTCCAACGTAAACTATTTCGTGGAATGGGGCGAGTTTGGCTCGGCTGTTGATGAGGAAGGTCGGCTCTACGTTGCCGATGGCAACATCTATATATTTGACAGTGACGGCAAGTCTGCAGGAATGATTAGGACTCCCGAACGTCCTTCCAGCCTTCAGTTCGGAGGCAAAGACCGTCAAACTCTCTTCTTCACCTCCCGCTCCGGATTGTTCAGCGTAAGAATAAAACAGTCGAATCAGGATTTTTAGAACTCGCATAAAACTTAAATACATATACATTAATAATATGAATCGCAACAAGTCAACAGTCAGAAGCATATCCATAACTCTGACGCTCGTACTGGCTTCAATGTGTATATACGCAAATGAAGCCTCCGTTTATACTCGGAAACCGAATGACCCGGAAGCCTTTTATTTCATTCCCGACGCATCTCAAGGCATAAAAGCCGACGGTCGTACAGATATATCCGAACCTCTCCAGTCAGCCATTAACAAACTGAAAACAGAAAGGGGCTTCGGCATACTGTTCATTCCCGAAGGGAAATACCTTCTCAGCCGTACCATCATGATTCCATCCGCCATCCGCCTTATCGGATATGGTAAAACAAGGCCGGAGTTCATCCTTGCCCCCGCCGCTGCGGCTTTTCGCGAGCAGAACTACGTCTTCTGGTTCACCGGCGGGCTTCCTCAACCTGGCAGAGAGCCGCAAGACGCCGGTGCAGGAACGTTTTACAGCGCCCTGTCCAACATTAACATCCGCATCGGCAAAGACAATCCCCAGGCAATAGCCATTCGCTCCCACTTTGCCCAGCATAGCTTCGTCAGTCATTGCAATCTTTATATCGGCGAAGGAAAGGCAGGCATATACGATACCGGCAATGAACTGGAGAATGTCCGCTTTTACGGCGGCGACTACGGCATCACCTCCGGTCGCACTTCCCCCGGCTGGCCGATGATGATGATTGACACGTACTTTGAAGGACAGCGTAAAGCTGCTGTTCTATCCCGCGAGGCAGGCTTTGCCATCGTTAACATGCACGTGCGCAATGCCCCCGTAGCCTTTGAAATGGATGGCAACCATGTCGACAGGCTACACATCGAAGATTCGAGATTCGAGAACATTACGAAGGCAGGCATCATTGTCGGCATAGACAACAATGCCGGTTCGCAGCTAAACATGCTTAACGTTTACTGCCGCAACGTCCCCGTCTTAGTTGAATACCTCCGCAGTGGGACAATGGAGATTGTGCATGAGAAGACATACCGGGTTGAGGATTATACCGCCGGGCTTATCCTTGATGACCTCGTAGCCTCGCCCCGATTCGCAGTCACGAGCAAGATTGTTCCCTCCGATTTTCCTCTCATGCCCGACAAGCTCCCCCGACTGCCGTCAATGGAAACATGGATAAATATCCGTGACCTCGGAGCAAAAGGCGATGGTGCGACGGACGATACTGAAGTCTTCCGCAAGGCCATAGCCGTGCATAAGCATATCTATGTCCCTCAAGGCTGGTACCGTCTCTCCGAAACTCTCAAAATGCAACAGGGGACAAAGCTCATCGGCCTCCATCCATTTGCGACCCAGTTTGTAATAACTGAAAGCGAGGCTTCCTTCAGTGGCTTCGGCTCTCCTAAACCTATGCTGGAATCATCCGAAGGCGGCGATGACATCCTTAACGGCATAGGCATAAATACCGGCGGCTACAATTATCGCGCCGTCGGCCTCAAATGGATGGCCGGAGAGAAGTCTTACATAAACGATGTTAAATTCGTAGGAGGTCACGGCACAATGCGCAAACCTGCACCTAACAGTGCTGATCAGCCTCGTCGCCCCATTGCCCAACGCATCAGTTCACCGACTAATCCTGTTGCCGTTCAAGGTCTGGACTTGGCATGGGATAACCAATACTGGAGCTTATGGATCACTCGCAACGGCGGCGGCACAATAAAAGATGTATGGACAGCTAATACTTACGCCTCCGCCGGTCTGTACGTCAGCAATACTTCAACGCCCGGCCGCATATATGCCATGTCGCTCGAACATCACGTCAGGAACGAAGCCCGCTTCAGCAATGTTGCCAACTGGCGGATTTATGCCTTCCAGTTCGAGGAAGAAGGGCGCGAAGGAAAAGATTGCAAGATGATGGAGATTGACAATTGCCGGAACCTCCTCTTCGCCAACGTATGGATGTACCGCGTCATCCGCGCCTCCACTCCGCAGGAATTTGGCATCAGGCTGTGGAACAGTGACAGCATCGAGATTCGCAACATGCACAACTATACGCAAATCCTGCCCGTCATTGAAATACCCGTTTACGATGTAAACAAACGCCTTCCCGTCTATTCCTGGGACTTTGCCTTCCTCCGCATCACAGGCAGTGAAAAGCCGGTTCGCTCCTTTGACGATCGTAAAGGAGCCATAAACCGTCTGGCCGAAGGCTTTGAGTTTGCCACAGGCCTAACCGCCGACAGCAAGGGCAACGTATATTTCGGTGAAAACCGCCTTAAAAAGATATACAAATGGGATGTCTCCAGCCGTTCGTTGCGCCTCTTGGCCGACTATCCATGGAAGCCTTTCACTTTGGCGACAGATACGCAAGACAATTTGCTGGTAGTCTTCCGCTATGATCCCCAGCCAGGCAATCTCATTAATGGCGTTCAGGAAAGCGTCTCCCGTCTGCCCGACGACAATCCTATGTATAGCGGATGGGGAAACAGCGGATGGGAGGCGCGGATATATTCTGTCAACCCCGACAACCCCGACGAGACCATCACGCCTCTCCACGTAATCCCGACTGCCGAAGCCTTAAAAACCGCTCGTCGCATTATTCATCCCGCGAGCCGTTGGCGTAGCGACTTTGAGAAAGTTGCCCTCACATTAGCAACAAACAGCTTCCTCGCACCTGACAGGGCAACCATCATTCCGGAAACCTACGATCTTGGCCGCTCTGCCTCCCTTATCCCCGTAGCCCCCGGCCAATCTGCCCCGCTTTACATCTCCAACGAGAGCAACAAAACCACCGTCCGCATCGACATACTCCCCGACGGTACGATGGCCAACATGAAAGAAGTCTACTCGCAAGGACAATACAGCAGCGCCACCGACAAATCCGGCAATCTTTACATAGCCGACGGCGAGATATACGTATATGATTCTTCCGGTCATGAACGCCAACGCATACGTCTTGAAGAACGCCCCATATCTCTTGCCTTGGGTGGAGCCGACTTCAACACCCTTTTTGTAACGACAACCCGCTCCTTGTACAGTGTACAGCTCCCTGTCTTTTAGTTTTTAGGCGCCTCATTTTGCATAAATAGACTTAGCGCCAAGTCTTGATGACATATCATTGATTCTCCGAGAGTCACGTTTGATTCTCGGAGAGTGTCATTTAATGTTCCGAAGGTATAGCGAGAATAACCCAACCTCTTTCAAGATGAACATCAAGACAAGCTGATTGAAGAACTTGGCAAGCGGCAGTTAAGTTGATGATTATCTTGTAAAAGTGAAATTATTCCTAATGTATATAAATTTTATTTCCTTTACTCTCGTTAATCAAACAAACAGCTTTGGATACGCAGGAAGTTGTGAAGAAGATTCTCAGGAGTTATTCAACATAATTAACAAGCAAAAAAATAAAACAATGAAAGAAATTTAAAAAAACAAGAGAACATTTTGGGGAATTTTAAGTGCAATAGCTATAATAGCAACTCTCGCAGTGTGGAACTGTCATCTTTTAAGAAATTTTTCAGTATTGATTTAAAGCAAAGAATGCCTCATCGGGAGTGTATTAGAGAAATCCTCCCCAAAAATAGAGAGATTATACATGGTGCAGAGTTCTTGAATCAGAGCATAACGATTTGCAGATTAATATAGAGTTTATTCATCTTAAAAGGGAATAATATTTTTAAGCTTTATATTTTAAACAAATGTACTCAAAAAATATGAATACACTTCCTTAATTACATCATGCTTGAGTATAATTCTTCTTTGCATGATTGTCGGAAGAGTATTTATAGTTCATCCTGATTTAGATCCTATAGCTTATGTAAATTGTTGCAATAACAGCCTTGTCTGTCAGTTATTTTATTTATTCCTCTACGGTTAGGAATAAGAAAATTAAAGCGTATTATTCTGCCCATAAAAGGCAATTTGTCCTCTGCCTTTCCTGTCTTATTACATTGGAATCTACTTTTTCAAGAAAGATTCCGCTGATGGTCGAGCGTTTATCTGGGAAATATCCATACAAACAATCCTTCATCATCTTTTTGATGTTAGGACAGGAAATTTTTCAGGACGCTATGGCAATGAGCAAGCAAAGTATTTTAAAACAATGAACGCCTCGGAACTTGAACAGCATGTTGCAGACAGTCCAGAATATGGATTTAATGAATACCTGTAAATATGTATTGAGCATGGAATTATTCCGTTTCTGATTATCTTGTCTTTTTTACTTGCATAGATTCATGCTGATACGGCAAGTAAACACTTCTAAAAAAGCCAATGCAAGCAAAGACATTCATTTCTGACTTTGGGCAAAGTTTGCATCCCAATTCTTACCCCATAAAATATGCAGAGATATTGTCTATGTTGGAGTTTATGAGAAGTACATTTAAGGTACTGTTTTATCTGAAAAGAGACAAAGAAAAATCCAGCAGACTGCTTCCGCTTTACTGCCGGATAACCGTTGACGGTAAAGAGTCGCGTTTCGGCATGAAATGCGATGTCAATTCCAAGTATTGGGACGTGGAAACCGGCAAGGCGACGGAACGGATTACGGAATCCACCAAAATCAATGCACTGATTGATAACACCAAATCAGCCATTATCGCGGCTTGCAGGAACGCGACAATTATGTTACCGCCGAGCGGAAAAAAACATTTTTATGGGCATTGAGTATAAGCAGCACACTGTTTTGGAGTTGTTTGACAGGCACAACATGGAGCGCAAACTGATAATTGGCGTAGATATTTGTAAAAGCCAGTATGATTATTATTGTCTGGTATGCGACCGCCTTGCCGATTTTATCTGCCGATGGTACAACCTGTCGGACATTCCGCTGAAAGAAATCGACAAAAAAATTATAACCGACTTTGATGCTTACCTCTGTACCGGCTACGATTTTTCCCCCAATATCAATTTCCGTCCCTACAAAAAACGGGAGGAAGACGCCCGCAATGTATTCATTTTCTGTTGCTTCACCGGTTTGCCATACGTTGACGCCTTCAATTTGACATACGAAAACATCCGGCAGTCCTTTGACGGTAAAATGTGGATAAAGGGCAAGCGGCAAAAGACAGATGCCGAATATCAAGTACCTCTTTTGGAAATCCACCAAATCTGACAATAAGGTTTTGCCTGTGCCACAATATTGCAGATACAGACCGCTTTTGAAAAATATTGCAAAAAAATGCGGCATCACGAAAGAGATAACTTCACACCTCGCAAGACATATAATTTTATCTTTCCAACTGATAACAAGCAAGTTAAAAGCATATTATTCTTGAAAAGTAACGATTTAGAAACCAGCAAACTTCATTGATTTACTATATTCTTGCATAAAATAAAGAGTGACTTAACTTGCAATAAATGTACGAAACAGTCCTCATTTGGCCAATATCAAAAAAATATTCTTTTTCTTTTTTCTCTGTAATCTCTCTCATTTATTCAATCTACTGAACATCTTGCTTGGCAAGATTATGTGATGCCGAAATTTCTGCTGTTAAAAATTCGTTTTCGTCGAAAAATCCCCGTCTTTCATCGAAAATTCCCTGTACACATTGCTGTTGCTTCTATTTTTGCGGCGAATTAATAATATAAATGTATAATGAAGAAGAAGATTTTAATTTTATGGACAATGATCATTGCCGGATTATCGACAGGAGTAGCGGCGCAATCGAACGGAAATATACGCGGCATTATCGTTGATGCGGCATCGGGACAAAGTCTGCCGTATGTAACGGTAACGGTTTTGAACACAAATCCCATCCTTGGCGCGACAACCGACGGACAGGGAGCTTTCC
>JAIRPK010000050.1 GCA_031257015.1 Tannerellaceae bacterium
AGTCTCCGTTGATTCTCCGAGTATCACGCTTGATTCTCCGAGAGTCTCCGTTGATTCTCCGAGTATCACGCTTGATTCTCCGAGAGTCTCCGTTGATTCTCCGAGTATCACGTTTGATTCTCCGAGAGTCTCCGTTGATTCTCCGAGTATCACGTTTGACTCTCTGAGAGTCACGTTTGATTCTCCGAGAGTATATGGTTGATTCTCGGAGTATCACGTTTGATTCTCGGAGAGTATATGGTTGACACTCGGAGAGTCACGCTTGATACTCGGAGAGTCTCCGTTGATTCTCCGAGTATCACGCGAGACACTCGGAGAGTCACGTTTGATTCTCCGAGAGTCTCCGTTGATTCTCGGAGAGTCACGTTTGACACTCGGAGAATCACGCTTGATTCTCGGAGAATCAAAATAGCTTCTCGGAGAGAACAAGGGAGATAAGTGTAAGGTGGAATTACTTGAATGTTTCGCCTGATGCAGTATGTTGTTGCAAAGGCTTGGGATTTTGAACCGTCTTTGATTGAATATACTGTAAACAAGGTATTGTGGATGGCTTGGAGCACGGCTTACCTTTGTATCAACAAGCTTTTCAAATATTAACTAAACATAAGATTAATCATGACTAAAGCATCAGCTTATTTATTAGTGTTTATTCTTTTCTCATGTCTTTCTGCCTTCGGACAGGGAGGAAGGGTGAAAATAGAGGGAAGGGTTCTCGACGAGGCAACGAATGAGCCTGTCATTGGGGCGAGCATTTCGCTTGCCGGCTCGAAGGGAACAGGAACGGTCAGTGATGTGTCCGGCAATTTTGTCCTGAATGTCAACTCGCTTCCGGTAACGATTTCTGTTCATTACATCGGTTATAAGAAGCAGGACGTGGATGTGCGGGCGTTGTCGAAGCCTATAATTGTACAGCTGCAGGAAACTGTTAATGCCCTGACGGAGGTGGTAGTCGTTGGCTACGGTACGCAGAAGCGGCAAGAACTGACCGGGGCTATTGCATCGGTATCGCCAACAACGCTGAAACAGCATGTCGTATCTTTCGACAATCTGTTGGGTGGGGCGGTGGCCGGCTTGAATGTAACGCAGAGTTCAGGCGCTCCGGGGGCGACTTCGACGGTCCGCATCAGGGGCAGTAATTCCATCGCCGGAGGCAATGAGCCGCTATATGTAGTGGATGGTTATATTCTGTATAATGATAATACTTCGACGCGAACTGGCCTGGGAGGCAGCACGAGTGGAGTGGGGGGCGAGGGCGCTTCTGCCGGTACGGTTGACGGTGGTTTGAATCCGCTCACGAGTATTAATCCTGCCGATATAGCAAGTATAGATGTCCTGAAGGATGTTGCAGCAACGGCTATTTATGGTTCGCGTGGCGCCAACGGGGTTATTATCATTACGACGAAGAAGGGGAGTCGTGGACGGGATGCTGTTAATTATCAGTTTACGCTTGGCACACAGCGCGTCAATAAAAAGTTGGACTTGCTTAATGCTGAACAATGGGCTGGCCTCTTTACGGAGATTAGTCCGGATGGGAAAAGTCCTTACCAGCATGATTATGCCAATCGTTTGCTTCCGCAGGGACAAACAGAAGACTGGCAGAGTGCCGTCTTTCAGACTGCATACAGTCAGAATCATTCTTTATCGCTTAATGGGGGAGGCAATGATTATCGCTATTTGTTGTCTTTCAGTTATAATGATGAAACGGGGATTGTCCGCAATACCGGACTGAAGCGTTATATAGGTCGGATAAACCTGGACAAGGACTTGTTCAAGAAGCTGAACGTTGGCGCAAATATTACAATAGGTCAGGCGACTTTGCAGGGATTGACTAATCAGGGCGGGTCGAATACATATAATTATGCAGTAAGAGTTTCGCCTCTTGTTCCTGTTCATAATAAGAACTCGGACGACGGATATAATTATGCAAATCCGTTCGAGACGACAGATTATCGAATTGGTGACAAAACGCCGAATCCAATATCGGATCTTTTAAAATCAACGGTGGAAACACGCAATATCTCCATACTCGGAAATGCTTATGCGCAATATCCTATCATTCCTCAGTTAGTGGCGAAGATAAATGCGGGTGTCAACATTAATCATGCGACACAGAACTTTTATGCTCCGTCTACATCCGCACGTGGATTGCTGGTAAACGGATATGCCGGTGTTGGCAACAAGGATTACAGTACGACATTGCTGGAATTTACGCTTAATTACAAAAACGTCTTTGCCGGAATCCATTCAGTTGAAGCGCTTGCCGGCTATACAACCGAACATTCCGAGAATGAATATTCAACTGCCGGAGCAAGTGGTTTTAAAAACGAAGCCTTGACTTACCATAGTTTGCAGAGCGGCGAAAGTCGCGACACGCCAACATCGGGCGGCGCTATATCTAACATTAATTCTTTTCTTGGAAGGGTGAACTACTCGCTGCTGGAACGCTATAATCTTTCGGCTTCGTTTCGTGCCGACGGTTCTTCGCGCTTTTCTCCGGGACATAAGTGGGGATATTTTCCTTCGGTGGGCGTTTCGTGGAATATTGACAAAGAATCGTTTTTTAGCAACTCGAAGGCGCTCTTGTCGCAGTTGAAGTTTAGAGCCAGTGCCGGACAGGTGGGGAATCAGGAGATTGGAGATTATTTGTATTCCCGTCTTTATACGCCGCGTAATTATTCATTCGGAAACCAGATAGTTGTAGGATATACTGCAACAAACTATGGGAACAGTGATTTGCGCTGGGAATCGACTGCGCAATATAATGCCGGTATTGATTTCGGTTTATTTGACAACCATTTGAATTTTGTCATTGATGCTTATTACAAACTGACATCTGATTTGCTTGTCGATCTTCCGGTTGAACGCACTTCCGGCTTGCGGACGAAGATGACCAACATTGGGAACATCAGCAATAAAGGCGTCGAGTTCAGTGTCAATGCCATTGTTATTGACAGGAAGAACTTGCTGTGGGAAGTCACGGCTAATATATCTACCAACAGGAATAGGATTGAGAAGCTCGGAACGTCGGGATTCATTTCCGGTTCGACGATTGTCGATGTCGGCTTGCCGCTTGGAACTTTCTACGGTTATGTATTTGATGGTATTGTTCAGCCGGGAGAGGAATCCTCAACACCTGTTCCAACATGGCAAACAGGTGACAAGGTTGTACATGCCGGTGATGCCAAGTTTGCCGACCGTGGGGGTGATCCTAATTCAATAGATAATAATGACAGGGTTGTACTTGGCGATGCACAAGCTGATTTTATTTACGGATTCTCAACGCGACTGAATTATAGTCAATTTGATCTCTCTGCATCATTCCAGGGCAGTTATGGGAACAAGCTTTATAATGCGTTCCGCAATACTCTTGAAACGCCTTCTCACAGTTATAACGGGTCTGCTGTGCTTGCCAATCGCTGGACGCCGGTAAACACCAATACGAATATCCCTCGTGCGATTCCGATTCCATATACAACAATAGATAGTCGCTATATCGAAGACGCTTCATATTTGCGAATGAAGGACATTACGCTTGGATACACTCTCCGCCTGACAAAGGCAAAAACGGCACCATCTGTCAGGCTGTTTGTTTCGGCGCAAAATCTTTTTGTGTTGACGAAATATACAGGGTATGATCCGGAAGGTGCGCGTAACGGGTTTAGTGATCTTGAAATCGGAGTTGACAATGGAGTATATCCGCGTGCGAAATCTTTTCTGGCCGGTTTGGGGCTTTCTTTCTAAGTATGGCAGTTATCAATCATTTAAAAACAAAAAAGAATATATGAAAAGAATAATATCATTGCTGATTTTACCGCTTTTATTTGCAGGATGTAACGATTTAGACCTTAATCCGGTCAGCGGAGTAGATGAAGAACAGTTTTTTCGCTCCGACAAAGATGTCATTCTTGCTGTGAATGGAGTATATGCTGCGCTTGTGGAATCTGAAAGCGTGGTTATTGCCTGGTGTGTTGACCTGGGGTCTGATGTTACCCAAAATGGAACTTCAATGCCTGAAGGTTCGGGAGCAGAGCTGTCTGCTTTCCAGTTTAACTCTACGAATCAGCATACATATTGGGCATGGAGCGATACTTATTATGGGATTGGAAATGCAACAACACTTATTGACAAGCTAAATAATCCCAAAACAACCGTATCGGACGCTATTCGCAGACGGGTTCGCGGGGAAGCTGAATTTCTTCGGGCTTATTATTACTTCACGATTGTACAGTTGTTTGGAGATATTCCCCTTATCAGGGAGGCCGGCATAAATGCAGGAGTTGGCATAGAGCGTGAAGACAGACATAAAGTGTATGAGTTTATAGTAAACGATTTGGAAAATGCAATCAAGGACTTGTCTGACTATCCTGCTTACGATTCTTATGGAGTTGAAGATAAGGGGCGCGTTTCACAACAAAGTGCTTACGGCTTGCTGGCAAAGGTTTATCTTGTTTGGGCACAAACAGACAGAGTGGATAATCCTAATGAAAAATATCTGAAGGCAATAGAAAATGCCAACAATGTTACTGGTTTTTCTCTGGAAGAGATATTTCACAGGAACTGGGAGAAGGACAATCGCTATGGCAAAGAAATGTTGTTCTCTGCAAATTATGTTGTTTCCCAGGAAAGCTTTGGAGATGGCGGCAATCATCTAACACATTGTGCTTTTTCAACAGGTTTCAATAATGAAGAAACGCCGCATGTGGTTGTGAGCGACCGTACTTTCTTTGATCGCTTCGACGACCGTGACCAGCGGAAGTATGCAACATTCCTGACGCATGCCGTTAATCCAGATAATGGCGATACAACCATATATACATTGCCTCGCTATGCCAAATATGTGGACTTGACAGCGCCTGCAACAAGTTCCAAAAACAGGGAACTTAATGCTTCAATCTTGCGCTATGCAGAAGTTCTGTTAATAAAGGCGGAGGCCATCAACGAACTCTACCGGCAACCCAACCAGGAGGCATACGAAGCCATAAACCAAGTGCGCCGCAGGGCATTCAAGGTCGGGGAATTTACCGACGGGACGGCAAGCGTCACGGAAGAAGATATAGAACTGAAAAATCTGGACTATCGCAGCTTTCAACAGGCTTTACGTCGTGAACGTCTGTTTGAACTGACTTATGAGCAAGTGCGATGGTATGACCTTGTGCGTTGGAAAACATTAATAAAGACTGTCAAACGTGTGCCGGCATCAAGCAAGAGAACGAACGTTTCTGCTGTGCATTATCGCTTCCCTGTTCCGCAGTCGCAGCGAGACCTCAATGACAAGCTGAGGCAAAACTGGGGCTATCCAGGCTCTAACGAAGCAGAGCCGGATTATGCCAAGCCGGACTACGAAGGAGGAGCGGAAAACAACGACGGATGGACGGATGCCCAAGTTCAATATCTGTATGAACATATATCAACTCCTTCTATTCCCAACCGGTAATGAAACAAACTGTTTGTTCGGGATTAGTAATACTTTTTAGTCTGTGCTCTTTGCCGATTTCAGCCGGGAAGCCCGACGCCGGATTAAATCTTATCCGCAAGCAGACCATCGAAGCTCATCTGTCTTTCCTTGCCTCCGACGCTCTTGAAGGGCGGGAGGCCGGGAGACGCGGAGGGCGCGTTGCAGCTGAATATATTCAGGCCGTGCTGAAAGATTTGGATGTTAAGCCGCTTGGAGATTCTTTTCTTCAGCCTTTCGAGGCTTACAGCCCGGCCAGAGACTACGGTGTTGACTTCCATGTGAACCGCGATTCGATTGAACAGTATAAACGACAGACGCACTATCGCAAGCTGGATTTGCAGAACGTCATCGGATATGTTGAGGGAGAGCGGAAGGAGGAGTATATAGTTATAGGAGCGCATTATGATCATTTGGGCGTTGATGATTTGCTCGTCGGCGACAAGATTTATAACGGAGCTGATGATAATGCAGCAAGCGTCGCGGCACTGTTGCAGATAGCAAAGGCTTTTTCAGGCGAAAAGAAACCATTGAGAAGTCTCATCTTCGCCTTCTGGGATGGCGAGGAGGTCAATTATCTGGGGTCGGAATATTTCGTGGACAACTTCGCAAATACTTCGGCAATTAAGAGCTATATTAATTTGGATATGATAGGGCGCGAGGGACTTATGCCGGTTCTTTTTCCAGAGTTTATTATTCCGGAAGCATCTTCAGAAAACACTGCCGGAGGCAATCAGTTTCATCTTCTTTATACCGAAGAACTGAATGATGAAACCATCCGTATTATCCACAATATTCAAAACAATAAACTGAATATTGAGGCTAAACCGAACGTTATCGCTCACCAGTCGCGAGGCAGCGATTACCTGGCTTTTTCCCTGAGACGGATTCCAATCTTATGGTTCTTCACCGGATTGCATCCCGAATATCATACGCCGGCAGACGAAACAGCAACGGTTGATTTGGATAAGATTACCGAAATAACAAAAGCAACTTATCTTACAATAAAACAATTGTCAGAATGGAAATGAAAAGATCTATTTATGCGCTCGCGCTGCTCATTTTATTCTCATGCTCCAACAAAACAGAATGTAATAAATACTATCAGGCTAACGATTTTTATTCAATGAAAAGCGAAGGTTCGCTCGTGCTGATTGAACGGTTTAAAACATATCAGCAGACAACCGGAGTAACCTGCGGGCCGAGTTGCGCTCTTATGATTCTTGATCATTTCGGAAAGCTGGGTGAACAAAACGAAATGTCGCTTAAATCTTTGCGGGGAACCGAGAAGGATACAACTTATCTACGCCATTTGTTGAACATTTTCGATGCGGTGGGAGCCGTCAAATATGTTTCCACATTCGATTATGACCGTAAAAGTATCACGCCGGAGCTTCTGAGAGACTTCCTAAAAAAGGGAAGTCCCGTTATTGTCGGGTCTAACGAATGGGGAGGCCATTGGCAGATAATAATCGGGTATGACACAATGGGAACAGATGCTTTGCAGGACGATGTGCTGATTTTGGCCGACCCCTACGACCGTACCGACCATACGGAAGACGGATATATCGTTTACCCTCTGGAAAATTTTATTGAAGGGATATGGAGCAACAGTTACGACCCGGACTTCGACTGGGGTTTGTTTGTCGCCATATTGCCGGATGGGCAATAATGAACAAAAACGACATGCTTAGCATCTCTGCTTACATGCTCTTTACCTCCCCAGACATGTTCGGAACATCTTTAAACATGTGACGAACGTCTCTAGACATGTGACTTACATCTTTAAAGACGTGACGAACGTCTCTAGACATGTAACTTACATCTTTAAAGACGTAACGAACGTCTCTAGACATGTGACTTACATCTTTAAAGACGTAACGAACGTCTCTAGACATGTGACTTACATCTTTAAAGACGTAACGAACGTCTCTAGACATGTGACTTACGTCTTTAAAGACGTAACGAACGTCTCTAGACATGTGGCGAACGTCTCAAAAGATGTGACGAACGTCTTTAAACATGTTCGGAAGTAAAAACTTAAAACGGAAACAGAAAATTAAATCTTAAATTATGGTTGGAAAGAAATATTTTATTTTAGGAATACTGATATTTAATGTCTTTATAATGGAAGCGCAAAAGCGGGTTAGTTCGACAGTGGTTTTGGAACATGTTAATGCTGTTGATAAATATATACGTGAAGTACGGGGCTATTTACATGAACATCCTGAACTGTCGGGAAAAGAGTTCGGAACGGCAAATTATATTCAAAATGAACTTGCGCAATTGGGTTTAGATGTAACCAAAGTGAAGGGCACGGGATTCTACGCTGTTTTGGATACGGAAAAGCCGGGCAAAACCATCGGTTTGCGCACTGATATTGATGCTTTGCCCATTGACGAGAATCCAATGAATTTAAAACAGGCAAAGAAATGGGTTTCCGGAAATAAGGGCGTCTCTCATGTCTGTGGGCACGACGGGCATACTGCTATTTTGCTTGGAGCGGCGAAGATATTGGTCGATTTGAAGGCTTCTCTTGCCGGCAAAATTGTTTTCATCTTTGAAGAGGGCGAGGAAACAAACTCCGGCATTAATGCCATGGTCGAAGCTCTTCGTCCGCTGGGCCTGGATGCTGTTTATGGAAACCATCTTAAATCAAATATCGAAACGGGCAAGTTTTATATCAGGGAAGGGGCTATAATGGCAGGCACCGGCACTGTCGCTTTCGATGTAATCGGTCGAGGCGGCCATGCTTCACGTCCGGACTTGTCCATCAATCCTGTATTTGCAGCGGCAAATGTGTTAACCGGAATCTCCATCGCCTGGAATAATCAAAGGGATATTACCAAAACTCTCACGCTGGGAATAACACAGGTGCATGGCGGCGAGATTTATAATGTAATCCCCAATTCGGTGTATATCGGTGGCACGATACGTTTTTTTGATCATGAAGAAGGCGAAAAAGGCTTTGCTCTTTTGCGCAAAGTCAGCGAAGATATTGCCCGCGCCCATAACTGTACGGTCAGGTTTCACGACAAAATGGGCATCGCGATGAAACCTGTCGTCAACGACAGCCTTTTGGTTCAATCAGCTCGCGATGCAATAAGAGAACTCTATCCGGAGAATGTCATCTCTGACGATCAATATATCTGGTATGCCGCCGAAACATTCGCTCGATACAGCGAACTGGCTCCCTCCGTTTTTACTTTTGTCGGCATAAAGAATGATGCCCTCGGCAGTGGGGCCGAACATCATAATGACCGTTTCGATATTGACGAAGATGCCTTGCAATATGGCGTTGGGGCCATGGTTCAGTTTGCGATAAATGGTGTGGAGAGGAAGTAATAAGTTCCGAGCTTTCTGCTTTTAGTTTTTTTAATCTCTTATGCTTTATCAACATAAGTGCGGGGTTTTATTCTTCGTCCGGCGCAGCAGTTATTTCTTTCAATCGACCTTATATTTAATATTATAGATGCACTTAATTCCTTTAGATATTCTTGCCAAGAGCGCCTTCAAGAGCCGAAGTGGGCAGATTTCGCCTTTTGGCATAGTCGGCGAATTGTTTTTTGTCAATGTGCCCTATCATGAAATAAGAGGAGGAAGGGTGAGCAATATAAAAGCCGCAGACAGAGGAACGGGGGGACATGGCGCCTGTTGCGGTGAGACTGATACCGAGCTTCTGAAGGTTAAGGGCCTTGTTAAATTCATGATTTAGGAGTTGGTCGGGGATGGACGGGTATCCAATAGCGGGACGGATGCCTTGATAGCGGCCTTTCAGGAACGTCGGGATGTTTTCTTTCTCGTCGGGGGCATATCCCCAGAGGTCGCGACGAACAAGAGCGTGGAGATATTCAGATCCGGCTTCAACCAGGCGGTCGTTAAGGCTTTGAAGGAGGAGAAGACTGTATTCATCGCCTTCTTTTTCGAGCAGGGCTTTGAAGGGAGTGGCTGGGATTTCGCTTTGGATGGCAAACAGGCCAATATAATCGCCTCCAAGGTTGATGGGACGGATATAGTCGGCGAGGCATTTGTATGTGTCTTCGCTTTTTTCGGCTTGCTGGCGAAGCATGGGGAAGGGAAGGTTATCGTCTCCAACGTAAATGGTGTCGTTTTCGCCATGCGCTGTATAGAAAGCGCAACCGGCAGTGCAGCCGCCCCAACCGTTTTCTTCCATTTTGGCAAGCATGGATTGGGCATCAGTGTGAAGATTGACTGCATCGTGGATGGTTTCACGATTACGTAGCGGCTCGACTTGCCATGTATTGAAGAACATGTGCCAATTGATGTAGGCAATGAGGCGCCGGAGTGGGATGTCTATAATATGTGTAACGTTGAGGTCTTTGGGGCGTATGGGAGTGTGAGGATTGTCAGTGAGGAATTGTTGAGGATGACTGCGGGCGTACTCCAGAGAGACTAGCTTTTTTGGTTGCTCTATTGTTTCACGACGTAAACGGTCGTACTCTTCTGAAACCTCGTTGGTGAAGACAGATGCCAGCTTGGGGTTAACGAGCTTGGCTGCTACGCTGGGAGCAAGGGAAGCGTCAGTAACGTGAATAACGGAATGGCTGTATCGAGGGGCGATTTTGACGGCTGTGTGGAGTTTGGAGGTAGTGGCGCCGCCGACGAGGATAGGGATTGTCTGGCCGGCTTTCTCCATCTCCTCGGCTATATGAGCCATTTCTTCCAGAGACGGGGTGATCAGGCCGGAGAGGCAGAGGAAGTCAGGCTTTTCACGGACGACAGCGCGAAGGATTTCTTCTGCAGGAACCATTACGCCCAAATCTATCACTTCATAGTTGTTGCAGGCCAGGACGATGGAAACAATATTCTTGCCGATGTCGTGGACATCGCCTTTGACGGTGGCAAAGACTGCTTTGCCTTGCTTGCTTTTGTGCCCCTTGCTGCGTTCTTTTTCAATGGCCGGCTGGAGGATACTGACGGCTTTCTTCATTGTTCGGGCGGTCTTCACTACTTGGGGGAGGAACATTTTTCCTTCGCCGAAGAGTTGACCGACGATGTTCATGCCGTTCATCAAAGGACCGTCGATGATGTCCACTGCACGGGGATATTTATTGAGAGCTTCGGCCAGGTCGGCTTCGAGATATTCGATTATTCCTTTTTTTAATGAGTATTCGAGGCGGGATTTCAAGTCGGTGTTGCGCCATTCATCCATGTGAGCGACGGCGTCCTGAGTTTCCAGGATTGTGTTTTGGGCGTATGAGATAAGCTCCTCTGCTGCTTCTTTACGGCGGTAGAGGAGGACGTCTTCGAGAAGCGTGCGAAGCTTAGGCTCGATATCTTCGTATTGAACAGCTGTGCCGGGATTGACAATGCCCATGTCCATGCCTTGCCTAACAGCGTGGTAGAGAAATACAGCGTGCATGGCTTCTCTAAGTGGAGTGTTGCCACGGAAGGAGAAGGATAGGTTGCTTATTCCGCCGCTAACTTTGGCTCCGGGAAGGTTGGATTTGATCCAGCTGACGGCACGGATGAAGTCATAGGCGTAGCGGTTGTGTTCTTCCATGCCGGTGGCAATGGCCAGAATATTGGGATCGAAAATGATGTCGTGGGGATTGAAGTTCAGGCGTTCGATGAGTAGGTGGTAGGCGCGTTGGCATATTTCCTTCTTGCGCTCGAAGCTGTCAGCCTGACCGTTTTCGTCAAATGCCATGACTACGGCGGCGGCTCCCATTTGCTGAATGTGCCGGGCATGGTGCAGGAAAGTTTCTTCACCTTCTTTTAGGCTAATGGAATTGACGATACATTTTCCCTGTACACATTTCAGTGCTTCTTCGATGACTGTCCAGTTGGATGAGTCTATCATGAATGGGACTTTTGCTATGTCGGGATCGGAACTGGTAAAATTGAGGAATGTTGTCATTTCGCGGACGGCGTCCAACATTCCATCGTCCATATTGATGTCCAGCACTTGTGCTCCGTCTTCGACTTGACGATGAGCTATGGATGATGCTTCTTCGTATTTGCCTTCGCGAATAAGACGAAGGAACATGCGCGAGCCGGCTACGTTGCAGCGTTCGCCGATGTTCACAAAATTGTTGCTGGGCTTCACTTCCAGACGTTCAAGACCGGAGAGCCAAAGGCTTTGGGCTGGCTCGACGGGTTTGTGGGGCTTGGCGTCTTTTACGAGAGCGGGATATTCGGATATGTGGGATGGTGTCGTGCCGCAGCAGCCGCCAATGATGTTGACGAGTCCTTTGTCAACGAATGTTTTTATTTGCTGTGCCATGCTTTGGGGCGTCTCTGTATATTGACCGAAACTGTCAGGAAGACCGGCGTTGGGATGGGCGCTGATATAAAAAGGGGCAGTTCTTGCCAATTCTTCTAACCAGGGGCGCATTTCATCTGCTCCGAAAGAGCAGTTAAGGCCGATGGAAACAATGTTGGAGTGCATAATAGAGGTTATGAAGGCAGCGAGCGTTTGTCCGGAGAATGTCCGTCCGCCGTTCGACAGAGTGAGGGAAAGCATGACTGGAAGTTGGGCATTGGCTTCAGCGGTCGCGGCTGAAGCAGCGGCAAGGGCGGCCTTAGCATTGAGTGTGTCGAAGACTGTCTCGATGAGAATAATGTCCGCGCCGCCTTCGACGAGGCCGGCTATTTGTTCTTTATATGCCGCGTATAGTTCGTCGTAGCTAACGGAACGGGAGGCAGGGTTATTCACGTCAGGACTCATTGATGCGGTTTTGTTTGTCGGGCCGACGGAACCAGCAACGTAAACTGGCTTGCCGCAGGTGTTAGTATATGCGTCGGCAATTTGACGGCAGAGTTTGGCGGCGGTAACATTCATTTCAGATACATATTCCGACATGCCGTAGTCGGACATGGAGATGGCGTTGGCGTTAAATGTATTAGTGGAGATGATGTCTGCGCCAGCTTCCAGATAGGATTTATGGATGTTGGCGATAATCTCCGGCTTGGTTATGACGAGCAGGTCGTTATTTCCTTTCTGGTCGATGCTGGCTGTGCTGAACCGCTTACCGCGATATTCTTCTTCCTTGAGGTTATGCTTTTGTATCAGTGAACCCATGCCTCCGTCGAGAACGAGGATGCGCTCATTTAATAAGTTTATGAATTTTGTTTTATCCATGTTTGCGTATTTATTTTATTAATGTAAAGCGGATGTTACATTTGAGTGTTTATTCTTTTTGCAGGGCAAATATACGTTATTATTAATAAGCGTGGCTTCTGGAGCGCTTCCCATAACTGAAATGATAAATGCGGGCGAGAGAGTGATTGTAACTGCTTTTATTAACACAGTTTTTTGCCTACTCTTTTCAAAAATGCGATTTGTGCTTCTTCCTGGCTACCTTCCTTGACATGAATAATGTGTTTGCCATCCAAAACTCATTGCGATCATTTTGTAAACATGTTTCCTGGTTATGGCTAATTCATCTATCTTGTTGTAAACGGTATGTGTTATGTACAAAAGTATTCAGTGGATTTTAGTTAGCTGTTTGCTGTAAGCGGGAAGAATCCTGTTAATAGAGTTGGACAGGTGAAACTGTTGCAACGATAAGGAATAATGAAAGATTCAGATTTTTGCATAGTCCAGAAAAGCACAGACTACCTTATTACATACTTTCTTAAAAAAGAAAGGCGCCTCTTTTTGTATCTAGAGGCGCCTGTTCTTTATGGGGAGATATTTGATTCATTTTTTCAGTCTTCGTTCTATTTCTTCTACCATGGTTCTGAAGGCGCGGTCAACCTCCATACGTTTTTTTACCACATTGATGCCGTGCACGACGGTAGCATGGTCTTTGTTGCCAATCAATTTGCCAATGTAGGAGAGGGATTTATGTGTGTATTTATTGGAGAGATACATGGAGATTTGCCTGGCTTGTACGATTTCATGTTTCTTTTTCTTGCTATGGAATGTTTCGCTGTCGATATGGAAGTAGTTGCATACTGTGCTGTTGACGCCTTGTACGGAGATGTCTATATCAGCTCTTTGCTGCGATTGATTGAGGATTTGCAGGGCGAGAGCAGTGTTTATCTCACTATTGTTGAGCACGGCGCCGGCATGTAGAGAGACGAGTACGCCTTCGAGTTCCCGAACGTTTTGAGTGACTTTATCAGCAATGAGTTCGATGACATCCTCCGGGATTTTCAGTCCGCTGGCTATGGCTTTTTTTCGCAGGATGGTTTTTCTAAGTTCTGGATCAGGTCTATGCAACTCGGCAGTCAATCCCCAGCGGAGGCGCGAGATCATTCGTTCTTCCATGCCTTGCAGGTCGGCAGGCGTTTTGTCGGAAGTGAGTACCAGTTGTTTGTTAAGTTGATGGAGGTGGTTGAAGATGTGGAAGAAAGCGCTCTGCGTTTTGTCCATGCCGATGAGTTCCTGAATATCATCAAGGATAAGGACGTCGAGGCTTTGATAGAAGAACATGAAATCATTAGAAGTGTTTTTACGGGTTGCGTCAACGAATTGCTCGCGGAAAGTGTTGGCGGCTATGTATAGCACTTTAAGTTCCGGATGCAGTTCTTTTATTCGCAGTCCGATAGCGTGGCACAAGTGGGTTTTGCCAACGCCTGAAGGGCCGAAGATAAATAACGGGTTAAATGCAGTCTTCCCAGGGTTTTCGGCTACTTTTTCTCCGGCCATGCGAACCAGTCGATTGGTTGCACCTTCAAAGAAATTGTCGAAGGAATACTTGGGAATTAACTGTGAGCTGAGGTCTTGTGGCGCAGTTGCCTGAGCATAGGCCGCTGGAGCTTTGCCGGCATTTTTTGTAATGGCTGTTGGGGTCTGTTGCGAACCGGTCGGGTAGTCCACAGTGCCGCCTGTGGATTTATCGACCATTATTCGATAATTGAGAATGGCGTTCGTTCCGATTACGCGGTCTATCGTTAGCTTCAGCACGTTCGCATACTTGTCTTCCAGATATTCGTAGAAGAATTGGCTTGGCACCTGAATGGTGAACGTATTGCCTTTGTAAGACAGCGGGACAATTGGTTTGAACCATGTGTCAAATACCGCAGCCGGAACGATGTCTTGAATAACTGAGAGGCATTGCCCCCATAGAGTTTGAAAACTGTTCATAGATAATAATCGTTTTTGTTTATGTTGCAAAGGTCGGGTATCTTCTCCTCAAAAAAAATTGCTTCAAAGATTTGCAAAAGTCTTTACTGAATCAATTATCTATTTTTTAGGATGTTAAGCTTTGATGTGGCAAAACGCCTTGAATAAAGGATTAGCAAAGGTTGGTCGAAGTTATCAGCAATAAAGCGTTTTTTTCATTGCTTATTATTAGGGAGTTAGCTGTCGCTGAAAAAAGTTATTAACAGGGGCTAATTTGTAATCAGTTTAAATATCGCTCCGAGCTTTCTCTTTTCTTGGATTTTATCAAAAGAGAGAGAAATGGACATAGCGCTTGGGGTTTTCCTTGAGGTCTATAAGCAGCTTCGAGGCGTTGTCAATAGTGCCGTTGAGGTTGTTATACAGTTCCCTGTCGTTGAGGAGGAGGCCAAGGCTGTTCTCTTTGGAATTGAGATGGTCGGTTGTTTGTTTGATATTGGACAGCGTGGCATTGATGCTGTTGATTGTTGTTTGCAGGTCGAGGCTTTTCAGATCGGCGCTGAGCTGGGAGAAGTTGGCTGACATGTTTTTGAAATCGGCCAGGACGACCGGTATGTCTCGACTTAACAGAACGTTCAGTTGACGGCTGGAAGCATCAAGGTTGCGTGTTGTGCTCTCCAGGTTGGTGAGCGACTGTGAGAGGGCTGGATGATTGAGCAACGTTTGTATGCCGGTGAGAATCGAATCTATTTTGGGAATGAGGCTGACAAACGAGGGAAGAATATCGTTCGTTACAGAGCCGAGCATCCCTTCGCTCATGCGTCCTTCGAGAGTCTCTCCGGGCTTGAGATATTCGTCGGTCGTTCGGTTTAGATTGAGATGTAACTTGGCGCCGCCAAGGAGTTCTTTTTCTATCACGGAATAGCTGTTGCGATTGATGCGAACTTTGTCGTCAAGGCTGATTTCCACCCGTATTTTGTTCGCTTCGCGATAGTCGTAGCTCATGCTGCGGACGAGGCCTACCTTGAAGCCGTCAATGAAGACCGGACTGGAAATCGTTACGCCTTCCACGTTGTTGAAGAGGATATAATAGCTGTTGGCAGGCTGGAAGAGGTTTATGCCTTTGAGGTAATTTACACCTATATATAATAGGGCGATACCGATGATGGTCATGATGCCGATTTTGGCTTCTCTGGTGAATTTTCTCTTGTTCATGTTATTTGTCCTTTTTTGTTGTTGAAATACTGTTTGTTGTTATGAAAGAGACTATGAAGGCGTCCTTGAAATCACGGACTACTTTTTTGTGAAGTTCGTGGATGGTGTCATAGTCGGTCGAACGGCCATATAGATAGCGATAATATCCGTTGCTTTCGATTATTTCGATGTCCTTGTATCCTTTGAGCCGTTGCGAGCCGGGGGCGAATTTCTCCTTGGATGCGAGGATTTGGATTCTATATACCTTACTTGTGACGGCGGCCGCGGCCTTGCCCTGCTGTTTGGCGGGCTGGGAACGGACGGGCTGGGAGCGGGTGATGATGCTGCGGTACTTGTCATGCTCGTGCTTGTAGGCGGCGAAGGCCTTGTAGAGGGCCAGGGCAAGTTCGTTCTGGCCGGCGGCTGATTTGAGGTATTTTTCTTCTTCGGCATTACTGAGGAAGCCTACTTCAATAAGAACGCTGGCCATTGACGCTCGACGGAGGACGAGAAAGCCGGCCTGCCGAACGTCGCGGTCGTTGCGGTTAATTTCCTTGAAGGCTTTTTGTGTTTCGGTTGCCATGCGGATGCTTTGTTCCAAGTGCTCACGGTTCCCCTGGGAAATCATTATGTATGATTCGGCGGAGTCGTTGAATCCCTCGTATTTCTGCCGGTAATCTTTTTCCAGTTGTATAACCGAGTTTTCGCGCTTGGCGACGTCAAGGCTTTCCTCCGAACTGGCAAGTCCCATGACGTAGATTTCGGTGCCTTTCGTCCGGCGGCTGCGAGAGCTTTTGCCGGGCATTGCGTTGGCATGAATGGATATAAACAGGTTGGCCTTGTTGCGGTTGGCTATAACCGTGCGCTCGTCAAGGCCTATGAATACGTCATTCTTGCGTGTATAAACGACGTTTACATCGTCCATGTTCTTTGATATGAGGTTGCCGAATTTGAGAGCTATGGAGAGGTTGATTGTCTTTTCATCTACACCGGCTCCGAGCGCTCCGGGATCCTGCCCGCCGTGTCCGGCATCAATCACGATGGTAAACGTTTTATCTTTTGCGGACAACTGCACCGGCAGGGTGACAGTTGTTATTATTATTATTGTATGCAATAGAATTGCTTTCACGTTGCTTAACTTATAATTTACTTACAAAGGTAATATATTTAACTAAATGACAACCGTTTCGGGGAATGTTTTCGCCAGGCGGGCTAAGGGGATTTTGTCCTGGTTTCTTGCTCTGCACGGGCGGAATGTCTTTTATGAAATTTGTTTGTGCAAAACTTATTTTCGACTGTTCCGGAACTTGTTTGTTCTTTATGTTTATTTCGACTGTGCGTTGCTTGAAGATTCGGCGCCTGTCTGTTTTCAGGCGAACATGGCTTGTATTTAGAGCGATATAAATGTATTTACATGTCGGGAAAATTGCGTTTATTCTGATGTATTTTAATGAGCCGCCTGGTGTTTTTTCTTTAATCCGAATCTGCTCCAATGGCGATGTCTTCCATTGTTTGTGAATCAGCAGAAGTGGAAAGATGCCGGCCGAATCAATTTTTATCAATGCTAATCAATTGATAAACCTGGGTTTAAACCTGTTTTATTTTCTTTAAATCACAGGAAGAAAAACAGACGGTGGTTTGGATATATTTCTCTGTTTTATTGTCAAATTTGTTGCATGGGCTTGACAAAAAAACGTTTGTAAATGTTTTATAAAATTTCGATATTATTTGCCTGTTTATTGTGAATAACGCCTGGTTAATTAAATTCGTTTTCCTGCATGGATATATTGTCCATACTGAGCCATATCTGCTTGTTAAAAAAGACCATAATTAAGGGCGTGAGGATGGCTTTTGATATTGTTTTATTTTAATCTGCAAGAGTTTGCTTAATTGTCATGTCCTGTTCTTCGCAAGCTCTTCCGGCTTCTGTTTTCCGGCTTTTGTACTGATGCAAATTATTCGCGGAAATTTCCGTGGATGTTTTGCAACTATGCAAAAGCATGAAGTTTTTCCGGGTGGCGTTTCCGTAACTATGCAAAAGCATGAAGTTCTTCCGGCTGGTATTTCCGTAACTATGCAAAAGCATGAAGTTTTTCCGGGTGGCGTTTCCGTAACTATGCAAAAGCATGAAGTTTTTCCGGTTGAAGGTTTTGTAACTATGCAAAAGCATGAAGTTTTTCCGGTTGAAGGTTTTGCAACTATGCGAAAGCATGAAGTTTTTCCGGTTGAGGGTTTTGCAACTATGCGAAAGCATGAAGTTTTTCCGGTTGAAGGTTTTGCAACTATGCGAAAGCATGAAGTTCTTCCGGGTGGATGTTTTGTAGCTGTACGAAGGCTTGAAGTTTTTCCGGCTGGCGCTTTCATAGCTGTGCGAAAGCATGAAAATCGGAAGCGGGGGCTGGGGGGAGAAGAAATACCGCAAAGGGGGTATTTTGCACATCCTGAAAAGATGCCACATTTGCATATTATTTATTCATCCAATCTAAACGAATTAATTATGCCAACAGATAATTTAAGATTTGAGACCTTGCAAGTGCACGCAGGGCAGGAAGTGGAAAAAACAACTCACGCTCGTGCATTGCCGATTTATCAAACTTCTTCGTATGTTTTCGAGGATGCGAAGGATGGAGCCGACCTTTTCGGATTGCGGAAATTCGGCAATATTTATACTCGTCTCCAAAACCCGACGACGGATGTGTTCGAGAAACGTATAGCTGCGCTTGAGGGTGGCGTCACGGGACTTGCAACATCATCGGGGCAGTCGGCGCAGTTTATTGCGCTAAACAATATTGTACAGGCCGGCGATAATTTTGTCACTACTTCTCATCTTTACGGAGGGACGTACAATCAGTTTAAGTCGCAGTTCAAGCGTCTCGGCATAGATGTTCGCTTTACGCCGGATGATAATCCGGAGGAGTTTGCAAAGCGTATCGACAAGGGGACGAAGGCTATTTATCTGGAAACAATCGGTAATCCGGAGTTGAACGTTCCTGACTTTGATGCTATTGCCGAGGTTGCTCGTGCGAATGACATTCCTCTTATTGTGGACAATACGTTCGGCGCGGCGGGATACCTTTTCCGTCCGATTGAACATGGCGCGGCTGTTGTTGTGGAATCGGCAACCAAATGGATTGGCGGGCATGGAACGTCGCTGGGGGGCGTAATTGTTGACAGCGGCAAGTTTAACTGGGGGAATGGCAAGTTCCCTGCTTTCACGGAACCGTCGGAAAGTTATCACGGACTTGTATTCTGGGATGTTTTCGGGGCGAACGGGCCGTTCGGGAATATAGCGTTCAATATCCGTGCACGGGTTGAGGGCTTGCGTGATTGGGGCAATACGATTAGTCCGTTCAATTCCTTCCTGCTGGTACAGGGGGTAGAGACATTGTCGTTGCGTGTTGAACGTCATGTTCAGAACACTCAGGCATTGGCCGAATGGCTTGCAACTCATCCGAAAGTAGAGTATGTGAATTATCCCGGACTGAAAAGCAGCAAGTACTATGAGCTGGGCAAGCGCTATCTTCCTAAGGGGCCAGGAGCTGTACTGACATTTAAGGTTAAGGGAAGTACGTCTTCGGCTGATACGGTGATTAACAATGTTCGCCTTCTCAGTCATCTTGCAAATGTAGGTGATGCAAAATCTCTCATTATTCATCCTGCATCGACGACACATGAACAATTGTCGCCGGAAGAGCAACGTGCGACGGGCGTAGAACCCGGATTGCTCCGCGTTTCGGTTGGTATTGAACATATTGACGACATAAAGGCTGATTTGGATCAGGCTTTGTCGCATATTTAGAACTGTTTATATGAGTATTAAATACGGAATATCCACGCGGGCCGTTCACGCAGGCGAACGGCCCGATCCGTTTACGCACGCTTCATCGCCGGACATAACCATGTCCACCACCTTCGCTGTGGATGCAGACACAGGCTTCTCCGTCGAAGGAATGGAGGAAGACGACGCATGGATATACACTCGCTGGGGGAATCCGACGATTCGTAAGCTGGAGGAAAAACTTGCCGCGCTAGAGGAGGCTGAGACTGCCGTGGCGTTTGCCAGCGGGATGGGGGCTATTGTTGCTTTGCTGCTTCATGTGCTGAAGTCGGGCGACCATGCCGTTGTTAGTGATGTTGCCTATGCTGCTCTTTCCGAAATGACGAATGAGATGATTCCATCGCTTGGCATAGAGGTTACAAAGGTTGATACTTCCGATGTTGAAGCGGTGCGCAAAGCAATTCGCCGGAATACTCGCCTTATATATGTGGAAACTCCATGTAATCCCATACTGCGCCTGACGGACATATCCGTAATTGCCGGTCTTGCTCATGAGGCCGGAGCAAAGCTTGCTGTGGATTCGACATTTGCCACGCCCGTATCAACAAAGCCTTTGGAACTGGGCGCTGACTTTGTCATTCATTCATTAACGAAATATCTTGGGGGACACGGCGACGCGCTTGGCGGAGCTATTCTCGGCTATAAGGCTGACCTTGTTCCGCTTCGCAAAAAAACTTCCATACGTTTGGGCGGAACGATTAGTCCGTTTAATGCCTGGCTTGTAATGCGTGGCCTGGCTACTTTTCCGCTGCGAATGCGTGTTCACCAGGAGAATGCGCTCAAAATTGCGAACTGGCTTGAAGCTCATCCAAGAGTAGAAAATGTTATTTATCCAGGATTACCTTCGCACCCACAGTATGAACTTGCTTGCCGGCAGATGAAGAACTTCTCCGGAATACTTACTTTTCGCGTAAATGATGGAAAGGAACAGGCGCATCGCTTTGTGGAAAAGCTTCAGGTTATTCATTATGCTGTTTCTCTGGGCCACCATCGTTCGTTGCTCTTTTATCTGGACAGTGAAAGTCTTCAACAAACGTCATTCAGGTTTTCTACGCAGGCGCAAACTGATTCATGGAACAAGTATGCCGGTCGTGGACTGTTCCGCTTGTCCGTCGGACTGGAGGATGCGGAGGATTTAATAGATGATCTTGAACGAGGACTGTCACTGTAATTATTTACAAGGCCTCCGTCGCGCCACGGCGATTTTTGCATAAAAAATGTTGATGATAAGATTATACGGAAAAGCGAGCTTCCGCTAATTGTATTAGCCTATAATTCGTTTATTGCTCGCTACAAATGAACGCCGGCGTTTCTCTGATTCTTCAGCAGGAAACGCCGGCGCGATTGTTTTTTATGCCTGTTGCAGGCGATGGCGAAACTAAACTGTTTTTATTACAGGTGGGTTGTATAGCGTTTAAGTTCTGCTCGCAGAGCGAAAGCGAGGTTGCCCGTCACTTTATCAAGCAGCGCCCAGAATTTTTCGCCATGATTAAGGTGGATGGTGTGGCATAATTCGTGGAGTATGACGTAATCGCGCAGGTGTTCCGGGGCTAGCATCAGATAACCGGACAGGCGTATCTCCTTGCGGATGTTGCAACTGCCCCAGCGGGAATGGGTCTTTGTGATAGTGACGGACGTGAATATGAATCCGTTCTTTTTGGCCAGCTCCTCGACACGGGTGGGGAGGCATTTGGTTGCCTTTACTCTCAGGGCTTCCCCTATTGCTTTCTTTAGAAATTCCTGCACTTTCCCGGATGTGAAGTTCGTATTAAGCGGGCAGGCAACGTTGAGTATGTTGCCGTCAGTCGTGGCACGAATTGCGTTTCGCTTTTCCTTGTATATGTTCAGATCTAAAATGTTGGCGATTGTCTTTGTGCTCTCGTCGATAATAGTTTGAGGTTTAACAGGGCGGGCAAGGAGTTGGGCGAGTTTCGCTCTATTATTCTCGATGATTTTGGCGATGCCGAGAGCGTTCCTTCCTGTGGGGATGACGGCGAGCAGTTTTCCTGCACTGACTTTGATGGAATAATGTTTCGCTCTTGCACTGTAACGGATGGGTATTGCTCCAAATTCACTGTCGTAATATGTGTTTTCCATACGGATGAGAGACGGGAAAGGCGGGGGGATTAATAGTTGTTATAGAGGTATCGCTTGATGCTTTTCTTCGGCGTCTTCTCGAACTCGGTAGGAAAGAGTTGTATGGCGGTGACGCTCTCGTATGGCGCGAGGAGGCTGTTCAGATCTTTGCGGTTTTGCTCCATGAGCGCCGGGAGGTCTTCGTGAGATATGCCGGTGCTGTCAACGGCTTCATAGTCGGGATAGACCAGGCCGACCAGCTTGCTGTTTCTCTCTATGATGAGGCTTTCCATTACGAAGGGGAGATTGTTCAGCTTCGATTCGATTTCTTCGGGATAAATGTTCTGGCCGTTGGAGCTTAGGATGAGGGTCTTGCTGCGGCCGCGGATGTAGATGTTTTGCTTCTCGTCAATCGCACCCAAATCGCCGGTGCGCAGCCAGCCATCATCTGTGAAGGCTTGTTTTGTTGCCTCGTCGTTCTTATAGTAGCCCAGCATGACGTTCTCGCCTCTGACCTGGATTTCGCCGACCTGATGATATGGATCGTCTGAATCTATGCGGACTTCCATTATGTTCTTCAGTATGCGACCGCAAGAGCCGGGGATATAGTCTTTGTGGCTTTCGTAGCTAATCAAGGGGGCGCACTCGGTCATCCCGTACCCGATCGTGAACGGGAATTTTATTTTGTACAAGAAGTCTGTTACCTCCTGGTTCATGGGCGCTCCGCCGACGATGACTTCGCGGAAGTTGCCGCCCATTGCTGCTATCAGGCGCTTGCATATCTGTGCATATATGCGACAGTCCAGCAGCGGAATGTTGAGTGCGAGGCGCAAGCTGCGTTTCTGAAGTTGCGGAAGGATGGTTTTCTTGTATATCTTTTCGAGGATAAGCGGAACGGTGATGATCAAATGTGGTTTAACGTCATCGAACGCCTTTAACAGTATCTTCGGGGATGGCATCTTGCCAAGGAAGTAAACATGGGCGCCGAACGCCGCAGGGACGAGGAAGTTGAAGGCGCAGCTGTACGCATGGGCGAGAGGAAGGAACGACAACATGCGCTCGCGTCGGAAAATCACATCTAACGTTCGTGCATATACGATATTACCCGCAAGGTTGTTGCCGGTAAGCATTACTCCCTTGCTGAAGCCGGTTGTGCCGGACGTGTAATTGATGAGCACGAGTGTGTCGTTGCTTTGCTCGACGTAGCGAATATCGTCCGGCGAGAAACCATGGGGATATTTCTCCGTCATTTTACTGTCCAAATCACGGACAGAGGTCGGATTGCCGCTGTCGCAGTACAGGCATCGGAGGTCGTCAAGGGAGAATACGGTCTTGACGGATGGAATCTGCTCCTCTTCCAGTGTTTCCCACATCTTGTCGGTGATAAACAGCGCTGTGGAATCGGAGTGATTGATAATGTGGTGAATGTCGTTGGGGTTGAAGTCCTGGAGGATGGGGACGACAATTGCTCCTGATGTCATTGTGGCCAGACATACCATGCACCATGATGCGCAATCCTTACCGACAAGGGCTACTTTATCGCCTTTGGCAATTTGGTATTCGTCGAAGAGGATATGGATGCGGGCGATTGTCCGCGCTACGTCGGCGTAGGTGTATGTTGCATTGCTGCGGCTGTAATCCGTAAATGCCGGCAGTTCCCAATTGTTCTTCAGGCTCTGCTCATATATCTTGATGAAGTTTTCCTGTATCATATTTTTGCGCTTATAGACAGTCGTAAAGATAATTATTTTCCTGAATGGAGAATTTAGACTTTGTTCTGCTTTGCGTTGAATGTGATTTTGGCACCGGGCATGTTGTTCCACCATGGGGGACGATATGATCCGGATGCAGATCATGGTAGTCCACCTGGTGGGACGATATGATCCGGGGTCAGATCATGGTAGTCCACCATGGGGGACGATATGATCCGGATGCGGATCGTGGTTTCCCACCTGGTGGGACGATATGATCTGGGGTCAGATCATGGCTGTCCACCTGGTGGGACAATATGATCCGGATGCGGATCGTGGTTTCCCACCTGGTGGGACAATATGTTCAAGGGGCAGATCGGCTTTTCCCACCTTGGGGGACAGTATGGGATGCCTTAAAATCAGATTTTTATTCTTTATACTCCAATTCCGGTTTTTGGTTTAAGACGCTTGTGTCATGGGGATAATAACATGTTTACAATGAAAAACCTGCTCGTGTACTGGGGGTACGAGCAGGTTTTTGATGTGTTTCCGGTTTTTCGTTTTCGGTTGCGCTTTAATTTTTCATCGGAAAGAGACTGGACTTTACTCTCTAAAATTATAATTATAAGCCGAAGGAGGCTGGTAACTGAAGACTGAAAACCTGGAATCGGGAATGATCAGAACGCCGGATAGCCGGGATTCTGCGTAAGCTTGTTGTTCGTTTGCCAGGCATCGTAGGGGATGGGGAAGAGCAGGCGGTATTCCGGTGTTTTGCCGGGGCGCCACAGGCCTGGTTCAAGGAACTTTCCGAAGCGTATCATGTCTTGTCGGGTGACACATTCCCATGCCATTTCAAGGCGTCGTTCGAGGTAGAGGTCGTCGAGCGTGGCGGCGGTGTAGTTATGCGAGGTATCCCCGTATCCCCGTTCGCGAATTATGTTTATCAGACGTGTGGCTTCGGCATTGTCGCGACCGAGGCGGAGGAGGGCTTCGGCTTTCATCAGGTAGACGTCGGCGAGGCGGAAGATTGCATAGTCGTTCTCCTGGTCGGAGCTGGCCAGGCCTACTTCGTATTCCCATTTGTTGGCGCGACCGCCGTCTTCCTGATTGACTTCGCCCCAGAGGGTGCCATCCTTTTCGGTGTTCTCAATCGTGGTCAGGTCGATGGTGTGAATTAGTTCGCGCTGATGGGCGGTGATGAGCACGTTGCCGGTGGCGGGGTCAATCATCGGGCCGAGAAGGAAGCTTCCCGTGCGGCGATTGTCTTCAATGTCGTACTGCTTTACGTAGTCGGGCTGTGCACATATTCCGTTCCATGTCCCGACGGTCATTCCCAGGGCGATAGGGTCGAGATAGTGGAGAGTACGGTAGTGGAGTGCATTGCCGCCATCGGATTTGCCGAATGTGATGGGGAAGATGATTTCCTTGGACACTTCGTTATGAACGAGAAAGCTGGTTTTCCAATTAGGTTCGATAGAGTATCCGAGCTTCATGACTTCATCGGATGCGTTGATGACGCCTTCCCAGTTGGGCGTGCCTGTCCAGACCTCGGCATTGAGATACATTTTGGCCAGCAGCGTGTATGCTGTTCCACGGGTGAACTTGCCGTAGCTGCTTGAATTGACTTCCGGGCGAACGATGTCCTTTATGGCGTTCAGCTCGTCGACGACGAATTTATACAGGTCGGTACGCTTTGTTACGCCATGCAGTTCGGTATCTTTAAAGTCGGTGGCTAACGGGGCGTTGCCGAACATGTCGATGAGCACGTAGTACCAAAAGGCTCGGACGCCGCGGATTTCGGCCAGTGTACGTGTTCGGAGTTCATCATCCATGTTGGCGCCTTCTATGATTGCATAGACTTGATTGCATCGGGAGATTCCTTCCATGCAAGAGTTCCAGGAGTTCCTGACCAGGCTTGTGCGGGCTGTCCATGTATGCAGGGATGCTTCCATGTGGACGCCGCCGTCCCACCAGTCTCCTCCTTTGCGTGTGGGAGTGACGGCCATGTCTGATGTTTCTTCCAAGAGGCAGAAGAGGTCTCCCGGCCAGAAGCCTTTGAGTGTTTTATATACGGGGCCGACGATTGAATTGATTTGGTCTTGTGTGACTCCGAAGCTGTCGGAGGGGATTTGGTCATAGACTGTCTCGTCCAAGTCAGTGCATGAAGGTGCGCTGAGCAGTAAGGCGCATGATGCTGCCAGTGATATTGCTATTTTATATATTCTTTTCATGTTTGTGTCTTTTAGATGATTAGAAGTTTAAAGTCAGGCCTATGGAGAATGTGCGGGCTTTCGGATAAAATTCGCGGTCTTCTACTCCTGGCGACAGGCCGTTGTTTCTGTCCATGTTTACTTCGGGGTCTGTTCCTTTATAGGAGGTGATGACGAAGAGGTTCTGGCCGGTGACATAAACGCGGGCGCGGTCTAGCCATGAGATGTTTTTTGTATTGAAGGTATATCCGAGGGAGAGGTTGTCGAGGCGGATATGGCTGGCGTCTTCGATATAGAGGGAGCAGTATTTCGGCACTTCCTTGAGTTCGTAAATGAGGGGATCGTTCAGTGCGTTGCTTCCGATGAGGTATCCCGGTTGTGCATAAGCCATACGCGGATGATTGAGAACTTTGTTGCCGACGGTTCCGCGCAGGAATATGGAGAGATCCCAGTTTTTATAGTTGAGGGAGTTGTTCCATCCGTAGGTCAGATCGGGAAGAGCCGAGCCGATATAGGTGCGGTCGTCGTCGGATATTTGTCCGTCTCCGTTCACGTCTTCCATAACATAATGTCCGTCCTTGTCGAACTCGATGAATTTCCATCCGAAGAATTGTCCGACGGGGCGTCCTTCTTCTACGACATGGGTCGTATTTCCGGAGCCGCCGCGTACCCAAGCGTCGCCGACATAGACGCGGCTGGTTGTATAGAGGTCGTTCGAGAGGTGGGTAATCTTGTTTGTGTTATGGTCAAGGGTTACGGAGGTTGTCCACGACAGAGATTTAGAGCGGAGAACGTTCCAGTTCAGTGCGAGTTCAATACCGGTGTTTTGCATATCTCCTACGTTGGCCATCATGTCGGTGAACATGTAGGGAGGCGAAGGGACGCGATAGGTGTAGAGCATATCACTTGTTCGCTTGTCATACCATTCCAACGTTCCACTCAAACGTCCGCTGAAGAGGGCAAAGTCGATACCAATATTGAACATAGCCGTTTCCTCCCATTTGAGGTTGGGGTTTGGGTTCTGGCTAATGCGGTAAGCTGTTTTCCATGAGCCGTTATCGTAATAAGTCTTGTCTGTGCCGTAAAGCTCAAGTGTTTTGTAGGGATCGAGGCCGGCCTGATTACCGGTAATACCGTAGCCGACGCGGAGCTTGAGATCATCGAGCCATTTCATATCTTTCATGAAATTCTCCTGCGACAATCCCCATGCAGCGGAAGCGGACGGGAATACTCCCCATTTATTATTGGCTCCGAATTTGGAAGAGCCGTCGCGGCGGATTGTGGCGGTGATCATATATTTCTCCTCGAAACTGTAATGCGCACGACCGAAGAACGATATGAGGCGGTTCATGTTACGTGCCGATTCGATGTCGTCAGCACGCAGACCTTGCCCGGACTGGATGCTGTTGGCGCCTAGCATGTTTGTAACGAAGTTGCGGTTGGCTACTCTTGCTTTAGACCATTCATTTTCCTCCCATGAGTATCCCAGCATGGCGTTGAGCTTATGAGCATCATCCTTGCCGAAAGATGTTGTATAGTCGAGCATCCATTCCATGAGGTTCTTATCCCATTTCTCGTTAGTGCGCTGTGCCCATCCGCCGGCATCGCGTCCGCGTTCGGTTTCGGAATTGCGAAACTCGCTTCTGTCCTGCATGTGTCTGCTTTTGTATAAAGAGAGCTTGATGTCGAGACCGTCGAGGATGGTGAAGGAGAGATCTCCGTTGCCGTAGAAGAGGGAGTTCTGGTAATTGTTTTGATTCATATCCTGGTTCCTCACGGGATTACCCTGATCGTATTCTCTTGTATCAAACCAGCTGCCGTCGTTCAGCTTGATGGGATAGACGGGGAGGAGGTTGTAAGAGAGGACGAAGTTGCGCGTATCGGCTTCGTTCTTATCCGTCAATGTTCCAGAGCCTGTCAATCCGATGCGAAGCCGGTCGTCAATGGCTCGTTGCTGGAACTGGAAGCGGAAGCTGTAACGCTGGAGGTCGTTGTCGCGTATCACTCCTTCGTTTTGCAAGTATGTGAAGGATGCGCGATAGTTATTCTTTGAGCCTCCTCCGGACATGGATACGCTATGATTCTGCGATATTCCTGTGCGGGAGATTTCGTCAAACCAGTCGGTGTTTGCTCCGTACTTGTCGTACATTGAGCCGTCCTGATTATTCGCCTTTGCATAAGCTCGCCAGTCGTCAGCGCTCATCATATTGGGCTTGTTGGCCAGCGTGGATGTTGCAAGATAGCCGTCGTAGCTGACAAGTGTTTTTGATGCCGAACCTCTTTTTGTTGTGATAAGAATTACTCCTCCGGCAGAGCGTGAACCGTAAATGGCTGCCGATGAAGCATCTTTCAATACGGAAATAGATTCGATATCCTGCGGCGCTACGGACGACATGTCTCCACCGGGAACTCCGTCGATAACGATGAACGGCCCCTGATCATTTTGCAATGTAGATATTCCTCTCAGTCTGATTGTGGCGTTTTTGCCTACGTCGCCCGAACCGGAAGTGATACTTAATCCGGCGACTTTGCCCTGAAGCAGGGCGGCGGCATCGCGAGTGACGCCCTTGTTGAAGTTTTCCGACGTAAGGTTGGCGACTGAGCCGGTGATTTCGCGCCGTGTTTGCGTACCGTAGCCAATGGCTACCACCTCGCCTAGATTGACTACCGAAGGTGATAATGAAAGGTCTATCGTCGTGCGGCCGTTTACGGTTTCTTCTTTAGTATTATAGCCGACGAAAGAGAATTGCAGGACAGTCCGCTGGGAGTTGGCAACTGTTATTGTGTAATTCCCGTCGAAGTCGGTGATAACGCCGTTTGTCGTTCCTTTTTCAAGGACGTTCACGCCTATTGCGCCCTCTCCAAACTCGTCCGTTACTTTGCCTTTCACCGTCGATTGCTGCGCAACGGTAGCGGCAAGACAGAAAAATAGCAGCAAGCCGATTAATCCAGGCTTGCGGAACAGGTAAATCATGTTTGTTACATGTTTCATAAGATTACAATTTAATGTTTAACAAGGAAATAAAATTCAATTCTTTCTCAATTATTGCTTATGTCAAAAAAACGAAAGCCCAACGGATTGTGCCGAAACACATCCGCCGGGCTTTTATGCCTGAATTTATCTCGCCGCTGGGGAGATAAATTATTTTGTTTTGATATATTAATGCAAGGAGGGTTCTCTCTGCAACTATCGTGCCGCGCCCCTCTGCTAAAGAGGCTTTCAGCAATAAAAATGCGGATCGTTTCGCAGATTTTTTTGAGATATGTTTTTGGAAGATTCACGTGTGATGCTTTTTTTCTTTAATAATAATGATTAACAATACAAATATAACAAAAAAGATTATATATCTCGTTAAAAAAACAAAACACATCTTTATCCTTTCTTTTTTCAGTTTTAAAACTACCGTGAGATTCTCGAAAAGTATCTCTCTGTATTTTTATAACCATTCTCGACACTTATGCGCCATTTCCGGAAGTCGACGCGCCATTTCCGGAAGTCAGCGCGCCATTTCCGGAAGTCGACGCGCCATTTCCGGAAGTCAGCGCGCCATTTCCGGAAGTCAGCGCGCCATTTCCGGAAGTCAGCGCGCCATTTCCGGAAGTCAGCGCGCCATTTCCGGAAGTCAGCGCGCCATTTCCGGAAGTCGACGCGCCATTTCCGGAGGTCGACGCGCCATTTCCGGAGGTCGACGCGCCATTTCCGGAGGTCGGCGCACCATTTCTGAAGGGAGCAGAACCAGAGCCGGTTATCTCGCTCCTTGTTTGCGTATTGTAGCTGATAGAGACAACTTCGTTGAGATTAACGACGGACGGTTCAAGTTTGATGCTGATGGATGCGCGTTCGTTTACGGTTTCTTCATTTGTGTTGTTGTCGCCGGCAAAGGGGGATTGCAGAATGGTGCGCTGAGAGTTGATGACTGTTATTGTATAATTCCTTGCGGAGTTTGTAATGGCGCCGCCCACGGTTCTTTTTTTTGAGGATATTGATGCCGATTTTATTTTCTCCTTGGGCGGAAACGGAGAATTTGTATAAATAAATGAGCGACGAACTGCTGAAATATTTTTATTCGACAACAATTACCGGCAATTCTAACGATTTCTTATGATGTATTACAAAATATTCTTTCCTGAACATGTCCAATAAATTCATATTTTATTGAGCGCTTTTGCTTTTCTCTTCCGGTTTAAATATGTCCTTTTTTTTATAATTGTTATTATTTATAATGGAAGTATATCTTAGTGGGGCGTGGTATAAGTATGTCGGCTTCCTTTGACTTGAAACAGGGCAGTGCTGATTGACTACCAGATGCTCTAAGCTGCTGTGCCGGGGAAGATTTTTAAATTCGAGCATGAAAACGGGCCTGTTTCCCAAATATCCAATATATTTGTGAAAAAAAATATATACATGAGTACAATCGGATTAGGTAACGCGCTAGTTGACGTATTGCTCAAACTGCACAGTGATGCAGAGCTTGCAGAAATCGGAATAGCTAAGGGGGCAATGGATATGATCAACGAAAATACAATGAGGATTATCCAACAAAAACTAGCTTCTCTTGAACGGACGCAGTCGCCTGGTGGCTCCGTATGTAATGCAATGCGTGCTATTGCTTGCTTGGGAGGACGGGCTGGCTTTTTCGGAAAAATCGGGACGGACGAGTTAGGAGAGTACTACGAGAAATCGCTGCTTTCCGCCGGTGTTGAGCCTTATTTTACCAAAGAACCTGGAATTTCCGGATGCTGCACGGTTTTGATTTCTCCGGATGGAGAGCGTTCGATGGGAACATTTCTAGGCCCGGCGCCGACGCTTACGCCGGAAGACATCAGCGAAGATATTATTGACCATTATGATTGTATATATATTGAAGGATATATGGTGGTGAATGAATCGCTGGTTTGCTCAACCATGGAGAAGGCGAAGAGGCTGGGCGTGAAGGTTGCCCTCGACTTGTCTAATTTCAATATAGTTAACAGCTTCAAAAATACGCTGAGTCGTCTGATTGCCGAATATGTCGATATTCTTTTCTCTAACGAGGCAGAGAGCAAGGCTTTTACCGGCCTTGATGCCGACATGGCGCTGGTTGAATTGAGCAAGCTGACGGAAATTGCCGTTGTCACTCTGGGTAAGAATGGAGCTATCGTTGCCGGACACGGAGAAACTATACATGTTGATGCGTATGGCACAGACAAGCCACTCGATACAACCGGAGCCGGCGATCATTTTGCGGCAGGCTTCCTTTACAGCCTTTCCGAAGGAGCATCGCTGGAGAAAGCTGCACGTACAGGCGCCTTGCTTGCCGGGCATGTTGTTAATGTTGTGGGGCCACAGATTCCGCTCGACGGATGGGAGCTAATTAAACTTAAAGTAAATAATATTCTGTCATGAATAAATGGATTCAACCAGGGGTGACGCTATTGTTCGTCGCCCTTTTTCTTGTGTTATTATCAGGAGCCAATGCGAACGCGCAGAATCGGACTGTTGCCGACAACCGCTTTGAAATCAGTCGTCAGCTGGATATATTCGGTTCCATAGTTAAAGAAGTAGAAATGTTTTATGTCGATTCTCTTGACATGGAGAAGACCGTGCGTCGCGGCATCGACGCCATGCTTGAAGGCCTCGACCCCTACACTGAATATATCCCCGAAAAGGAAATGGACGCGCTTAGGTTTATCACTACCGGCGAATATGCAGGTGTGGGTGCTTATATCGCCAGGCGGCCGGAAGGCGTGGTCATAACTGAAATCATAGAGAACATGCCGGCCATGACTGCTGGTTTGAGAGCCGGCGACTGCTTCATCTCGATCGATACCGTTAACGTCCAAAACGAATCGTCCGAAAGGGTTAGTTCGCTGCTAAAAGGCGTTCCCAACAGCAAACTGAAAGTGAAAGTCAGCAGAAAAGGAGAAAAGAAGCCGATCTCGTTTGAAATCATCCGCAAACAAATCGTCGTCAACCAAGTAGTATATTATGGCGTTCGCAACGACGATGTCGGCTATGTCTATCTTAAAAGCTTCACAGACAAAAGCGCAGCAGAGTTTAAATCAGCCTTTGACGAGCTGAAGACCAAGCATAACATCAAGTCCCTCATCCTGGACCTGCGCAATAATGGCGGCGGACTGCTCGAAAGCGCTGTGCAGATAGTGAACATGTTCGTCCCAAAAGGTCGGGAGATAGTATCGACCAAGGGGAAAATCCCACAGTGGGACAGGACTTACCGCACGCCTGCCGAGCCTGTTGACACTGTCATCCCTATCGCCGTTCTCATTAACGGTAATTCCGCTTCGGCGGCAGAAATCGTCTCCGGGGCATTGCAAGATCTTGACAGAGCTGTCCTTGTCGGACAACGGTCTTTCGGTAAAGGGCTGGTGCAGGCACCTCGTGAACTGCCGTATGACGGTAGCTTGAAAGTGACGATCAGCAAGTACCACATCCCAAGCGGACGTTGCATACAACAAATTGACTATGCCCACCGTGGAGCAGACGGGAGCGCCGCCTCAATCCCAGACAGTCTGACGTCTGTCTTCTACACGGCTAACGGTCGCCCCGTGCGTGACGGCGGGGGAATAACACCTGACTTTGTCGTCGGAGACCAGCAAACGCCTACGATAATTTATTATCTGTTGCAGGATTTGAATGTTCTTTTTGATTATGTTACCGATTATGTACAAAAACACCCGACTATCCCGGAGCCGGAAAAGTTTGAGGTGACGGACGATGATTTTGAGGCTCTCAAGGCGCTGGCCAAAGAAAAGAATTTTACATATGATCGTCAGAGCGTGAAAATCCTGAAAAACCTGAAAGATGCTGCAACATTCGAGGGCTATACGAGTGAAGCTGATTCCACTACCTTCCGTGAACTTGAAGCGCGACTTACGCCAAATATCGACAAGGATTTTGCCCGCTTCGAGACAACCATCAAACAACTTATGGCCTCCGAGATAACCAAGCGATACTATTTCGAGCGAGGCGCCATGATCCAAAATCTAAAGGATGATGCGGCTCTCAACAAAGCTGTTGAAATATTGAGTACACCCAATATGGTGGCTTCCACGCTCAAACTTATGCCTGCCCCGCTAAGCGCCAGATGAACCATATAATATATGTATAAATAACCACGATTGCTGACGTAAAAAAGGAGAGCTGATGTTCGTATATCAGGCCAGACAAAAAGCCTGAAACAGATGAACATCAGCTTTCCTTTTTTAGTGGATTTCTCAAAAAAATGTTTCTATCTCCATTCTCTGTTCTTGATAAAGAAACGATTCGCAAAATCAAAGAATATTTCTTCCTCTTATACTGCCATTAACCAAACTTATTTCTTATAATCATCCATGCAGAATGGTTATAATGTCGGCATGATTTATTGTCATATTGCTCGATGAATAAGATGGATTTATTGTACGGAAGCTTTGTCGTCAATGTGGGAGTTTATCTTTTGTCTTTGGGGTATGTTTTTCGGCATTGAAGAAAAAGATAATTTAAATCAAAAGATTCTTTTCTCACAATGCAGGGAAATATAGTCTGAAATAAAAAAATAATTGCCTCTATTATGGGGAAATACAGGCGAAATATCCAAGAAGGTTTCCCCCTGTGTGGGACGATATGATCCGGAGTGAAAACCTGGTGTCCCTCCTTGTGGGACGATATGATCCGGAGTTGAAACCTGGTGTCCCTCCTTGTGGGATGATATGATCCGGAGCGAAAACCTAGTGTCCCCCCTTGTGGGACGATACGATCTGGAGTGAAAACATGGTTTCCCACCTTGGGGGATGGTATGATCCGGAGCGAAAACATGGTGTCCCTCCTTGTGGGACGGTATGATCCGGAGTGAAAACATGGTGTCCCCCCTTGTGGGACGGTATGATCCGGAGTGAAAACATGGTTTCCCACCTTGGGGGACGACGGGATCCGGAGCGGAAACATGGTTTCCCACCTTGGGGGCGAAGTATCCGGAGGGGAATATGGTATGTTTTTCCGGCAGTGGACGAATCGTTTTTGCTTTGGATGGTGTTTTCTTATAATGTGGGAAAATGTGTTTGGGGGGCTGATTATATTTTTATCTAATATAAGAAACAGTGTTTTTTTGTCGGGTTATATTGTTTTTTTTAGAGGGAAAGTTTGTTCTTGTTTTTGATTATGTTTTCCTGCAATATGGGATGATATTAAAGGGAGTTGAATTGTGTTTTTCCTGTATTGAGGCAAACCTTTTTGGGGGATTGTATGTTTTTTTCACGGGAGGATTTATGTCTGTTTTTTTGTTTTTTATGGTTGGGAATGGAGCGGGGCTATTTTGATGGCTGGGGTTGTGAAATGTGAACAGGGTAGGGGGCGGGGCGATTTTTGTGAAAATTCAGTTGGTTGCCGGGCGGGGCAATGGTGCGTGGGGCGGACGGTTTTTTTTGTATACTGTGGTGGTGAGTTTGGGTGTTAGCGAGGGCGGGATTTGCGGCGAAAAAGAGTTACCTTCGCGTATATTTTTTATACGCAGATGAAGAAAGATTGTATTATTATCAAGGGCGCCCGCGTCAATAATCTCAAGAACGTCGATGTTGAGATTCCGCGTAATAAGCTGGTTGTTATAACAGGGTTGTCGGGCAGCGGGAAGTCGTCGCTGGCGTTTGATACGTTGTATGCCGAGGGGCAGCGGCGATATGTTGAGAGCCTCTCGGCTTACGCCCGTCAATTTCTGGGGCGAATGAGTAAGCCGGAGTGTGATTATATAAAAGGGATTCCGCCGGCGATTGCGATTGAGCAGAGGGTGAACAGTCGGAATACGCGCTCGACGGTGGGGACGTCAACGGAAATATATGATTATCTGCGATTGCTGTTTGCTCGCGCAGGAAAGACAATCTCGCCTGTTTCGGGGGAGGAGGTGCGCAAGCATCAGATTACTGATATTGTAAAGTGGTTGGGGACGTTCCCTCTGGGGGTACGCTTTGCTGTTTTCGCGCCGATTGTCTTACCTGAGGGTAGGGATGTAAAAGATCAGATGGGGATATTGTTGAAGGAGGGGTATTCGCGTATTTCTGTTGACAATGTTGTTTATCGCATCGAGGAGGTTGCGGATAATGTGGGGTTGATGAATGTCGGCAGCCTGGTTGAATTGTTGATTGATCGGTTGGAAACGTCTGAGGACAAGGCGTTGGTTAGCCGGCTGGCGGATTCGGTCGAGACGGCTTTCTTTGAAGGCCATGGCGAGTGTGTCGTCAGGGTATATATGCCGAATGAGGAGGTTGTTGTGAAGTCGTTCACGAAGAGGTTTGAGGCGGATGGGATAACGTTCGATGAGCCGTCGGAATATATGTTCAGCTTTAATAATCCAATGGGGGCTTGCCCTGATTGTGAAGGGTTCGGAAGGGCGGTGGGGCTTGATGCGGCGCTGATCGTTCCGGACGGGAGGCTGTCGGTTTATAATGGGGCGGTGGCGCCGTGGCGCTCGGAGGTTTTTTCGGAATGGCTGAAGGATTTTATTATTAAGAGTTCAAAGGGGACTTTCCCGATTCACCGGCCTTATGATGAGCTTACGGCGGAGGAAAAGGATTATTTGTGGAATGGTACGAAGGATGTAAAGGGAATTAATGATTTCTTCAAGTTTGTTGAGTCTAATATCTATAAGATACAGTATCGTGTGATTGCTTCGCGGTATAAGGGTAAGACGTTGTGCCCTACTTGCCGGGGCAGCCGCTTGAAGCCCCAGGCCCTGTACGTTAAAGTGGGAGGGAAGGATATTGCTCAACTTGTTTCTCTTCCTGTCGTCGAGCTGAAGAGTTTCTTTGATAATCTTGTGTTGGACGAGACGGATATGGCTATTGCCAAACGTATCCTTACGGAGATTCGTAGCCGGATTCAGTTTTTGCTTGATGTTGGCCTGGGGTATCTTACGCTTGACAGGTTGTCGTCAACTCTTTCCGGGGGGGAGAGTCAGCGGATTAATCTGGCGACGTCATTGGGGAGCAGCCTGGTCGGCTCTCTTTATATTCTTGACGAGCCTAGCATCGGGTTGCACTCAAGGGATACGCAAAGGCTTATTCATGTGCTCCGGCAGTTGAAGGAGCTGGGGAACACGGTTGTTATCGTGGAGCACGATGAGGAGATTATTCGTGCAGCGGATTATATTATTGATATAGGGCCTAAGGCGGGGCGATTGGGGGGCGAAGTGGTTTATGAGGGGGGTACGGCTAATCTCCAGTTGAATACGAACAGCCATACCTTGCGCTTTCTCAATGGTGAGGAGTCTATTGAGCTTCCTGCTTATCGTCGGAGGTGGAATAATTTTATTGAAGTCGCGGGGGCGAAGCATAATAACCTTAAAGATATTACGGTTCGATTTCCGCTTAATGCTATTACGGTAGTAACCGGAGTAAGCGGGTCGGGGAAGAGTTCTCTGGTGAGGGACGTTCTGTTTGAGAGTTTGAGCAAGCAATCTGTTATCATTGCTCCGCTTCCTGTGCATTGCTCTGCTGTAACTGGCGACTGGAGGCTGGTGAGAGAGGTTTGTTTTGTAGATCAGAATACGATCGGGAAAAGCAGTCGCTCGAATCCGGTTACTTATATCGGGGCGTATGATGAAATTCGCAAGCTTTTTGCCGAGCTTCCCATGGCGCGAAAAACAGGTCTCACGCCTGCTGATTTCTCTTTTAACAAGGAGGGAGGACGTTGCGAGGAATGTAAGGGAGAAGGGCGCATCACGGTGGAAATGCAGTTTATGGCTGATTTGACCATGGAGTGCGATGTCTGCCATGGCAAGCGGTTTACATCGCATGTGCTTGACGTTGAGTATCGAGGCGTAAATATTTATGATGTACTGGAGATGACTATCGACCAAGCGATCGAATTTTTCAATACCAATAATTACCAGGACAGACGTGTTCTTCGTCGAATTGAACCTTTGCAGCATGTCGGCCTTGGATATATCAAAATGGGGCAACCTTCGTCAACGTTGTCGGGGGGGGAGAATCAGCGTGTGAAGCTGGCCTACTATTTGGCGCTTGAAAGATATAATTCCACGTTATTTATATTTGACGAACCTACAACAGGACTGCATTTCTATGATATAAAAACGCTGATGACGGCTTTCAATGCTCTTGTTGATAAAGGGCATACGGTGATTATCATCGAGCATAATATTGAAATTATCAAATGTGCCGACCATGTTATCGACCTCGGCCCGGAAGGGGGAAAAGACGGTGGCAATATTGTTTGTGCCGGTACGCCGGAAGATGTTGCCAGATGTGCGGAGTCTCATACGGGGCGAGCGCTGGCTCCTAAACTTCAGCTATAATTCCATATTCTTTCCTAATGTTTCGCATTGCTGAGTTGTATCAGGAATGTGAACAGTCGGCAGGAAAAATGATGAAGCCCCCTCTCTTCTCGCTGTCATGTGCAGACGATAAAGAGAGGGGGCGTATTAACATAATAACAAAGAAAACGTTCCGGTTGGAACTAGTAGTTGAATATTGGCATGAGTCTAATCTTCTTCCTGGTTTTTCTCGGCGTATGCCTTGAGCAGTTTTTCCTGAACGTCGGACGGAACGAGATCGTAGGAGGCGAACTTCATGGTGAAGGAGGCGCGGCCGCCGCTGATTGAGCTTAGTGACGTGGAGTAGGAGGACATCTCTTTCAATGGGACTTTGGCCATAAGCTTCTCATAGCCTTTTTCACTGCTCATTCCCATGATTACGGCACGTCGTCCCTGAAGATCACTCATTATGTCGCCCAGATAATCCGCAGGAACGGATACTTCGACGTCGAATATTGGTTCGAGAATCTTCGGGCCGGCTTCGCGGAAAGCTGCGCTGAAGGCGTTGCGACCGGCTAGCATGAAGGAAATTTCGTTGCTGTCGACGGGGTGCATTTTTCCGTCATAAACAATAATGCGTACGTCGCGTGCGTATGACCCGGTCAGCGGGCCTTGCTCCATACGTGCCATCACGCCTTTGAGGATGGCGGGGAGGAAGCGTGTGTCGATTGCTCCGCCTACTATGCTGTTTACAAATACAAGTTTGCCTCCCCATTCAAGGTTGATGGTTTGTGTGTCTCTTGCATTGATTTTGTATTCTTGATTGCCAAATTTGTATAGTTCGGGAGCGGGCATTCCGTCGTGATATGGTTCGACGATGAGATGAACTTCTCCGAATTGTCCAGCGCCGCCGGATTGCTTCTTATGGCGGTAGTCGGCTCTGGCGGACTTGGTGATGGTCTCACGGTAGGGTATTTTTGGCTCGTGATATTCGATCATGAGTTTCTCATTATTTTCCAGCCTCCATTTGAGAGTGCGGAGGTGAAATTCACCCTGGCCGGAAACGATCGTTTGCTTTAGCTCTTTCGACTGTTCAATAATCCATGTGGGGTCTTCCTCCCTCATGCGGGTGAGGAGTTCGCTGAGCTTTTCGGCTTCGGCTTCGTTTACGGCTTTAATGGCGCGGCGGTATTTGGGGTTGGGGTATTTGATGAAATCGAAGGTGTAGTCGGAACCTTTCCCGTTGAGGGTGTTTCCGCGGCGTACTTCTTTCAGCTTGACGGTAGCCCCGATGTCTCCGGCTAAGAGTTCGCTGACTTGGGTGCGCGTTTGACCGGCGGCGGTGAATAGCTGGGATATTCTTTCTTTGGAGCCGCGATCGGAGTTGATAAGATCATCGCCCTCCTTTACTTTTCCTGATATTACTTTGAAAAATGAGACCTGTCCTATGTGGGGTTCGACGGTTGTTTTGAAAAAAAACAAGCTTGTCGGCCCATTGGAATCGGGAGCTACGTCTGTTCCGTCGGCTGTCTTGAAGTGGGGCATCCTGTCGACAGTGGGAACGACGTTGCCGAGAAACTCCATCGTGCGGCGAACGCACATGTCCTTACCTGCGCATACGCAAAAGACAGGGAACATGCCTCTGTCGATAAGACCGGCGCTGATTCCGGCACGCATTTCATCTTCCGACAATGTGCCGTTTTCAAAGAACTTTTCCATCAGTTTGTCGTCGTGCTCGGCGGCAGCTTCGACAAGGGCAGCGTGTAGTTCGGTGGCTTTGTCGGCTTCAGCGGAGGGAATGTCAAGAACTTCGGGGACACCGCCTTCTGGCTTCCATTTGTACATTTTCATCTTTAGCACATCGACTACGGCGTTAAAATTGGCGCCTTGATTAATGGGGTATTGTATTTGTACGATGCTGCTGCCGTAGCGGTCTTTCAATTGGGCTATCGTGTTGTCATAATCTGACGAGGCATTGTCCAGGTGGTTTACAATAAATATTACTGGCTTGTTGAATTGCTCAGCATAACGGAATTGGTTAATCGTCCCGACCTCAATGCCATACTGGGCATTGAGAACCATTAATGCAGTGTCCGTTACGTTCAATGCCGATACTGCCCCGCCTATAAAATCATCTGAGCCGGGACAATCAATGAAATTGAGTTTGCGTCCCAGCCATTCAACGCTGAAGACGGTAGAAAATACTGAGTATTTGTATTCTTTTTCAACGGGAAAATAGTCGGATACGGTGTTCCCGGCCTCAATCGTTCCTCTGCGTTTTATAACTCCACCCTCGTAGAGCATTGCTTCTGCGAGAGTGGTTTTTCCGGAGCCTGAACTGCCCAAAATGGCGATGTTCTTAATTTCATTTGTTTGATATACTTTCATTTCTTGAAGGATTTTATTTAATAAGGTTAAACCATTTGTTATTTATCTTCTCTTTAGACAGCCGAAATTTAAATATTTTCCTTTGAATAAACAAAACAAATGCTATAAAACATGTCTTGCTGGGAAAAATGTGCGCCTCTTTAACGGTTCTCGTGTCAATGCGGATGGCCGGCGGGGGATGTTTTTTTCGGTGGGGATGACAAAAGCTGGATTGAGGAGAATATGAAAAGCCTGAAAATAGTAAATATTTGTTATAAATTGACCTTTCCATATATAGTTTTGCAGTGGCCGTCGATTATTTTTTCTTTCAGTTTTAGAGTTTGTGCGGAGAGGAATGTGACGATTGAAAAGGCAGTGAGGAGAATGTTGAACAGTTGGTTCTTTTTTCTTGTTTTTATGTCAGTTTTTTAATTTTGATAATTTTCAATAAATTCCGATTGTTGAATTTGTTTTGGTCAAATGGAATGATATTTTCAGATTTTAGCGAGTATTAGAAGGATTTTTTTTTGATGTGCGTTTGTGCTGTTTTGTCTGGATTATAAGTTTTTTATATTCAAAATGTACTTTGCTGCAGGTTTAACTGCAGTTTTTTTTACATGTATAAATGAGCGGTTGCGATGGCAATTGCTTCTTGCATATTCTTAGCTCCTAACTTCTGAAATATTTTATCCTTGCGAACTTTTATGCAGCTTTCGCTTCTACTTAAATATTCGCTCATTTCTTTTGCAGAGTATCCCATATTTGCCAGTGCAAGAATATCTTTTTCTGCATCCGAAAGAACAGATCGTTTAATTTTCCTCCAAAGTTGAGAGGTTGAACAGGGGGTATATTCCCAATAATGCTCGGCCTTTTTCTTGCACATAACGATATTTCTGAAGGTGAAAGAAGATGGCAAGGACAATATACATGCAAGTTGTTTACATTTGTTATCTTCGTCGAAATATACAGGGAAAATTTTGTGATTAATAAGTTTCTTTATTTTTCCGTTAGATATGTGAAAGTTACATGAAAGGATATAGTTATCCGGCTTGAATGAAGAATGGGTATTCCAGAATGATAATGCGTCGGCATAGAGAGTTGTTAATAGTTTTTGTTCATTTTCAGGCACGGATTGTCTATAAAAATCAAATCCCATTTGTTTTAGTTTTTCTGCTGAATGTTCAATGAATGGTAATGGAGTGAATACGTGATGAAATGTTTTCTTGTCACAGTCGATGATGTATCCGCTATGATATGTTGCGGAGAAAAAGTAATCGAATGCTGTTACTACGGATGCCGTTTCCTGCTCACTTTTTCCGGTTGTTTCAAATCGCTGTTGCTTGTTTTGTCGTGTATTCATTTGTATTATTATTTAAAGTTAATATTAAATGATGTGATAATTCTCTTTTGGCAAATGTAATAAAAAAATCATATACATTGAAGTATATGATTTTTTTCTGAGTAGGCGGACATTATTTCAATTGCTTGAGATTTTAAGAAGAGGTTGTTTTAACTCTCCAACGTTGGTTATTTTTCTTTTGGATGGTTGCTGCAATCTCTAAAAGTACCTTTTCAAAGCGATTCCGAAAGTTGCATATTCGATCATGCTTTGAATGTCGGTATAAAGACCGATTCTCCATTCATCTGCAATTTGATACTGATAAGATGCCGAAAGTCCGAAATCCAATCCGAAACTAAAATCCGAACTGATAAATTCATCGGCTGTACCTTGGAGTATCTTTTGTTTTTGAACTTGAGTAATTCCGCTGCCAATGCTTAGGATTATGCCGTGTGCGGATTGTGGCGTAAATATTTTTATTGCATCAATTCCTGCATTTAGCATAACTGAATGTGCTGTGCGCCCATTAATGTAAGTGCGTTCCTTGGTTGTTGGAGGCTCGTCGGATAGATGAAGTATCGAATAGTTATTAGAGAAAAGCATATTGGTTGTTAAAACTCCTAAAAGATTAACGTTTATGAATTTAAAATCCCATCCAATCTCCGGTTTTATTGTCCATGCGCCTCCACCATTAGTTACCGGATCTGTGCCGACGTTGAGCTGAATGTACGGACGAACCGGCGATTGTGCGTTTGTGGATAAGCTTAAAGCTATCCAGATGCTGACTGTAATTGATAAAATGCGTTTCATTATAGATGAAGAATAATTTATTAGTTGATTGCCAATACTCTCTCTTGAGTTTGCATTGCAAATATAGAATGTGTTTTGGGGAACAACAATATACAAATAGTACAGTTTTTCAACGAATCTAGAAAACTGTACTATTTGTATATGTTCAACGGCAGCGTTTTTTTTATCTATATGTGCCGTTAAAATAAAAAGGGCGCAACTGTAATTGCGCCCTGTCGTTATTTTTTTTCGGCTTTTCCTTAACCAATTCCGCCTCCGCCGGTTCCTTCGTTTTCGTCATCTTCATGACCTTTATTGTGAGAGAAGGTCTTTTTGGCATGTAAAATAACGGAGTTTATGATGAATCCGCATTTTTCGTATTTGCTGCGAAGAGCCGGATCGGACGTCGAAAGTTCATTGGCCTCGTAAAGGGATTGAAGAGCTGTGACGAGGGCTTTGAATGTTTCATTCGTTTCATGCCGTGCCTCGGTGGCTGTGCCTACTCCTTTTTGTTGAAGATATTCGTCGGCGCGTTCGTTGAATTTCTTATTGAAGGCTGTGTTGGCAGCGGCCAGTTCGTTCAACAGTGGCTGGAGGTTAAGCGTAACAACGGCGCCTTTATGTTTGTTCGACTGAAAATCCTGTATCATGTTGGTGATATAGCTTGTTTTTGATTCATAGTTGAGCCGGGCAACGTGCTTGTATGTTTGCAGGATTTCTGTGTCCAGCAAGTCGGCGGCTGCCTGTTCAGCCGGTGTAGTGCTTTTTAATCTCATTTTGATAATGTCGGATATGCCGACGACAAGGCTCAGGCGATTAGCGTCAAGATCAACCACTTGTTTTGTTTCTATCAGCTTGGGGCGTTTGAACGCTTCATCTTCACGCCTAAACGCATCGGAAAATTTGTTCCAAGGGACGACAAGCGTCGGTATTTGCGTTATCTCAGACTCCAGACGGGTATGGATGTCGTATGCAAACTCAAAATGGTCGCTAACACTAAGTTTGGCTATCAGGGTGCTAAATATTTCTATCTCTAACATAATTACTTTTGGTTTTAAATTGATTAAATTCACATGATATTGGCAAAGATACTACTTTTATTTAATCTGCAAATAAGTCTGTGTTTTTTTACTGTTAATATGATTTTTTACTGCTTCTGTTTTTTTTGAGATTGTTGTTGTCCATGACTTTTGTTTCTTGTTTGTGAAGCTTGGTGATTTGCAATGATGCAAAAACGTCCTGTTTTGAACATGAGTGATTTGCAACGATGCAAAAGCTTCCTGTTTTGAACATGAGTGATTTGCAATGATGCAAAAGCGTCCTGTTTTTAACATGAGCGATTTGCAACGATGCAAAAACGTCCTGTTTTTAACATGAGCGATTTGCAATGATGCAAAAACGTCCTGTTTTTAACATGAGTGATTTGCAATGATTCAAAAACGTCCTGTTTTTAACATGAGTGATTTGCAATGATTCAAAAGCGTCCTGTTTTTAACATGAGCGATTTGCAATGATGCAAATGAACGGGATTGAATTGGCTTGTCTGGATGTATATATATTAATGTGTGTGTACTCTTTCATGAAAACAGCTGCGTGTTTGCAAATTGGTTACGCTTAATGACTGGGAGGAGCGTTTGATTTCTTTCAGTTTTAAATCAGCTTCGCTCAATTGTTGTTTTTATTAAATGATGCTTCGGCTTCAGCAATGGAGTTCATGAGAAACTGACAAGAAGACATAAAGAACGTTTTTTGCAAAAAAACGGTTTCTACTTAATATAAATATTGTATTTTTGTATTCTTAAAAATATAAAAATGAAAGCAACAAATGTTCGGAATATACATAAGACACCACCGCCGATTATACGGATAAATAAGCCTAAAAAACTTATTGCTTTTGGCTGGTATGGGGGAAAGTTTTCACATCTGAATTGGTTATTGCCTCTACTTCCAAATTGCAATCATTATTGCGAGCCTTTTGCCGGTTCGGGAGCTGTTTTGTTGAACAAAGAGCCATCGCCTGTGGAAACTTACAATGACATTGACGGAGAAGTCGTGAACTTTTTCAAAGTATTGCGAGATGAAAAAGACAGGCTAATGGAACAAATTGCATTAACTCCTTTTTCAAGAGAAGAATTTGGGTTAGCCTGCGAATTAAATCCTGATTTATCTAATCTTGAACGAGCTCGGCGGTTTTACATTCGTGCCCGCCAAGTACGTACAGGGTTGGCGCAAACGGCCACTATCGGGCGTTGGGCAAATTGTAAGAACACAAGTCGCGCAGGCATGAGCGGCGTAGTCAGTCGTTGGCTTGGCGGAGTGGAACAACTTGAATTTATTGCCGAGCGACTGTTGCGAGTGCAAATAGAAAATCGTCCAGCAATTGATGTAATAAAATTGTACGACAGTAAGAATACGCTTTTTTACTGTGACCCGCCTTATATTCATGAAACACGCGGTGACATCAAATCATATAGTTATGAAATGGATAATTTAGCTCATAAAGAGTTAGCAGAAACACTTAATTCCGCCGAAGGGCTTGTAGCAATTTCCAACTACGAATGTGATTTGATGGACGAATTGTATCCGCCAAATAAATGGAGAAAAATATACAGTCCTGTGAAAACAATCCATTCGACAAAAGATGTAAGGCAAGAAGTTTTATGGGTCAATTATAATCCTGATAAATGCAATTTAAAACAAATAAATCCATTATTTGCAGATGAAAAATAATGATACCCCGCTTGATATTTTGGAAAGTTTGTATGAAAATGCAAACCACGATTTATCTGTAAGTATGATTAATTCAATTGAGTTGCAAGAAAAAATTGAATTGATTTGTCGTTGTAATTCCAATAAGGCACCGATTCGCTTTTTGATGTCGTGTTTGCTTGCCAAAATTCACAATCCGCAAGTGGATATTCGTAAGCCGTACACTGAAATTGAGGGGAACGATACCTATTCGGGACGATTTTATGATGAGCGATATGTGGAATTGCTGGTGCATAAATACAAACTTCCATGCAATCCGACAACAGCTTATTTGACGCCTGCTTTTAGAAATATAGACCGTCTTTTGACTGCAGACATTGTATTAGTTGGCCGTCCCAAAGAAGTTTATACCTCTTCATTGGAAGTTTTGGAACATGTATTTGAAAAAACTGAAATTGCTTCTGATGTTTTGCAGGAAATAATTCGTTTATTATTGGTTATAAAAAAAGAAAATGAACAGCGAATGGAACAGTTAATTGCTGATTTAAGTCAGGCAGATATTTTGCCGCTTTCTTCCGAAGAAATTGTAACCCTGCTGATACAACATTTAAATTGCAAACATTCAAGCCGCCTTCCTGTGTTAATTGTCGCTTCTGCTTATCAAACCGTTAAGCACCAAACCGGCGAAACAAATAAATCACTCGAAGCGCACAATGCGGCCGACAAGCAAACCGGCTCTTTAGGCGATGTAGAAATTGTTCTTGAAAATGATGATAAAATCATTACTTGTTATGAAATTAAAGATAAGCGAATAACGAAAATAGATATTGATGTAGCATTGCAAAAATTACCTGAAGATAAAATTGATAACTACATTTTCATAACAACTGATATTATCGAAACAGAAGTCGCAGAATATGCCAACAGTATGTATGAAAAGACAGGGACAGAATTTGCGATTTTGGACTGTATTGGTTTTATTCGCCATTTTTTGCACTTCTTTCACAGGCAACGAAAT
>JAIRPK010000002.1 GCA_031257015.1 Tannerellaceae bacterium
GTAAATTGCATCGTAGATAAAGAACCGCCACGTGCCGAACGGCAAGCGTGGTGGTGTGAGAGGTCGGAAAACGAAAGTAGGAAGAAAACTACTTCGTTTTCCTCCTACTCGATTGTTTATTACCTTAAACTTTATAGCTAGACGCATTACCTCAAGGCTAAATTTAAGCTGCTACTAACGTCTTGGATTAATAGAAATGTTAGCATGGACATGTCGTCTGCGTTTATTTCAGGCGTAGCCCCATTTAACCTTTTTTCTAATTTAATTCAGTAATATAACCAGGATGCTATTATTGCAGTAGAAGCTTTTTCAATTGGAGATATTGGCGGCAACATGTTTCGAAAAGGTTTATATGATGCCTCTTAGAAGTATGATTCCTGCAGCAATAAATGGCAGATGGCTGCTATACGACCCTTTCAGTAGTTACGAAATAGCAGCTGAAGAAACGGATGTCAGCTATTTAGAACGAGAGGAATCATGGCAATCATGGATGTGCCGGTAAATAAAAGGCTTGCATTAATATTTAATTGCCAAGTTCACGCTTTTCTGTACCTTTGGTCGCATTAAAAGAGCTATTTGTCATGATGCAAAATACAGCAGACTGAAGCGCTAGTAATGTTGTTGTTTTTTATCTGTGCTGTATTTCGGGCAGTTAGTGAGGGTTATTATTTTTATGAAAAAGCAATACTTTACATTAATACATATGGACGATAATCAGAGCAATTATAATCAAGATATGGCCAGCCTGCGCGAGCTGGTATCGGAAATAGAAAACGAAGAACTTGACATTGACTTTCTCATGGAAAAAGTTAAAGAAGCTTCGATGCTTATCAAGCGTTGTAAGGCCAAACTTTATGTTGTTGATGAAGAGGTGAAGAAAGTGCTGTTAGAACTGGAAGAATGAGAAATCACGTTATCATCGTTGGCGGAGGCAAAGGTACACGCATCGGAAATCCAATTCCCAAACAGTTCCTTCCATTGGGCGGCAAGCCTATCCTTATGCGCACAATTGAATGTTTTTATGTCTGGAATCAGAAGGTTGAAATTATATTGCCTCTTCCTGAAGAGTATTTGAATTACTGGCAGGAGCTTTGTTCCAAATATCATTTTACAGTACCTTGCCGCATTTGTGTTGGTGGCGAGACACGTTTTCATTCGGTAAAAAACGGCCTCGAACAGGTTGAAGAACCTGGCTTTGTGGCGGTCCATGATGCTGTTCGCCCCTTCGCAAGTGTTGCGTTGATAGAGGCATGTTTTGCCCAAGCATGGGATAAGGATTCAGCAATCCCTGTAATTGCGCTAAAAGATTCTATAAGAGAAATAGTCGGCTGCACTGGAACATCCCGCACAGCAGATCGTAGCAAGTATGCCGTCGTGCAGACCCCCCAAGTCTTCCACAGTGGGATTCTTCGCGCAGCTTATGGACAATCTTATAATCCTTTATTTACTGACGACGCTTCGGTGGTTGAGATATATGGAGCAAAAATTCACCTTGTTGAAGGCGAAGAGACAAACATAAAGATTACCACCCCACTTGATCTCCGCATCGCTGAAGCGATATTGCACAACCGCTGCCCTTAGGCAAGTATGATATGGAAGAGCTGCACAAGCGTGACATCACTTATCTTAGAGGCATTGACCGTAAAAAAGCCGAGACGCTGAAGAATGAAATCAACATTTACACGTTTGAAGATTTGCTGTATTATTTCCCATACAAATATCTTGATCGTAGCCGCATCTATGCTGTTTCGGAGATAAACGGAGATTTGCCATACATCCAGCTTAAAGGCAGGATATTATCATTCGACATATTAGGCGAAGGCCATACGCGCCGGCTTATTGGACGTTTTACGGATGGCACTGGCGTTATCGACCTTGTATGGTTCAAGGGAATTGTTTACACGCGCAATAAATATGTACTTGGAAAGGAATATATTGTCTTCGGCAAACCAAGCGAGTTCGGGCAAAGCTATAATATTGTCCATCCAGAGATTGATCCGGGCGAAAATGCCCATCAAGTTGCCGCTGGCCTGATGCCTTTTTACAATACTACGGAGAAGATGAAGAAAAGCTTCCTCAACTCCCGAGCAATACAGAATTTTCAATACATGCTTCTCAATATATTGGAATGGAAAGTGAATGAAATCCTTCCCGCTGCCCTGCTTGCGCGAACTCAACTGGTTTCTTTGTCCGAAGCAATGCGGAATATTCATTTCCCTGAATCTCCGAAAGCTTTGCAAGCTGCGAGACTTCGCCTAAAGTTTGACGAGCTGTTCTTTATTCAGCTCCATATTCTTCTCTCCGCCGGGACTCGGAAACAGAAAAGCAAGGGGATGTTATGCCCCGTTGTTGGCTCCCTCTTCCATACATTTTACAAGGAGCATCTTCCATTTGCTCTCACCGATGCGCAGAAACGAGTTATAAAAGAAATACGTGCAGACATGGGGAGTGGCAAACAAATGAATCGCTTGCTTCAGGGCGACGTAGGCAGTGGCAAGACATTAGTAGCCCTCTTTTCCATGCTCATTGCTATCGACAACGGTTATCAAACTTGTATGATGGCTCCTACCGAGATTCTCGCCCGTCAGCACTATTCTACCGTCGCCAACTTCCTCGGCGACATGAGCGACGTAAGAATAGCCCTTCTTGTCGGTTCTACGAGCAAGCGCGAACGCAATCAAATCCTCCCGGCCGTTGCATCCGGCGATATAGACATTCTAATCGGCACGCACGCCTTGATAGAAAACAGCGTAGTCTTCTCATCGCTTGGTCTCGCCATCATAGATGAACAACACCGTTTCGGAGTGGAGCAGCGTGCCCAGTTATGGAAAAAGAACGACATCCCCCCTCACGTTCTCGTAATGACGGCAACTCCCATCCCTCGAACATTAGCTATGACTCTCTACGGAGATTTGGACGTATCCGTTATTGATCAGCTTCCTCCCGGTCGCAAACCCGTCAAGACTATTCACCGTTACGATACCGGCAAAGCTCGTTTGTATGAGTTCCTTCGCAAGGAAATCTCGGCAGGTCGCCAGGTTTACGTTGTTTACCCCCTGATTGAAGAGAGCGAGAAGCTCGACTACAAATATCTCGAAGAAGGCTATGCTCTTTTCCGTGAAATATTCCCAGAATATACAGTCTGCATGGTTCACGGTCGTATGAAAGCCGCTGAGAAAGAAGCCGAAATGAAAAAGTTCGTATCCGGCGAAGCGCATATCCTTATGGCAACGACAGTCATCGAAGTAGGCGTAAATGTTCCAAATGCTTCCGTCATGGTTATAGAAAGCGCCGAACGGTTCGGCCTCTCGCAGCTGCATCAGCTTCGCGGCCGCGTTGGGCGTGGAGCCGAGCAATCCTACTGCATCCTTGTCTCCTCCTATAAGTTAAGTGCTGACACACGTCGTCGCCTGGAGATTATGGTCAGCACCAATAACGGATTTGAAATAGCCGAAGCCGATTTACGCATGAGAGGGCATGGAGACCTGGACGGCACTCGCCAAAGCGGTATCGGCCTCAACTTAAAGATTGCCGACCTTGCTTCCGACGGTCAAATCCTCCAATATGCCCGCGATATGGCAGCATCTATCCTGGCCGACGACGAGAATCTGGAACGCGACGAGAATAAAATGCTCCGCGAGCGTATCAACGTACTGTTTTCCCGTAAAACAAACTGGGGCATCATTAGTTAACCTGTACATATATACCTTAAATCCCGGTACAAATCATCTTAAAACCACATAAACATTAATAATTACAAACAATTAATCCTGTTAAAAATGAAAATTAAGTATCTCTTTGCGGCGCTTTGCATTAGCGCATGTGCCCACTCCCAAACCGTAAACGACTGGGAGAATCCCGAAGTGTTCGCCGTCAACAAAGAAACGACCCGCGCCACAGCCATTCCATACCCCACAGCGCAAGCTGCAGTCAATAACGATTTCCAGACATCCCCCTGGTATCTTTCGCTAGACGGAAACTGGAAGTTCAAATGGCTCCCAAAGATTGCAGACGTCCCTTCTGGATTCTTTGAAGAGAATTACAACATTAGCCAATGGGGCACAATCCCCGTTCCGGGCAATTGGGAATTTAACGGTCATGGCCTGCCTTTCTATGTCAACATAGGCTACGGCTTTAACGCGAAAATCCCGTTCATCGACAAGGAATACTCGCCCACAGGCCTCTACCGCCATGAATTTAATATCCCCGACACATGGGAGGGGCGCCGCATCTTTCTCCACTTTGAGGCCGGAACAAACTCCATGTACGTATGGATAAACGGAAAAAAAGTCGGCTATACGCAAAACGCCAAAAGCCCTGCCGAGTTTGACATCACCCCATACATCCGTAAAGGAAAGAACTCCATCGCTTGCGAAGTCCATAAATTCAGCGACGGATATTATCTCGAAGACCAGGACATGTGGCGCTTCGGAGGCATTATCCGCAGCGTCTATCTGTACAGCACGGCGCAAACGCGCATCTTTGACTTTTTTGCTCATCCCGACCTGGACGACAACTACAAAAACGGCGTCTTCAGCATCGACATAACGCTTAAAAACTATGCCGCAAACTCCACAGATGCCCGCATAGAAACCGCCCTGCTCGACAGGAATCAGAAGAAAGTCCTCGACCTCTCCATCAATAAATCCTTTGTTCCCGGACTTTCCCAAATCAAGTTTGCCGGCGCCGTCCCCTCCCCCAGCAAGTGGACAGCAGAAACCCCTAACTTATACACCTTATTAATAACTCTCAAGAATACAAAAGGAGAAGTTATAGAATCAACCTCCCACAAAATCGGCTTTCGCAAAGTCGAAATCAAGGACGGACAGATCTTCCTCAACGGAAAAAAAATATACTTCAAAGGCGTAAACCTCCATGAGTTTAACACCAAGACCGGCCAAGTCGTCACCCGCGACGTCATGATGCGAAACATACAGCTCATGAAGGAACTCAACATCAATGCCGTCCGCACCTCACACTATCCCCAGGCTCCCCTCTGGTACGACCTTTGCGACCAGTACGGCATATACCTGGTTGATGAAGCCAACCTTGAATCTCACGGCATGGGCTATGGGGCTGAGAACCCCGCCAACTTCCCCGAATGGCAAGCCGCACACCTCGACCGCATGGAACGCCTCGTTGAGAGAGATAAAAACCATCCCTCCGTCCTCATCTGGTCGCTCGGCAACGAAGCAGGCAACGGCACAGCCTTCAAATCCATGTACGCATGGGCAAAAGAGCGCGACAAAAGTCGCCCCGTACAGTACGAAAGAGCCGGAAGAGCGGAAAACACCGACATCCTCTGCCCCATGTATCCCTCAATGGAATCCATGGTACGCGACGCGGCAACCGACCTGGGGCGCCCGTTCGTAATGTGCGAATACGCTCACGCAATGGGAAACAGCATGGGCAACATGCAGGAATACTGGGACGTCATCAGAAGCAGCAAGAACATGCAGGGAGGATTCATCTGGGAATGGTACAACCACGGCTTTCACGCCAATGACGAACAGGGACGCCCATACTGGGCTTACGGAGGCGACCTCGGCGGATGGAATCATCCCAATGACGGCAACTTCTGCATGGACGGCATCATATCTCCAGACCAGAAATACCTTCCTCATACTCATATCGTAAAGAAAGTTTATCAAAACATCCTCTTCAAGAACAAGGACGTCGCCAATGGAATAGTCACCGTAACAAACGACTTCAAATTCACCGACCTCACCAGGGAAAACTATCAATATAAATGGGTAGTCATAAAGAACGGCGAGCCTTTTGCCAACGGAACATTCGAGGCTATCGTCCCAGCCGGCGGAGAAAAAAACATAAAACTCAACCTCCCCACTCTCCCAGCAGAAGACCGAACAGAATATTTCCTTCAGATATATGCTTACAGCAAGCAACCCACCGACTTCCTTCCCGCCGGCTTTGAAGTAGCCAGAGAGGAAATAGCCTTCCCGCAAAACAAATACTATATCGCCTCGAAAGATTACGCAGCCGAGATGAAGTCAACTACCATAATCAGCGATACAATCATTGCCCGCAATGGCATCGAATATCGCTTCGCAGCCAGGCCTGGTTTCCGCGGTCCACTCACCGGCATTCGCAAAGACGGAAAAAACCTTATCCAGTCCCTCCCACGTCTCAACTTCTGGCGTGCTCCGACTGACAACGACTTCGGCAGCAATGAGCAACGCCTCCTCCGAGTATGGGATGCCGCCGGGCAAAACATCCACTATACCCTGACAAGTGTCAACGCCGACGCCGACTACGCAATCTTCGTATATGACGCCAAGCCCGCAGGCATTGAAGCCCGCGTTGCCCTCAACTATATTGTCAGCCCGGACGGCAGCCTCGCCATTTTTGCCCAGTATAAGGCCGAAGGACGCCTGATGCCCGAAATGATGCGCTTCGGAATGATCATGAGCCTCCCCGGTGAATATGACAACTTCACATGGTACGGCCGCGGCCCGCATGAAAACTACGTCGACCGCAATGCCGACGCCTTCATGGGCATATGGAGCGGAAAAGTCAGCGAGCAAGCCTTCCCATACTACCGCCCTCAGGAAACAGGCAACAAAACCGACGTCCGATGGCTAACCCTGAAGAACGCCGATGGTCATGGAATACGCATTAAAGGCCATCAACCCCTTTCCGTCAGCGCTCTTAACAACTATCCCGAAGATTTCGACCCAGGTCTCACCAAGAAGCAGCAACACTCCACCGACATTATTCCACGTCCGGAAACTGTTCTCTCCGTCGATCTCTTCCAGCGCGGAGTAGCCGGCCTTAACAGCTGGGGCGCCCGCCCGCTGGACAAATACCGCTTCTCCGGCAACGAATATGAATACGGATATACCATATACATAGAATAACCTAATCCCCAAAACCTGAAGCGAAATAGAGGAGGCGTCGCCCCCTCTATTTTTTTTGCCCCGCAGGAATGAATTGTCGCCGCATCCACAGCCTTGCCGGGCAAGAACGTCCCAGGCGTCTTTTCTCCGGCCATCTCCTTCGGAGCTAGCTCGCACGTTACCAGAGCTAGCTCGCACGCTTCCAGAGCTAGCTCGCATACCTCCGTCGCGTGCGCCGAAGGTTCCGTCGCGTGCGCCGAAGGTTCCGTCGCGTGCGCCGAGGTTTCCGTCGCGTGCGCCGAGGTTTCCGTCGCGTGCGCCGAGGTTTCCGTCGCGTGCGCCGAAGGTTCCGTCGCGTGCGCCGAGGTTTCCGTCGCGTGCGCCGAAGGTTCCGTCGCGTGCGCCGAGGTTTCCGTCGCGTGCGCTGAAACATCAGGCATGGCATATCCTTGTTCTAAAAACTGCTACTGCGATATTGTGACTAATTCATGACATGGTGTTAACTCTTTCGGACAAGAAAGATAGCTTAAAATGTAAATTGCACATATTTCCATGTAAATTGCCAATAATAATAGAATTATGCGGACATATTTTTGCATAAAACAAACACGGGCCTGCAAGGTCACAAACTCAAAGAAATCAAATAAGAAAAATGTTTATTAATTATTTAAAAGCAAAATTCAAATGAAAAGAATGTTCAAATATCTCATAATCGCTTCGATCCTGACCGTCGGGATGATTTCCTGCGCCAGGGAGACGAACCTCGCTCTCCAGGAGGAAGATACAAGGGAGGTCGCCGCTCTTACGGTCACGATCATGGATGACCAATCGACAAAAGCCATAGACGATTCCAACGCCACGGCAGAGGAGGCGAAGCTCGACAGCGCCACCGTCTTTGTCTTCAACTCTCAAAATGCTTATCAGGCCGATACTACCGTTGCAATAGGCGCTGCTAACGAGAATGGGGCGAACAATTACAAAGTCAGCTTTAATGTTCCGACCGGCTCCGGCAAGCGTGTTTATGTAGCAATGAATTTCAGCAGGGCTATGAGAGATTCCATACGCTTAAAGGGACTTACGTCGATGACATACTCAATTGACGACCAGGAAGGCCTTTTTTACAAAAGCAGTTTGCCTGCCGCCAATCCGGCTACGTTTAAAGGCAACCCGATGTTTAGTACTGCTCCTGTAATCGTTGATATTGTAAAAGGAGTGACGAATGAGGCGAATGTCAGCGTCGAGCGTCTCACGTCGAAAATCACCGTCGTCAAGGAAGGGCCTTTAGCATCTACCGGCGCCATTAAAGCTGCCAACGCCATATTTGACCAAAAATCTCTCGAATTTGCCGTCGGGAATAAGAATACGAAGATTTTTCCCATGAGAGAGCAGACCAATAGCATTGACCCTAATTGGGATGGCAATCTGGATGATTATAAAAATGATTTCAAGAACGAATTTGATATTGCCGGACAGGATTATACGAAATGGGACATAAGCAAATTCGTGCAAGTTAATGATGACAAAAATGTCAAAGTCGACAAGCGCAATACGAAGTATGCTTTTGAGAACACTCACAAAGCTCCTCGTCAAGGCGAGATGACCTATGTTGTCATTAAAGCGAAATTTACTCCCGAAGCTATTGCCACGAGCTTCGACGGTACAACCAAACGCCCTGTGACGACGACATCCATCGGCAATATAAAAATGGATAGCCTCCATGTTGTGGTTGACAACAATTCATACTATTACTATACTGACACGGTAGAAGCCAAAAAGCATGTCGAATATTTAAACGCTGCCCATAACATATCGAGCGCCGAATATGTAAGCTACTACAAGCAGATGTGCTTTTTCCAGGTGTGGCTAAACTCTGATCCGGCAGGCAAAGAGTATCAGGTTAAGCGCAACGAATACTATGACATCAGTCTTTTTAATATTGTTCGTCTCGGCGATAGCTATCCGGAACTGAAACCGGGGACAGGTGGAGGCGTCGTCGGTGAGGAATCCTCCATTACTGTTAAAATAACGATTCAACGCTGGACAACTGTGCCCATGAGCGGCGTTATCCTTGGCAGTTAGCCCTGTCGGCATAAGGATAAAGGCGGTCAAGCGACTGGCCTTTGTCCTTATCCGATTCCTTTGCGTGCAGTTCATTTTTCCTCAGGATAAAATTAAAATGAAAAGGAAATGGTTCGTTTCAAGATAAAATATTATATCCTTATTATGGCCGTGCTCATGGCATCCTGCATAAACGACGACATGAATTTATGCGTATTCGAGAACCGCGTATTTTTTGATTATGTTGCCGTTGCCGAGGAGGGTAAGGGCATCAATATTTCTGCGCTCGACAAGATCAATCTTTACGTTTTCGATTCGTCGGGGAAGTTCATTAAGGAATATACGGACGCCAGCCCTAAAATTTCTCCTGTTTACCACATAACCCTGTCCGAGATGCCTCCGGGACATTATCATCTCGTAGCTTGGGGAAACCTCGGCGAGCAATATTCAGTCATCTCTCCACGCACGCTTGAAGAGGGAAAGAGCGACATATCCGACCTCGCGGTGGAGCTGACAACAATCAAGGATGGCGTAACGACTGACGCTCTTTCCCCGCTATTCTTCGCGACGCATAAAGAAGGCAATACGACGGAAATCCGTCCCCTTAATCCTTCCGACATACGCCTTCGCCTGGTCGAAGACACTTACGTCATAAACATCGAGGGCGTCGGCCTTGATTCAATGAATGTAACTGACTATGCCTACTCGGTTTATATATCCGACAACAACAGCCGGTATAAATTCGACAACGATTATGCTGACAGCGAAAATTTCCGTTATGCAACCCGGCTAAAGGTTGAACCTGAAGCCGACTGGCGCCTGTCCGGACAGCTGCGTGTCCTGCGCTTGAGCGAATCCCGTCAAGATGTGACGATAAAGCTCATAAATGAGACATTGAACACGGAGATCGGTGGCGGCAATCTTATTGAGCTAATCAGGAGCGCTAACGAAAAAGGTGCCTCTCTGGATTTGGACGAGATTCACAAGTTTGACCTCCGCTTTGAATTTGAGCCTCGTTCACCGCTAAACTGCAACGTCTATATCAACGGCTATAAAGTAGTGGACCAAAACGGAACAATATTGGATTAAGCCATGTTCAAAAGGATTCGACATATAATCATAATCATGCCGGTGCTATTCTCCATGCTCATCTTCTCGTGCATTGACCGAGAAAGCCCTGAAGGAATCGACAGTGACAAAAACGAAATTACCCTCTACTTTCGCAGTTCCGGCTCTCCGCATACCCGTGCCCTTAATGACAGTCTGGAAAGTATCGTTGAGCATATTGACGTCCTTGCTTTCGAGGCCTGGTCAACAAACGCCTTTTTTGCTTACCGCCGAAGCATTGACAAGGACGAGATCACGACAGACGCCAACGACTATTCAATAAAGAAATTCAAGATAACCGTTCCCAAAGACGCTAAAACCTATAAATATGCCATCCTCGCCAATGCCCGCTCCGAGGTTGAAGCTGTTTTTGCCAACAACGAGCATATCGGCGAAGGCATGGAGCAAATCTATTCCGGAATAATCAGTTCCGAACCTAACTACTGGAACGTCGAACCCTCGAACTACCGTCGCATCCCCCTGTGGGGTGAAAGTGAAGGAGTGAAAACCGTCGCAGAACTGGACAACAGCATAATTCAGTTATACCGAAGCCTCGCGGCCATAGACATAAGCATTGAGCCAACTGCCGGCTTCAAACTAAAAGAAATATACATCTTCAATCGTCCGACCAAAGGCCGCGTAGCTCCCGACAAGGCTCGTTTCGACGCCATCAACAACAGATTCAAATCTCCCACCCTCCCTGTTCCTTTCGACATAACGGATAAAATCACAACTAACTCCCCCGGCACTCCTCTCATCAAGTCAAACAGCGAAATAGTCGAGCTGAAGAATACCATTTTCATGTATGAAACCGAAAAGCATGACAGTGAAAACTACCTACTAGCTACCTGCCTCGTCCTCGGCGGAAATGTGAACAATAAAGCAACAATGAGCTATTACAGGGTGGACTTCGCCGATTACAAGCCACCAATCGGCGGAACCACACCTCCGGATTGGAATACTGGCCCACCAACCACCGGAAGCGGCGATGGCGGCTCGGTCGGGAGCGGAGATATATACTATCCTCTACTCCGTAATCATCGTTATGAGATAAAGGTGGCCGGTACTTCCGGTAGCGGAAGCTCCTCTCCTCTTTTTGCCGCGCAAGCCCAGGGCAGCCATCTCATAACCGGATTCTCCACATGGAATAATCACGACGAAAATCTTTATATAGATGATACCCCATACGAGTTTAAAATCAGCAAGACGACCGTAAACCTAAAGACTTCCAACCCCGCTTACATCAGTCTCAGTACAACCTTCCCCGGACGCTGGTCAGTCGGCGACGAAACATCCTCATGGTTTAAATGTACGGTCAACGGCTCCGCGCAAAACGCTAACGTGAGCGTGATGCTCAACGGGACACCTTCCGCAGGCGACATCGGCTACTTTAAAATCAAGCTGATGGATGGTGCAAAAGAAAAACTTAGCCAGCTCGTCAAAGTCGAATACAGATGAACCGATGAAGGCAATACGTATACATATAATAATAGCGCTACTGCTCTTCTTTTCGTGCATAAGCGAAGAACTCGTTCCTCACAGCCCCTCTCCTGTTCCAGGCGAGCGAACGCTTTCCCTGCACATTGCCGTTCGCAGTTCCGAGGCGCCTGTCGCTTTCGCATATACGCCTGCCAGGGAGAATCAAATTCTTGAACTGGATGTACTTGTATTCAAAGTCGAGGGCAGGGAAGAGCACTACTACAAGCATATCCCTATCCGCTCCCTTCCCGACATAGCCGGCGGCGCATTTCAAACTGTCAAGATAAATCTTGCTCCCATCGACGCCCGCCTCATTCTTTTAGCCAACGCAGGCAGCATGTTCACTGGCGAAACAGTTCAACTCCTCGAACGATACGCTCAAAATGGAAATATTCAAAAGAAAACCATCCTCGAACATTTCATCTTCGATTCCTCCAGCCAGTGGACGGCCTCCTCCGGCTCCGGCGAAGGCTCCGCCATTCCGATGTACGGCGAATCTGCCCTGATCCCGGCGCAATCGGATGCTCCGAGTGAAATAAACATGCTGCGTGCCCTTGCACGTATTGATATAGGCACCAATAACTCCAGCGCCGGAATCGTCATCGACTCTGTCTATATATTCAATACAAAGGATAAAGGATTCGTCGCTCCGGCCTTCGACAACGCCGGAAATATAACTTCCATGGCCCATATTCCTCTCACCGCGCGAAGCAACTCCACAAGTTTAGCCTTGCATTTCACCCCAAACGCCGAAAGCGCAAGTCCCGCTATGGAACGGGAAATATATATAGCCGAGGATGACCGTAGCGGTGCCTTGCCGACATCAATTGTTATTAAAGCGAAAACAGGCAGCAGTGATCGCCCCGCCTTTTACTCCCTCGATCTCCGCGACAAGGGCGGCTCGCCCATCCCCTTCCTCCGGAACTCCCGCTATGGGATAATCATCACCGGAATAAGTGGCAGCGGCTATTCTACGCCCGAAGCTGCCTTAAATTCAGCTGGAAGCCCGTCCGTTTCAACCGAACTGGAAACCGATGAGCTAGGCATCTCCGAGATTGTATTTAACGATAAATACAAACTGGGTGTAAGCCAAACGCAAATAATCTTCAATGCCGACGGTTCATTTGCCGACGCATCCTCCGGCGACAATATCTGTCGGATTAAAGTCTATACGACATGCCCTGCCTGGTCAGTATCTGCCGATGAAGCCGCTTGCATGTGGCTGAGCATCCCAGGTCTCGCAAACAGTCGGGGAGAAGTCGAATATCCTGCTACGACCCGCTATCTGCCAATCGCCGTTTCGCCCAATACCGAAAGCAGGAGACGAGCAGCTCTGATAACGCTGAAAGCAATCAATCTGCGACTAAACATAACCATCCTCCAGGATGGGAACGAAATCAAGAAGCAATAATAATTCACAACAAACATGTCCAGAACATTATTATTCATATCCTCCTTCCTCCCCTTTGCCGCAGCCCTTCGCGCCCAAAGTGGGACTGTACTCTTCAATGCCGGAACAATCCTTGTAAACGGAACTCTTTACGCCAACGGGCACGTTCAAGCCGAAGGCCAGTCACGGATCTTTCAAAAAGGCCGTACCATAATCGTCGGCGACTTAATCAATAACGTTACCTCCGGCGGAGTTTTCGCCGATGCCGATGCTGACAATCCCGGCTCCGTGGAATTTACTGGCCGCGCTCCACAACTTATTCGCGGCACGGCGTCCAAAGCATCCAACCCGATACGCTTCCCCGCAAAGCTTGTAATCAATAACCAGTCCACGGACGGCTCCGTCACTCTCAAAGCATCCAATTCGGCAACCGCTCGAAGTATCGACGTCCTCCGCGGGCGGCTCGTGCTTGATTCTGAACCTGTCGCCGGGAAACGCGAAAGTATTCATGCGCATCTTCTGGCCGAAGGCCCGGTAACGAACGGAATACAGGTCAATCTCGCTCTCGGCGATAACTCCCGATATGGTCGGCTGTCCGGATTCGCCTCTCCGTTTGAGAAGTTGTACGCGGATTATTTCTTTTTCAATTTCCTCGCCCGTCCTGACAATGTTGGCCTGCTCGGACAGTCTCAGCGCCTGATAACTTATCCGAGGACGTTGCTCGAACCTGGCGCCGGCTACATCGTTGGGATGGGCATAATTCCAGATGGCGATCCTTATTATACATCCGGACTGGATTCGCGCTGGAAAGATGCCAAGGCAGAGAACCGCGCCAAAGACATGTTCCGGTTCAATCGAGCAATCGCCGAGCCGAGCTTTTCCCAATACATGAATGAGGCCGGCGCTCCAGGCTATATTACAGGCGAGAAGCTGAACACCTCCGACGTGAAGCTCAGCCTCCGTTCCGGCTTCAACTATCTTGGTAATCCCTATGTTGCACCCCTGGACTTGAGCGACATCGTCCTGCAAAACAATCTCGGCGACTGGGGCGTTGCCCCGAACGACCTCAAGAACGGTTTCTACGTCCTCGTCAACGGCACGGGAACGACCACGGACAAGCAAACGTTTACATTCTCCGTCTCGTACCTCAAGCGTCAGGCTGTCGGAAGTACTTATGACAGCGATCTTATTGCGCCCATGCAACTTTTTGTCGTCGGGACAGATAAAGACCTCTTTCTTACCATTCCCAAAAGCCGCCGGCGTCATGAAACCCTCTCATATCTTCGCAGCACGCCAATCAAGCCTCTTGACGAAATCCTTATCGAAACCATTGACCATGACAGCCAGGCTTTCGACCGTCTTTGTATCGTCTTGAGGCCTGATGCCTCGGCAAATGGAAACGATTACTATGACGCGCCCAAGATATTCAACCGTTCCGGCGGAGTCAACCAGATTTATACCCGTTCAGCCGACGAACGTAATCTCAGCATCTCCGTCGTGCCGACAAATACGCATGATATTCCTCTTTACTTCGAGCCGGCAGCCATTCCCCAGCAAGTTACCCTTAAAGCCGGTCGTCTTGAAAGCCTCGCATCCATAAACAGCCTCACGCTGGAAGACGGCAAGACAGGCCGGACGATAAATCTCCTCAAAACACATGAATACACTTTCCTGGCAGCCCCGACGGATTCGCCGGAACGATTCACGCTCCATCTGTCTGGCCAAACACTTGAAACAGAAGCTCGCCAGGGCAATACTCCGCACGCCGTCTATGCCAACGGCCTCATACAAATCAATGGGCTTGCCGAAACAGAACTACACGAGCACATTCGTCTCTTCAACGCACAGGGGCAACTTCTCGGCGAGGAACGGATTGCCAACATCCCATCCGCAACACTCCGCCATGCTCTTCCTCAAGGCATCTACTTCCTGAAAACATCCAGGCGCACCATCAAGCTAAGCGTCCAGTTGTAGCACTAACCCAATATACGGAAGAAGGAGACATTCAGTAATCAAACTTCTTTCCCCCCATGAGGAAATTCCGGTTTCCTCATGGGCTTATTTTCGTCCGTCGCTTCCGGATAAAAAAACTATATCCGTCAATATTAAAGCCCTAAAAAAACATTTTGTGCTAAAAAATGAAGAAATACTGTCTATTAATATGAAATCTTCCATATTTTATGTATGTTTGTGAGCAAAACAAATGTATATATTATATGACAGTAAACATTCCAACCTGTTTTCAAGACATTATTCAGTACTTTTTTAATTTCCGGGACTTCTCCCAAAACTTCTTCCAACACCATATTTTTCAAAACTCCGAGGGCGTATTCCTTTTCGGCTCTCTTGTACTTATCGCCTGCCTTTTGGGAAGCAAACTGGCCGGAAGTCGGCTTGGAACTCCAATGCTGCTTCTCTTCCTTCTTATCGGAATGCTTTGCGGCGAAGCCGGCTTTATCGGTATTCCGTTCGATAACCCCGACAGGGCACGCTCGATCGGCATCCTGGCCCTGATCGTTACGCTTTTCTCCGGCGGAATGGATACCAAACTGTCCGACATCAAGCCGATATACAAGCAGGGCATAAGCATGGCCACGATAGGCGTATTCATCACTGCGGGACTAACCGGCTTTGTATCTTACTATATTTTCAAGATGATGAACCACAACTCCGCACTCTCAATGGCTGAAGCCCTGCTTCTGGCAGCGGTAATGTCATCGACCGATTCCGCCTCAGTCTTCTCCATCCTTCAGGGCAAGAAAGTTCACCTGAAGAACGGCCTGGGCAAGACGCTCGAACTGGAAAGCGGCAGCAACGACCCGATGGCATACCTTCTCACCATCATGATCATCTCCTTTATTCAGGCAGGCAACCTGAGCGCAGGCGCAGCCATACTCACCTTCGTGCTTGAGATAGCAGTAGGAGGGGCGATTGGCTTTGGACTTGGCTGGTTCTCCGTAAAAAGCATAAATAAATGGGCAAAGTTCAGCAACGAAGCCTTTTATCCCATAGCTTTCCTTGCAGGCGCGATATTCATATTCGCCGTCTCGCACGAACTTCATGGCAACGGCTATCTGGCCGTATACATTGCCGGGCTTGTCATCGGCAACAGCACCGTGGTGCATAAGCGATACACTCGCCGCTTCTTCGACGGCGTCACGTGGCTGTTCCAGATAGTGATGTTCCTCACGCTCGGCCTTTTGGTCAATCCCGGCGAGCTGTGGCCACTGTTCGGAATCTCCCTGGTCATAGGCGTGTTCATGATCTGCATCGCACGCCCAGTCGCGGTATTTTTCAGCCTTCTGCCGTTTATGAAGCCCTTCTCGAAGAAGGGGTGCATCTACCTGTCATGGGTCGGGCTGAAAGGCGCGGTGCCGATCATCTTCGCAATTTATCCCATCACTGCAGGCATAGAACATGCACAGATAATATTTAACGTCGTTTTCATCATCACCATCCTCTCCCTGTTCGTCCAAGGCTCCACGGTCGTATGGACAGCCCAGAGGATGAACCTGATCGAGAAAGCTCCACGGAAGGACGAGTTTGGCGTCGAACTGCCCGATGAAATCAAAAGCGCCATGAGCCAGATCGACATCACTGCTGAAATCCTGACGCACGGCAACAACCTGATGACGCTCAAACTTCCTGACCATACGCTCGCCGTAATGGTAATGCGCGACAAGGAGTTCTTCATTCCAAAGGGCGAGACAGAGTTAAAGGAAAATGACAAGCTCCTTGTCATCTCCGACAACGACAGCGCCCTCCTGCAAGCCTACGAAACGCTTGGAATAAATGATTACACGATGACGAAAAATGAAGATGATGCAATCGGGAACGGCGTCTCCTTCCCGATTCGCTTCCGGCGAAAGGGCGCACAACATTCGGAAGACACGAAGAATATAAATTGAGGACGTAGAACCAATACGGAGGCACGAAGGCTTAAAGCTTTTTTAGTTTTACTCTTCGTGTCTTCGTTTTTTTATACTCCTCTTTTCCGAAGAATTTCCGGAACCCCGAAAGCATTATTCCATGTGTCGGGAAACTTTTCAGAACCCCGAAAGCATTATTCCAAGCGTCGAGAAGCTTTTCAGAACCCCGAAAGTATTATTCCAAGCGTCGGGAAGCTTTTCAGAATCCCGAAAGTATTATTCCATGTGTCGAGAAACTTTTCAGAATCCCGAAAGCTTCTCGACGCAAGTAAAAATGCTTTCGGGGTTCCGGAAATGCTTCCCGAAGGCGAGGTTGAAATTGAATGTTTAACCGGAAGTTTGTGACAAGCAGGCGGATTGGAGATTCGGATGGAGGGTGGGTTCCTGCTTCTCAAGCTGTTTTTATGGAACTCGTGTACGGTTATTTTTTATGAGACCGTCGGCTGAAATTATCATTGAGACGGCATAGTCTTTCAGCTTTTGGGCGATTTCCTGCTCTTGTGAGAATAAGTCTTGGGGATTATTGTCGGTGAGATTGTAGAGGATGTCCTTCTTTGTCGGAAGATTGCGTATGTACAGGAAGTTGCTGTCAATGCAGCCCAGTTGATTGTCATTTACAAAATAAACGCATGGGCGACTTTCTTTCAATAAATTTATGCCGAATGAATTATTGGTGTATGGCAATTCCAACATGTCCATGACGGTGGGGAAGATGTCTGTTTGATTGCCGAAGCTGTCAATAATCTGTGGGCTGTCTTTCAGGAGATTTTTGGAAAAAACTATCAGAGGAATATGATTTAACGTTAATGGCATTTCGTATCGGCTTATATCGTCAAATATTTTGCCGTGGTCGCCCAGTAAGATAAAGATGGTGTTCTCAAACCATGCTTCCGTTGAGGCTTTGGTCATAAAATCTTTTATTGCATCGTCAACAAAACGGAGTATGCGTTTGTCATTTGTCTCGGCTGCATCTTTGTATTTTTCGGGAACAATGTATGGAACGTGGTTGCTGACGGTGAGGATTGTTGCCAGAAATGGTTTATCTTCTTTTGCTGTTTCGCTCAGTTTTGTAAGAGCAAAGTCAAGCAAATAATCGTCTTGCACGCCAAAATTGTTTACTCTTTTCTCTGTTGGATAATTTTCCTGTGAATAAATCCGGTTGAATCCATTTGTGTATAAAAAAGCATTCATGTGGTCAAAGCCTGAATTGCCGCCAAGGAAGAAAAGTGTACGGTATCCATGTTTTTGTAAAGTTAGCGGCAGGCCGTCATAGTGTTGCGGAGAAGAACCCATCGAATGTTCGTCGAATAATGCGGGATAGCCGTAAAGGGTGGAAACGATGCCGTTGTTTGTATGGACGCCGGCAGAATAGAAGTTGCGGAAGTAGTATGAGCGTTCTATTAACTCATGCAGATAAGGCGTAAGTGTTTTTCCTTCATATTCACATTCTAAGTATTTTGCAGCCATTGATTCCAATAAAATGATAACTGCATTGCGTTTCTTTTGTGGAACATTCTCAACGGTTATATCTCTTCGTAATGGGAAATCGTTTTGCGGATGAACGATATTCAGCTCTTTTTGCACCAGGGCAATTGCTTTTTCTGTTGCCATGAGGTCGTTTACATGAGTTTTGGGCTTGAATGAAATACTTTTAAGTAAAAAGAAAGAGGGGTTTATGCCAAGCTGATTGAAAAAGGAATTGTTTGAAAAGTAGGCGTGGTCAACTCTTAATGGATAACGCTGGAATGAGCCTCGCATCCCAACGAAGCAAATGCCCCAGATTAAAAGTGTTAACGGAATATAGTATTTATAACTTTTTGTGCTCATTTTTTGAGTTGGCATTTGTAACAATTTTCTCCCATAGTTGCGTATGATTAATGTGAAGGCGATGATGGAAATGAATATCAGCGCTAAATAAGGATAATAGGTTATTTCTTGGAATAACAGACGAGTTGTGTCGCTTCCGTATTCAAACCATCCGAAGGCGGCTATGCTGATATGTGTGAACGAATAGGAAAAATAGGGAATGTCCGCGATGGATATGATAAATAGTGGGGCGTAAAGGGCGCAAAGGTAAGAGTTGCTAATGACAATAACAGTTTTTGAAATCCGGTTGCACAATGCAATAATGCTTAATGCGACAAGTGGTATAGATATTATGAAAGAGGCGATTAGGCTGTCGAACTGCAATCCGTTTAACAATGCTCGCAACGGAAACAATATTGTGGTGTCGTCTCCGGCCATATCAATGTTGACAAGGTATAAAATGATGCGGAAGGATGTAAAGAACAGGATTGATGTTATATAGATGCGGATGAAGTAGGATAAGACGGCGAAGAATTGTGTTTCTGTTTGTTCAGAGTTCTTAATTGTTTTTAAATCAGGATGTTTGAGTATCATAATGTAATTTTCTTTTTGCAAATGTAGATATTATTTCTTGTTTCGTTTTCTCCTTTATTTGCACTTCTTCTTGATCCTTGTGAAACCGCTTTAAAATCCCTTAATTGACAGCCTCATTTCTTTTTCACTATTCCCCTCACTTCAACCGAGGAAAATTCCTGCCTGTCGGTGAAAAAATAGTTGGAGCGGTGAGCGATATGATGAAAATTTTGCTAAAGATCGTGAAAACTTCTAATTGGGTTTCGCTTTACCTTTGTGCCGTAAAAAAAAACAAAAGCATAGCAAACAAAATTTTCAAAGTGATATTTATGAGTACATACATATTAATAATGAGCAGGAAACCTTCGATTGTTGAAAACTTCTTCAATAATTGCTGGAAAATAATGCTCCTGTTATTTGGCAGTATGGAAAATAAAATTACCCCCCCCCTCATTAACATTTCTTAATAATCTATCAACTCGCTGCCTGACGTCAGTCAACGGGCGGGTGTTGCCGGCGGTTTTCCCTGTTGAGGGGAGGGGCGCCCTTAAACATGTGTCGATTCGTGAAAAACGGGGATTGACGTATAAAAAAATGGTATTGATGCTTGGAAATCCGGGATTAATGTTTATGGCATTGATGTCGGATTTGCGGGGCGCC
>JAIRPK010000006.1 GCA_031257015.1 Tannerellaceae bacterium
GTAAATTGCATCGTAGATAAAGAACCGCCACGTGCCGAACGGCAAGCGTGGTGGTGTGAGAGGTCGGAAAACGAAAGTAGGAAGAAAACTACTTCGTTTTCCTCCTACTCGATTGTTTACGATATTTGGGAATATACGCCCGTTACATGGCGCTTGTTCGGGAAATATCCAGGGACGCGCTCGGAGGCGTTAGAAAATAATCTCACCGAAAAACTCCGGTCGATGGAAATCTGGCTGCTGCGTGCACACTGGGTTCCAACTGATATAGCGTGGCTTCTCGACGCCGTCAGCGCAATGGTAAAAATTGCCGAGAATCTTCTCCGGCTGACTGGAATGGATTATATCCATACAGGCGAAGGGAATCGCAACCGTCAGTTCCCATTCGTGGATGCCCTTTATCTCTTCAAATGCCTTGTGCCCGATGGACGGATAGCGGAGGATTGATTCATATTCGGCACGGCTTAACGGCGTTTTGTCTGTGCGCGAGCGGCGGCGGGCGGCATCGCATGTCCCGATGCAATTAAACTCAAAATTGCGATAGATGTTTTCCTCCGGTCGTTTCATGAAAAACTCCACGCAACTGTCCTGATAAACAGGCGAGCCGTCTTCTTCGTAAACGGCCTTCAGAGAATAGCCGCGCACAATGAAACGGATATACAAGCGCTTGTCGCTACGCGCAACTTGAAATGCAGCTTCGGCTTTGAACTCTTCCGGCGCCTCATCCCAATTGGGATAATCCAGTGGTTGCCTTGCTGTATTTTCTTCCATAAAAGCAGGCAATGCCGATGGTTCCAGCGTGTCCAGCCGGGGTAAATAATGAACTTTAAACGTTCTCATCAGTATATAATTAATGTATGAATAACAGGATTATTCCGCCTATTGAAATCAGGATAATCAGTGCGCCGGCGATTCGGTTCAGCATCCATGCGTCGCGGATGTTAAACCATTCCTTAATCTTGAACAGCACGTAAGTCACCACGAACCACCACCCGACAGCGCCCAGCCCAATGCACAGCAACCCGCTCAGAATCATCCATACGGAGTAGTCGGGATCAATGAAATTAAAATGGGCAAACAGACCGATAAACAGGAATACGACGAGGGCATTGCTAAGCGTCAGAAGAAAGCCGGTGACAAAGTCGCTCGTATATGATAGCTTCTTCTCCCGCTGCGTCTTCAGCCGGCTCACCGGATTATATTTGAACATATACAGGCCGAATATTCCAAGCACTATGCTGCCAATCAATTGCAAGCAGAAGTGATTGGCCTCGATAAAGCTTACTACGAACCCCAGTCCGAGACATGTTATCCCGGCATAAATAATGTCGGAAAGCATCGCGCCGACGCCGGTACAGAATCCATGCCAACGGCCCTTGCTCAATGTCCTTTGAACGCAAAGCATCCCGACCGGCCCCATGGGCGCCGAGACTAATATTCCTATAACAAGTCCTTTGATTATCAGCTCCAGCATTTAATACTTTTATAATTGGGTGTGCAAAGATACAGAAATTAGTGAGAGTTCAAAAGCCTTAACTGTTAAGGATTAAGACATTGCGACGACCATATTCCATGTTCATCCACCAATATACTTCCGCATTTGCTTCCGAGCCGTAAACATCCGGACAAGCTCGTCCAAAACCCGGCATGAAGCCGCTCCGACATGCGCCGCAAGGCCATTTCCCGGCCTTCGCCCGAAAATGCTTATCTTTGGCCTCTTAATAATTAAAAAGAAAACGTAATGATTAGAAAATTTATTAGTAAATGTTTGCTTCAAATAGCCGGTTGGAGAAAGGGCCCTATCGGTGAATATGTCCCCAAATGCGTTATTTGCGTCGCACCGCATACCAGCAACTGGGATTTAGTCATCGGCAAGCTCCTCTATTCATCAATCGGGCGCAAGGCGCATTTCCTGATTAAAAAAGAATGGTTCTTCTTCCCTCTTAACTTCCTTTTCAAATGGATGGGAGGCATTCCAGTGGACAGGAAACGGAAAACCTCCGTCACCGACCAAATGGCCGACATCCTGACGAAACGGCGAACCTTCCATCTGGCCATAACGCCGGAAGGAACAAGAAAAATCGCCGAAGACTGGAAGCGAGGTTTCTATTATATCGCTCTCAAGGCCAACGTCCCAATCATGCTGGCTTATATTGATTACCTGAAAAAAGAAGTGGGCATAAAAGGACTTTTTTATCCTACCGGAAACGTCGAGGCAGACATCCAGGCCATCAAGGCGCGTTACATCGGCGTCACCGGAAGGCATCCGTACAACTTTAGAGAAACGCCCGCAAAAAGATAAGCGCATCTGCTTCACGGCAGCTTTAATTCAACAATTAATTCGTTAATCTAAATATGATTCTATTATGGCAAATCTTCTACGAATAAGCCTGTTTCAAACTTATATTGACTGGGAAGACAAGGCATCAAATATGCGGCATGTCTATAAGATGCTTAAAAGAGTGGCCGGAAAAACCGACCTGGCCATACTGCCGGAAACATTCTCGACCGGCTTCACCATGAACGTCAAGCCGCTGGCGGAAACCAATAACGGAGAAACAATGACGAACCTCCGGCAATGGGCGAAATCATTCGATCTTGCCATCACAGGCAGCTTCATCGCCCGCGCCGATTTGCATTATTATAACCGAGGATTCTTCCTTGCCCCCGACGGAAGCAACTATTATTACGACAAGCGGCACCTCTTCAGCATGGGCGGAGAAAACAAACGATTCGCTCCCGGCAAAAAGCGCCTAATCGTTCCATACAAAGGATGGAATATATGTCTGCAAATTTGTTACGACCTGCGCTTCCCAGTATGGAGCCGCAACACAGGCAAAGATTATGACCTCCTGATATACGTTGCAAACTGGCCGGAAGCACGCCGTTCGGCATGGCAAAAACTTCTGCCGGCAAGAGCAATCGAAAATCAGGCCTACGTTTGCGGCGTCAACTGCGTCGGCACCTCTCCCGACAAGACGACATATTGCGGAGGAACGCGGCTGTACTCACCTAAGGGCGATATCCTTAAAGATGCCTGGGGCGACTGTAACAGTACGCGCACCGTGACTATCGACAAAGACGAGCTAAATGCCTTCCGCACGAAATTCCCGGCATGGCGGGATGCAGACAAATTTCATTTCGACGCAAAATGAAAAACTTAAAAGCATGGGGATGGGTTCCATCTCTGTTTTTTGCCGAAGGGCTGCCTTACGTCGCGGTGATGACCGTCTCCGCAATCATGTACAAGAAGCTGGGCGTCTCCAATGCCGCCCTGGCCTACTACACCGCCTGGCTATACCTGCCCTGGGTTATCAAGCCGCTTTGGAGTCCGTTCGTAGACTTGATAAAAAACAAGCGCTGGTGGATCGTTTCAATGCAATTGCTCATGGGAGGAGGCTTGGCCGGCATAGCCTATTCCATTCCGACGACATTTTTCTTCCAGACCTCGCTCGCCTTCTTCTGGCTGCTGGCGTTTAGCTCCGCGACGCACGACATAGCCGCGGACGGCTTCTATCTCCTCGGACTGAAGCGCGAGGAACAGGCTTTTTTCATCGGAATCCGCAATATGTTCTACCGCTTTGCCGTCCTGACCGGCCAGGGATCCCTGATTATGCTAGCCGGAATGTTCGAGTCTTATACCGGCCGTATCCCTTACGCCTGGAGCATAATCTTCCTCATCCTTGCCTTCATGATGCTTGGCGCCGGGCTGTGGCATCGCCATATCCTTCCAAAGCCCGCAGAAGACGAGCAAAAGCTTGTTGGAGGCGTTCGCTTCATCCTCCGCGAGTTCGGCAGGACATTCGTCAGCTTCTTTCAAAAAGAAGGCGTTTGTCCAGCCCTCATTTTCATGCTAACCTTCCGCCTTGGAGAATCCCAGCTCGTAAAGATGAACTCCCCCTTCCTGCTCGACAGTGAAAATGCAGGCGGACTGGCTCTCGCAACCGAGCAGCTTGGCCTCGCCAACACGAGCGGGATGATAGCCCTCGTCCTCGGCGGCATATCCGGCGGGATCGTCATCTCCAAATGCGGCGGCTTAAAATCGTGGCTCTGGCCGATGACCCTCGCCCTCTTCCTGCCCAATCTGGTTTACCTGTACATGTCAATAGCCAGGCCGGAAAGCCTTTGGACAATATGTGCATGTGTCTCCGTCGAGCAGCTTGGCTACGGGTTCGGTTTTACAGCCTATGTCATGTTCATGATGCTATTCGCCGAAGGAAAATACAAGACGTCTCACTACGCCATCTGCACCGCCTTCATGGCCCTTGGAATGATGCTGCCCGGAATGGCGTCAGGCTGGATTCAGGAACAAATCGGATATGTGCAATTCTTCATCTGGGTGATTCTCTGCGGCCTGCCGGTCTTTGGCATATTGCCTTTCCTTAAAATAAATACTCCAATAAAAATGAATGAATAATATATGCGTAACAGTTTGAAAATGTATAAAGAATGAAAAACGATGCTCTGACTTCATTATTGACGACCCTCTCCACACTGCCGGATTTGATGACAGGCAGTGGAGCAGGCGCCGGCGACGGATATATCGACGAACAGTCCTCCGGCGCCATTTCCCAACCCTTTATTCCTAAAACACATCTTTATTCCTACAAGGATGAAGAAGTCGTCTTCCGCAACCCGTCGGACAATGTCGTCCTGAACGGCACCCTGCGCCTCCCCGTCAAAGATGGGACACACCCGGCCGCAATCATCATCAACGGAATAAAGCGCCCAAACAGTTGCGGCCAGACCAACAGCGAAATCATCTCGGACGCCCTGGCCGGAAACGGAATCGCCACCCTTACATACGACGACAGGGTGACGAGCGATGCCGCGGACAATTTTCATTGCGCCCCCCGCGATTTTGCCACAGACATGGAAGCCGCCCTCCTCTATCTGATGACGCGGAAGGAAATTGACAAACGAAGAGTTGGCCTCATCGGAGATAACGAAGGGGCGGTAATCGCTCCGATTGTCGCAGCCCGCAACACCTCCGTCGCCTTCCTCATCCTCCTCGGAGGCATCGGCTTGAGAGGCGACGACATCCAGCTTCTCCAGTACGAAACCCTCGCACGCGCATCCGGAATAAATGAAGAGATGCTTCAAATGAACCTGGCCGAAAGCCGGAAGACGTTCAGCATAATCAACCAGTGCTTGCCCCTGTGCGAAACACAAATGCAACTCCTCCTCCTCCTTCGGAGCAACTTCCAGAATAATCCCTTCGCCGAGATGATAAGCAGCGATTCCGCCGACTTCCTCTTCCAGCTGGAGGTCGAGCGCTTGTCATCCCCCTGGCAACTCTTTTTCATCCGCCATGACCCGACCACGGTCATGGAAAAAATCAAATGCCCCGTCCTCGTTCTTAACGGAGGCAAAGACGTACAAGTTCCCGCCGAAGCGAATGTCGCCGCCATCTGCCAGGCTCTGGCCAGAGGAGGCAACCGGACTGTAACGGCAAAAATATTGCCCGACCTGAATCATCTTTTTCAGGAATGTAAAACAGGATTGCCTGCCGAATATGTTTCCATTAAGCACCCCCTCTCCCCAATCGTCCACGAAGAAATCCTGCAATGGTTAAGGAAACAGTTTAAACAGTAAACCTCCGTCCGCTAGCGTTCCGCCCGCCCGATGGATTAAAAAAGAGAATCAAGAACAGGAAATGGAGAATTTCGATTTGCTTTCGCCGTGGAAGAAGCAATCGTTTTTATTCTCCATTCCCGGTTCGGATTCCGCTGTCCATCCATAATCCCGAACATTTCCTGCAGACTGCGGGAAACATTTCCAAAACCCCGAAAGCATTTTTACCGTCGTCGTGAAGCTTTCGGGATTCCGGAAAGTTCCCCGGAGCCGTGAAAAATACTTTCGTGCCGCCCGAAAGCTTCCCGACATCAGGAAAAACACTTTCGGGATTCCCGAAAGCTCCCCGACATCAGGAAAAATACTTTCGGGGTTCCGGAAAGTTCCCCGGAGCCGTGAAAAATACTTTCGTGCTGCCCGAAAGCTCCCCGACATCAGGCAAAATGCTTTCGGGCTTCCGGAAATTCTTCCCGACGCCGTGGGAAATACTTTCGGGCTTCCCGAACGGCTTCCGGAAAGCGACATGCGATGTTCGTGAGCGCGAAGGGCCAGCAGCCGTAAAGTCCGGCGCCATCCGGCTTTCGTATCATTTCCTGATTTTAGACTTGAAGCCATTCGGCGGGAGAAAATTATCTGAAAAGCCTACCTTTGCGCAACAAATTAACAATTAAACATAATCGGTAAAGAATAATACGAATATGAAGAAAATACAGTTCCTTTTCTCTTTCCTGCTTATTGCGGGATATGCGTTAGCCTCCGGCACGCTCACCGTTACCAATCTTAGATGCGAATACATGCGCGACCCGCTGGGGATTGACATTCGGCGTCCCCGCCTCAGTTACGAACTCCTTTCCGGAGGGAAAAACCGGAAGCAATCAGCCCGGCAGATTCTGGTTGCCTCTTCCCCGGCGCTGCTCAAGCCCGGCAAGGCCGACGTTTGGGACAGCGGCAAGACATCCGGCAGCGAGACGAACCAAATAGAGCTTCCCGGCGAGCAGTTCAGCCCCTTTACGTATTACTTCTGGAAAGTCGGCGTATGGGACGAACGCGGCGCGGGGCCTGACTGGAGCAATGTTGCACGATTCTCAACCGGCGCCCTGTCCGCCTCCGACTGGAAGGCGCAATGGATTGGGGAGGATGAGGCGGTGATGACCTCCGTCACGAAATATTACAGCTCCGAAGGTTATGCCTGTGACGCCGCCATTCAGCCTTTCGCACATAAGTGGATAACCATCGATCTCGGCAGACAGGCTGAAGTTGACGAGCTTCGACTGTATCCGCTTGCCGGTAAGCCCCGGCTCTTCCCGCTTCACTTCAAGGTTGAGCTGTCCGCACATGCCTCGTTCGCAGAGGCCGTAATCCTGGCCGGAGAAATCAACGATACGACGGATGTGAACGCCCTTCCGTACATTCGCAAGCTCCCGCATCCGCAGACTGGGCGCTACCTTCGCCTGACGGTTACAAAGTTGCCGTATATGAATAAAGGAGTATATGAATACGGCCTGTCGGAGATAGAACTAATCAGTCGCGGTCAGAACGTGGCTCTCCATTGCCCCGTCAAGGCCTCTGACAGCAAGATTGAATACCGTTGGGGCGACGGCAACGGCCCTTGGCATCCCGAACTGCTCACCGACGGTCGCTTCAAGCCCGACGGCGGCGGATATTTCAAGCACACTCCCCCCTCTCCCCTTCTCCGCAAGGAGATAACCATCGGGAAGAAAATCCGCAGTGCCCTCTATCACACTTCTGCCCTCGGTCTTTACGAAGCAAGCATAAACGGACAGAAAGTAGGCCGGCAGCACCTTGCCCCGGAATGGACGGATTATGATCACCATGTCCAGTACCAGACGCATGACGTTACCGCGCTTCTTCATCCTGGGCGCAACGCTCTCGGAGCCATTCTTGCAGACGGGTGGTATGCCGGCGCCCGCTGGTCTCATCCCGGCAGAGGCGGTTACGGAGGCTTCGCCCGCAAGTTTATCGCCCAGCTTGTCATTAACTATGAAGACGGGACGACGGAGACGGTTGCGACCGACAGTTCATGGAGATTCTTCCCGCAAAGCCCCATCGTTGCCGCGACCTTCTTCGGCGGTGAGGAATATAACGCAAACTATGAGCAGCCGGGCTGGAACAAAGCCGGCTTTGACGATTCGCAATGGACAAACGTTCCGGTCGCATCGCCCCTGCTCTCTCTTCCCGCACGAGCCTCCGGGCAATACATCCTCCGGGCGCAAATGAACGAGCCTGTTTCCGTCATCCGCGAGATAAAGCCAATCTCCGTCCGCAAGGCCGGCGGGAACAAATACATATTTGATATGGGTCAAAATATGGTTGGCTGGTGCCGCCTTTCGCTTCCCTATAATCCCGGACGCGATATACGCTTCCGTTATGCGGAAGTTCTTAACGACGACGGCTCTCTGTATACAGACAATATGCGTGACGCCAGGCCGATAGATCTGTATCATCCCTCTTCAGGCAAAACGGTAGAATATGAGCCTCGCTTCACATATCACGGATTCCGCTACGTCGAAGTAGAAGGTCTCTCTCAATCTCCGTCGGTCAACTCCATTGTCGGAAAGTTTGTCGCCTCCTCATCTCCAGTTGTCGGTTCGTTTGAAACCTCCGACAAGGATGTCAACAAGCTGTGGGAAAACATTCGCTGGACACAATGGGGCAATCTAATCTCCGTTCCGACCGATTGCCCCCAGCGCGATGAGCGTGAAGGCTGGATGGGCGACGCACAGGTATTCGCCCAGACGGCGATCTATAATCTCGACATGGCTGGCTTCTACACCAAGTGGATGCGCGATATTCGTGACGATCAGCTTTCCGACGGTCGTCTGCCGGACATATCGCCGAACGACGGGATGTGGGAGGGATTCTACAATGCTCCGGGCTGGGCGGACGCCGGCGTCATCATTCCCTGGCGCGTTTATCAGAACTATAATGATACGGCATTGCTTGTACAGCAATACGATTGTATGAAACGTTTCATCGACTTTATCCACAGGCATAATCCTGACCTGTTATGGCGCTTCCGGCGCGGGCACATGTACGGCGACTGGCTAAACGGTGATGCAATCATAGCTGAGGACTATCCGAAATCAGGCGGGGGTGTCGATAACGATATTTTCGCTACCGCATATTTCGCTTATTCAACATCCATCCTCGCCAAGGCAGCCGGCACGCTTTCTCGAACAGCGGACCATGAATATTACTCTTCCCTGGCCGAAAACATTCGCAATGCCTTCGTTAAAGCCTACGTTTCCACCGCCGATGGAACAGTCAAAGGCGACACGCAAGCCGGCTACGCAATAGCCCTCGAATTTGGTCTCATACCCGAAAACCTCCGCGCACAAGCGGCCGCAAAAATGGCCGACGCCCTCAAGCCCTACGACGGACGAATGTCAACAGGCATCCACACAACGATCCGTCTTATGAATCAGCTAAGCGAGTATGGCTACAACGAGCAAGCCTTCCAGTTACTTTTCTCCCGCCGCTTCCCTTCATGGTTATATTCCATTAACCAGGGCGCAACGACTATCTGGGAGCGTTGGGATGGCTATGTGGCTGGGCGAGGTTTCCAGGACGCCGGTATGAACTCCTTTAACCATGTCGCAATCGGCGCAGTTGGCGAATGGATGTACAATAACATTCTTGGCATCCGTTACGATGAAAACTGTCCGGGCTATCGTCACTTTATCATCAAGCCGCAGCCGGATAAAAGGCTCGCATGGGCAAAAGGCTCGTATCATTCCATCAACGGCCTTATCGAAGTGTCGTGGACAAACGTCAATGGCCTCTTTTCTCTTAACGTAACCATTCCGACCAACACCGAATCCACAATCTGTCTGCCGGACGGAACGATACACAAGTCCGGTTCTGGTAAGCATAGCTTTTCCGTAAGAATACGTTAATCGCATCCGAGAAAGCTTATTTGCAGTCCAAATCAAGCATAGGCGGAATAAAAAGAAGGGAGGAACATCTTTCGGTGTTCCTCCCTTTTTTTGCATGGAAAATAAAAGTTTTTTATTCTGCAGTTCCTCCTTCTGCCGCTTTCGTTGCCGCTTCTTCTGCTTCTTTGGCGGCTTTAGCTGCTTCCAGTTCGCTTTTCTTTTTTGCGACGGCTTCCGCTTTAACTCTGTTCGCTTCTTTTTCTGCTTCCAATCTAGCTTTTTCTGCTGTTTTAGCCGCTTCGCCGAGCTTGGCGACTGATGCTTGCGTTGCTTGTAGCTTTTCGTTTTGCCAAGCTTGGAATTTCGCTTCGGCTGTTGCTTCGTCAAATGCTCCTTTTTTTATGCCTCCGAGGAGGTGTTTTTTGAGAAGTACGCCTTTGTGTGAGAAAATACTGCGAACAGTATCCGTAGGTTGTGCGCCGACTTGCAGCCAATACAATGCTCTGTCGAAATTCAAATCTACTGTAGCAGGATTAGTGTTCGGATTATATGAACCTATCCTTTCAATAAATTTTCCATCACGTGGAGCCCTGCTGTCTGCAACTACGATTTGATAGAAAGCATAACCTTTACGACCAAATCTTTGCAATCTTAATTTTGTTGCCATTTTGAATATTTATAAGATGATTGTATTAAAAGTGCCGCAAAGATAAAGCGTTTTTTTTATTCTGCAAGCCACATTCGTATCAAATTGTAGTTTTTAACTTCATAAACTGAATAGGAAAATAAAATTACTCATATTTAATGATATAAATTTCTTCATCTTTATTATGACGATGAAAATAAGACAATTCTGTTCAGCGAGGAATTGTTTTAAATGATATTTCCGTTCCGGTTGCCTTGGTTTTTTCTTTAATAAATACTTTCCCCGAAACTTCCCGTCCAGTCTTCGGTCTTGACCAGCAATTTGAAGCCGTAGAGTTCGCCATGTTTAGTAGCATGGTCGTTGATACGAGCAAGTTTGGGTTTTCACATCCGTTACAAAAGCTTCCCTGGCGGCGGTAGTATTGAATAGGAAATTTGCTGATAACGCGCTGGTTTTGACTCTCGGAATGTCAAAATCGACTCTCGGAGAATCAAATTCGATGCTTTGGAAGTCAAATTCAACACTAAAAGAATCAAAATTGACTCTCAGAGAGTCTCGTTTGATTCTCGGAGAGTCCCCGTTGATACTCCGAGACTATATGGTTGATTCTCCGAGTATCACGCTTGACTCTCCGAGAGTCTCCGTTGATTCCCGGAGAGTATATGGTTGATTCTCGGAGAATCACGCTTGACTCTCTGAGAGTCTCCATTGATTCCCGGAGAGTATATGATTGATTCTCCGAGAGTCTCCGTTGATTCTTGGAGTATCACGCTTGATTCTCTGAGAGTCACGGTTGACACTCTGAGAATCAAAATAGGTTCTCAGAGTGTCAAAACCCATTCTCCAAGAATAAATGTTTATGCAAAAAGAGTAAACGGCGAAGTTGCGAAATTTATTAATAACGGGAAAAATATCGACAATGTAACTTTGAAAATAAGAATCTGTATATTGAGAGAAAACAGCAAGTTGTTGGAAATTATTATTTGTCGCCACAAATATAAAATATAGCATTGTGTCATAATGAAGTCATCTAAACTTTTCATTTACTATCTACTATGTTAAATTATAGCATTTTAAATACTAAAATAAAGAAAGAAACGTTTTGTAATAAGCAAAACTACAAAATAAAATTCCCTTCAAGATGTACGAAGTACTGGACAAAGATGCGATAAAAAATGAGATAATTCTATAATTAATATAATACAAATTACATTTAAGACAAAAAAGAGACAGGCCGCGACATCGTTTTTAACAACTTGCCGCAGCCTGTCTCTTTAATTTAAATACTATTGTAATAGAGCAGTATTAAGCCAAAACATTTGTTCTTCAGTCTCTATTGTTTCCTGCATGTGTGCAAGGATTGAAAAAAACAAAAAAGGAACAAATTTTGTATCCGAGGTAGTCATTTAAACAGTTACTTTTTGATTCCTGCTTATACGCCAGAAACCCTTATCAAAAGAATAACGGGCGGTTGCACAAACCTCTCCATCTTTTTTGTACGACACATTTAGTCTTTTCCAATACAGTTTGTGCTTGTACAAGCTACCGTTTGAGAGCTGTATTTCTTTGTATTTTTTTGATAATACAATACAGTTTCAATTTCTCCGGATACATCCGAAAACACAACTGTTTTTTCCAACTTCCGTTTGCTTTATAGGATTTTCATCCAGCAAAAGCGTTTCTTTGGCATATTTCAATATTGCATTGTCGTTTTTATCGTAAGCATCGGTAATCTTCCGCATAAACAACAACGACAAGCGTCGCAAGCATAAGCACTAATAATGTCTCAATTATAATTTTCGTATAAAAATGGATTCAACCTTTCTGTTTTGCTTTGTAAAGGGACAAAATGAATCATCTTAAGAACGGAATCTTGTATGCAGAGTTTTCTCAATGAGTAACGATTTGGAAACGAGCGGTCTCTTCTTTGTTTTGCTTCGTTTTTCCATTGTTTTTAATGACTCAATATAAAGGTAATTATAGTGCCTTAATATATCCGATTTATAGAGGCTTGTTTCCGCTTATCAATCGGAAAATATCTCGGCGTGAATATGAAGCTGCACGAAAAAGTATGAATTGTATTTCTAATTGTAACTGCATAATACATCGACAATATGACTACAAAGATATGGTTTTTATCCTTCCATTAAAAACCGTCTCAATGTAGAGCGATGCACGCCCATTAGTTTGGCGATTTTAATTCATCTCTTTCACAAACTTAGCCACTGTTAGTCGATGCACACCCAAAATCCGGGCAATGGCAGATTTGGATACTTTTTTGTCTAACAGGGTTTTGATTTCTTCGTCTTTCCCAGTAAGTTTTTTGATTTTTGACTTGCTGCCTTTCGGACGACCAAGCCTAATACCTGCGGCTCGTTTTCGTGCCAATGCTTCTTTGGTGCGTTGTGAAATAAGGTTTCGTTCAATTTCGGCACTCAAACCAAAAGCAAAGGCGAGAACCTTGGAATTGATGTCGCTACCTAAGCGATAATTGTCCTTGATAGTCCAAACCTGAATGTCGCGATTCATGCAATCATTTAAAACTGCCATAATCATCAGCAGATTTCTACCAAGTCGCGACAGTTCAGTGCAAATCAGAATATCGCCACGACACATTTTTTTGAGCAGATCTCCCAACTTTCTTTCCTGAATGGTTTTCATGCCTGAAATGGTTTCTTCAATCCATTTATCGACTACTATTGTTTTTTCTTTACAAAAACGGTTGATTTCAAACCGTTGATTTTCGACAGTTTGTCTGTCAGTGCTTACGCGGATGTAACCGTAAATCATGATTTTTTATGTTTAAATTAATACTACTGTCTAACTTTTATTTTTGTGATTTATTTGATTATCTGGATTGTATAAAATAAAACACTGACCGTAGGATTTAATGCCAATAATTATTTTATACAGAAAACGAGCGTTTTTGTTAGACAAAATGCAACGACCTGCAACTTTGCTGCAAACGAAAGCTGGGTAGTGCTTTCGCCAATCGAACAGAGTATAAAGGCTAAAATCGAAGCAGTTGGTACACCGTTGAAGGATTGGGATATTAACATTTATCGGGGTATTTTGACCGGATATAATGAAGCATTTATAATTTCGGGC
>JAIRPK010000069.1 GCA_031257015.1 Tannerellaceae bacterium
CGCCGAAACTTACTTCAACTGGGAACTGCTCTTCAACAAAAGCGGCAACGGATATATGCAGCGGACAGAGAAAATTGAGCAGGAACTTTTCCAAACGCTCTATAAACAAATCGACCGGCGACGGAGCGAGAAAACCCCATCCGTCGACTGGATTTTCAAGCTATACGATGATTGCGACGCTTTCATTTCAAGCCGGCTGGGCGAGCTATAAAAAAGCTCCGTTGGCTTCCCCAGGATTCCATACATCCCCTCTCCGTTAACATCAAAGATTTACAATTATATAAAAGCTTCAATATTTCCGTATTGAAGCTTTTTGATTTATGCGCAAACCACAATCTTGGCGGATTTTAAGTTTTGCAACTATGCAAATGTCTCAACTTTTTTCGGCTGGGGCTTTTGTAACTATACAAATGCTCCAACTTCTTCCGACTGGGGCTTTTGTAACTATACAAATGCTCCAACTTCTTCCGACTGGAGCTTTTGTAACTATGCAAAAGTCTCAACTTTTTCCGCCTGGAGGTTTTGTAACTATGCAAAAGTCTCAACTTCTTCCGCCTGGGGCTTTTGTAACTATGCAAATGCTTCAACTTCTTCCGCCTGGAGCTTTTGTAACTATGCAAATGTCTCAACTTTTTCAGGCTGGGGCTTTTGTAACTATGCAAAAGTCTCAGCTTCTTCCGGCTGGGGCTTTTGTAACTATGCAAAAGTCTCAGCTTTTTCCGCCTGGAGGTTTTGTAACTATGCAAATGTCTCAGCTTCTTCCGGCTGGGAGTTTTGTAACTATGCAAATGTCTCAACTTTTTCCGGTTTGCCGGTCGGACAGGAATTTTAAAAAAGCCGGCCGCAACAGTTGCCATACAATTATTCATCTACATTAATACAGATCAATAAATTGCCATATCCAACTCATTTCAAAAGATGAAAACCGTTGTTTTGTTCGAGATGAAATATGCTAATTGTTTCCCGTGGAGGACAGTAAAGCGACAATATAAATTAAGTTTATAAAGCAATACAAACATGGGACTTGCCGGAGGATTTTAGCCTGCTTATCTTTGTGACATAGAAAAAATATTTTCATTTAAACTAAATAATTTTTATTCACTCATGGAAACTATTATTAATTCGCAGTTGCCTGAATTTAATGTACAGGCATATCATAACGGAAGTTTTAAAACAGTTACTAACAAGGATGTATCGGGCAAGTGGAGCGTCTTTTTCTTCTATCCTGCCGACTTCACCTTCGTATGTCCAACGGAGCTGGGAGACATGGCTGACAATTATCCCAAGTTCCAGAAGCTGGGTGTTGAAGTATACGCCGTAAGCACTGATTCTCATTTTGTCCACAAGGCATGGGCGGACGCATCGGAAACGATCCGAAAGATACAATACCCGATGCTGGCGGATACAACATTCAGCCTCAGCCGCGCCTTCGGCGTAATGATCGAAGAAGAAGGCCGGGCATATCGCGGAACCTTTGTCATAAATCCCGAAGGCAAGATCAAAATTGCCGAGATTCATGACAATGGCATCGGCAGAAATGCTGAAGAACTCCTTCGCCTGGTCGAGGCTGCAAAGTTTGTTGCCGAACATCCCAGCGAAGTATGCCCCGCCAAATGGAAAGCCGGCGACGCTACGCTCAAGCCGAGTATCGACCTTGTAGGCAAAATATAATGTTAGACACATCAATTAAAGAGCAGTTAAGAAATATATTCGCCTCCCTGGACGGCGAATATATTTTTAATATAGCACTCCCATCCGGGCATGACAGCAGGGAAGAGCTTCGGGCAATGCTGGAAGATGTTGCTTCTTGCTCCGGGAAAATAAACTGTCGCATTGTTGAAGGCGAAAGTCTCCGCTTTTCTCTTTTGAAAGATGAACAGGATACGGGCATCAGCTTCCGCGGCATACCAAACGGTCATGAGTTTACCTCCCTGCTCATGGCCATCCTTAACGCTGACGGTAAAGGGAAAAATATTCCTGACGAAGGTATTCGCAATCGCGTCGAACGTCTAAAGGGACGGATTAGGCTCACGACCTATGTATCCCTGACCTGCACCAACTGCCCCGACGTCGTTCAAGCGTTAAACCTCATGGCCATCCTGAACAAGAACATAAGTCACGAGATGGTTGACGGCGCCATATTCCAGGCCGAAGCCGCCGAACTGAACATTCAGGCCGTCCCCAGCGTTTATGCCGACGGCGAACTGCTGCATGTAGGAAAGGCCGACTTCGGCGAATTGCTTGAGAAGCTGGAGAATCGTTATGGTCGTGAAGTTGCGGCTGCAGAGCAGGAAGCGAAACATTATGATCTCATCGTAATCGGCGGCGGCCCGTCCGGATGTTCCTCCGCCATTTATTCGGCGCGTAAAGGATTGAACGTCGCCATCATCGCCGAGCGAATCGGCGGACAAGTCAAGGAAACAGTCGGCATCGAGAACCTGATTTCCGTACCATATACTACCGGCGAAGAGCTGGCCTCAAATCTTAAAGCTCATGCAGAGAAATATGCAATCAACATATACGAGCACCGGCGCGTTGAGAAACTGGTGATCAACGGCCATGTAAAGACTGTTCGTACATCCGGCGGCGAGCAATTTTCTGCGCCGGCCGTGATTATAGCCACTGGCGCCAGCTGGCGACGCCTCAATGTTCCCGGTGAGGCTGAGTACATTGGCAAAGGTGTTGCCTTTTGTCCGCATTGTGACGGGCCATTTTATAAAGGCCGCCACGTAGCTGTGATTGGAGGTGGCAATTCGGGGATGGAAGCTGCGATTGACCTGGCTGGTATTTGTTCCAGGGTAACAGTATTTGAGTTTCTTGACGAATTAAAAGCCGACAAGGTGTTGCAGGAAAAAGCCGCAAGTTTGCCGAACATTGAAACATTTTTATCATCCCAAACTATCGAAGTCGTAGGAAATGGGGAAAAGGTTATCGCCATAAAAGTAAAAGACCGCAAAACCGGAGAAGAACGAAACGTTGAGCTTGACGGGATTTTTGTACAGATAGGATTGGCTGCCAATAGCGCTCCTTTCAAAGACATCGTCACAGTGAATCGCGCCGGCGAAATAGAAATCGACGGTCGTAACCACACCAGTCAACCCGGCGTATATGCCGCCGGCGATGTCACTACAATTCCGTTCAAACAAATAATTATTTCAATGGGCGAAGGTGGAAAGGCTGCATTAAGCGCCTTTGAAGATCGGATAAGGGGAATTTAATTCCCCTTATCTCCTTCTTTTTTTTCTAATAAATATTCTTCAATTACGCGCTCCATATAGTTTTTCGGAGCTGCTCCTTCCATGAATTGTGGAGCTTGATTCATCGGTATAAGTAAGAAATAGGGGATTGCGCGAACATGAAATAAAGAAGCTAATTCCCGTTCTGCTTCTGTGTCAATTTTATACACGTAAATTTCATCTTTATACTTCGTTGCAAGTTCTTCCATTATCGGCGTCATTGTCTTGCAGGGGCCGCACCAATCAGCGTAAAAATCAATTATTGCCGGTTTATCGCCAAGATATTTCCATTCTTTTTGTGACATATCCGCTACTTGGGCTGTAAAGATTTCTTTAGTGAGCGTGATGACAGATTTTGAGGACTGCGACGTTATCTGCGCGTTTATGAACATGGTGTTAACCGAAATGAAAAGCGCTATTAAGATTATCTTTTGCATGATTAATAATAAAGTATTAAAGGATTATTTTTTTTGCAAAGATAAGTAATCTTCAGTAGCTTTGCTTACTCAAGATTATAAACCCTTTTAAATATGAATATTGAAGACGTTAGAGCCTATTGCTTATCCTTAAAGAATGTTACGGAATGCCTTCCTTTTGATGATATGCACCTTGTATTTAAAGTCGAAGACAAAATGTTTTTATTGCTCCCCTTGGACACTGATTCTCCTCAAATAGCTGTGAAATGTGAACCTGATCTTGCTATGGATTTGCGGCAGCGATACAATGCTGTTGTAGCTGCTTGGCATTTTAACAAAAAATATTGGAATTCCATAGAACTCGAAGGCGACATGAAAGACGACGAGATAAGAAATATGATCCTCCACTCATACAGCGAAGTGATTGCCAAACTACCAAAGCGCATACGCAATAAATACGACGAGGCATGAAAACGCCGCCTGAAATCATACGCCTGAAAGAAGTTGCCTCGACCAATGAATATGTATGGAACACCATGCGGAAGCAACGCCTGCCTGAAGGCTCCGTTGTTTGGGCAGACTATCAAACTGCCGGTCGCGGGCAAGCGGGTAATTCGTGGCAATCTGCTGCCGGAGAGAACCTGACGTTCAGCCTTGTCTTCTATCCGGAATCCTTGCCGGCAAGCAAGCTCTTCATCCTCTCGCAAATAACCGCTCTCTCAGTGAAAGAAACCATTGATGAGCATACAAACGACATAACCGTGAAATGGCCGAACGACATTTATTGGCAAAACCGCAAGCTGGGTGGAATATTGATAGAAAATGCCTTGCGCGGCGAACATCTCCAAACCTCGGTTATCGGCATTGGTCTGAACATTAACCAAACGACCTTCGATGCCGATGCGCCAAACCCTATATCTCTATCCATAATTACCGGGCGGAAGTATGATTGCGAACTCTTCCTCCGCAACATTCTTGAGAAACTGTATAACTACTATTATTACCTTAATATTAAGGAAGGAGAGTTAGACAAAATTTATGCGGCATATCATAAATGTCTTTATCGCCGGGACGGATTTTTCACATATCGAGATGCTTTCGGCCAATTTGAAGCGAAAATTGTTGAAGTTGCCCCCTCCGGTCATATCCAACTACAACTTATGGATGGCAGTCAGCGACAATACGCCTTCAAAGAAGTCGAATACGTTCATTCATGAAACAGCAGCCTCATAGAAGTCAGGTAAATCCAAATATCATAATATATGCGGATTATTATTATTTCACATTCAATATGAATGGCAAATGCCGGAATATCGACGAAAGTATTATATAAAGAAAAAACGAAGTGAAATAGAAGCGCAACCAACAATTCTATTAAATTTGCAACATAAATCACAGAAGATATAATATATATGCAGTTATGGCAGCAGATAAAAGAGCGGTTGACTTTGGTAAGATAAAGCGTTACATCAGAAATAGAACCGCAGAGTTCTATGCAGATTCGTTAACCGGCTCCGAAAAGGAAGAATTTAAATCAATAATTGTTTATTTGGATAATGTCAGAAGGGCGAAGGATTTAATGCCGCAATATGATATGAATGAAATCGAACGGATTAAAAACCTGATGACTAACTTCTCGCCTACGCGCGAACAGTTTCATATCATTCAAACAATAAACAGACAAAAGCGGGAGGATAACAACCGGATAAGGAAGGTAAGAAAGAAACTCACGCCACCAACTCAACCGGAACAAACGAAGTCAACCTATGAGAAAATTTCCTCCGTCTTCTGGGAAATGAAGACCCTGATGGAGGAAGAATGGAAAAACTTGAGCGCTAAAGAACTTGAAGTCGTTAAGAAAAATGTTATCCTTTTTACAAAGTTTATTGATACAACAATTCAGGAACGTGTGAAGTTTGAAATACTCCAGGCACAAAAACAAGCGGAGGAAATAAAAGCACAAATAGAGCGTTTAAGCAGTAAAATTAAAGTACAATAAATAAAAAAATGACTTATAACAGACGTGAATTTATTAAAACTGGAGGTATGGTTATGCTAGGCTCGCTGACTGTCCCTTCAATAATAGAAGCCCATGCCGCCGAACCTGCTGGAAAAGACGCAGGAATAACATTTGCAATGAATCATTTCCAAGTTTCGGAAAGTGACTTGAAGAAGGTTCTTGCAGCAGCGCTCGAAAAGGGAGGGGACTATGCAGACTTGTTCTTTGAACATACATTCCATAATCAAGTGGGACTGCAGGATGGAGCCGTCAACCGTGCAGCATCAAATATCGACTACGGAATGGGCATCCGAGTATTGTCCGGCGACCAAACCGGCTACGCATACGTGGAAAACGTAAACTTGAAAGATATGCTTAATGCAGCGCGAACGGCTGCCAGAATAGCGGAGAATCCGGGAAAGAGAAATATTGCCGACATGACGGAAAAGCATATCGCCAATAACTATTACAAGATTCAAACGCCTTGGGATTCCATATCCGCCAAAGAGAAGGCGCCGTATCTGCAAACGCTCAACGACCAAATCTTCCAGCTGGACAAGCGAGTAATGAAGGTATCCGCATCGCTCGGTGATACAACTTCACATATCTTCTTCTGCAACTCCGAAGGTGTGACATACTATGACTATCGACCAATGGTAACGCTCGGTGCTGTCTGCATCATGCAGGAGGATGGGAAGATCGAAAACTCATACGCCGCACGCGCTTTCCGAATGGGCGTAGAGTTCCTCACAGACGACATCGTTGCGACTATAGCCAAAGAGGCAGTGGAAAAAACCGCCATCCTCTTTCAGGCCATTAAGCCTAAAGGTGGAGAAATGCCTATCGTCATGGGAGCAGGCGGTTCGGGAATACTGCTGCATGAAGCTATTGGACATGCCTTTGAGGCAGACTTCAACAGGAAAAACATATCCATTTTCTCCGATAAATGGAACAAGAAAGTTTGCAACGAACACATTAATGTCGTCGATGACGGAACCATCCCCTTCAACAGAGGCTCAATTAACATCGACGACGAAGGCGTCGAAGGACAGAAAACATACATCGTCCGGGAAGGTGTCCTCACCAGCTATCTCCACGACCGCATAAGTGCTAAACACTACGGAATACCTTCTACCGGCAGCGGGCGACGCGAATCATTCAGACTGATGCCTATCCCGCGAATGAGAGCTACATACATGGAACCCGGCAATGTAAGCGAAGCAGACATTATTGCCGAAGTTAAGAACGGTATCTATGCTGCCAACTTCACTAACGGACAAGTACAAATCGGCGCTGGAGACTTTACCTTCTTCGTCAAAAATGGTTTCCTTATCGAAAATGGCAAGCTAACCCAGCCAATAAAGGACATCAATATCATCGGCAATGGCCCAAAAGCACTCGCCGACATCACCATGGTAGGAAATAATTATGAAATGGATAACGGAACATGGACATGCGGCAAAGACGGACAATCATGCCCCGTCACATGCGGTATGCCGTCGGCGCTCGTCAGCAAACTAACAGTAGGAGGAGAAAACTGATATGATAAACAAAGAACAGAAGCTACTTGCGCAATGGGCTGTCGAGTTTGCCCTCAAAAATGGCTGTCAGGCTGCACGCGCAAACCTCTACAACGGAACAAACTCTTCGTTTGAAATCCGAGACATGAAAGTAGATCGTCTCACGCAAGCTTCCGAAAGCGGACTTTCCATACAAGTCTTTGTCGATGGACGATTCGGGTCATACTCAACCAACCGGCTAAACAAGCAGGAACTCGAAACATTTATAAAAAATGGCATCGAATCAGCCAAATTCCTCGCCGAAGATAAAGCACGGACGCTGCCCCCAGCAGAACTATATTATAAAGGAAATCTCCCTGACCTCCAACTACTCGATCCTGCCTACGCTTCTATTCAACCGGACGAAAAAGTGCGCCTCGCAATGAACGCCTGCAACGAAGCCATGGGCAAAGACAAGCGAATTATCTCTGTCTCCGCTTCCTTTAGCGACAATGTGAACAACCGATATATCATAGACAGTAACGGCTTTGAAGGAGAAACAGCATCCTCATCATTTGGCCTCGATGCCGGAGTTAGCGTCAAAGGAGACGGAGACGCCAGGCCGGAATCATATTGGTACGACTCTTCAATATTCTTTAACGCCCTCATTAAGGAAGGAATCGGGACAAAAGCCCTCGAACGAACACTGCGAAAACTGGGGCAAAAAAAAGTCGAATCAGGCAAATACCAAATGCTTGTAGATAATCTTAACTCTAGCAGATTGGTCTCGCCACTGATTAATGCCATATATGGCGCTGCTATACAACAAAAAAATTCCTTCCTGCTAGACAAGCTCGACCAACAAGTGCTCGGCCAGAACGTCTCAATAACAGACGAGCCGCACAGAATAAAATCGCCTGGGGCAAGATACTTCGACAACGAAGGAATAGCCACACGACAAATGCCCGTCTTCGGAAATGGCGTACTGAAAACATATTATATAGATGTCTATAATGCCAACAAGCTGGACTGCCAACCAACTGTCGGCAATCCATCAATCCTTGTCCTCAATCCGGGAAACAAAGATCTCGATGCTCTCATAGAATCAATAGACAAAGGAATATTCGTAACCGGATTCAACGGCGGCAACAGCAACAGTTCAACAGGTGATTTCTCATACGGCATCGAAGGATTCCTTGTCGAAAAAGGGAAACTAGTACAGCCAATCAATGAGATGAACGTCACCGGCAATCTTATAACACTATGGAACAACCTGGCTGAAGCAGGCAACGACCCGCGAAAAACCTCCAGCTGGAAAATCCCATCGCTACTCTTCGATAACGTTGACTTCAGCGGACTGTAACTCATAGTTTCAACTGGAATGTAACGGGGCTTGATAAATTATATCGAGCCTCTTTTTTTGTGCCACACAATATATCCGTTAAGCTTAGCTCTAACTACGAGCGATAGTTAAGAACAACTATTATGATTGACAATAAGAATCAGAATAATTTTGAACCGGAGGCAGACAGCGCCACACTTGCAGTTAAGGATAAAATACCTATCTTGTCCACGAATTAATGGAAATAGATTATTCAAACGGTTTACGACAAAAGTAAAATCAACAAAAATCATTTACATCTTAATATCCAATACATCAAATGCCCATCAACAATTATATCGCATCTCAACCGCCGGAAGTCCAACCGATTCTCCGACAATTATATAAGCTTGTGAAAGACGTCGTGCCACAGGCTGAGGAACGAATCTCATACAACATGCCCGCCTTTTACATTAATAAACGACCACTAGTTTATTTCTCCGCCTTCAGCAAGCATATCGGATTCTATCCAATCCCCAGCGGAATGGAAGCATTTAAGGATGAACTGGCGGGCTACAAGCAGGGGAAAGGTTCAGTGCAATTCCCGCTGAACAAGCCAATGCCAATAGACTTAATCCGCAGAATCATAGAGTTCAGGGCGAAAGAAAACGGGCAATAACATGCTTATTTACAATTAATTTCATACTAATACTTTTAACTGATTTAATATTATGGCAAATGTAAATTGCTACCTTGCTTTTGACGGCTATTGCGAAGAGGCCTTCCGGCACTACGAGAAAGTGTTCGGTAAACCCATCACCTACGTCGGATATTATCGCGACATGCCCGGCGACGCTCCTATCCCTGAAAACCAGCAGAATTATGTCATGCACATCAACCTGCCGATCAACGGCGAGAACTGTCTCATGGGCTGTGACACAATTGAAGGCTACGCTAAAGGAAATAACGTGTCAATATGCGTCGGGGCAGATACTGCAGACGAGGCGCAGAGAATATTCGACGGCCTTGCAGAAGGAGGAACGGTGGTTATGCCGCTGGAGAAAAGCTTCTTCGCCGCATTGTTCGGAATGGTGACAGACCACTTTGGTATCTGCTGGCTGGTTATCTACGAAGGAAAGGAAGTTTGAGCCAGGCAAATGCGCACAAAATTTCTTCCTTAAACAAACATACAGGGCTGACACACTGAAAATGCGGTCAGCCCTGTATATTTTTAAACACTTAAAAAACTATCGCGGCTGCTTCTTCAACCGATTAACGGCTGATTCGAGAGATTCTGTCGGCTCAATTATATTATAGCCTTTCCAGAAATCCTCATCCATAAAGTCCGTAACACGGTCTGATAATGATTGCGAGGCCTTGAAAGCCTGGCGGTACGGAATGGAAGAGGCATCTGCGTCGCGACTGTCGGTGACGACCATCTCAGAAGTTACAGCATAGCTCGTGGCAAAGAGTTTCCGCTTCCAGTCGCAGCGGAAGCGTACTTCATTGCGGATGTAGCTAAGGTAAGTCGTATTGCCGCGCTCCTTGTATGTGACAAGGAAACTGACCTCCACCGGACGGAAAATCAAACCCAAAGGCTTCTTCTTCAGAATAGCCTCCGTCGCCTTGAAACGATCCTCCATATCAAGGTTGAACTCCGCACGAGTAATCGACAACCGCTCACGGTCAATGTACAATCGACCATAGTACAGGGCATAAGGCTGCACGGTCTGAGGGCGGAAACTGATGACAAGCTGCGGACGGTTGTCAATCATCGTCGCCTCCTCCGTATGGAAGGAATAGTTGGCAAGCGCAGTCTGTTCCAGCAGAAGATCGGGATTCTTAACAATGTCAACATAAATGGAGAGGTTGGGGCCACCGAGAAGCTTGACTATCAGCGTGTCACTTCGCTTCTGGCTTAACAGAGAGCGGCCTTTAAGAACTTGAACGCGGTCACGATCAGCATGTTGATTATAGGAGGTCTTGAATATGTCAATGATCGCCTCGGATATGTTGATATACCTGCGCCCTTTTTGTGCCGTCTCGCGGTAAAAACCTGTAAGCATATTATTCCCTGAACTGTAATTCGACGCAATGCGCCCTATCGCTTCTTCTACGATATGGCGGGGATCGCCACCGCGGACAACAATCTCGCTCAACGTATTCGTTGATGGCGTCAGCAGCAAGGAGTAGCCGGAGATGCTCTCGCCCTTGAGCTTTATCGCTTCGCTAAGGTAGCCTACGTGAGTCGCCTCGACGGATTTGGCCATGAAGGATTTGCGTATCTTGACGGTGAATGAACCGTCTTCGTTCGTTACCGTCCCGATGTTCGTTCCGGGCACAGAGATGTTTACATATTCCAGCTTTTTCTTTGTCCTTGCATCCCGGACTATGCCACTTACCGTAATGTAATCCTCCATTTCCGAATTATTCTCTTCCTGGGCATGGAGGTTCGGCCCGGCAAGCATGAAGGCGGCGAGCATCGCTCCAACCGCGCATTTAAAGATTGCTTTCATATTATTCTGCTTTTAATTAATAATAAATCTATTGGTCTATATATATGAAGGGCGATATGAGAATCCCCCTGTTGGATTTGAGAATAGAACATTAAATATATACCGGCTGAACCTATGCCGAGCGCCTGTTTATCTTTTCATGCGTCGCAACTCCCGAAGAAGCATTGACAAAGCGAGATTGGCCGACCTCTGTATATTTACCTCACGTTCGGAGTTATAGCAGTATGTTTCTGCAACTACACCTTCGGGCATGGCCAACGCAATCCAGACTGTTCCCACCGGCTTGTCAGATGTTCCGCCCGAAGGCCCGGCTATGCCTGACACGGCCAGGGCGCAGTCGCAGCCTAATATGCGAAGCGCTCCCATGGCCATCTGTTCGACAACCGGACGGCTGACTGCCCCATGGAGGTTGATGTCATTTGCCGAAACGCCCAGCACATTTACTTTTATCTCGTTACAATAGGCTATAACACTGCCGGAAAAGTATTGCGAACTGCCGGATATGCTTGTCAGCATCGAGGCTATTCGACCGCCGGTGCAGCTTTCTGCCGTGCCGAGGGTCAGTCCTCTTGAGAGAAGTTCCTTACCGACAATCGCTTCCAGGGCTTCGTCGCCCTCGCCGAGAATATAATCGCTCAGTAACTCGTGCAGCTGTTGACGACCGCGCTCAACAATCATGCCGGGCACTGTTTCATCGCCATCTGCAAAGGCAGTTAGACGCAATCGCACAACGCCAAGCTGAGGAAGATAGGCCAAACGGGCGCACTGGGGCAGTTCTTCCTCGAAATCACGCAAACGCATAGCCAATGCCGACTCGCTTATCCCGCCAGTCAACAATGTATGATGACGTATGAGCGAACCGCCACCGAAAGAGGCTCGCAGACGTGGAACAACATCGTCAAGCATCAGCCGGCGCATTTCATAAGGAACGCCGGGCATTGATACAAGCGTCTTGCCGGAGCGGGTAAACCATGTACAGGGGGCTGTCCCGACACGATTTTGTATTACTGTACAATCAACCGGAACCATTGCCTGAAGTCGCGTCAATTCATTCATCTTCCAATTGGATTTGTTGAAGAGACTGCAAATATTTGCGTATGTCTCCTCGGAAAAATGAAGCTCTGTCTTAAAATAACGGCAAAGGGCTGAAAGTGTAACATCGTCCTTCGTCGGTCCAAGGCCACCAGTGAGAAGTACAATGTCAACACGACTGAATGAAGCATCGATCGCATCTTCTATATCATCACAGCTATCTCCTACCGAAACCCGACGCAGGACGCGAAATCCATTACGCTCCAATTCCTGACCCATCCATGACGAATTGCTGTCTATCACCTGCCCGCGAAGCAATTCATCGCCTATTGTTATAATTTCTACTTTCATAATGCAAATATAATCCGAATAATAACTGTGGACTATTGCTATATCATAAACGTTTAATAAAAGGATGGAACAAATACTTTTTTGTTAAATTCTTACACTTTTAATGCCTGACGCATAAAAACAACAGAGAAATACGGAAAAACATATCGGGAGTTTGGAAAAGCAACAGTGGAATTTAAATAATGTATTAAGATTTTCAGAAAAACAACTGCGGAATTTAATTTTCCTCTTTTGAACTTTCAAATCGAATATTATGATTAAAAAAAAGGACTTTTGAATCTTAATATCCAATTTTTCACGTTCCCAAAGCATTTTTGGGGATTCCAAAATCATTTTTGGGAATCCCCAAATCACGTTTGGGACGTCCCAAATCATTTTTGGGAATCCCCAAATCACGTTCGGGACTTCCCAAATCATTTTTGGGACTTCCAAAATCACGTTTGGGAATCCCCAAATTACGTTTGGGACGTCCAAAATCACGTTTGGGAATCCCCAAATCATTTTTGGGAATCCCCAAATTGCGTTCGGGAATCCCCAAATTGCTTTTGGGAATGGAGAAAATTGTTTTTTGTGATTGGAAAATCATTTTTTATTTATTGTTTTTTATTGTTTGACGGCAAATGTAAGTATTTATTTTATTTGATGAATAACAGGGGATGAAAGTTTGATATTTTTATTACCGCTTCTCCTGATTATACTTTCATTTACAGAGGTTTAGAACGTTATCTGTCGTAAAATACCGGCGAAAAACATCTTTCCAAATGAGATTTCCTGCTTTTATTTGACTGGATGACTGACGGGAAATTATTCTTTTAAGAGAAGAATCATGGATGAAACAGTTCGCTTTTTTTGACAAATAATGGGGTAGGGGAGAAGCCTGATTCAAGGGCGCAATGGGGAATTTTTCCACAGCTTATTTCGGTAAATTTCTTCTTATTCATTATGCTATGTATGCAAAAGGCTGGTTGGCTAATTCCAACTCCGATTTTGCATCTGTCGAAAGTTTCTTAAAATATAATTTTTATGAAATCAGTCGCCGTTTTTGTCCATGTTGGCGATTCAGGAGCAAAGTCTGCCGAGCGTGAGATGGAGGCGGATGTTGCGACATCAGGCTTTGGACATATTGTTTTTTGTTCTATTTTTGTGCGCAGAACATCTAAATCTATAATCTGTATTCATAATGAAACTAAAAGAAAAATTTCAATGGGCTTTAGTCGTTCCGACGAGCATGGGGATACGCCTGACGCCAACTGCGCAGGGTCAACCTGTACATAAAAGCGACAGCTTGTTCATGCAGGCAACCAGCGCCGAATCAAACGTCGCCAGCGTTCCCGCTTACCTGGGGCTGCCGGTCAAAGTGCTGACTACGTTTGTCAAAGGAAGCCCTGTCGCTCAATTTATTAAGGATAATCTTCGCAGTCGCAACCTTGCCTTCGAGGGAAAGGAAGTTGAACAGGGAGGGCCGTGGGGGCTGCGACATCAAATTAATATTGCTGACAGCGGCTTCGGCTCGCGGGGGCCACGAGTGTGGAACGACCGTGCCGGAGAGGTGGGGAGGACGCTCAATGTGGCAGACTTCGACCTCGAAAGGCTGTTTGGACAGGAAGGCGTGAGGATTCTGCACCTTTCGGGACTGATCGGAGCGCTTTCGCACGAAACTAGCATCTTCTGTCTTGAGCTTGCAAGGGCTGCTAAAAAATATGGAACGCTAATATCGTTCGACCTTAATTTCCGCGCTTCTTTCTGGAAAGGGCGGGAAGAGGAGCTTAGCTCTATTTTTAAAGAAATAGCCTCAATTTCCGATATTTTGGTCGGCAACGAGGAGGATTTTCAGCTCTGTCTCGGCATTGAAGGGCCGGAAGCCGGAGGTAAGGACATTACAGCCAAGATTGAAAGCTTTAAAGGTATGATTAACAACGTGAAAAAGGCTTTCCCACATACGTCTGTCTATGCAACAACGCTCCGGGAAGTGGTTGACGGCAACAAACATCTCTGGGGGGCTATCATGCTCGAAGGAGGGCAGTGGCATGTTATCGAACCAAGGCCAATTCGCGTTCTTGACAGGATAGGCGGAGGCGACGGATTCGTCGGAGGACTGCTTCACGGAATCCTCAAGGGATGGGAACCGGCCAAATGGGCGCAATTCGGTTGGGCAACCGGAGCGCTGGCAACAACTTTTATAACCGACTATGGCCAACCGGCGGACGAGGAACAGGTCTGGAGCATCTGGAACGGAAACGCACGGGTACTTAGATAAAATACCGTATTTGATTTATGTTATATTATAAAAAGGGATCGCCTGATTTCACATTCTCAAAGGAAGAGCTGAAACAGGCGATTTTTTCTGTTTTTAACAGTCTGGGGCAGAAAAACAGGGTGCTGGTTATTCCGCCTGATTTTACTCGTTTTCATTCGCGGGCTGGGGAATTGACGCAATTGGCTTATGAATATTATGGCAGTAGCCTTGCCGACATCCTTCCGGCCCTGGGAACTCACGCTCCTGTTAGCGAAGAGGAAATGGACAAGATGTTTCCTGGAGTTCCTCATTCGCTTTTCCGTATTCATAACTGGAGGGAGGATGTGACGACGGTCGGAACCGTTCCGGCAGAATATGTAAAGGAGGTTTCCGAAGGGGTTGTTGATTATGCCTGGCCGGCGCAGGTAAACAGGATGCTGATAGACGGAGGTTACGACCTCATTCTCTCGCTTGGGCAGGTCGTTCCGCACGAAGTTATTGGAATGGCAAACTATAATAAAAACATATTTGTTGGAACGGGAGGAGCGGAAGGAATTAACAAAAGTCATTTCATCGGGGCGGCTTACGGAATGGAGCGAATCATGGGACGAGCTTTGAATCCTGTCAGAAAAGTAATGAATTATGCCTCCGAAAATTTCATCAAGCATTTGCCGATTGTCTATCTGCAAACGGTTATTTCTGCCGGGGCGGATGGATTGCGGATGTGCGGGCTTTTTGCAGGGGATGACTTTGAATGTTTTGAACTTGCGGCGGCACTTTCGCTGAAGGTGAACTTCAGAATGTTGGACAGGGAGATGAAAAAGGTCGTCGTCTATCTCGATCCTGAAGAATTTAAAAGCACATGGGTAGGTAATAAAAGTATTTACCGTACTCGCATGGCCATTGCCGACAAGGGCGAACTGATTATTCTTGCGCCGGCAGTACATCGCTTCGGCGAAGACGACGGAAACGATGTGCTCATACGCAAATATGGGTATGTACATACTCCACAGGTATTGAAATATGTCAAAGAGAATGAAGACCTGCAAAACAGCCTCGGAGTGGCAGCCCATCTCATACACGGGACATCCGAAGGACGATTCGGCATTACGTATTGCCCAGGCCGCCTAAGCCGCGAGGAAATAGAGAGCGTTGGATTCAATTATGCGCCGCTGGACGAAATGATGCGCAAATACAATCCGACAGTTCTCAACGACGGATGGAACATAGTCGATGGTGAAGAGATATATTTTATTTCCAATCCAGCCCTTGGATTGTGGGCTTATCGAGAGAGATTTGTATAATTCGCTTTTCCTATTCGGCAATTAACAACATGGTTTAGAAAACTGCCGGAAATAATAAAAAACGAGAACGGAAGATTGGTTTCGTTCTCGTTTTAATAAAGAGGATAGGATATTTAATTGCTGAGAATGTTTCGACAAACAATAATACGATATGAGAGAACTAAAAATTCAAATAATTAAGCATAAGAAACCTTATTGAAAGGTAACTAGAACAATAAATATGAACAGAATAATTCTAATAGGGAATGGATTTGATTTAGCTCATGGCTTGAAGACAGGTTATAAAGATTTTATTAATTGGTTTGAGGAACAAACAATTAAGAATATTTTTTTGGAATTAATTACAAATATAAACAATGCCTTATCACTCTTATTGCTTTTCACCGCTATGGGAAAAATGTGTGAAAACAGAGAAAGTATTCACATTCATGGCGAATTAAATAATCCACAAAATCCTATAATTTTTGGATATGGGGATGAGTTAATTGAAAGATTGAATGATAATGATTATTTAGAGAACATGAAGTCTATAAAATATTTGGAAACAGAAAATTATAAGAGCCTATTATCCTTTATAAATACTGATGATTATCAAATTTTTGTAATAGGACATTCTTGCGGAATTTCAGACAGGACTTTATTAAATACGTTATTTGAACATGATAATTGCGCTTCAATTAAAGTTTTTTATCATAAAAAAAGTGATGGAACAGATAATTATAGCGATATTATAAGAAATATTTCACGCTGCTTTAATGATAAAGTAAAGATGCGAGAAAAAGTAGTAAATAAATCATATTGTGAACCATTCTAATTAAAAAAATTTGAAAACGTAATGAGAAACGTATTATACATTATTACATGCTGCTGTTTTTTCAGCGCATTGACGGCGCAGGATAACAGATATGCAAAAATAAACTCTCCAAAAACGCCGAAGGG
>JAIRPK010000012.1 GCA_031257015.1 Tannerellaceae bacterium
TTCAACAGTTTTCCCTTGCGCAGGAAAAACAAAATTCTAAAAGACTTTCTTTTCATTTTACCCATTTTTTAATGAATTTCCAATAAACAAAATTACTCGTTTCCTTTCAGAATAACGTTGTGCAAAATGTTGAAAATCTGCGAATTAAAACCGAATTAGTGGGACTTTTTCGTGGAATCCAATGTCCCACTGTTTTGCCACCGGAAACCTGCTCAAAACCGCTGTTTTTGTTCTCTCCCCAAAACACAAAATCCCTGAAATTTATTCAATTTCAAGGACTTGCTTTGTTTTGCTTTTTACTTTTGTGGTCCCACTTGGGCTTGAACCAAGGACTCCCTGATTATGAGTCAGGTGCTCTGACCAACTGAGCTATGGGACCTATCCGTTATATGTATTTGAAAACGGTTGCAATATTACAGCTTTTCATTGATTCTACCAAATGTTTTGAGAAAATATTTAGTCCAATGCATGGTCTGCCATCACATTCTTGCCCGTCCATGCTTTAAGATTTGTCCATTCCGTATATGGAGCAGACCAGAAAGGGTCAGATGGCGGCAATCCAAGCGAAAGCAGCGCTACGGCACATAGGTAAACGCTACCGGTATTAATGTATGACTCGGATATATTTATCTGCTCGCCTGTCAATCCTACTCGCAGCCAACCTTGGGCGTCGAAATTCTTTGGAGAGGCGAGTTGCCGTTTCATGACGGCAGTGAGTGCGCATCTCACTTGCGCTGGCTCAACGGTTAGCGGGAGGATGTGCAGGAGGGCGGCTTGACTTAGGGCGTGAAATACGCCGAAGCGATAAGCAATAGACCGCCCTATAATCGGGTAGCTGCCTTCCGGTGAAATCATGCGTTCCAAGATCTCCGCATAGCGGCTGTGCCGTTTGAGCTGAATGGGCAGGAAGTCAAAGCCCGGCAGGTTGTGCTTCTCCATTATTCTTAGTACGTCCGTTAGCATCGGGTGGATGACGAAGCTGTTGTAATAGTCCATGTGAAAGCTTGCGCCGTCACCGTAAAAGGCGTCTCCCTTATACCAGTCTAAGCGGAATTTGTTTATTCCATACATAAGCCTTGTCGAATCATGTTCTCCGGAAAATTCCAACAGCGCGGCTTCCACCATTGAGGCGAAAAGCAGCCAATTGTTTTCCCCAGGTCTGATTTGCCTGCTCCTTTTGAGTTCAGTAATCATCAGTTTTTGGGTTTGCCCGTCAAGATTGCCCCACAATTGTGTGGGAGCACGCAGTAAGGCTTGTGCGAGAAATGCGGCGTCCACCAAGGCTTGTGCCGGCTTGCCGAAATCGAGGTAGTCCGGCGAGGAAGGCGTAACGGCGTTCTTTAGCCCCGTCGTTGCCATGTTTATATACCGCCTTCGCAGCCTGCCCTCCTCCGTATTATCGTCCGGGCCTGATTCCAGCCACGGGGAAATGCCGCAGAGCAGCCGGCCTACGGCCTCAAGGTAGGAAGGCGACTGCCGGCCATCGATCAGGGATTCGTAGGGCATGTTTTTTTTGAGCGTCCCTGCGCTGAGGTTGGACAATACCGGCTCGGCCAGTTTGGTCAGAGTTCCGAGCCAGAAGGCGCGGTCTTCTTTGCCGCTTGCCGCTTCCTGCGCAGTAGAAATTGTTGTCGAAAGGATGAGGATGGTTGCGATAAATATTGATTTCATATCAGTATTAATTAATGTATAATTCATTCATTGCTCAGACATTGAACCGGAAGTGCATGATGTCGCCATCGCGAACGATGTAGTCCTTACCCTCTACCGCCATTTTCCCCGCCTCCTTCACTGCCGCTTCAGAGCCGAAAGCGATGTAGTCATCATATTTGATTACTTCTGCGCGGATAAAGCCCTTTTCAAAATCGGTATGGATAACGCCAGCACATTGTGGGGCTTTACTGCCTTTCGTATACGTCCATGCGCGAACTTCCTGCGGGCCTGCGGTGAGGAATGTTTCCAGATTCAGGAGCTTGTAGGCGGATTTGATGAGGCGATTAACTCCCGATTCAGCCAGGCCTATTTCGGAAAGGAACATTTGTCGTTCCTCAAAGGATTCCAGCTCGCTGATTTCGCTTTCGACCCTGGCCGCCACAATCAGTATCTCCGCGTTCTCCCCGCGCACGGCTTCACGGACAGCTTCGACATGGCTGTTGCCGTTTATTGCCGCGGCCTCGTCCACATTGCAGATATAGAGTACGGGCTTGGAGGTAAGCAGGAAAAGGTCATGCGCGATTTTCTGCTCGTCCTTGGTGTCAAACGAAACTGTTCTGGCGTTGCAGCCCCTGTCAAGAGCGTCCTTGAATTTCAGCAGCACGTCGTAGGCCAGTTTCGCCTGCTTGTCGCCGCCCGTTTGCGCTTGCTTTTGGACTTTGCCTATTCTGTTTTCAATCGTCTCCAAGTCTTTTATTTGCAATTCTGCATCAATGATTTCCTTGTCGCGCACGGGGTCGATATGGCCGTCAACATGCACAATATTATCATCGTCAAAGCATCGCAGAACATGCAGTATTGCATCCGTCTCCCGTATATTTGCCAGGAATTTATTCCCCAGTCCTTCGCCTTTGCTCGCCCCTTTAACCAGTCCGGCTATATCGACGATTTCGACCGTGGCGGGAACGATTTTCTGCGGGTTCACCAGCTCGGCCAGTTTGTTCAGGCGTTCGTCCGGGACGTTTATCGTTCCGAGGTTAGGTTCGATTGTACAAAAAGGAAAGTTGGCCGACTGCGCTTTTGCGCTCGACAAGCAATTGAATAGCGTAGATTTCCCCACGTTGGGCAAACCGACAATGCCGCATTGTAATCCCATTATTTCAAGTTTTTTATGATTAAAATTAATTTGTTCGGGCAAAGATACTCAATAACCGGCAGTGTCGCCCTGCGCTGCTGGCTTCACCATCCAAAGTAGCTCTTTGCATTATAATAACTTATATTCTCCGCCATGCGGCTGATGAAGGGCAGTTCGGATGCAGGCAGCTCGCCGTTCTCCACGTCGTTGCCAAGCATGTTGCAAAGTATGCGGCGAAAATATTCATGCCGCGGGTAAGACAGGAAGCTGCGCGAATCGGTCAGCATCCCCACAAAGCGGCTGAGCAGGCCAAGCGCCGAGAGGCAGTTCATCTGGTTCTCCATTCCCTTTAGCTGGTCGAGGAACCACCACCCCGCGCCGTACTGCATTTTTCCGGGAACGCTCCCGTCGTTGAAATTGTATGCGCTTGCCACCATAAGCTCATTATCCCTCGGATTAAGATTGTAGAGTATTGTTTTTGCGAGCAGGCCTTCGCGGTCGAGCCTGTCCAGGAAGCGATTCATCGGAACGACGAAGTTGTTGTCGAGGATAGCGTCGCATCCGGCGTCCGGCCCAAAGCTCCGATACAGCCGCGTGTTGTTGTTGCGCAGCGGCCCTACGTGGAATTGCTGCACCCATCCTGCTTCCGCATCCATCCTTCCGCCTTCATAAAGGAGTGCTGAGCGGAGCTGGTCGGCTTCGCGAGCGTTGACGGGCTGGCCTGAGCGCAGTTTGGCGAACGCCCGGCGAACGTCCGAATCCGTATAGTCCTCGGCGTAGAAAGTGTCCAGTCCGTGGTCGGAGACGGTGCATCCATGCGCTGCAAAATAATCGTGGCGTATTCGCAGGGCGTCGACGAGGCTGTCGAACGTGTTGATGGCAATGCCGGCAGCTTCCTCCAGCTTGCTTATATAATTAATGTATGCCTCCGGGTCGGAAATCATCAGCGCCCGGTCAGGCCTCCATGTAGGGAGGACTTTCACGGGGAAGTCAGTCGCCTGCGCAATTGCCCTGTGATGGGCAAGCGAATCGACCGGGTCATCCGTCGTGCAGACCACTTCGACGTTCATTCGCATCATCAGGCTGCGTGCCCGGAAGCTTTCCGTCTGGAGCATGGCCGTACATTCGTCATATATTTCGCGAGCCGTAGCGGGGTTAAGCGCTTTGTTTATTCCGAAGATGCGGCTTAGTTCCAGATGCGTCCAGTGATACAGCGGATTCCGCATAGCGTATGGCATTGTTTCAGCCCATTTTTCAAATTTTTCAAACGCCGGCCTGTTGCCCGTTACATAATCTTCCGGGATTCCGTTCGCCCGCATTGCCCTCCATTTGTAATGGTCTTCGCCCAGCCAAATCTCCGTCAGATCGGAAAAACGGCGGTTTTCCGCAATCATTTGCGGATTGAGATGACAGTGATAGTCGATGATCGGCAATCGTGCGGCATGGTTGTGATACAGTTCCACGGCTGTATCGGTTTGCAGCAGGAAGTTTTCGTCGAGGAATTTTTTCATGTCTGTCGATATTTTTTGATGATGAGCAAGACTGTTTCGCAAACCCGGCTAATTCTGCCCCAGTCGCGGTTGGCGATGGCCTCCTTCGGCAGCAGCCTCGACCCCATGCCGACGCAGCTGACTCCGGCCCTGAACCATGCGGCGAGGTTCTCTTCTTCGGGTGCGACGCCTCCGGTTGCCATAATTCTTGTCCAGGGCATGGGGGCGAGGACGGCGCTTACGAACGATGGTCCGCCTACGCTGCCTCCGGGAAATATCTTGCATATATCGCATCCCGCCTCCTGCGCCCATCCTATTTCCGAGGCTGTGCCGCATCCGGGGATGTAGGGGATTTGCCGCCGGTTGCAGGTTCGCGCAATTTCCGCGTTAAATAGTGGCCCGACGACAAACCGTGCTCCCATCTGCATGTAGGCCGCTGCTGTTGGTGCATCCACAATTGTGCCGACGCCCAGAACCATGTCGGGACATTCTTCTGCTGCATATTTCGAGAGGCTGGCGAAAACTTCGTGGGCGAATGCGCCTCGGTTGGTAAATTCAAATGCCCGCACGCCTCCGTCATAGCAGGCTTGCATGACGCTTTTTGCCGTAGCGGTGTCATCATGATAGAAGACCGGGACCATGCCGGTCGCAATCATTATGTTTAAAGTGTGCAGTTTACTGTGCATACATATATATTAATGTGTTAAACAAATTTCCCGGCTTTTTCAGCGGTTCACCCGTCCGGACATGTCGCCGTCCATGAGTTTTTCCGTCTCCGCGACTGTCGAAAGGTTGAAGTCTCCGGCAATGGTGTGTTTGAGGCATGATGCGGCAGCGGCGAAGTTCAGCGCTCTGCTGTTGTCGTTCATCGTCAGCAGTCCGTAAATCAGGCCGGCCATGAAGGCGTCTCCGGCTCCGACGCGGTCAACGATGGGCATAATTTCGTACCGTGGGGAGTAGTACATTCGGCATCCGGCATAAAGTGCTCCGCTCCATGTGTTATGGCTGGCGCTGACGGAGCCTCGAAGTGTCAGTGCGACTTTCGCGACCTGTGGAAACATGTCTGTGAGTTGTTCGCAGACGGATTCAAAGGCGTGGACGTCCAGTTCTCCGCCTGTTCGTGCGGCATCGAAGCCTTCGGGTTTGATTCCGAATATCATTTCGGCATCTTCTTCATTGCCCAGGACGAGGTCGCATCCGCTGACCAGTTCCGGCATCACTTCGGCGGCTTTTTTTCCGTATTTCCACAGGTTTCGGCGGTAGTTCAGGTCGCACGATACGGTGAGGTTGTTTCTCCGGGCTGCCTCGATGGCTTCAAGACATGCTGCTGCTGCGCTTGCGGAGACGGCCGGCGTTATTCCCGACCAGTGGAACCAGTCGGCGCCGCTGAACGCTTCGTCCCAGTTGATCATTCCCGGTTCGATGCTTGCCATTGCTGAGTTGGCGCGGTCGTATATCACTTTGCTTGCTCTTGCTGCGGCGCCTGTTTCGAGGAAGTACAGGCCGATTCGTTCTCCTCCGTAAATGATTTTCGACGTGTCCACGGCATGTTGCTGAAGGTTCATGACGCATGCCTGGGCGATTTCGTTCTTCGGCAGCCGTGTGACGAAGGCTGCGTCCAGGCCGTATCCTGCAAGTGCTACGGCGACGTTGGCCTCGCTTCCTCCAAATCCTGCATTGTAGGCGTTGCATTGGGCAAAGCGTAGATGTCCCGGTGCGGAAAGTCTCAACATAATCTCTCCAAAAGTTATTATTTTCTTGTCCATAGTCACATTATATTTTTCGCAAATATAATGATTCCGATTCCTGTTTGTGTTGCTTTTCGGGGCTGTTTTTGGGGATGGGGGTGGGTTTGCTTCTGTTTTTTTTTACATATATGTGTATAATTGCCATGCAAATATGGCGGGCTTTGTCGGCTGTGTGTGTTGATTTTTCCGTTTGCTTTGTTGTTTTTTGCTGGCTGTATGGGCAGATGGGCTTTGTGTATTTGTTTGAATATTCAAACACTGCTGTTTGAATAATTCGGCAGCGTTGTTTGAAAAATTAAGCAGCGTTGTTTAAAATATTCGGCAGTGTTGTTTGATTTTTTAAGCAGCGTTGTTTAAAATATTCGGCAGTGTTGTTTGATTTTTTAAGCAGCGTTGTTTGAAATATTCGGCAGCGCTGTTTGATTTTTTAAGCTGTTTGCCGGCTATGTGTGGCGATGCTGTTGCTGTTGTTGTTCATCGTGCGTTGGGGCTGATGGGGGCGGTTTCGGATTTTCCGGTTATATTTGTGAAAAAGATTTAATGATTAGTTGAATTGTTCTGAAACTGTTGCTTTATGAAAAAGATTAAGTATGCTCATGTTTTTACTGCTGTTCTTTTTGTTGTTGCTGCGCTTGTGATTGATTATTTTTTTCCGCACGAGGGTCGCTTTCGTTATGTTTTTTTTGAGGGTAAGCCGTGGAGGTATGAGTTGCTGACGGCTCCGTGGGATTTTCCGGTTTATAAGGCTGATGATGATGTGAAGCGGGAGCGTGATAGTGTTGCTGCGTCTTTTGAGCCGTATTTCCGTTTTGATGCTGGGGTTGGGGAGCGTGCGTTGGAGCGTTTGCGTGCTGATGTTGGCGTTGTTGGCGTTGTTGGTGGTGTTGATGTCTGCTTTCGTTATTTGGAGCGTAGTCTTTCGGAGGTGTATGCGCGTGGTGTGGTTTCGGCGGTTGCTTGTGCGGAGCTTTCTGCTGAGGGTCGTAGTCGGATTCGGGCGCTGGATGGCAATTTTGCCCGGAGTCGGCTTTCGCAGGATTTATATACTGTCCGGACGGCTTATGAGGCGATTGTTTCTGGTGTTCCGGCGGGGGTTTGTGGGGATACGTTGCGTGGTTTGGGTGTTGATCGTTATTTGTCGGAGAATTTGGTTTATGATGCTGATGTTTCCGGCAAAGCTCTGGATGAGGAGTTGCGGCGTGTGGCGATAGCTAGTGGAATGGTGCAGGCGGGTGAGAAAATTGTTGATCGTGGTGAGATCGTTGATGCTCATATTTATGCTGCGCTTCGTTCGTTGAAGCTGGCGCATGAGTCGAAGTCTGGCGGTGGTCGTCATCAGGGCGAGGCGCTCCTTGGGCAGTGTGTTTTGGTGCTTGGCTTGATGCTTTGTTTCTGGCTTTATATGCGGACGTTCCGCTTGCGTTTGTTGTATAGCCGCAAGAATACGTTGTTTTTGCTGTCTTGCATTACGTTTGCTTGTGTTTTGACGGCGTTGTGTGCGTCAAGCCATCCGTTTAACATATATATATTGCCGTATGCGATTGTGCCGATAGTTGTGCGGACGTTTCTCGATTCTCGGACGGCGTTGTTTACTCATTTGTCGATGGTTCTGATATGTTCTTTCCTTGCGCCGTACCCTCATGAGTTTTTGTTGCTTCAGACGGTTGCGGGGATGGTTGTTACGTTTAGCCTCCGCGAGATGTCGGAGCGTTCGCAGCTGATGCGTTGTGCGTTGTATATATATCTTTCGTATGCTGTTTCCTACACGGGGATGCAGCTTTATGTTGAGGGTGATTTTACTCGGTTGAATGCGTGGATGTATCTTTATTTCGGCGTTAATTTTGTTTTGTTGATGTTTGCGTATGTTCTTGTGTATATATTGGAGCGCATGTTTGGTTATGTATCGTCAATCAGCCTGGTCGAGTTGTCGAACATTAATAAGCCGTTGCTGAAGCGTTTGTCCGAGGTTGCTCCCGGCACTTTCCAACATTCGATGCAGGTTTCGATCCTTGCTTCTGCGGCGGTGGAGAAGATAGGTGGTAATGCTGCGCTGGTTCGTACCGGCGCTCTCTACCATGATATAGGCAAGACGCTTAATCCGGCGTTTTTCACGGAGAACCAGAACAGCGTCAATCCGCACGACAGTATTTCGAGCGAGCAGAGTGCGCAGATTGTTATCAGCCATGTGACTGACGGGATAAGGATGGCTGAGAAGGCGTCTCTCCCTCAGGCTGTAATTGACTTTATCCGTACTCATCATGGTAAAGGCAAGGCGAGATTTTTCTTCATAGAGTATAAGAATCGTCATCCTGACGTAGAGGTTGATGAGTGTCTGTTTACGTATCCTGGCCCGAATCCGTTTTCCAAGGAGACTGCTGTATTGATGATGGCTGATGCCGTCGAGGCTGCGTCTCGGAGTTTAAAGGTGTATACGGAAGAGGCGATAGCTGCTTTGGTTGAGCGCATCATCAGTTCTCAGCTGTCGGACGGTTTGTTGAACCATGCGCCTGTTACGTTTTTGGATATTGAGAAAGTGAAGCGTGTTTTTGTCGAGAAGCTTAAGATTGCGTATCATACTCGGATAAGTTATCCTGAAGAAGCGGTTGGTCGTAGTTGAGAGAGATGTTGGTTTTTTCGTGAGATTTTCGTTGTTGGAGTTGTTTGTGTTATTCGATGCGAACGCCTGTTGTTTTGGCGAGACGTTCTCGCAGTTGTGCGGCTTTGCTTCGGCGTATGCGTAGTGATATGCGGCAGTTGAGGTTTTGTGTGTGTGCGATAATTTCCGGTTTTTCTTCTTTTATGATGCGCATGATGGTGTTTTGGCTGGGATATTCGTAGATTATGGAAATAGTTTCGTCAACGGTTTTTTCTGTTATGGAAGCTGCGGCGATGGCATTGGCTGCGGCTGTTCGATAAGCTGCAGTGAGGCCGCTTACTCCGAGTTCGATGCCTCCGAAATATCGGATGACGGCGATTAAAATATCAGTCAGATTGTTCGAGTTTATTTGTCCGAGTATTGGTTTTCCTGCGGTTGAAGATGGTTCTCCATCGTCGTTAGCGCGGAAAGTCAGACGGTCGCTTCCGAGCATGTACGCCCAGCAGATGTGTCTTGCATCGCAATATTTGCGGTCGATGATTGCGAGATGCGCTTTTACTTCTTCGACGTTTTTGACGGGGAAGGCGAAAGCGATGAATCGGCTGCGTTTCTCGGTGTAGTAGCCTTCAGCCGGCTCTGCGATGGTTTTGTAGCTATCGCTTTGCATTAGTCCGGGATATGAGTTTGTTGCTCCATGCGATATGCTTGGAAGTCCTTCATTATTTCTTCTATTTCTTCGATAAAGCTGGCGTCTTCGACATTCTGCAGCACGGCCTGATAGTAGGCTTTGATTGCGTGCATTGCGCATACGTCCTGGCCGCGGAGGAGGAAATACGGTTCGTCCTTCTCGTTGCATTGCTTAATCATTTGTATTGGGTTCTTCATTTTATATTGGAGTTGATGAGTTCGTTTTTGAGGAAGGGAGTGGTCGAGCTGTTCGTTTGTGCGGAAATCATTTCTTCAGGAGTTCCGGAGAATAGTACATATCCGCCGTTGCGTCCGCCTTCCGGGCCGATGTCGATGATAAAGTCGGCGCATTTGATGACGTCCAGGTTATGCTCGATGATGATGACGGTGTTGCCTTTGTCAACAAGTTTGTTGATGACGTCAAGTAGGACGCGGATGTCTTCAAAGTGCAGGCCTGTTGTCGGTTCGTCAAAGATGTAGAGCGTTTTTCCCGTATCGCGCTTGGATAGTTCGGTCGATAGTTTGATGCGCTGGCTTTCTCCACCGGAGAGGGTCGTTGCCGGCTGTCCGAGTTTTATGTAGCCGAGTCCGACGTCTTGGAGCATTTTGAGTTTGAATTGGATATTGGGGATGTTTTCAAACAGCTCGACGGCCATGTTGATTGTCATGTCGAGGATGTCGGCTATTGATTTGCCCCGGAAGCGGACTTCGAGCGTTTCGCGATTGTATCGCTTGCCGTGACATTCTTCGCAGGGGACATAGACGTCTGGGAGGAAGTTCATTTCAATAGTTTTGTAGCCGTTGCCGTTGCAGACTTCGCACCGCCCCCCCTTGACGTTGAAAGAGAATCGTCCGGGCTTGTATCCCCTGATCTTTGATTCCGGGAGGTTGACGAAAAGGTTTCGTATGTCGGAGAATAGGTTGGTGTATGTCGCGGGATTGCTTCTTGGGGAGCGCCCTATGGGGGATTGGTCAACGTTTACGATTTTGTCGATATGCTCCATGCCGGAAATGGACTTGTAGGGGAGAGGGTCTTGGAGAGAGTGGTAAAAAGCCTGGCTGATTATTGGCTGGAGCGTCTGATTAATAAGCGAAGATTTGCCGCTGCCGGATACGCCGGTGACGCAGATAAGAAGGCCAAGTGGGAAGTCGACGGTTATATCTTTCAGGTTATGCCCCTTGGCTCCGACGAGGGTGATGACATGTCCGTTGCCTTTACGGCGTTCTTTGGGGATGGCGATTTCTTTCATTCCGTTTAGATAGGCCGAGGTAAGAGTTTGAGCCTTTAGCATGTCGTTTGGGCGTCCGGAGAAAACGATTTCTCCTCCCAGGCGTCCGGCTTTTGGTCCAAGATCGACGATGTGGTCGGCGCTTAGCATCATTTCCTTGTCATGTTCGACGACGACGACTGTATTTCCTATGTCGCGGAGCTGCTTGAGAGAATTGATGAGACGTATGTTGTCTCGCTGATGCAGACCGATGCTCGGCTCGTCAAGTATATAAAGCACATTGACCAGCTGGCTGCCTATTTGCGTGGCCAGACGTATGCGCTGGCTTTCTCCGCCGGAGAGCGAGGCCGATGCGCGGTTGAGAGAGAGATAATCAAGGCCTACGTCGAGGAGGAACTTGAGGCGTGCGCGTATTTCCTTTAATATTTCCGTTGCAATCACTTTCTGTTTTCTGCTCATCTGCGTTTCCACGTCATTTACCCACGCGCTTAGTTCAACCAGGTCCATATTGGCGAGTTCAGCTATGTTGCAGTTGGCTATTTTGTAGTGGAGAGCCTCTTGATTGAGGCGTTGCCCCTGACATTCCGGGCATACAGCCGTTTTACTGAATTGTTCCGCCCATTTTTGCGCCGATGCCGATGCGTCGGAGTCCTGCTGCATGAGAATATACTTTGAAAGCCCTTCGTATGGATGGGAGAAGCCGCCGGAATTGATGTCGATAGATTCGGCTGTGCCGTTAAGTATTTCCTCTATTGCCTCGATGGATAGTTCTTGGATTGGAGTTTTGAGAGTGTAACCATGCTTCTCGCATATTTTGCTGAGCTGCGTAAAGATTAAGGTGGCGCGGAATCGGCCTAAGGGCGATATTCCGCCGTTGTATATGCTGATAGTAGGGTCGGGGACGATTTTTGCGATGTCGATCTGCGGGATAATGCCCGTGCCCCTGCATTTGGAACATGCGCCCTGCGGCGAGTTAAAGGAGAAGTTGTGCGGAGCCGGCTCGTTGTAGGAAAGGCCTGTTGCGGGGTCCATCAGGCGCGTGCTGTAATATTTAATGCGGAATGTGAAGACGTCGTGTATCATAACAACGCCGTCGCCCTGTTTCATGGCCGTATGAAGGCTCTCGGCGAGGCGTCGCTCGTCTATTTCGCGCATGTCGAACTTGTCAATAACGACTTCGATGTTGTGCAGCTTGTAGCGATCCACTTTCATGTCGCGGGAGATGGTTTTGACGACGCCGTCAACCCTCACGTTGAGATAGCCGCGTTTTCTTACCTGGTCAAAAAGCTCCTTGTAATGTCCTTTGCGATTTCTGACAAGCGGTGCGAGAAGATGCACTTTCTGTCCGGCATGGTTCTTTATTATGGTTTGAAGGATTTGCTCTTCGGTGTATTTCACCATCTTTTCGCCGCTCTGATAAGAGAACGCTTCTCCGGCACGTGCGTACAGGAGGCGGAGAAAATCATAAACTTCGGTGGTTGTTCCTACGGTTGAGCGCGGATTGCGGTTGGTTGTTTTCTGTTCGATGGCGATGACAGGGCTAAGTCCGGTGATTTTGTCCACATCCGGACGTTCGAGGTTGCCGAGGAAGTTGCGGGCGTATGACGAAAACGTTTCGATGTATCGCCGCTGCCCTTCGGCGAAAAGCGTATCGAAGGCGAGCGACGATTTGCCGCTGCCGCTCATTCCTGTAATTACGGTAAGCGTATTTCGAGGTATTTCTACGTCTATGTTTTTAAGATTGTGAACTCTTGCGCCCTGTACAGAGATGATTCCGTTCTCCTGCTGTTCTGTCTTTTTTGCCATGCTGCTGATTTTAGTTGTGTTGCAAAGATACTGGATTAATCGAGAACTTTTCCTCTCTGTATTTTGTTCGGCGAGCAGATTATTTCACGATTTTCAATCGCCGTGCCGGCTTATTCTTTCCAGTTTTTTGTCGTCTATCAGCTTGATTTTTCTCCCGTCCACGGCGATTATTTTTTCACTTACGAAAGATTTAAGCGTGCGCGATGCGTTGGCGGCAGTCATATTCGACAAATTAGCCAAATCCTCGCGCCCCAGATATATGCTTAGCGTGGCCTTGTCGCCTTCCATGCCGTAGCTGTCGCGGAGGAAGAGCAAAGCTTCGGCCAAACGGCTTCGGACGTGTTTCTGCGTAAGGTTAACGGTGCGTTCGTCGGCGATGCCCAGGTCAACGGAGAGTAGCCGGATAAACAGTCTGCATAGTTCGTAGTTCTCTTTCATGAATCCTTCGACCAGCGTCAATGGGATGAGCAGTACGGTGGACTTTTCAAAAGCGGCAGCGTTCGTCAGGTATCGCCCCTCCTCCGGTTTTTTCTCTGCGAAGTAAGCCCGATAGCCGAAGTACTGTTGAGGCTCAATAACGCGGACGATTTGATTACGCCCGCTGATACCCTTCTTGAATATTTTTACTTTTCCGTGAAGTAGGCACATAAGGTTTACAGGCGTTTCTCCCAGGCGATAAATTAGCTTGTTGCGCTCATAAACGACTTGTTGCGCTTTTTCGTCAAGCGCTCTTTTTTGCTCGGCGGAGAGAATCTTCCATATTTCCCATAAACGTGCAAGTCTGATTCCGTTTTGATAATTTTTCACGATTTATTTCGCTGTTCTAACATTAAATAACTTCCAGACACAAATATATTAATTCTTTTGTCTCCTGCTTCGGTTCCCTTTATCCATACGCCTGTCTGCAAAGTTTATACTTGCTTTATGCTGCTGACGCAGGAAAAATATTTGAACCATTTTGGTAATATTGGCATATTGTTGCTGCTGAAGTCAACTAAAAAAAGATTGAGCGAATCCCCGCAGGAGGAAAACGTCCTGCAAAAATTTTGAGGCATTTCCCTAAGGGGGAAATCTCCCCGAAAAAATTCTGAGCGAATCCCCGCAGGAGGAAAACGCCG
>JAIRPK010000055.1 GCA_031257015.1 Tannerellaceae bacterium
AAATTCGATCGCCCATATCCCGAAATCAACGTCACTGCCGAAATCCGCCAGCAAGGGTATGAATCTTTCGTTACGACCGATGACCACCTCATGCACGTTACCGGAATCGCAAAAGACCAAGCCGGCACAAAATATTACATAACAAAGAACTCATGGGGCACAGAGCGCAACTCCCAAGGCGGATACCTGAACATGTCCGAAAGTTTCGTCCGGGCAAAAACCATCTACATAATGCTCCACAAGAACGCGCTCCCCAAAGAACTCAAATCCAAACTAAAACTCTAATCCATCCGATAATGCAGCTCTCAATCACCAAGCAAGACCTCAACCAACTCATCATGGTAGGCGACAAAGTGCTCGTCAAGCCAAAAAATCCACAGCGACAGACAAAGGCCGGACTTTTTCTCCCGCCAACCGTTCAGCAGGGCGAGAAAGTACAGAGCGGATATGTCGTCAAAACCGGCCCCGGCTTCCCGCTCCCATCCCTGACCGACGAGAGCGAAGCCTGGCGCAAAAAAGACGAGGAAGTCCGTTACCTCCCGCTCCAGGCGCAAGAGGGCGACTTGGCGGTTTTCTTCCAAAACGCAACCTGCGAAATCCGGTTCAATGACGAAATATATTTTATCATCCCACACTCCGCCATCCTTATGCTCATTCGCGACGAAGGCCTCTTTGAGTGAACCGGGAGCGGGGAATCAAGAATCGTGTATTTAAAACCGGAAAAAATAAGACCGCGCACGCGCTCAATGAAATTTTAGCACGTGCGCAGTTTTATTTATATACGGGAACAAATAAATTTGCATACGCAAGAAAATAAAATTACGTGCGTGAGTAAATAAATTTGCATACGCAGGCAGATGAATCTACATACGGGAACAAATTTCACCGTGCAGGCAGGAGGACTCCACAGAGCGCCTAATCCAACTCTCCTCCCTCCGGCTTCAACCGCCTGCACGTCGGTATATACATTAATATATATATAGAATAATGAACAAAATAGTAAGCAAGGAATATTTTTCCGAGAGCGTCGTAAAGCTCGTTGTCGAAGCGCCGCTCATCGCCCGGTCGCGAAAGGCCGGACATTTCGTTATAATCAAAAACGGCGAGAAGGGAGAGAGAATCCCCCTCACCATCGCGGACGCAGATCCGGCCCAGGGCTTAATCACGCTCGTCGTGCAGGCTGTCGGAATTTCCTCCGCCAAGCTATGCGCCATGAATGAAGGCGACTGCATTACAGACCTCGTCGGGCCGCTGGGGAAAGCAACCCACATAGAAAAAGTCGGTACTGTTGTATGCGCCGGCGGAGGAGTAGGCGTAGCGCCGCTGCTTCCCATCGTGCGTGCCTTCCACGAAGCAGGCAACCGCGTGATTGTCGTCCTAGCCGCACGCACGAAGGAGCTTATAATCCTCGAAGACCAGATGCGTGCCTGCTCCGACGAGGTCATTATCATGACCGACGATGGCTCTTATGGAAAAAAAGGCCTCGTCACGAACGGAGTGGAAGATGTCATACTGCGCGAGAAAACCGATCTCTGCGTCACGATTGGCCCGGCTATAATGATGAAATTCGTCTCCCTGCTTACGAAAAAATACGAACTCCCGACCGTAGCATCCCTTAATACCATAATGGTGGACGGCACCGGCATGTGCGGAGCCTGCCGCGTCACCGTAGGCGGGCAAGTGCGCTTCGTATGCGTGGATGGCCCGGAGTTTAACGCGCACGAAGTTGATTTCGACGAAATGCTCATGCGACTCCGTGCATATAATTAATCACTTCCGATAAAAAATAATGTTAGATATGACAGCAGAAGAACTTATCCAGGAGCGCCGCCGGGAGCCGTGGCGCGAAGAACTGAGAAAGAGTATCAAGAACAAAGACCGCTCGGCTATTGAGCGCGTCCGCATGACCGAGCTTCCACCCACCCTCCGTAGCACAAGCCTGCGCCGGGAGGTTAATGTCGGACTGACGGACGCCCAGGCGCAGAAGGAAGCCCAGCGCTGCCTGGACTGTCCATCGCCATCGTGCATGGCCGGATGTCCGGTAGGAGTAAACATTCCCACCTTTATTAAATATATAGAAGCCGGAGACGTGCTTGCCGCCGCACGGACGCTGAAGGAGACGAGCGCACTCCCGGCTGTATGCGGACGTGTATGCCCGCAGGAAAAACAGTGCGAAGCGCAATGTATTCATCTGAAGATGAAGAAAGAACCGGTTGCCATCGGATACCTCGAACGTTACGCCGCAGACTGCGAGCGCCTGAGCGGGAACATGTCCATTCCTGCAATAGCACCGGAGAACCATATACGTATAGCCGTAGCCGGCTCTGGCCCCGCAGGCCTGTCCTTTGCGGGCGATATGGCAAAGCAGGGCTATGACGTAACCGTATTCGAAGCGCTGCATGAGATCGGCGGAGTACTCAAGTACGGGATTCCGGAATTTCGCTTGCCGAATGAAATTGTAGATGTGGAGATAAACAACCTGCGCCGGATGGGAGTAAAATTTATCCCAAACTGCATCATCGGAAAGACCCTTAGCTACGAGGATTTACATGCCGAGGGCTATAAAGCCATCTTCGTGGCCAGCGGCGCCGGACTGCCTAACTTTATGAATATTCCCGGTGAGAGCCTTATCGGCGTAATGTCGTCCAACGAATATCTCACGCGCGTCAACCTCATGGATGCCTCCAATCCGGAGAGCGACACGCCGGTTATGCAGGGAAAGCGCGTTGCCGTCATAGGCGGAGGCAACACGGCAATGGATTCCGTCCGCACAGCCAGGCGCCTTGGAGCCGAGCGGGCAATAATCGTTTACCGGCGAAGCGAGGAGGAAATGCCGGCTCGTATCGAAGAGGTGAAACATGCCAAGGAAGAAGGCGTTGAGTTCCTTACTCTCCATAATCCGATTGAGTACACAGGCGATGACGCAGGCCGCATCCGCAAAATGCGTCTCCAGAAGATGACGCTCGGCGAACCGGACGCATCCGGACGCCGCCGCCCTGTCCCCATCGAAGGGGCTATTGAGGAAATAGACGTGGATGAGGTTATCGTCAGCGTCGGCGTATCGCCCAACCCTCTTATCCCTACTACCTTCAAGGGACTTGTCATTAGTCGCTGGGGCACAATCACAGTCGATGAGGCGACGATGCAGTCGAGCCTGCCTGATGTTTATGCCGGAGGCGACATCGTCCGCGGAGGGGCAACCGTAATCCTGGCCATGGGCGACGGGCGGAAGGCTGCCGCTGCGATGCACCGCGCATTGAGCGAATGAATTATACTCATATATATATTACGTCGTTCCTCGCTTTTCTCCTCCTCCTTTTGCAGGCGGGAGGAGCTTTGAGGGGGCAGTCATACGAGGAACTTGTGCGCAAGAGCTACGATTATCTCGACCGGGACGACCTCCCGGCTGCGGAAGTGGCGCTCAAGGAGGCGATGCGCATGGAGCCGGCTAATCCTAATAACTATGCGCTCCTTTCAAACCTTGGAACGATCCAGCGGCGTCAGGGGAAATATGAGGATGCGATTGCCTCCTATTCCATCTCGCTCGGTCGCGAACCGAAAAACGTTATGATACTGGGCAATCGCGCTTCCCTTTATCTGGAAATCGGCGATGCGGAACGGGCGTTGGCTGATTATAATCTTGTTCTTGTTGAGGATAGCATTAATCAGGATGCGCTCTATAACCGTGGACTAATTTATCTTCAAAAGAAGAATTTCCTCTGGGCGGAGCAAGATTTTGACAGGCTCTTGCAGATAAATGAATACACTTTCTACGGTCGCCTCGGCCATGCCGTCCTGGAAAAAGCCAGGGGCAACTATGACGAAAGCGAGCGCATATACAGTTATCTTATCGACAAGATGCCACGCGAACTTCAGCTTTATCGCGGCCGTGCCGACCTTTATTTCCTAATGGGAAAGAATGCGCGTGCAATGGCCGATATTAACCGCGTCTTCGCCGATTCCTCGCCGGATGCGGATGCTTATATCCTGAGAGGCAAAATTAAGCTGGCGCAATATGAGAAGGAGGCCGCCGTGCGAGATTTTCTCAAAGCCAAAGAGCTGGGATATGATGCGGTACCGGCTGATGAACTCCTTCGCCTTGCACGGTATAAATAGGAAAACTCATGTAAATAAAACTCAACAGTACAGTCATGAAAAAACTAATCGTATTCACCGGCGCCGGAATGAGCGCCGAAAGCGGAATATCGACCTTCCGCGATTCCGATGGGCTATGGGAGCAATATCGCGTTGAAGATGTCGCAACGCCTGAAGGCTTTGCCGCAAACCCCTCTCTTGTCCTGGACTTCTACAACCAGAGGCGCAAGCAGCTGCTGACATGCAAGCCTAACGAAGGGCATTACGGCCTGGCCGCACTGGAGGACTTCTTTGACGTGGAGATTATTACTCAGAATGTGGATGACCTTCACGAACGGGGAGGCAGTTCCTCTGTCCTCCACTTGCACGGGGAATTGATGAAGGCTTGCGCGGTTAATGATCTTCGGACGGCATATACTCTCTCGCCTGAAAACCCTGTAATTAATCTGGGAGACAAGGATCGCTGGGGCGTACAGCTGCGCCCGTTCATCGTATGGTTCGGCGAACCTGTTCCATTGTTCGAGACGGCGGCGAGGAAGGTGCAGACAGCAGATATATTCGTTGTCATCGGAACTTCGCTCAAGGTATATCCGGCGGCAAGCCTTCTAGGATATGCTCGTCAGGACATTCCCGTCTATTTGATCGACCCGCATCCGGTGGAAGTGCGCAGGCAAGGGATTCATTTTATCCAGGCTGGCGCATCGGAGGGAGTACGACAATTGCTAACGCTCTTACAGTGCGGCCATGAATAGTTATATGACATATTGGGACTCGCCAGTGGGATGCCTTGAGATAACAGCTACGGATACGTGTCTGACAACCCTCAGCAAGGTGCAAACTTCCGTCCGCAAGGTTGTATATCCGGACGGGGAGCCGGAAAAACTCAACCCTCTGCTGAAAGAAACAATTCGTCAGCTGAAGGAATATTTCGATGGAAAGCTTCGGGCTTTCTCCATCCCCACCAGGCAGGAAGGGACGCCGTTCCAGCAGAAGGTTTGGGAGGCATTGACAACTATTCCTTACGGCGAAAGAATCTCCTATTCCGAATTGGCCGGGATGATCGGACATCCTCAATCGTTTCGCGCCGTCGGGAATGCCAACGGCGCGAATCATATTTGTATCATTGTGCCTTGCCACAGAGTTATTCAACTCAACGGACAGTTAGGCGGATATGCCTACGGACTGGAAATGAAGCGTTTTCTGCTTGATTTGGAAAAGAACGTGGAGGCTATTCAATCTCCAGCATAACGACGGACAGGGGCGGGAGGGCTACGGAAATCCCACTCTTGTTGAGCTTGGCTCCTGTGAACTTTTTTATCCCTACCGTATTGGGGCGCTCGAAAGAGTTGTAGTCATCCAGCTTTGAAGATGTAAGTATTTCTCCGGAGACGGACTTGGGGGCAACGCCTCTTAGTTCGCCTTCTATGTTTTGCGTCTTATGCGGGTCTATGTTGACGAGCGAGATGTGAACCTTGCCGCTTGCGTCCATGGAGGCGGAGACGTTGATTGCGCTCATGGACTTGTCATTAAGCTCGTATTTGCCGGAGGTCAGGTGCAGGGGGAGGAGCGTCGCATCATGATGGGCTTTGTACAGGCGGTAAACCCAATAGGTCGGCGTGAGTACCATCCTCTCTCCCTCCGTGAGGATTACGGCCTGAAGAACGTTAATCGTTTGGGCAATGTTGGCTATTTTCACGCGGTCGCAATGGGCGTTGAATATGTTCAGGTTGATGGCGGCAACGATGGCGTCACGCATGGTGTTCTGCTGGTAGAGGAAGCCAGGATTTGTTTCCGGCTCAACGTTATACCAGGTGCCCCATTCGTCCGGAGCAAGGGCGACTTTTTTCGCGGGGTCGTAATTGTCCATGATGGAGGAGTGGCGCGTCAGGAGTTCGTCCATTAACAAGGTCTTTTGGATTGTCTGGAAATATTCGGCCTCGTCAAACCTGGTTGCCGAACCTTTGTCGCTCCAGTCCTTGGGGACTGTATAATAATGAAGGGAGACGGCTTGCATCTGTCCGGCGGCGCTTTTCATCAGAGTTTCCATCCAGTTATAGTCGCCTGCATTGGGGCCGCCGGCTATCTTGTAGAGGCGGTTCTCGCCGTAGTTGCGGCAGTAGGTTGCATAGCGCCTGTACTGATCGGCGTAGAAAGAGGCGGTCATGTTTCCGCCGCAGCCCCAGTTCTCGTTGCCGACGCCCCAGAATTTTACTTTCCAGGGTTTCTCGCGCCCGTTTTGCTTGCGGAGATTGGACATGGGGCTTTCGCCGTCGAAGGTGATGTACTCTACCCATTTGGACATCTCTTCGACAGTGCCGCTGCCGACGTTTCCGCAGATGTACGGCTCGCAATCGAGCTGCTCGCACAAGTCGAGAAATTCGTGCGTGCCGAAACTGTTGTCCTCAACCACACCGCCCCAGTGGGTGTTCACCATCTTGGGGCGCAGATTGCGCGGGCCAATACCGTCTTTCCAATGATACTCGTCGGCAAAGCAGCCGCCAGGCCAGCGGAGGTTGGGGATTCGGATGTCGCGAAGGGCTTGCACAACATCGTTGCGAATACCCCTGGTGTTGGGAATCGGGGAATCTTCTCCGACCCAGTAACCGCCGTAGATGCAGCGCCCAAGATGTTCGGAGAAGTGTCCGTAGATGTGTTTGCTTATCATTTCTTTGCCCTGGTCGGCATTGATGATGAACTTGTTTTGAGCATGACAATCTGTGATGCCTAGCGAGGTTGCCAAGGCTACGGTGAAACTGAATAATACTTTCTTCATACGTTATATTGCTTTTAGATTTAATATTTTCAAAGTCGGACAGGGGAGGACGCTCAAATGGATTGCAGCTCTTTTATCAGCTTGCGACGCCGAAAGTGAACTCTTTCCACCTGCGCAATGATCTCGGCGACGATAACCACACCTTGAGGATATTTTTTCATCCGCGACAGTACGCGGGCGACAGGTTTGTAATCCTCTTGCGTTATATCATCGCCGATATGCGATTCGATTTGGGAGCGGTAGTAACGAAGCGTTCTGTCGGGGCGGACGGTTTTTAAAACAGAGTCGTACCGCTCAAGAATCTGCTCGTCGGCAAGGCGGAGATGCTTTTCTACGAACGTGAGAAGGCAGTCCCACATTTTTTCTTCCATGTATGTGTGTATAAATATGTCGCGGAGTTCCGGATGGCAGCTTATGTCAATGGTGTTTGCCAGCTTTCTTGCGTAGGCGCCCCAATCTTCAGGGGCGATGGCTTGCTTTAGCAGATGGTAATACTTTAGTCCGTCCTTGCTTTGGATGAAAAGGGTTTCGATGGTGCGGAGCGCTTTCTTCCGATGTCCAAGCGCCTGGAAAATGGAGAGTTTATGCTCCTCAAGATCGATGACCGAGTTTAACTGGCCGTCTTCCTGCGCAGGCTGTATGCCTTCGGTCAGGAGGGCTACGGCTTGCGAATAACGCCCTTCGTTGCAGAGCATGTCGGCTTTCATCTTTCGTACCTGAGGAATATGCAGAAAGCGATTGATGAGAGGCTCAACCTCATTGTTCTTATCCAGCTGGCGGAGGAAGGTGATTTTGTGCTTCACGAGGGAATGAATCCCGGCGTGGTTGCGGACGTTTTGCAACGCCTCGTCAATGTAGCTCATGCAGGTGGGGACATCCAGCGTCCGGGAGGCGATTGCAGAGATGATGTCTTCGATGCGTGCCAGCTCGAAGGCAAAGTAATCGTCGTTGGAGAGCAGCCGGCCGAAGTCGCGCGTCAGCAGTTCGGGCAGTTTCGGCACGCGCTCGTCGTTGATGAGGCTTATGAGAAACAGCGACGCCTCGTTGCATTGGTCGGCGATGGAACAATCGTCGTAGAAGTCCTCGTAGCTCTCGCCGGTTAGCTTGATAACAAGGAAAAGGATGGCGAAGGCCTCCTCGTAGCCGCCGTCGGAGGCGCGTTTCTTCGCAAGGTTGATGAACGAGGACAGTTCGCCGGCAACCTTTCCGGGATTGGCCGCGAAGCGTTCGTGCTTCGAGTTTTTGAGGACTTTCCGAATCTTTGCGGAATAGGCCTTGATTTGTCTGAAGTATGGGATTACGCGGGGAGGGTGAACTTTAGTCAGGCAGGCGGGGCCTTCCAGGCGGCGCTTCTTCCACTCTCTTTTGAGCTGAATGATTAATGCGACGACGTGGATGCACATCGTTCCGGGCGGATACAGGCAATCGCAGTACCAGTGGCGGGCTTCTCCGTTGTCGTCTATGCAAACTTCCATAATGTAGTGTTCGTGCTCGCTGACTTCGCCGTTCCAGATGTTGCGGGATTCGCGCAGTATGTTTTTCACCCTGCCGTAGCGGCAGAGTGTACGGGCTTTTACATATATCTTGTTTGGTACCTCTTGTTGCAAATTGTCTATATTCATATATTTAAGTTATTCTCCTGCAAATATAATTAAGTCTGCTAATCTTGCAAGTAAATGCCTGGGTATCCGAATCACGTTTTTTCTCAGTTGCGTTTCCCTTCAACGGGGAAAGCGTCCTGAAAAAATCATGAGCAATTCCCCTTAGGTGGAAAACGTCCTGACAAAATTTTGAAGCATTTCCCTAAAGGGGAAAGCGTCCCGAAAAAATCATGAGCGATTCCCCTTAGGTGGAAAATGTCCTGATAAAATTTTGAAGCATTTCCCTAAAGGGGAAAGTGTCCCGAAAAAATCATGAGCGATTTCCCTTAGGTGGAAAACGTCCTTCCGAAAATTTTGAAGCATTTCCCTAAGGGGGAAAGCATCCCGAAAAAATCATGAACGATTCCACTTAGGAGGAAAACGTCCTTCCAAAAATTTTGAAGCATTTCCCTAAAGGGGAAAGTGTCCTGAAAAAATCATGAGTGATTCCCACCAGGTGGAAAATGTCCTGAAAAAATTTTGAGGCATTTCCCTAAAGGGGAAAACGTCCTGAAAAAATCATGAGTGATTCCCACTAGGTGGAAAATGTCCCTCCGAAAATTTTGAAGCATTTCCCTAAGGGGGAAAGTGTCCCGAAAAAATCATGAGCGATTTCCCTTAGGTGGAAAGCGTCCTGACAAAATTTTGAGGCATTCCCCTAAGTGGGAAAGCGTCCCGAAAAATTCATGAGCGATTCCCCTTAGGTGGAAAATGTCCTTCCAAAAATTTTGAGGCATTTCCCTAAGGGGGAAAGCATCCCGAAAAAATCATGAACGATTCCCACTAGGTGGAAAATGTCCTTCCAAAAATTTTGAAGCATTTCCCTAAAGGGGAAAGCGTCCCGAAAAAGTCATGAGTGATTCCCCTTAGGAGGAAAACGTCCTGAAAAAATCATGAGTGATTCCCACTAGGTGGAAAATGTCCTTCCAAAAATTTTGAAGCATTTCCCTAAAGGGGAAAGCGTCCCGAAAAAATCATGAGCGATTCCCCTTAGGTGGAAAATGTCCTTCCAAAAATTTTGAGGCATTTCCCTAAGGGGGAAAGCGTCCCGAAAAAATCGTGAGCGATTCCCCTTAGGTGAAATTGCAAGATGAGGATGTGGTGGCGTGAATGATTTAAGGTATTCTTTTGTGTGTTCGTGCGTTTGTGGTTAATCTCATGCGGAGGTCGTCCGGCGACGAAATTCGGAGCAGGCTAGAGCGGTGGCTATGGCAACGTTGAGGGATTCGGACGTGGGGCGGTGAGGGGGATAGCTGGGGATGAAAAGGCGCTCGGTAACGAACGGGGCGACAGAGGAGCGTATGCCGTTGCCTTCGTTGCCCATGATGAGGATGCCGCCGGGGGAGAGGGGGTGCGTGTAGATGTTGGAGCCGTCAAGGAAGGCGCCATAGATGGGAGTATTGCCGCTGTGGTGGGAGAGCCAGTTGGGCAGCGAGGCGTAGTGGATGCTTACGCGGGCGGTTGCGCCCATGGAGGCTTGGATGGTCTTCGGGGAGTAGGCGTCGGCGGTGTCGGGGCTGCATATAATATGCGTGATGCCGAACCAGTCTGCCAGGCGGATGATTGTGCCTGCGTTGCCGGGATCCTGTATGCCGTCGAGAAGGAGCACGAGGTCGGTGGATGGATCGGCGGATTCTATATTGCGGGATGGAATGTCGAAGATGGCAATGACGTCCTGTGGGGAGGTCAGGAAGGAGGCCTTGTCTATCTCTTTGCGATTGGCGGGGATGACTTCTTCGGCCGGGAGGGGGGAGTTGGATTCGATCCATTCGGGGAGGGCGACGAGGAGTTTGCAGCTGAGAACGGGAAGCATCTCGGCTACCAGCTTGTTGCCTTCTGCAACGAAGGAATTATGGAGGTTTCTGTACTTCTTCAACTCCAGGGAACGGATGTATTTGAGTTTATTTGCGCTGAGCATTGTTGTGTATTCTTCTTAGGACAAATATATGTGCTTTTGATTATATTTGCATTATAATCAGGGAAATCAAGTGAATCATGTATAGCTATTTGCGTTATTTATTTTATGTTTTATCCTTTGTGCTTTTAGCATCATGCAGCGCGACGAAATTTGTCGGCGAGGGTGAATATTTGCTGGACAGGACAATCATCAAATCTGACAACAAGCAATACGAATCTCATAATTTAAAGACGTATCTGCATCAGCAGCCGAACCTCAAGGCGTTCGGCCTTGTGAAATGGCAGCTGTATGTTTACGGATGGTCGGCGAAGAACTCGGATTCACGGCTGAATAAAGTGCTGCGGAAGATTGGCGAGCCGCCGGTTATCATGGATGTATCTCTCGTGGAGCGCTCGGCGGACGAGCTGGAGCGGTTCTTTGTCAACAAGGGATATATGAATTGCGTGGTCAAGCCGTCGATCGATACGTCGAGGAGGAAGAAGGCCATTGTCTCCTATAATATTACGTCCAACGAGCCTTATGTTATTGAAAACTATACGATGCGCTTCGACAATCATGAAATGGACAGCATTGCACACCTGAAGGCGCCGCAGCGCTCGCGCCTGGAGCAGGCTTTCCGCCTGTCGCCGGAGGAGTATACGCCGGTGGTGAAGGAGGGCAACCTGTTCGACCGTGACTTGCTTGACAAGGAGAGGGCGAGGATTACATCGCTGCTTCGGCGTAACGGTTATTATGCGTTTGACCGCGAGAATATCGGCTATCTGGCCGATACTTCGGCGCTTAACCGTGTGTCGCTGTCGATGGTTATGTATCCATATCGACGTGTCAACCCGGACGGAACAGTCTCGGAGCTTCCGCACAGGCCTTACTTCATCAAGGATGTTACCATCGTCACGGATTACGACCCCTTGCAGCCGAACTCATGGCTCGCGTCTTCCGACAGCTTGCGTCAGGACGGCGTTACCATCATCTATGGCCGAAACGGGAGGTCGCTGCGCCCGAATGTACTGACGGGGAAGAATTATCTCATCCCAGGGGGCAGGTTCAATGAGCGCAGGCTCGACCGTACTTATACGGCCTTCGCGTCAATGTCTGCACTGCGAAATATGGACATCCGTTTCAACACGGTTGAGGAGAACGATACGATGAAACTTGCCGCAGTTCTCATGGCTACTCCGGCAAAACTGCACGGCTTCGGGGCTGACATCGAGGGGACGAACTCCGCGGGCGATTTCGGCGCGGCTGTGGGGCTGCATTATCGCCACAGGAATCTTTTCCGCGGCTCGGAGATGTTCTCTGTACGTATCAGGGGAGCTTACGAGGCGTTGACCGGTATGCCGGAACTGGGCGATAATAATTACTGGGAGCTTGGGGGCGAGATGTCGCTGTCTTTCCCGAAATTTCTCTTCCCTTTTGTCAAGGAGACTTTCCGAAAGAGGATTTCTGCATCGACGGATTTCCGGTTGAGCTATAACAGGCAGACGAGGCCGGAGTATGAACGGGCAATTCTTTCCGGAAGATGGGGATATAACTGGCAAAACCCTTTGGCTTCAGCTGTCGGATATTCGGGGAGGCATACTTTTAATCTGCTGGACATCGACTATCTTTTTTTGCCGAGAATAAGCAGCGCGTTTCTTGATTCGCTGCCGGACGTGACGAGGCAATATAATTATGTAGACCAGTTCATCGTAAGCACGGGCTACTCTTATTATTTCAATAATTATAATCCGCAGTATCGACGCAGGAATACGCATTCGCTCAGAGCCTCCGTTGAACTTGCCGGCAATACGTTGCACTATATTTCAAGGCTGCTGAACGCGCCGAAGAACAGTGCGGGCAAATATGAACTGTTCGGGATTAGTTTTTCCGAGTATGTCAAGCTGGATTTGGACTTCAGCAAGGGAATTGTGCTTGATAATCGTAACCGCTTTGCACTGCACCTGGCGTTTGGCACAGCTGTTCCTTACGGCAATGCGGACAAGATTCCGTTCGAGAGGCGTTACTTTTCGGGCGGAGCTAACAGCGTCCGGGGATGGGCTGTAAGGTCGTTGGGGCCGGGAAGCATGTCGAAGGATATGGCGAATTTCATAACGCAGGCGGGGGACATTCGTCTGGATGCGAACATTGAGTATCGGACGAAGTTGTTCTGGGTGATGGAGCTGGCGCTTTTCGGCGACGCGGGAAACATCTGGACGATTAGGCAGTACGATGAGCAGAGGTATGGAAGCTTCGACTTCACGCGATTTTACAAGGAGATTGCGTTCTCCTACGGATTAGGCTTGCGATTTGACTTTGACTTTGTGCTCTTTCGCTTCGATGTAGGTTTCAAGGCTTATGACCCGCAGGAGACGGGCATGGCGCGATGGGCGCTTTCGCGTTTTAACTTCACTGATAATTTCGCCTGGCATTTCGGCGTTGGTTATCCGTTTTAGGACTTGTTATTGTGGTGGCGGATGGGGGATTTCCTGTTGTGGTTATTTGTTTTCTATTTCTATGACGCTTTTTCCATTCGATATTCTTCGCACATGAACTCGCACCGGGATATGTTCAATCATTTCGGGAACGTGGGATATTACGCCGATTTTGCGTCCCTGCGTTTGAAGGCGTTCGAGCGCCTGCATGGCTATGCGAAGCGTCTCAATGTCAAGGGAGTCGAATCCTTCGTCGATGAATAGTGATTCGATTTTCATGCGGTGCGACGACAGGGATGAGAGGCCAAGCGCGAGGGCGAGGGAGACAAGAAATGATTCGCCTCCGGACAGCGAATGAACAGTCCGCACTTCTCCCAGCATTTCCAAATCAACCACTTGCAGAGCAAGCGTATCCGGAATGCGTTGCAATTCATACCTGCCGGAAAGTTCGCGGATATGCCGGTTGGCGTATAGCAACAGGGCGTCAAGCGTGTATCCTTGAGCGATTTCCTTGAACTTTGTTCCGGTGGCGGAGCCTATTAAATCGTTTAGCTTTTTCCAGTTCTCATGAAGGATGGATTGTGCGTCAAGCTCCTTTTGCAGAAGGTGTATTCGTTCCTGTGCCTGTTGCTGGCTGTTCAGGATGGCGTTTAGTTCGGCTATGCGATTGGTGTTTTGCTCTATTTGTCGGTTGGTTTGGGCGAGTTGTTCCGTCAGGGTGTCTGTACGCTCGTATTCTTGGGGTTTTGTTTCATCGGTTTCGTGTTTTTGCAGTTGTTTTTTTCGTTCGTCTGTTGTGGCTTGGGCGACAGTCAGTTGTTTTTCGAGAGCGGACAGATGCTCTTTCTCTTTCTGTATTCGCATTTCGTCTTCGGAAAATATAGTTTTCAATGACTCCCATGTGAAGTCGTCGGAGTTTTTGTCGAGCCATTCGAGGATTTCTGCATATAGCGCTGCAAGTGTGCAGGCGGATGTCTCTATTCCTTGACGGATGTTTGCGATTGCACCGCGGGAGAGATCATACGCTGATGAAAGGGCAAGCTTCGTATCTCTTGACGTTTGTATCTGCCGATTGAGGTCTTTTTCTTTTTTGAGTCTGGCGGATGTTAGCTCGTCGGCTGTTTGTTCTCCGAGAAGTTCGTTGCGTCTTGTTTGCAGTTTGAGCAATTGCGTGGAGAGTTCGGATGATTTTGCTTTTATATCTTCCAAGTTTATAATTATCCCGTTTAGTCTGTTTCCTTCGCTTTGGATTAGTGAATTGTTTCGATGGAGAATGTTTATGGCTTCAGCTTTGTGCTGCGCGTTTTTTATCCATTGCATGGCGATTGATTTTAATTCGGATTTCAATCGGAGAGGTTCACTTTCTTCTTCGGAAAAGGGTAGGGGGGCGAGAGATTGTTTTAGCTTGTCAAGTATTTCGGCATGGCGGTTTTCATAGTTAATTATTGATGTTTCGAGGCCTGTTATTATTGTCTTTAACTGTTCTGTTTCGGTTGTTATTCGTTTTAGTTCTTCTGTCATGGCTCTCGCTTTGTCTGCTTGTTCGGCGCTTATGTTTTGGGCGGGATGATGCTCGCTTCCGCAGAGCGGACATGGATGACCGTCGATTAGGCCGGAGCGAAGGGCGAGCATCTCGGCGGAGAGGTGGAGTTCCTGAACCGGGATATTTCCCATCGAATGTAGCTCGGCTTGCAGTGTGTCTCTTTGCGATTGCAGGTGGGCGAGGCGAGTTGTTTCACGTTCGCAGCTTGTTAGAAGTTCGTTCTTTTTGGCGGTAGTTATGTTTAGATCATCGAGCAGAGATGTAATTAGATCTATTTGCTGAATGATGGTTTGGTAAGCGCTGTTTGTGGTAAACCATGCTTCCAGTGTGTTGATAAGCGTCTGTGCTGTTTCAGTTTCGTTACGGGTTGAGGCGATGGTATGTTCGACTGTTTTCTTTTCTGCCATCGCTTTTTGCATTTCTTTTGTTATGTCCTCAAGGTTGGCCGATGTATTTGTAATTTGTATGTCAAGCGTTCTGGCTTGGTTTATGATGGGTTGGAGTTGTTCCCATTCATGGTCGTTGTCCGTCTTTTCTTTTTCGAGGGTGGCGAGGAGTGTTTCGGCTTCCTGCAATTGTTTGGCGCGTTTTTCATTTTCGGTTTCATGCATTTCAAGCGTTGTGTGAAATTCATGCAGCTGGCGGTCGATTCGTTGATGTTCGTTGAATTTGTCCCGTATTCCGCGGGCAGTTTCTACTTGTTTGATGAAGGCGAATCTGGGGGCTGATTCGGTTATTTTTCGACTGATGTCGTTCATTGCTGTTTCGGCTTGATGAAGGCTTGTTGCGATTTCTTCGCGAACGCGCAACCATTTGATTTTGGCATCTATAATGGTCATTTCCGCTTTTTGTACGGCAACGGATTCCCGGAGACGTATGAGTTCGTCACGACAGGCGGCAAGGGTTTCTTCAGGCATAAGCTCGATGTTTTGAACTCGCTCTTTTACTTTTAAATATTCTGTTTCCGCTGTCCGCGTTTTTTCATATATCATTATTGAGATGCGTGAATAGACCTCTGTTCCGGTGAGTTTTTCCAACAGTTCGGCTTTCTCTGCACGGCGAGATTTAAGGAATGTTGCAAAATCGCCTTGGGCAAGCAGTACGGCGCGGGTGAATTGTTCAAAGGTTAAGCCGATTAATTCGACGATGCGGACAAGGATTTCACTCTTGCGACCTTGCTCTTCATGTCCGGTATCGAGGTTTAGCAGGCGGACTTCGGAGTTTTGGAGTGCACCGTCAACTTTTCCCCTGGCTCTTTTTACAAACCATGTTGATCGGTAGCGCTCTCCGCTAAGAGAAATGAAATCTGTTTCGGCATATCCTTCTGCCGAGCCTCGGCGGAGGAGGATGCGGCTGTCGTCTTGCCGTATTGTTTTGTCTTTTACGTCGGGAAGGGCGACATTGTTTTCAGTTGCGCCGGAAGTGCGGGGCGTTTTGTCGAACAGGGAGAGGCATAATGTGTCTAACAGGGTGGATTTTCCGGAGCCTGTGTTTCCTGTTATGGCGAATATTCCTGCCGAGGCGAGTGGCTCGTGTGTAAAATCGAGTTCAAAGGGGGCTTCGAGGGAGGCTATGTTTTTCCCTCTGATGGCTAATACTTTCATTTTGAGTAGCTGGGATTATATTTCGGAGAGGACGCAGCGCAGCAGTTCTTGCATTGCTTCCGGCATGGTTGCACCTTCATATCTTGCTTCATACAGGTTCATCGCTACGTTTAGAGGGCTTATTGTTTGTAGTTCATCGAAGGTCATGGCGAGTGTTTCTTTTCCTCTTGACGGCAGGATTGGAACTATCGTTGCCAAGCGTACTGCTTTGTGTTTCAATGCTTCTTCTATGTGAAAACGCAGGGAGGGTTCCGGTTCGGAGAGTTTAACTTTTATCTCAAGGAATGGAGATAGTTCTGTGGTCTCTCCTTGCGGCAAAAATGTTATTTCTTCCCGTACATTTTCGGGCGAGCCTGGTTTCTCAGGGATGGAAATTAGTTCAACAGGAGGTGGGAAATGTATAGAATTGACTTGTGCTTTACCGTCAATTATTTCTACCGACAGGATGCCTTGCTTGTTTTTTCTTTCTGAGAATGACATTGGTAGAGGTGCTCCGGCATAGCGAATGTTGTCTTTTTTGCCTGCTCGCTGTGAACGATGTAAATGTCCTAGCGCTAAATATGTTATTTCCGGAGGGAAATATTCCGGTGGAATACTGTCTAAACCTCCGACAATAATGCGCTCGCTTGTATCATTTTCGGACAGTTCGGCTCCTGAAGCATACAAATGTCCCATTGCTATTACCGGTTTTGTTTTGTCAGGAATATGTTCCAAGAGGTATTTGTATAGTTTTCCGACGCCTTCGGAGTGAGTATCAGCTGCAGGATAATCCCCTCGACGCAGGTAGGGGACAGCCAGACACCATGCTGCTATTTGATTGTTTTTCATCAGAGGAATCGTGAGCCAGTTGGCATCTATCTCGCCTTCAGGAGTGCGCTGCACTATGCCGCGGACATATATTTTCATGCTTTCAAGCAGTGGATTGGGGGCTTCGAGGCGTGCAGCAGAGTCATGGTTGCCTGCAATGACGACGACTTGTAATTGTGGATTTTCAGCTGTTAATTCATGCAGGAATCCGTAGTATATTGTTTGTGATTCGGCAGATGGATTTGGATTGTCGAATATATCGCCGGCTATAAGTAGTGCATCTGCATTTTCATTTTTTATTTGCTTTTTAAGCCAGGAAAGGAATAGTAGATGTTCCGCTTGTCTGTCATATTCGTAAAATGTTTGTCCAATATGCCAATCGGATGTATGGATAATTTTCATAGCATCCCTTTGGTGGATGGTATTTCGTAATTGTTATGGTTTCGGCTCACGGCCATTTTTAAAGAGCGTGCAAAGGCCTTGAAGATGCCTTCGATTTTGTGGTGTTCGTTCTCTCCTTCGGCCTTGATGTGCAGGGTTATACCGGCGGAGTAAACGAGGCTGCTGAAAAAATGCCGAAACATTTCAGTGGGCATATCTCCGATTCGTTCTCGCTTAAATTCTGCTTCCCATACTAGTACGGGGCGGCCGCTAAGGTCGATGGCAGCAGTGCACAGACACTCGTCCATAGGCAGCGTAAAGCCGTAGCGCTCGATTCCGCGCTTGTTGCCGAGCGAGCGTTGCAAGGCTGTTCCGAGCGTGAGGGCGACGTCCTCAATTGTGTGGTGTTCATCAACGTGCAGGTCGCCGTTTGCATTTAATTTCATGTCTATTCCGGAATGTTTGGCTAGCTGGTCAAGCAAATGGTCAAAAAAGCCAAGGCCGGTGCTGATGTTTCTTTCGCCTCGGCCATCGAGGTCAATGCTTAGTTTGACATTTGTTTCGTCTGTTTGTCTTATTACTTCAGTTTGGCGTCCACTGCTTAGCAAAAAGTGAGATATTTCGTCCCAGTTATCGCTGGCGAATGTAAGTGGCAGTCCGTCAAAATCGGATGTACACGATGGGTTGCCTACCAGTATTCCTTTTGCTCCTAAATTGGCAGCTAGCTGAATGTCCGTTAATCTGTCGCCTATGACGTAGCTGTTGCTCATGTCGTATGGATATTCCATGTATTGTTTTAACATTCCTGTTGCTGGCTTTCGGTTTGGCGAGTTTTCTTCCGGGTATGAGGGGTCGATATGTATATTGCTGAACGTTATTCCCTCACCTTCCAATGTTTCAAGCATCTTCCTGTGTGCCGGCCAAAAGTTCTCTTCCGGGAAGGCGGGTGTTCCGAGGCCATCCTGATTGGTCACTATTACAAACTCGTAGTCTGTGGCTTGCCTGATTTTGTATAAATTTCGTATGACTTTGGGGTAAAATGACAGTTTTTCCAAGCTGTCTATCTGAAAATTGTCTTGTGGCTCTACGATTAGTGTGCCGTCTCGGTCGATAAATAATACTCGCTTCATAATTTACATCCTGTTTTAAAGTTTTTAAGCAAAGTTATGGAAATATTTCCGACAGTATGGCTTAAATTATTGTTTGTACGAATTGGAATATGCTCTGGTCGTTGAGCATTGGCTTTGATTTTTTCTTGATTGTTGTTGTGATTGATGAGAAAGATGTATGCTGAAAAGATTTTATTTTCTTTTCAACATAATGAGTAGTTGCTTCTTATATTGATGGTGTTGTGTTTTCTTGATATTATGCAAATTTGACTTTTGTTTTTTGTTCTATAATTGATTTTTTAGTTTGGGTGAATTTGAAATATATGGTTCTTTCGTTAATTTATGCAGACTTGATTTTGTCGATTTGCAATGTTCTTGTTTTTTTAACCTTGAGCGATCTGATTTTTCCTGTTTGTGCATGGATTTATGCTAAGCAATGTTGCTTGTTTGCATGCGTTAATAAATGTATAATTGCGACGAAACAGCATAGCGCTGCGCCATCGTTGATTTATGCGCGGTTAATTCTTGCGGTTATAAGTCGCAATGTTTCAGATGTTTAGCAAATTTGGTGGGATTGTTTTGTGGCTAATTCAGATAGTAAATTGGTGTTTTCAGATAGTATTTTGGCTTATTGGGGTACTCGTTTGATTTATTCGGGTACTAGTTTAAGTTGATTGGGTACTCATTTGAATTGTTCGAGTACTCGTCTGATGCGAACGGGTACTCGAATGATTTACGCGGGTACTCGTTTGATTTATTTGAGTACTCATCTGATTTGATCTGGTACTCGTCGAGTTTATTTTAGTACTCGTCTGAGTCATTCGAGTACCCGCCTTGGTTATTCGAGTGCCCGTTTGACTTGGACGAGTACTAATTTGAACCGTTTTAGCGCCTGTTGAACTTACACTGACGCTAATTTGGATGCTTTGAGTACTGATTTTGTTCATTTTTGTTAAATTTTTCGCAAAAAAAGCGCCGCAATTTGTATTGCGGACGCTGAAACTATGTTAATTGTGATTATGTCACTTGGTTTAAATGTTAATTGGCTACCAACTGAGGGGAATGTCGATGATAAGGATGCGTGCATCGTCTGATAGGGCTTTGATTGCGACGGATGAGGTTTCCCAGAGGCCTAGTCCATCACGTGTGTCGGTATCAATACCGCCGATGTTGATTTTTCCTTGTATGTTCATGGCGAAAACGGCGTTGTTAGGGGCTTTAATGTTGTAAACACATTCTTTATCGCAATCGAAGGCGCCAATGCTGAGCCACGCGCGTTGATGAAGCCATAACGTATTGGGCGATGGGGTTGGTGCGACGAGTTCAGTGAAGGAGTTCCGGTGGCGGAGGTAGTCCATTTGTTTTTGTTCATATCTCGGCTTTACGTCTTTTTTGTCGGGGAAAATCCAAATTTGGAAAAAATTGACTGGGGTGGTGTTGTCAGCGTTGTATTCGGAATGTACGATGCCTGTTCCGGCGCTCATCACTTGTATATCGCCTTCGTGTATGACGCCGCTGTTGCCGAGGTTGTCGCCATGTCTTACTGCTCCTTTTAGCGGGATTGTGACTATTTCCATATTGTCATGGGGATGGGGGCCAAAGCCTGTACCTCCTGTTACTATGTCATCGTTGAGAACGCGCAGAGCGCCGAAGTGAACTCTCTCGGAATCGCAGTAGTCTGCAAAACTAAATGTGTGATACGTATTAAGCCAACCGTGATTTGCATGTCCGCGTGTGTTTGCTTTGTAAAAAATCGTTTTCATTTGCGTTGTGTTAATTTGATTAATTATGGCGTAAAGGTAAATACTTTTTTTGTCATTCTCTTCATCGTTATAATAAATTTGTTGATTAATCCTTTACTTTTTTGCCAGAATGGAAATATTGCTTTCATTAATGGCGTATATTTCTCCGCTTTCGGGGCAAGTGGCGTATCCGTCAGTATTGAAATGAAGTCGGTGGCCGCAACGGCTGACCCAACCGGTTTGGCGTGCTGGGGTTCCGGTTACGAGGGCGTAAGGGGGGACGTTTTTGGTAACGACTGCGCCGGCTCCGATCATTGCATAGGCTCCGATGCTGATGCCACAGATGATGGTTGCGTTGGCTCCGACGGTTGCTCCGTGGGAAATATGTGTTTTTTGATAGATGTGTTTACGAGGAATGGCGCTACGGGGGTTCTTTATGTTGGTGAAGACACAGCTTGGGCCGAGGAAGACTTCGTCCTCGCAGGTTAGGCCGTCGTAGAGGGATACGTTGTTTTGTATTTTCACGCGATTGCCAACGGTGACGCCTGATGCGATTAAGACGTTTTGTCCGATGGTGCAGTCTGTCCCGATGATGGCTCCTGTCATGATGTGTGAGAAATGCCAAATTGTTGTGCCGGAACCTATTTGGCAGCCGGAGTCGATAATGGCGGTTGGATGGGCGTTGAATGTCATTTCTTGGGCTATTGGCTGATGATAAATATGGTGGGTTTTTTGTTCAGATCCGGCAGATTGTTTTTCCATTGTTTTATGGAGCGGGTGAGGATGAGCTGGGTGGGGAGGGTTATGTCCGAAGCGATGCAGAGTTGTGTCGATGGGTGGCATGTTTGGACTATTTCGTGCGCGAGTTGGTTGTTTCTGTATGGGGTTTCAATAAATATTTGTGTCTGTCGTTCCTGACAGGCTTTGGTTTCGAGCCGACGGATGGAGGCGATGCGCTGTGCGGAGACGATGGGGAGATAGCCGTTGAAGGCAAAGTTCTGCCCGTTGAATCCTGATGCCATGAGGGCGAGGAGTATGGATGACGGGCCGACAAGGGGTTGGACGACGTAGCCTTTTTGTTGGGCAATGGCTACAATTTCTGCGCCTGGATCGGCAATGGCTGGACAGCCGGCTTCGGAGATTAGTCCGATGGGCAGACCTTGTTCAAGGGGAAGTAGAAAGGTGGCGTACTCAGTTGGGGCGGTGTGAAGATTGAGTTCGCAGAAGGTTAGGTGATTAATGTCGATTTGTGGATTGGCTTGCTTGAGGAAGCGGCGGGCGGAACGGGTGTTCTCGACTATGAAGTGGGTTATTTGTCGAATGATTTCTTTGTTCTGTTCGGGGAGGACTTGGGCATGGGGGGTGTCGCCGAGTGTCACGGGGATAAGGTAGAGGGCTGGTTGCATGTTTGGTGTATATATATTAATGAGTATGGGGATGTGAAAATGCCCGCGCTGTTTTATTTTGTTAGCGCGGGCTGGAGAGGGGGATTTATTGATCGATAGATAGTCATTCAGGAGTGGGCTACGGTTCTTCGTGCGGGCTTTTTTGTTGCCAATTCTAATTGTTCACGTAGCCGGGTGAGTTCTTCGTCTTGATTCTTTATGGTGGTGAGGAGAGAATTTAATTCTTCGTTCTCGATCGAGGATGGGAACTGGGCGTCCAGGCGGACGATGAAGTCGGACAGGACGTTCATATAATTGTTAAAGGCTTCGTATGGATTGTCATAGGGGATGAAGCCTCTTTCGCCGGGGTGTTTCGTGTTCATGTAATAGAAGTGGTCACTGCTTTGGAGATAGCGCCAATCCAGCTTAAGCCGTCTGTCTCGGACGAGCCTTACTCTTTCGCTTATTTGCTTTATCTTGGAGAAGGCTTCTTGTTGGATAACATTGCCGAGCCATGAACTGCAGTCTTTCTCTTCATCTACCCACGACATGGGGTATGGAACAGATATGGCACCGACTGGCTTGAGCAATGCGAAAACTTCAGAAGGCAGGGAAAAGCTCAGTCCTTTCTCTTCAGCATATCGTGGCAAGTGGCGGAAGAACTCGAAGATGCCGCTTTCCGCAGGATGGAATGAGCCGAGAACGTCGTAGTTCATGAAGAGGTTTATGATTTGTTCGTCCGGGGGAGTGGCTGCTATCCAGGATATATATTTCTCGGCAGTGAGAGGGTATTCGCTCCAACTGTAATTCTTAAAGCGGATGGAAATGTCTTCGCTGAAACGGTCGTTTTTCAAAAGGAGTTTTAGTTGAGGTTGCGTAATGGAGGTATATACATAGTTCGGACTTTTCCATCCCAATACGTGCTTCGCTCCTTCTGTCAGCATCCCGCTAAAGCCCATATCGGCAACGAGATCGGATATGTCGTCGGAGTAGATAAGCTCTGTGTTGCGGAATGTTGTAGGGCGAACGCCGAATAGGTTCTGTATCTTGTCAACATGGCTTTCGACTTGCTCCTTAAATTCGTCTGCATCGCCCAGAGATGAAAGGGAGTGGGGATAGGTTTCAGCCATGAACTCGATATTCCCTGTCCTGGCAAGTTCGCGAAATCCGTCGATGACTTCGGGTGTGTAAACTTCCATTTGCTCTAACGCAGTGCCGGAGATGGAAAACGAGGCTTTGAACCGTCCGCCTCCGGATTTGATCATTTCGAGCATAAGCCGATTTGCCGGAAGATAGCAGCGCTGGGCTATGTCTTTAAGGATCTCTTCGTTCTGAAAGTCGTCGTAATAGTAATGGTCATTGCCGATGTCAAAGAAACGATAGCGCTTTAGCCGAAATGGCTGATGTAGCTGAAAATACAGGCAAATAGTTTTCATTTCGTGGATTTTTTATTTTTAGTATATGAGTTTATTGTATATAGCCCGGATTTTTTCCCCGGCGTATTCCCATTTAATATTATCAACTTCTTTCTTTCCTTCTTCCTTCAAGAAGCGATGGAAAGCGGGATAGCTGATCAGTCCGTACATGGCATCCGCCATGGCTTCTATATCCCAAAAGTCAACTTTCACGGCATAGTTAAGGATTTCCGCACAGCCTGACTGCTTGGAGATGATACTTGGAACGCCGCACTGCATGGCTTCCAAAGGAGAGATGCCGAAAGGCTCGGATACTGACGGCATCACATAAACGTCGCTCGATTTGAGCAGTTCATAAACCTGCTTGCCTTTCATGAAGCCTGTGAAATGGAATCGGTCGGATATGTCGCGAGCGGCAGCCAGACGGATCATCTTGTCCAGCATGTCGCCGCTGCCGGCCATGACGAAGCGGGCGTACGGAGCCTTCTTCAGTACCTTCGCCGCTGCCTCAACGAAATATTCGGGACCTTTCTGCATCGTTATCCGACCCAGGAAGGTTATGATTTTATCTTTTACGCCGCGCTTGTCGGGAATGGATTGTATCTCCGGACTTAATGGCTCGACGGCATTGTGGACGGTCGTGACTTTCGACGGATGCTGGTGGTATTTTTCGAGGACGGTCTGGCGGGTAAGATGGCTAACGGTGATGATGTGATCGGCATGGTCCATCCCGTTCTTCTCTATCGCGTAAACTTCAGGGTTTACTTTGCCGCGACTGCGGTCGTAGTCGGTGGCATGAACATGGATGACAAGAGGTTTGCCACTCACCTGCCGCGCGTGAATGCCGGCGGGGTAGGTTAGCCAGTCGTGAGCGTGAATGATGTCAAACTGCTCCCGACGGGCTATCACGCCAGCGACGATGGAGTAGTTATTGATCTCCTCAAGTAAATTGTCAGGATAACGACCGGAAAACTCAAGGCAACCAAGGTCGTTTACATGGCGGTAAGAAAAATCGGCATAGATGTTATTTCTATACTCAAAGTAGAGTTGAGGATCCATGTACTTCTCCAGCCTGCTTTTGACGTATTCATAACTAGTGTCGTGCCAAACAATCGGAACATGACCGGCGCCGACTATTCGGAGAAAACTTTGGTCTTCGTCACCCCACGGGCGGGGAATTACGAACGTGATCTCCATGTCTTCCTGTGCGGCCAAACCGCGGGTCATCCCGTAACTCGCCGTGCCTAGCCCGCCGAGGATATGCGGGGGAAATTCCCAGCCGAACATTAGAGCTTTCATATTTTCTGGTTTTTATTCGACATTATATTTCTTCAATATTTGCAAAACTCGCAATATCGCAGCTACATTCATCGCGAAGGATATGGCGCCGCGACCCGTAAACGGTGGAGCACCGTCGAACAGCTCCGGTATGGTCCCGATACAGTGCAATCTAACTTCTTCTTCCATACTTATCAATATCCGCTCAACAAACGAAATGCCGCTACGACCGAATATGCACAGGTACGATTCAAGATAAGCGCCAAGAAGCCATGGCCATGCGCTGCCCTGATGGTAAGCAAGGTCGCGATGATATTGTGCTCCCGTATAGTCCGGACGATAACCTTCGCTTTTCGGACTGAGCGAACGGAGACCTTTAGGCGTTAGCAGCTCTTTGGTTACTATGTCCAGAACAGCTCGCTTCTGAAGCTTTGATAACGGTGAGTAGGGCAACGAGGCCGCGAAGATCATGTTGGGGCGAACGCTCCAATCGACCGTCGAACCACTCACGGAATCAAACAAATAGTTATAACCATTTACAAACGTTTCAGGGAAAGATTTCTCTATGGCGGCGATCGTCTCCGTGACGTCGGACTCGACTTCTTCGGAAAACAGCTCCCTGTAAAAACAAAGGGCGTTATACCACAGGCTGTTAAATTCAACTATATAACCGCTGCGGGGAACCACCGGCCGACCGTTAACCGTCGAATTCATCCATGTGATGGCTTTATCGCGACCGTCAGCGTACAAAAGGCCGTTCGCGGAGAGATTCAGATCCGGATGACTGCTGGATATAAGGTAACGAATAATTTCGCGAATAAAATCGGCATATAATTCACGGCACTTATCCAATCCTTCAGAACGGGCATATTGCTGTATCGCCCATGAACACCACAGGGAAACGTCTGGAGCATCAATTTCCTTTATGACCTCGTCAGGAACCCCTTCACGCATGAAGCGCTGCATAGCCGGCATCGCCGTATGAAGGATCTTCTCAAAACGAACCGGATCGTAGATAGACAGAGTGCAGCCGGGGCAGGAAATGAACAAATCACGCGCTCGGACTTTAAACCAGGGATAACCCGCAAGTAAATAAGCGTCCGTCTCGTTCGGACGGAAATAAAACTGCTGAGCAGAGTTCTTCAGGCAATTGAAAAAACTCGTGCGGGGAGTGCGGTACGTAATCTCTTCCTCGAAAAGCTTCTGCATCCCAGAAGGCTCCGTCTCAATGTCAGCCGCACAGAAGACGACCGTCTCTCCCTTGCGAATCGGAACCTCGAAATAACCGGGAACGTAAAGATCTTCCTTATATGGATAACCACGCTCCTGCTCCTTGGGATATTCAATCCCCTTGTACCAGTATGGCTCGAAAACAAAACGAACCGCCTTGTCGAACTGCATGTACAGCTCAGGATAGCCGGGGTAAAGGCGCATCTTTATGCCGTTCGCTATCGAATCATGAGTTTCATTTATTGCACCGTTAGCCTGCGTCAAATCTTTCGCATTGCGAAATGCAAGGAACGGCCGAAAGCGTAGCGTCGTCTCCGAATGAGCCTCTTCGAGAGTATATTTAATAAGAATACGATTCTCGTACATCGAAAATACTTTCTCTTTCGACAGAATCACTCCCCCGACACGGTAAAGTGTCCGAGGAACAACGTCGCAACTGTATTCGCGAATGTATTTGTGACCGTTTGGACTGAAACTGTCGCCCTCGTACTTGTGCAGACCCATGTTAAACTCCGCTCCATGCTGGATAACAGTCTCGTCAAGCGAGGACAGCAAAACATGATTCTCATTGCCCAGATCAGGGACAGGCATGACCAAAAGACCGTGATATTTACGTGTGTTGCAATCAACTACCGTCGTGCAATGGTAGGCGCCTTTTCGATTCGTGCGAAGAACCTCGCGGGTGAGAGATTCCTGCAAGTTTATCATTACCGTTTTGTCAAATGCTAAATAATTCATAACGTATTTTTTTAGGCTGCAATGGTATGTTTTTTAGTCAACCAAAAATACACTTTTTATTTTAAATTTCAATCACCAGAAACATGTTTTTTTTGAAATTATCTTCACGCCGCATCATTTCTGCCTGGCAGACGGCATTTTCCGCTCCCGGACAAGCCCGGCAAACCTTCGTACATAATATATAATGTATAATCACCGCCGGGACATCGTCGGGGCGCACGACATCTTCAAACCATGCGGCAGAGGGCCGAAACGGAGGGCGAACGGCTTAAAAAATCTAACTGACAGGGAAAAATGTATATGAAAATGATTGAATTTATTGCCAATTGATTTTTCTTAATTATTTTTGTCTCAAAGCAATATTTTTCCAATTGAATCTGTTACAGAAAATGAATATTCCCGAATACAATATTTTTATCAGTTGTCAAACATGTTTTTTATTACGGTATTGGCTTCTTTTGGAGACAGTACCGTTTTTCATTGTGTGTCGGGAACGGAAAATGGAGAATAACAACTTGCGCCCGTCAGACATGGAACCAATTGCGGACGCGAACAGTTTCACATTCTCCATTCTCAATTCATCCGGAACCCCGAAAGTATTTTTCTTTTCTCCGGGAAGCTTTCGGGATTCCGGAAAGTTTCCCGACGCCGGGAAAAATGCTTTCGGGGTTCTGAAAAGTTTCGCGACGCAAGAAAAAATACTTTCGGGATTCCGGAAAGCTTCTCGACGCAAGGAAAAATGCTTTCGGGATTCTGAAAAGCTTCCCGACGTCGGGAAAAATACTTTCGGGATTCCGGAAAGTTTCCCGACGCAAGGAAAAATGCTTTCGGGGTTCCGGAAATTCTTCCCGACGCCGGGAAAAATACTTTCCTGGTTTCGGATGGATTTGGGAACAACAAACATGTATGGAGCGGCGGCCGGAATGACCGGGGTGAACAGCGTTTGTTTCTTCGTGATTGCGAAATTCTCTTCTCTCGCCTTCCGCAATCTTTCTATGTTTCGGATGGATTTGGGAACGACAAACATGTATGGAGCGACGGCCGGAATGACCGGAGTGAACAGCGTTTGTTTCTTCGTGATTGCGAAATTCTTTTCTCTCGACTTCCGCAATCTTACTATGTTTCGGATGGATTTGGGAACGACAAACAGGTATGGAGCGGCGGCAGAAAAGGTTGGCGGGGACAGGCATGAGCTTATCGCGTGAGATTAATTATTGAATCATTTAATTTTTATTTTACTATGTTATGGGAAGAATAACCAAATTTTTAGATTTAACGGAAAAGATGTCGGTGGCGCAGGCCGTCGAATATTTTACTCTTCAAAGAGAACGGCTCGCTACGCCGACAGCCAAGGTGCCTCTACTGGCTATCCCATGGAAAGCTTTTGGCGATACGGTAACGACCCTGACCAATGTTTACAAGAGACCGGGCGCACTGCCGCAAACGCCGGAGGTGGTGCAGCTCGAATTGAAGCGTGACAGGGAGTTCATGTTCATATTTACCTTCGTGAAAAACATTCGCGAACATTCCGACTTCGATGATGAGATTAAGGCGGCTGACGTAATATGGCCTGTACTGGCGAATCATGCGGGACTGTCGAAAATGGAGTATGAGGCGGAAACGGCTGCTATCAAGGATGTCACCGAGAAGCTTCAGGGGCCGACATGTGCTCTGCATGTAACAAATCTTAACCTCAGCAGGCACGTCAATCAGCTGGAGCAGTTCAACAACGACTTCTCGGCTAAATATGTCTCCAGGCTCGACCAAAAATATGCCAATAAGAAGACCGGAACAGCCTCGGCATGGCGACGGGAAGCGGCCGCTGCACTCAACGTCTTCCTCGACGGAGTTAACAGCCTCCGCGGGATGTTGACCGACGCCTCGCAACTGGCCGCAACGGATGAAATAATCACGTTGGCTAACGCCGTCACGGCGCAGTATGTTACAATAGTCAATCGCCATCTCGGACTGACCGCCACAAAGGATGATGACACTCAAAAGCCTGACGTATCCAATCCTCCTCCGCCCGGAGGAAACGGAGGGGGCGAAACCCCTCCGGGAGGAGGAATCGGGTAACGTGAAGGTTTGGAACTAAATGGCCGAAGCCGGATTTTAAGACTGACAAGCTTAATCTCCGGCTTCATTTTTGAAAATCGAGAATCACAAATCCGGAATGAAGAACTTTAACTGAATCGTAAATCATAATCAATAAACGCAAAAGCGTGAGAACAGAAAATCAAAAACGAAAAAAACAAAACGCGGAAAGCCTAATTTCCCTGCTACACTAGGTATTTCATCGTGAATGTCCTATTTTTGTCATGTTAATAAATATAACTAATGTAATATGGAAAATATAGAAAAGTTACTGGCTAAGAAATTGCTGGAAATAAAGGCGGTAAAACTGCAACCGGAAAATCCTTTTACATGGGCGTCAGGATGGAAGTCGCCCATTTATTGTGACAATAGAAAGACGCTTTCATATCCTGCCATCCGTACCTTAATTAAAATAGAACTCGCAAGGCTAATCAGCGAACAGTTCGGACAAACGAACGCCGTCGCAGGGGTTGCCACGGCGGCGATCGGACAGGGGGCGCTTATCGCAGACCTGCTCGGAATGCCGTTCGTTTATGTCCGCTCGGAGAAAAAGGATCATGGCCTGGAAAACCTTATCGAAGGCGAACTTCCGAAGGACAGCAAAGTAATTGTAGTCGAAGACCTCGTCTCCACCGGAGCAAGCAGCCTGAAGGCCGTCCAGGCGGTGCGCAATTTCGGGTGCGAAGTCACGGGCATGGTAGCCGTCTTTTCGCATGGCTTTCCTGTCGCCGAAAAGGCTTTTGAAGCAGCTAACGTTAAGCTCGTAACTCTGAGCAACTATGATGCGGTTGTCGAAGAGGCAATCCGCACCAGATATATCACCAAAAGGGACTTGAACACGCTGAAGGAGTGGAGGCAAGACCCGGCTAACTGGGGAAAATAACAATCTAAATATATATTCATGGAAAATCTTATCAGTCAAACACGATGGGTGAACTATTCAGCCAAAGAAGTCTTTATTGTACTGTCAGACTTTACGAACATGAAGTACTTTCCCGTCGTCACCGAAAGCGCGGAGCTGACATTCGACAAGGACAGCTGCAAAATCCGTACATCAGTCCTGGAAATGGTCGCAACGCTCAGCGACGCTTCTCCATTTGACCGCCTTGAGTTCGACCTCAAAGGCGACCAGGCTCCATTGAAAAATACCAAGCTATACATTAATATTATAGAGGATGGGGAAAACCGGGCAGGTCTGAACATGGAGGCTCGCTTTGACATGCCGGCGTTTGTGATGACAATGTTCAGGTCGAAGCTTGTCGAAGTGCTGGATGCGGTCGTGAAGATGCTCTCCGACGCTCCGTTCAGGACAATTATCGAACGTAACGGAATTAAATAGCTTCATGATGGCGCAAAAACTTTGGGACAAGAACATTGAAACCGACGGGGCAGTAGAAGTCTTCACCGTCGGCAGAGACAGGGAAATGGATTTGTTTTTGGCTGAATATGACGTGCTCGGCTCTATTGCTCATGCCATTATGCTTTGCAGCGTCGGACTTTTAACCGAGGAGGAGCGGGACAGCCTTACGGCAGAGCTTCGGGATATTTATCATCTAATCGGCGAAGGCCGCTTCATTATAGAGGAAGGCGTCGAGGATGTTCATTCGCAAGTCGAGCTTCTACTGACCCGAACCTTGGGCGATACAGGGAAGAAGATTCATTGCGGACGCTCACGCAACGACCAGGTTCTGCTCGACCTCAAGCTCTTTACGAGGGACAGGATAAGGGAATTGGTTGAGAACGTCCACGGGCTGGCCAATCTGCTTATCGAACTGAGCGAGCGATACCGCGATATGCTTATGCCGGGATATACACATCTTCAAATTGCAATGCCGTCGTCCTTCGGGCTTTGGTTCGGGGCTTATGCAGAGAGTTTGGCGGATGACCTGACCGTGCTTCTTTCCGCCTATCGCATCTGCAACCGTAATCCGCTCGGTTCAGCCGCCGGCTATGGCTCTTCATTCCCGATCGACCGGCAGATGACCACCGACCTCCTCGGCTTCGACTCAATGAATTATAATTCCGTTTATGCGCAGATGGGCAGAGGGAAGATGGAGAGGATAACGGCCTCGGCTGTTGCGTCCGTAGCGGCAACACTTTCCAAACTATCCTGTGACGCTTGTCTTTTTAACAGTCAGAACTTCGGCTTCATCAAACTTCCAGACCGATTCACAACCGGCTCCAGCATTATGCCGCACAAGAAGAACCCGGATGTTTTTGAACTGACACGGGCTAAATGCAATCGTTTGCAGTCCATCCCGCAGCAGCTAATCCTTGTAACAAACAATCTTCCGTCAGGATATTTTCGCGACCTCCAGACGCTGAAAGAAATATTTATCCCATCCTTCGGAGAAATCTCCGATTGCATACGCATGACAGCCTCCATGCTCGCCGAAATGCAAATAACGCCCGACATACTCTTGGACGGCAAATATATCAACGTCTTCAGCGTAGAGGAAGTCAATCGGCTTGCCGCATCGGGTGTCCCCTTCCGCGACGCATACAAACAGGTGGCAGGGGAAATTCAATCAGGCGCATTTGTTCCGAATCGCGACCTCAGGCATACTCATCAAGGCAGCATTGGGAATCTTTGTAATACCGAAATAGCCAGGCTTATTGACGAGACCATTTCGCAGTTTAATTTTCCTCAGGCCGAGACGGCGCGGCAAAAACTGCTGGCACGATGAGGCGGCGATTGTTTCTTTGGACGTTTCTTGCAGCATTTAGTGCTTGCGACACTACATATAAATCTAATATCCCAGACGCAACAGTTGTGCTCGAACTTGACCTGAACTATCGCGACAAAGATCTCATCCCGCCTCAAGCACACAAGATTTACAATCCACAAAATATTAACCAGGCTTATGAGCGGACTGGTTTTGGTGGAGTTCTAATCTACCACAGCCTTCTTGATACTTACGTGGCCTTCGATGCCGCCTGCCCTCATGAAGCTAACCCAACCGTGACCGTAACGGTCGAAGACGACAATCTTCATGCCCGTTGCCCTAAATGCCAAAGCCAATACGACCTTTCTTACGGTAATGCCAATCCAGTGACAGGCCCAAGTCGCCAAGCTCTAAAGCGTTATTCCGTAACCCTCTCTGCCAACAAACTTATTATTCGCAACTGACTGTAGCTTCCTCCCAACCTGAAAGTGGTAAAGGGAACAAGCTGGCCAACCCCTCCCAGTATATAAAGGAGTAATGTTCATTCTGTCGTTTGGCTTCTGGAGAAAAAAAATATCCTTGTGATGTTTTAAAAAAGCTTTTTCCTTAGAATGTTCACCTGTTCGTAGAATATGTTGATTACCAGTGTGAAGAGTTGAAGTCAGTCAGTGTTCCGATTGAATTTAGACGGTAAAAAATCAGCCTATCGTGAAAAATAATCAAAAAAAAGTGTATCAAATATTTGGAGATAAAAAAAAGTCTCGTACCTTTGCACCCGTCTTGAAAGAGAGGCAAACAAAAAAGAGTTCTTTGAAAGATTTACATATCAACTGAAGTAGTA
>JAIRPK010000023.1 GCA_031257015.1 Tannerellaceae bacterium
CCCCCCTCCTCCAGCAGAAGACGGCATACGCCATCGTTCTTCGTGCCTGGAGTTCTGACGTGTGGTCTTCGGCTCTGAAGTCTCGTCGCGTGCGCCGGAAGTCTCGTCGCGTGCGCCGGAAGTCTCGTCGCGTGCGCCGGAAGTTTTGTCGCGTGTGACGGAAGTCTCGTCGCGTGTGACGGAGGTTTCGTCGCGTGTGACGGAGGTTTCGTCGCGTGCGCCGGAAGTCTCGTCGCGTGCGCCGGAGGTTTCGTCGTAAATTCCAAGCGTTTGGGAACGATATATCAAAGATGAAGAGCTAGCTCGCGTTGTTCCAGAGCTAGCTCGCATTGTTCCGGAGCTAGCTCGCGTTGTTTCAGAGCTAGCTCGCATTGTTTCAGAGCTAGCTCGCGCTGTTTCGGAGCTAGCTCGCGTTGTTTCGGAGCTGGCTCGCGAAGGCTCGGAGGGATGTGGGGCAGGGTGGGGGACTGGGACAGTATTGCGGTTCATCTTTGGGGGTCAGGTTTTTATTTGGTCGAAGCCTTCGCCGTAAACGCCTCTTACTTCGCTTTGGGAAATGAAGGCTTGGGGGTCGATTTCTTTTATGAGGCGGAAGATGCTGACCGATTCGGATTTCTTGGCCAGGAGGACGACGACTTTGGTGGGGTTTTGCGAGTAGCCGCCGATGCCGTTGAGAAGGGTGCATCCACGGCCTAAATCCTTGATTATGCGCTCGGATATTTCGTCGTATTTCTGCGAAAAGATGAGGAACTGGACGCTCTGGCGATTGGCGTTGATGACGCGATCGAGGACGAAGGCGCTGACGCCCATTTCGACCAGGGCGAAGACGATTTTCTGTATGTCGTGGAAGAGGAAATAGGAGGAGCTGATGATGACGAGGTCGAATATCATTATGCCCATTCCCATGGAGATGTTCCTGTATTTGTTGATTATGGCGGCGATGATGTCTGTCCCGCCTGTGCTTCCGCCGACGGAGAAAATCAGGCCGAGGCCGGTTCCGCATATTCCGCCTCCGATGAGGATGGACATGAATGGCTCGCCTTGGATGAGCGGGCTGCCGCGGAAGAGCATGTCGAAGAGGGAGAGCGAAAGGGAGAGGGCGATGACGCCGAAAATGGTCTTTACCAGGAATTTGAATCCTAAAAGGCGGAAGGCGAAGAGGAGGAGGAGGATGTTGACGACGAAGTAGGAGATGGAAACGGGGATGCCTGTCGTGAAAAATATCAGGGCGCAGGCCCCGCTTAATCCGCCTGTCACAATCTCGTTGGAGAGGATGAAGGCGTTGAATCCGAAGCTGTACAGCAGCGTCCCGATGATGATGACGAGGTAGTCGCGGACGGCAACGAAGGCTTGGCGTATCCGGTTTTGCATGTGGGCTATGTTTGTGGAGATGGGGGATTAGATGACGATATTGACGATTTTGTTTGGCACGACGATGATTTTTCGTGGCGTTTTGCCGTCTAGCCATTTGGCGGCCTGTTCGTGGGCGAGGGCGGCCTGTTCGGTTTCGGCGGTGGTGGCGTTTGCGGGAATTTCAATGGCGAAGCGGGTTTTGCCGTTGAAGGAGACTGCGCAGGTGACGGTGGCTTCTGCCAGGCATGCTTCGTTGAAAGTTGGCCATTGTGCGTCGCAAACGCTGCTGTCGTTGCCCATGACGTGCCATAGTTCTTCGGCCAGGTGGGGGGCGAAGGGGGCTATGACGATGACCAGGGGTTCCAGTATGGCTCGCTTGTTGCTTTTCAGGGCTGTCAGTTCGTTTACGCAAATCATGAAGGCGCTGACGGAGGTGTTGAAGGAGAAGTGTTCGATGTCGTATCCGATTTTTTTTATCAGTTTGTGGACTGATTTGAGTTCGGCGGCGGAGGGTTCGTCGGTTGTGAGTGAAAGGTGGTCGCCGGTGTAGAAGAGGGCGAGCATCTTTTTGAGGAAGCGGTGAACGCCGTCGATGCCGTTGGTATCCCATGGCTTGGATTGCTCGATTGGGCCGAGGAACATTTCGTAGAGGCGGAGAGTGTCGGCTCCGTATTTTTCGATCATGTCATCAGGGTTGACGACATTGTATTTTGATTTGGACATTTTTTCTACGGCGTATCCGCAGATGTATTTCCCGTTTTCGAGGATGAACTCTGCGTTGCGGTATTCGGGGTTCCAGCTGCGGAAGGCGTCGAGGTCGAGGATGTCGTTGCTGACGATGTTGACATCGACGTTGAGGGGGGTGGTTTCGTAGTTGTCTTTTAAGTTGAGGGAAACGAAGGTGTTTTCGCCGTTGATGCGATAGACGAAGTTGCTCCGCCCTTGAATCATTCCCTGGTTGATAAGTTTCTTGAAGGGTTCGTCTTCGCAGATGGCTTCGATGTCGAAAAGGAATTTATTCCAGAAGCGGCTGTATATAAGGTGTCCGGTGGCATGTTCCTTTCCGCCCATGTAGAGGTCAACGCTTCGCCAGTAGTTGTTTGCTTTTGGGGATACCAGCTCGCCGGTGTTGTGGGCGTCCATGTAGCGGAGGTAGTAGGCTGAGGAGCCTGCAAAGCCCGGCATTGTGTTCAGTTCCAGGGGGAAGATGGTTTGGTTGTCGATTTCGGCTACATCGGCGACTTTTCCTTCGGCGCGGTTCCATGCCCAGTGTGAAGCTCGTCCAAGTGGAGGATCGCCTGCTTCGGTGGGGAGGTACTTATCGACGTCGGGGAGTTCAAGCGGGAGCTTGTCGAAGGGGATGGGGCGCGGCAGTCCGTCGGCGTCGTAATATATGGGGAATGGTTCGCCCCAGTAGCGTTGCCGGCTGAAGATGGCGTCGCGCAGGCGGTAGTTGACTTTGATGCGCCCGATCTTTTCGTCTTCGACATGTTTCTTGGCCTTGGCGATAGCGTCTTTAACGGTGAGTCCGTTGAGGATGCCTGAATTGGCCATGATGCCGTCTTTGGCGTCGAAGCTTTCGGTGGATATGTCTGCTCCTTCGATTACGGATATTATGGGGAGGTTGAAGTGTTTGGCGAAGGCGTAATCGCGACTGTCGTGTCCGGGGACTGCCATGATGGCTCCCGTTCCATATCCGGCGAGGACGTAGTCGCTTATCCAGATGGGTATTTCCTGGCCTGTGACCGGATTGACGGCGTATGAGCCGGTGAAGACGCCGGAGATTTTCTTGTCGGTCATTCGTTCGCGTTCTGTTTTATTTTTAACGGTTTCCAGATAGGCTTCGACTTCTGTACGCCGGATGTCGTTGACGGTTAGTTGTACATAGTCGGATTCCGGGGCGAGCACCATGAATGTGACGCCGTAGATAGTGTCCGGTCTGGTGGTAAAGATGAGTAGCTTGCCGTTGCCGGTGGCGAGGGGGAATTGCATCTCGGCGCCTTCGCTTCTTCCTATCCAGTTTCGCTGGATTTCCTTTAGCGATTCTGTCCAGTCAATTTTGTCCAGGCCGTCGAGCAATCGTTGGGCGTATGCGGAAATGCGCAGGCACCACTGACGCATGATTTTTTGTTCAACCGGATAGCCTCCACGTTCGGAAAGGCCGTTGATGACCTCGTCGTTGGCGAGCACTGTTCCGAGAGCGGGGCACCAGTTGACCATTGTGTCGCCGAGGTAGGCAAGGCGGTAATTCATTAATATATTCTGCTTTTCGGTTTCTGTTTTTACATTCCATTCTTCGGCGGTGAAAGCGAGTTCTTCGGTGCAGGCGACGTTCATTCCCCTGGTTCCCTGGAGGCTGAAGACGTTTTCCAGTTCCTCTATTGGGCGTGCCTGTTGGGCTTGATAGCAATAGTAGGAGTTAAACATGCGCAGGAATGCCCATTGTGTCCAATGGTAGTAGTTTGGGTCGCATGTCCTGACTTCCCGTTCCCAATCGAAGGAGAAGCCTATTTTATCCAGTTGCTCGCGGTAGCGGCGTATGTTCTGCGCCGTAGTTAGTGCGGGATGTTGCCCTGTTTGTATGGCATACTGTTCAGCCGGCAGTCCGTAAGCGTCGTATCCCATGGGATGCAGAACGTTAAATCCGTTAAGTCTTTTGTAGCGGGTGTAGATGTCAGAAGCGATATATCCGAGTGGGTGTCCTACATGCAGGCCGGCGCCTGACGGGTAGGGGAACATGTCCAATACGTAGTATTTAGGTTTATTAGGATTCTCTGTTACATGATAAATTTTTCGTGCGTTCCAATACGCCTGCCATTTCTGTTCAATTGCTCTGAAATTGTATTCCATACTGCATTAAATTATTAATTTTAAGGCTCAAAAGTAGCAATTTGCATTGAAAGTCAAAAACGTAGCAAAGCTCCAGCTATGAGCTGCTGGAGCTTTTGAATTAAAGTTTTGAGGGAATTATTTGCCTTTTGCGGGGACTTTGATAAGTGGGTTTATTTCTGGGGTGTTAATTCTATTAATAGATTGGTATTAAGCGATGTCCTTACCTGTTCCGCCGCTTTTTTTGACTTCGCGAGTGTTTTGCCTTGCCAAATTTAGAATTATCTCACATTTATGGACACTACATAATCTTTAAGGATTTCTATTTTTTCTTCTCTCGTTTTGCTTGCTATTGTTCGGTCGCGTGGTAAATTTAGTTTCTCAGGAAGAGATTCTGCCAAAATATTCAAATATGATGATTTGACAGCATAACTCACATTTTGCACTTGCACATTGCGAGATAATTCTTTAGACACATTATCTTCATCTAAGATAGAACATGTAATACCTATTAAATTTCCATTATTATCAAATAAAGGACCACCACTATTGCCACTATGAATTGGAACTGATACCTGATAATTTCGCGGATCGTCGTTCCACCCTGTTCGAGAAGTTATTGTACCATCGTTATATTTTATTTCTGTTCCCATTATGTGTTTCAATGGATAGCCAAGTGTAAATACAGATGTGCCTACTTGACTTGTATTCGTTTGGAAGTTATACGGCAAATTTGTAAGAGGAGTAAATGAATTATCGTCAATTTTTAGTATGGCTAAATCATTCGTTGGGTCTTCATTAATAACTTTTGCTTTGTATGTTTGCTTTTGTCCATTGCGGTTAAATTCTATTTCAATTTCCGATGCTCTTTCAATTACATGATGATTTGTAGCAATATATCCTCTTTTGTCTATAAAAAAACCTGTTCCATGCCAGCTTATGTCTGACTGTTTCGACGGTGTACTTAACCAACTTCGAGGTATGGTTACATCACGTTTTACTATGAGGTTTTCAAATAATATTTCTATTTCTCCATGGACAAAAAATCCCGTATAATTTCCCTTCAAATCATAAACATTTCCAGTAAAAACATTTTCTCCGTTAATGTAATAAGACATTACATAATCTACAGAATTTATTTTAATTAAATTTCCACCTGTATTTTTGTTAATATGCGGTGTTTTTGTCCATTCTTTTAAATCTCCACTGTTGCCATTATACATATATCCAATTTTGTAATAGCCATCAGCGGTTATTAAAAATGTGTAATAATTATTCCAATCTTTGAAGCCCCAAACCAAACCATATCCTGTACTATCATTTCCTTTTATAAAATTCACAGTAGTTTCAATAGAAAAATTTTCCGAACTATTGATTGGGACTAGAATTGTTGATTGAAAACTTATATCTGCATTCTTGTTTTCCATGAGCAAACCTTTTCCTGAAAGTATTTTGCTTGAAGAACTCGTGTCATTAAGCAATTTCCATTGATTTGGATTTTCTTCTGAATTAAAATATTCACTAAATATCATTTGATAATTACCAACTTCATCACATTCTATATGTGAATTATTATTGATATTAAAACTATTCAATTTATTATTTCCAAGATACAAATTTGTAAACCCTGTATTTTTGCTTATATCCAACTCGGTCAACTGATTACCGTAACAATTCAAACTTTTCAATGCAGTATTTTTGCTTACGTCTAAACTTGCCAATTGATTACTTGCACAATATAAGTTCGTTAACGCAAGATTTTTGCTTACGTCCAGACTTGGTATAGCATTGTAGTTGCAACCCAGTTCTATCAATGCAGTATTTTTGCTTACGTCTAAACTTGCCAATTGATTACTTCCACAATATAAGTTCGTTAACGCAAGATTTTTGCTTACGTCCAGACTTAGTATAGCATTGTAGTAGCAATTCAGTTCTATTAATAATCTATTTTTCCTAATATCCAAATTTGTCAGTTGATTTTCAGAACAATTCAGCCACTTCATGGCTGAATTGTTGCTCAACTCTAAACTTGTCAATAGATTGTTGCTGCAATCCAATTCTATCAATTCAGCATTTTTACTTACATCCAAACTTATTAATTTATTGGAGCTGCAAATTAAACGCGATATATTACCTTTTACAGTAATGGTACGGAAAGATTCATCGAGATAAGAACGTGAAAACTTTTTATTATAATATTGATCTTCTGGAAGCGTTATCTTTTCGATTTTTCCATCTCCCCAATCAATAGAAATTGAAGCACTCCCAGCCATATAAAACTTAATATCTTTGCTATCTGTTGTCATTGTTATTACGCTTGGTTTTTTAGGAAATGTAACATTGCCGAATGATGTATAAAAACCAAAAATGCTGATTAATGCAAGTCCTAAAATCAGCATTTTGCGTTTGAAATGTATTGCATATCCCCAAAGAAGCGCACCGACTATAGTGAGTGAAATTCCAAAAATGTTAGATGATATGCCATTAGAAAGACCTTTGATTATCCAGAACCCAAGAAAAACAAAGCCTACTGGAAATATAATATTGATAAAGCAATCAAAAATTATCCTTTTCTTTTTATTCTTCTTCACATTTTTTCTAGCTTTGGTTTTTACTGTATTAAAATCTTGATTTATGTCCTCACCTTTTTCAAATAAAACTAAAGCCTTTTGTGCGTCTTCTTGTCCATGATATGCCGCCTTACGATACCAATATTCAGCTTGTTCGATATTTTGATTTATACCTTTTCCATAATGATAACAAACTCCTAAATAATATTGAGCATCTGCGTAATCCTGTTCTGCTGCTTTGCGGAACCAATATACTGCTTCCTCATGATCTTCACTTATTAATCTTAATCTATCGCCTGTAAAATAAAATAAACCCCTCAGAAATTGATACCAATCTATGCTACGTGATATTTTATACTGTACATATCCTAAAAACTCTTTTACTAATTTCATAAACATTATTGCTTTACGTCCGCCCTTATACGGACATTAAATTAAAAATTGTGCCTACTCTTTTGGGAAGGATTTTCAGCGAACTCCTTTTTCCAATGCGATTACCGTACCTCATCTGCAAAAGATATGTGTCTTAGTATCTTTTTTTGCTATGGCAACTACCAGTTCCGCCGCTTTTTTATACCAATACGCTGCCTGACTGTCATCCTTTGTTACACCTTCTCCGTTTTCGTAACAGAGACCAAGCTCATATTGTGCGATGTCATCTCCCTTTTCTGCCGCTTTTCTAAACCAGGACACAGCCTGAATGTAATCTTTTGTTACCCCGTTTCCGTTGTAGTAACAGATACCAAGATTATATTGTGCATAGGCATATCCTTGTTTCTCCGCTTTTTCAAACCAGTGCACTGCCTGACCGAAATCTTTTGTTACACCTTCTCCGTTGTAGTAACAGACACCAAGCCTATTTTGTGCATAGGCATCTCCCTGTTTCTCCGCTTTTTCATACCAATACCTGTAATCTTTCGTTACATTTACAGGATCGCTTTTTGAATTGCACGACCGCCATATCAAAATAGCAAGTGCGGTAATCAGCACAATTCCCATGGTCTGCTTTATCCTCATACTTAACCTTCTGATCTGCTGCTTTGTCCTCATACTTACTTTTTGCATTTGTAATCTCTTGTTCCTGACGAAGGGGTACATTCCGACAGGTAACATCTGTTCTGCGTCAGGACGTAATAGGGACAAAATCCCGGAATCATTGGCGCACTCATAATAATTCCTCCTTTCTAAAAAAATTACCCATACTATTTACCGTTTTTCGGGAACTGACGCGGTTTTTTGATATGGTTTCTCTCTCCATTGCGCTGCAAACATTTGCACTCGCTTCTGTTTTTACAATAATCTTATTCATATAAACTGATCTAAAGTTATGCCATACCCTTGGACTTATTTGTGCATCTGGTACGCAATTGTTATTAAAATCATACACATAATCGAATTTTATTTTGCTACGCGCAGCCACATAAAAATCCATTATTCAACTTCAGCCTCTATCTTAAAAGGATTGTCTGCGAAAACGTTCGTTTTTTTTGCCAATTGTAATAGCCCTTTTATTCACCTGAACCGATGCGCTTTTTAGCATTATTTACAATCAGAAAAGGTATCACAGCATGTCGGCAGACAGTTGTTAACCAGAGAAATATGCAGGCTGTTGAGAAAACAATTGTGAAAATTTGCAAGGTGAGAAAAAACATCTATTTTTACGCATCGAATTGGCAAAAAAAACGAACGTTTTTACTGCTAATATCCATCATTATTTAACCTTTTTTGATAATTTCCTTCATTGTATTATAACATGCCCGGCGATACGATGATGAAACATTATGAATAAATTTTGTGACGGAAAAACTGACTCCGGCAAAAGGTGCCACCAGTCAAAAAAATATCTAAAACTTGCCGTTTGTGGCGGAAAGGCCTATCTTTGTTCTATTGAAGAATTTTTTTAATTAATGCACAGCATGGGATTATTCACTCCCGCTTGGACAAGCGAAAACAATTTGAACGTAAAAACGACAGTCAACAAAAATACAGACCTGAAGGTGTCGCCAAAGGTCGCCGAGGAATTTTCGGGATGGGTATGGATAGAACGTAATGCCGCAGATGATGAACAAACTGCCGGACAGAGCCAAACTTTATTACTGACCGTTGCGAAAGGAAATAAAACAAGTGCGTTCACAATGCTTTTATATGGATTTAATCTCCGGCTAACAGCGCAGCATTTAACAAACAGATTGGAAACACTCATTAAATAAATATAGATATGGGATTATTCACCCCCGCTTGGAAAAGCATAGACGAAAAGAAAGCCCAAAAGGCCGTAAAAAAAATCAATAACCAAAAGAAGTTGGCACGGATTGTTGCAGAAGCGCCTACTGTGGAGGCTCGCAAAACTGCCATTGAACAATTAATCCCGGAACAGCATCAGCCTTTGCTGGCAATGATTGCTAAGGAGGATTACGATTCGACTGATTGGCCGGAACTGCTTAGGGCGGCAGCTTTCGACAAGCTTACTTACCAAACCTTTCTGGCTGATGTGGCTAAAGAAGCTAAAACATTGGGAATACGGCGAGGAGCCGTTAATAAATTAATTCCTGAACAGCATCAAACGTTGCTGGCGGCAATTGCCAAGGATGATGAATACAGCTGGATCCGGATTTCGGCAATAAAAAAACTTATACCGGAACAGCATCAATCCTTGTTGGCAGTGCTTGCAAAGGAAGATGAAAAGGAACATGTCAGAGAATGTGCCGTTAAAAAACTGGCGAGAAAACAGCATCAGTTATTATTGGCTAAAATAGCCAAGGAGGACAAGGATGCAACTGTCCGAAAAGCCGCCGTTAAACAATTATATCCCGAACGGCATCAACAATTATGTGCAGAAATCGCTAAAGATGATGCGGATTGGAAGGTGCGGCAGGCGGCATACTTTAAACTGCTCAAACCGACAGTCAAACGTTCCTTAATAGAATATTACAGTGAACATTTGCAGGACAATGACAGATTATTACTGGCTATCTACAAGCGCGAGACAGAAGGAGACATTCGCACAATGATTGCGGAGCGTGACGGCAAAGCCCTTCATCTCGGACATGCTAATGGTGGAAATAAAAGATCCGGCGAATAATGTTTACGAACCAGGACTTTATCTTGCGCTCAAGAAAAATAATCCGGAATCAGAGCTTCGTCTTTACGCAGGCGAGCGCCTCTAATGCTCTTGCCGGATAATTTTTGCAGAGCGGCTCCTTCCACTCCTTTTATTATAATATATTATAACAGAACTTCTGAAAATTGTTTTTCCTTCCTGCGCCGGCGGAAAAAGCAAAGAGTCTATTTGATAATTACGCTTTTTGCAGCTGGTCCATTATAAGGAAAAACAGATTTTCAGAAGTTCTGTTTTGTGTTATCGCGGCGCAGACTGTCGTTTTTGTGAAAACTGTGACGTCTGTATGACTGTGGGTATTGGCGTATTTGACTTGAACATACTGCTCCGCAGGAGCAAAAAAGATGTAGAAAACGGTTGGAAATTATTCCGTTTCTCTGTTCGGCTTGTTGGATATGCCGCTAAAGAATGTCCGAAGGAGCGCCATGAAACTTTCGACGTTAGCAGCCTGTAAATTGATAACAATTTTGGAGGAATGAGATTCGCTTACTTCAATTGAAACTCTCCGAGAGCCTCGCGTGACTTTCCGAGAATCAACGGCGACTTTCCGAGAATCAACGGCGACTCTCCGAGAATCAACGGTGACTCTCGGAGTATCAACGATGACACTCGGAGAATCAACGGTGATACTCGGAGAATCAACGGTGACTCTCTGAGAATCAAGTATTGACTCTCTGAGTATCAACGATGACACTCGGAGAATCAACGGTGACTCTCGGAGAATCAAACGTGACTCTCGGAGAATCAACGGCGACTCTCTGAGAATCAAACGTGACACTCGGAGCATCAACGGTGATTCTCGAAGCATCACGTGAGACACTCGGAACGTCTCGCGAGACACTCGGAACGTCTCGCGAGACACTCGGAGCATCTCGTGAGACACTCGGAACGTTTCGTGAGACACTCGGAACGTCTCGCGAGACACTCGGAGCCTCTCGTGAGACGCTCGGAACGTCTCGCGAGACACTCGGAGCATCTCGTGAGACGCTCGGAACGTTTCGTGAGACGCTCGGAACGTCTCGTGAGACACTCGGAACGTTTTGCGGCTCTCTCTGATTTGGTTTTTTATATAATTTAGTGGCGGAAAGGATTTGGGGCGGAATTTTAATCTTAAAATCTGTATCATCTGTCGCCCTTTTTTCTCTTTTGGAGGAAAAGAAATGATTTAATAATATATAATAATGAGAAATCTATTTTTAATAACATTCTTAATTATCTTCTCTTTCGCTGCCGGGGCGCAAAACAGTGCGAAAGATAATGCTGCGGTTGAGCAGCTTCGTAAAGAAATAGTTGATGATCTTACGATGAACATCCTCCCTTACTGGGCCAAGCATGCGCCGGACCCTGCCGGTGGCTTCTATGGTTTGGTCTCTGCCGACAACAAGCCGGACCCTGCGGCGAACAAGGGGGGGATTCTTAATGCCAGGATTGTATGGACCTTTTCGACTGCTTATCGCATCCTTGGAGATGATGTTTACAGGGAGCTGGCTGACAGGGGAGCGCGTTATTTCCTGGAGCATTTCATCGACAGGGAGCATGGCGGAGTTGTCTGGGACTTGAAGGCGGACGGAACTGTTGCGAACGCGCAAAAACAAAGTTATGTCAATGCTTTTGGCATTTATGGCCTGTCGGAGCATTTCCGCGCAACTGGCTGTATCGAAAGTCTTCAAGGGGCTGTCGCTATTTACAGGTCAATGATTGAACATGTTTTCGATCCGGTTAACGGGGGCTTTATCGAGAACTTTTCGCGCGACTGGAAGTTGCCGGAGAATCTTGCTTTCCCCAAGGGGATGAACAATAATCTCCATGTGCTTGAAGCGTTGACGAATCTTTATCGCGTCTGGAAAGATCCGGGACTGAAGGGGCATCTAAGGAGGCAGATTGATGTTATGTCCAACAAGATTCTGGACCAAAATACATGGCACGAGAAGCTTTATCTTTCCATGGACTTCGTTCCGCGCATGAGGATTGATTCTTATGGTCATGACATTGAGTTTTCATGGCTGCTGGTTGAAGCGGCCGAGGTTCTGGGGGATGAGGAAATCATTGCCGACACTCGTCGCATCGCCGTCAATATTGCTGATGTTCAGCTCCGGGAGGGGACTGCTCCCGAAGGATATGTCAGGGGTGAAAAGTTTTGGGATGCGCGTCCCTTTGGCGCTCCTCCGCGAAATCCGGAAGCGGAGAAGCATGGCGAAAGGCTTGAATGGTGGCCGCAGGCGGAAGCTGTCGTCGGATATTTTAATGCCTGGCAAATCAGCGGGGAGGAAAAGTATCTTGATGCTGCTGCCAGGGCTTGGGCGTGGATTAAGAAATGCTATATCGACAGGGAGTTCGGCGAATGGTATGGAAATGTTTATGCCGACGGAACTCCGGACAGGAAGTCGCAGAAGGCTAGCATGTGGCGCTGCCCGTATCACAACAGCAGGATGGGGTTTGAGATTATGACGAGGACGTCTTTTAGATGACCGGCTTTTGAGTGTAGCATGAAAAGGGATATATTAATGATGGAAGGGAGTAAGTCGTTATTGGTTTTGTTCCTTTTCTGCTTCCCTGTTAATGCGTGCAGCGTGAAATGCCGGATGAAATTGATTTTCGGACAAGAGGTATAAATTATAATAATATCGTATGAATATGACTAAAAAACTTTTACTGTCAGGAGCGATCATGGCGATCGTCTTCCTTTCTCAATCCCTGATGGCACAAACTGAAGTAATGGCATGGGGAAACATGACCGGCATCCGTATCGACGGGTTGCTTGTTGACTTTGAATCGTCCGTTCGTGTTGTCAAGTCGCAATGGGCTGATGTGGATTTTACAGGGCGCGAACGGCAGAGGCCGCGATATACACGCGAGGGTGAGAAACAAATCGTAAAGAGTAAAATCCAGTACATCCCCTTTGAACAAACTGTCGAAGACAGGGGGAAAGGCATCGTCGGCGTTAATCTTTCCTTTGCTTCGGATTCGACCGTTAAGCATGAGGGGGTTTATTATTGCTTTAGCTTTACGGATAAACATTATGCTGCGGGCAGCGTGCAAATCGGAGGGAAGCGCATATCGCTGAAAACTCTTACTGCCATGTCTGCAAAGGTTTCAGGCAAGACGATTACTGTCGAAAGTCCGGACAGGAATATACGCTTCTCGTTCTCTTCGTCCGTCACTGCCTTCATGAGGAGGGAAGAAAAGGCTTATACATTATATATTAGTCTTTTCCCTGAGAATGTCGTTAAGGAGCAGAAGGGAATACTTGATTTCACTATTAATTCCAGCGGAAAGATGGATAACGCTCCGGCTACGATTGAAGTTGACGGAGCTAATCCGGGACGTTTATTTGCCGGTTTCGGCGGAAACTTCAGATTGCAAAATCCTGCTAACGATCCGAAAGTGATTGATTATTGTCTGGAGAATATGCGTATCGCTTTCGGACGGGTTGAAATGCCCTGGGCTATGTGGCAGCCGACAGAGGATTCCGATCCTTTGAAGGATGCTTTGGAGGAAGGAAAGGTGAATCCTCGCGCAGATGCGGCGGCAAAGATGGCGCAACGCCTGGCGGCTAAGGGGATGCCTGTGATTGTTAGCGCATGGTTCCCGCCTGGATGGGCAATGCCTGCCGGTCCTCGTCCGAGGATGATGGGTGGAGTGGCTGCATGGAAGCTTGAACAGACTAAGACGCAGCAGATTTATAAGTCGCTGGGCGACTATCTGGTCTTTCTTAAAAGGGTTTATGGCGTGGAGGCTTATGCTTTTTCTTTTAACGAATCGGATATTGGTATAAACGTCCTTCATTCGCCTGAAGAACATGCCATATTTATTAAGGAGTTTGGCGCTTATTTGGCGAACAGAGGACTGGCGACCAAATTGCTCCTTGGTGATAATTCCGACGCCACTACTTTTGACTTTATCGTCCCTGCGCTTAATGACCCGGCTACGCATAAGTATATCGCTGCCGTTTCATTTCATTCCTGGAGAGGATGTGATGACGTCACACTGCAAAAGTGGGGTGGGGCGGCCACAAGACTGAACGTCCCCATCCTGGTTGGAGAAGGCAGCACAGATGCGGCGGCTCATACTTATCCGCAGATCTTTGCCGAGCCTACATTTGCCTTGTACGAAATCAATCTTTATACACGCATCGCTGCTATTTGTCAACCTCTCAGTATTCTGCAATGGCAATTGACTTCGGATTATTCCATTCTTTGGGGTGATGGGATATACGGTTCGACAGGCGCACTTCGTCCGACCCAGCGTTTTTGGAACCTGAAGCAATTTGCTTCTACTCCCGTGAATGCTTTTTCGCTTTCTTTTAAATGTGACAGGGAGGAAGTGAGCTGTGCGGCGTTCGGCAATTTATCCACATCGGAGTATGCAGTGCATTTGGTAAACAATGCGGGAGTCAGGCCGGCTGTCATTAAAGGTCTACCGTCATTAAAGGAACTCAAGGCATACGCCACGAATAGTTCGATGAGCATGAAAGAGATTCCTGCAAGTCGGAACGCAGATGGGAGCATATCTGTCGAGCTGCCTCCTGCCGGCTTTGTGTCTGTGTTTGTTAGATGAAAAAAATGTCGATATAAAACAGGACGATATTTTTACTCTTCGCTTTTGTTTGCATAGTTTTTTTTCCTTATGAATATGTCTGAAGACTTTTAGATAAAATGAATTATCCCGATGTGTAATTCATCGGGATAGTTTATATCTGAACTGTTAGTTATACAGACTTAATAGCCAGCAACAATACTCCCTAAAATATTACTGTCAACGACATTGATAAGTATATGATGACCTCAATTGCTCTTTTGCAAGAAGAAAATGAAGCAATACAGGTTGTGTGTGGGTGAATTTTAAGCTCTGTGGTTTAAGACATAGATACATGACATTCCTGGAGAATCTTGTGATACTTTCCGAGAGTGTTGGGCGATTTTGCTATTATATTTAATGGGTTAAAAAATGCTTTGGATGGGCACTTGACATGCCTGGGAATTTTATGAATATGTATGCTTGATGCAATGTATATCGCTATTGTGATATTGAATCTCGATTTTGTGCAAAAAAACTTCATCTAAACAAAATATCTTTGCGATTAGGAATTTTAAGCTATTATGAGATAATATATTAATAATTAAAATAAAGCAAATGAAAAGATTAGTAAAAGTAATTCTGTCTGTTGCCATCCTCTGTCTGCCTTTTATCGGCGCAGAGGCAGCAAAAAAGCCCGTAAACGCACAA
>JAIRPK010000038.1 GCA_031257015.1 Tannerellaceae bacterium
GCGTAAGGCAATTCGTCACTCAATCCGCTTCCACTTGAATTTCCTGAACCGTTTGGGGATACATAAATGTTTGTTTGCGCTAAGGCAAACTGGCATATCGTACACATTAAGACGATTGCCCCAATGAATGTTCTAATTCTTCTCATACTTAAATAAAATTTGTTTGTGTTCTTGTTAGCAGAAGAAAATCAATCATCTGACTGGAGAAATTATGCTCCTGCCATCATAGTTTTTATCGCTTAACAAAATATTTGTTGTGTAAAAAATTTAATCAATTCTTATAAGTTTATATATTTATCATTATTGTTTTTGTATAGCAATTTTTAAGTCCTTATTTAAATACACAATTCTTTTAATCATTCGTTATAAAGCATTTTGAATCCGGCACAAAGGTAAATACTTTTTGGAAATTTGCAAATTTGTACATCATTTTTGTTGTTTATTTTTTTGAAAAGATATTTATTCTTCATGGTTACATTCTCTTTTATTCTTGTCTAATTTACTGATATAGAAGATAATTAGCGTGAACGATGACGATTGTCAACAGTTAAATTCTCTTCTCTTGATCTTAATCTTTTTTGGGATAATTACTTAATTTACTTTATTTTCTTACTGTTTTAGCTCTTTCATGGGGGTGAGAAGTTTCCGTTTTTTTTTGATATTTATCAAGGCCTTTTGGGGCTGAAAAGCGTTTCCTACACTATTTTGCTTGACTGGCTGATGGGCATTAAGATAAAGCTAGCAGAGGTGTTTACATTTTCTTTTTTTTACATTTTAGAGTGTGGATTTTGAAGTGTATAGTGTGCTATTTTAGATTTAGAATTTTTTCTTCCCATTTAGCGTGATTCACCAAATCAGTTCGACATAAGTCGTAATGAAAGTGAAAGTTATTTCCTCGGCTTGTCTTATAAGTCTAAACGTGGAATGGAGAGTTATTTTTGTGAATCTTTATCCTTCAGAAAGATTCGTCTGTGAATATGGCTAGGTAAAGGGTTGGAGATTATGTTTCTCATGTCTCATCTAGTACTAGAGTAAGGGGAGGACGAATTAATAAGACCCGAATAAAACGGAAAACCCTGCAAATAAAGTATTTGCAGGGTTTTGTTTAGTTTTAAGTTGTTTTTAATCCTCTCCCCCCTTTGGTGATCCGGTTGGGATTCGAACCCAAGACCCACAGCTTAGAAGGCTGTTGCTCTATCCAACTGAGCTACCAGACCGTTTTGTTTTTTAGTGCTGCAAAGGTAGGCGATTTATTTTTATAAGCAAGTACGGGTTTTGATTTTTCGTTTTTTCAATTGGTTTAAAAAGAAAGAGCCGAAAGAAAGTTCTCCCCGGCCCTTATCATTGAGTTTTTTTGAAATTCTATTCGCTTCGCTTTCTGTTCCCGTATCGGCTCATGAATTTGTCCACACGCCCCGCAGTGTCCACCAATTTTGCTTTCCCTGTGTAGAAAGGGTGTGACGAGCTGGAAATTTCCAATTTGACCAATGGGTATGTGACCCCCTCAATCTCTATCGTTTCTTTAGTATTAATGGTGGAGCGGGTAATGAATATCTCCTCATTCGACATGTCCTTGAACGCGACTGGACGGTAGTTGGAGGGATGAATGCCTTTCTTCATTGTCTTATTATTTAAAATTATACTTTAATCAGTGATTTGTTATTGGACTGCAAATGTAGATAAAAGAAATGAGGAATACAATATAATGTTATATTTGTTCCTCAAAATTAATATAAGTGACAATAAATAGGTATGGCTACAAGAAAAGAGGAAGTTTTATCGCAAACCACACATCGTTTGCTTGAATCTTTAGCTTCCCATAATTTTGTTCTGGAAGAAAGGGGAAAAACTCTGGCGTATTATACGCCTGATCGGTTGATGAAAATAGAAATCATTTTTCTGATACCCCGGCGCATATTTCATGATAAACTTAAAGCAATCCCACTGCTTCAGTTTTGTTCGCGTACAATAAAAAAATGGTGGAAGGAGGAGAATTTGCCTAATCCTACGGATGTGTTTTTTAGTGCTCATTTATGTGACATTTCTCCCCGTATTCCGCCGTATGAATGGATTATTTCTGGTGATCAGCAGAGCAGGTCTGTGGACGAGATTGCCGGACTGATCGATAACTTGGTCGTGCCGCTGTTTGGTAAGTTAACTAATCCAGCAACCGTTGTTGAAGTCATGAGTAAGCGGGTGTGGGCAATTAGCGATGGCTTGCGTTACGACGTCAGTCCGCCTCCGCTTGACTATGTTCTTTATTATGGTTCGAGCGAATTGGCCAGGAAACTTTTCAATACATGCATTGAAAAGAACTCGAATTGGGCGCAGCAGGCTATCATGCGCCATCGAGAACTAGACAAGAGAAAAGGGAGCAGCACGGAGCAGATATTCAGTTCTGGTAGCAGGTGGGTAAATCTGGCTTACGTTTCTGGCTTACATGCTTGAGGTTCTGTGTGTTTAGACAAACCGGTAAAGCTCCGGAGTAGCGAATGTTGCTTGGGGCATCTTTGTTAATCCGCCTGCCGTTTTTTGATTTAACCCTTATCTTTGGAGGAGTTTCAAAAACAGATGAATTATATGAGCAGAATACCGGATTTTAAGAACTTGGCGCTAAAGGATACATCTTTCGCCAATCTGATGAATAAACGCATTTACAACATTTTGCTTCTAGCTACGAAGTATGATGCTTTCATGCTGGAGGACGACGGGCGTGTCGATGAGCAAATCTTTAATGAGTATATATCGTTGAACCTGCGCTATCCGCCACGTTTCAAGCAAGTTGCTACTGAGGTTGAGGCTTTGTATGAGTTAGAGAGACGGAATTTTGAGCTGATCATCTGCATGCCGAATATGGATAATCGCGACATATTTACGGCAGCACGGGAGATTAAGAAGTTATATCCTGGCATACCGATCGTTGTCCTTACGCCTTTCTCCAGAGAGGTATCGAAGCGTGTGAGCAACGAAGATCTTTCAGCCATAGACTATGTATTCAGCTGGTTGGGGAATCCGGAATTGCTTCTGGCCATCATAAAGCTGGTGGAGGATAATATGAATGCGGAGGACGACACGGCGAGCGTTGGCGTGCAGATCATCCTGCTGGTAGAGGATTCGATCCGGTTTTATTCCTCCACGCTTACCCATCTTTATCGTTTCGTTCTGGAACAAAGCCGGGAATTTGCAAAAGAAGCATTGAACGCTCATCAGCGGACGCTACGCATGAGAGGCCGTCCGAAGATTAAGCTGGCTCGCACATACGAGGAGGCAGTAGTGATCTTTGATCGGTTCAAGAATAACATACTAGGCATAATCTCCGATATGAGCTTCATGCGTGACGGGGCAAAGGATTCGTTTGCTGGCTATATGTTCGGGCGCTATGTCCGGAAGCACGGATTGACGATTCCGTTCGTACTCGAATCCTCCGAATCCTCTAACGATGTTTATGCAGCGGAGTTGGGTGCTTCGTTTATAGACAAGAATTCCAAGAGCTATCCACAAGATTTGCGGCGGAAGATTATGGAGAATTTCGGCTTCGGCGACTTTATCATCATCAATCCTCATACCCGCGAACCGATCGAGCGGATAAAAGATCTGAAAGACTTGCAAACGAAGATATTCAACATACCCGACGAATCGCTGGTATATCACTTGTCGCGGAATCATTTTTCTCGCTTCTTTTATTCTCGCGCCATGTTTCCTCCGGCGGAAATATTGAAAGATGTGGATGTAAGCGATTATAAAGATATGGACGAGGCACGTCAGCTGATCTTCGACCTCATAGTCTGTTACCGGAGAATGAAGAACACAGGCATCGTCGCTGTTTACCAGCGTGACAGGTTTGACGAGTACAGCAATTTCGCCCGTATCGGTGAGGGTTCGTTAGGCGGCAAGGGGCGCGGCCTGGCGTTCGTCGGCACAATGATTAAGCGCTATCTTGGTCCGGAGAACGAGAATTTTACGGTTGCGATACCTAAGACGGTTGTCATCTGCACGGATATATTCGATGAATTCATGGAGACAAATGATTTATACTCCGTTGCCTTGAAGGATAAGGACGACGAAAACATCCTCCGCTATTTTCTGCGAGCAAGCCTGCCCAAGAGGCTGTTAGAAGAACTCGACGCCTTCATTGATGTAGTGAAAGGGCCAGTCGCCGTCCGTTCATCCAGCTTGCTTGAAGACTCGCAATATCAGCCATTTGCCGGTATATACTCAACGTATATGATTTCCAAGGATGAAGACAAGTATGAGATGCTACGCATTATCAGCGATGCGATCAAGTCCGTTTATGCCTCAGTCTTTTATAAGGACAGCAAGGCGTATATGACAGCCACGTCCAATCTTATTGATCAGGAGAAAATGGCCATTGTCCTGCAGGAGCTGGTGGGTTCTGCTTACGGTCTTCGTTATTATCCGACCTTTTCGGGTGTAGCCCGCTCGCTTAACTTCTATCCACTGGGAAAAGAGAAGCCGGAAGACGGCATTGCTAATATTGCCTTGGGGCTTGGGAAGCACATCGTAGATGGAGGCATCACCCTCCGTTTCTCACCCCGCCATCCTCACAACATCCTTCAGCTGAGCACGCCTGAATATGCCTTGCGTGAGACTCAATCATCCTTCTACGCCCTGGATTTGAACAAGCTTTCGCGCACGTTCTCAGTAGATGACACGTTCAACCTCTTGCGTCTACCTGTCAAGGATGCTGATGCAGACGGAACGCTTAAGTACATAGCTTCGACCTACGATGTGTCCGACAATATTATCCGCGACGGATACTATCCAGGCGGGCGCAAAATCATATCCTTCGCCAACATCCTCCAGCATGAAATATTCCCCTTTGCCACGACCCTTGATCAGATACTAGGCATGGGGCAAGCAGAAATGGGGCGGCCAGTCGAGATAGAATTTGCCGTCAACATCGACCCCCATAGCCCGAAACATGCAACATTCTATATCCTCCAAATCCGCCCCATAGTTGAGCGCCGGTCAGCAATGGACGACAACCTCTCCACAATCCCATTGAACAAAGTTCTCCTCCGCTCCGATAGTTCCATGGGGCATGGCGTGATCAATGATGTTCAAGATATAGTATATGTAAAGACAAAAAGCTTCGATTCTGCTAACACCAAACTCATTGCATCGCAGATAGAGAAGATAAACATCAAGCTCGCAGATCGAAGTAGAGGCTATATACTTGTCGGCCCCGGCCGCTGGGGCAGCAGTGACCACTGGCTTGGCATCCCCGTCAAGTGGCCGCACATAAGCAATGCACGGCTGATCGTCGAGGAGGGATTGGAAAACTACCGCGTCGATCCGAGCCAGGGAACACACTTCTTCCAAAATCTGACATCCCTCGGCGTCGGCTATTTCACGATTAATCCGTTCAGGAACGATGGCCTGTTCGACGAAACATATCTTGACGCTCTCCCGGCAGAGGACGAGACAGACTATGTGCGCCATGTTTCGCTGTCGTCTCCGGCGATTATCAAAATGGACGGAAAGAAAAGCATTGGAGTAGTGATGAAACCATTCATTGCGGACGAAATGAACGACAATATTTCAGAAAACTAATACGATTCCCTCTACTCTTGCGTCATTAAAGAAGATGCTCTAAATTTGCACTCATTAATTATTTAATCCAATATTTATATTTTATATGGCAACAACAGCTGATTTTAGAAACGGAATGTGTCTCGATATCGATGGCACATATTATTTTATCGTAGAGTTTCTGCATGTAAAACCCGGCAAAGGCCCAGCTTTTGTAAGAACAAAACTGAAAAATGTTATGACCGGGCGCGTTATCGACAAAACGTGGAACTCCGGCGTAAAGGTCGAAGAGGTTCGCATCGAACGCCGCCCATATCAATTTCTTTACAAGGATGATATGGGATATAATTTCATGCATCCCGAAACATTCGAGCAAATTTCCATTCCGGGCGACAGTATCAACGGCGTGCAGTTCCTGAAAGAAGGAGATATTGTCGAGGCTATGGTTCATGCTGCTTCGGAGAATGTCCTGACTTGCGAACTCCCAGCTCATGTAACTCTCGAAGTAACTTATACGGAGCCGGGAATGAAAGGCGATACGGCGACAAATACGCTCAAGCCCGCTACGCTTGAAACCGGAGCCGAAGTCCGCGTCCCTCTCTTTATTAATACAGGCGAGAAAATAGAAATAGATACTCGCGACGGCTCTTACGTTGGCCGTGTGCGGGAATGACAATCATTCCCACACTACCGAATCCTTGACTATGAATAATATTTCCATCAAAAACCTTCCTGTCGACGACCGCCCCAGGGAAAAAATGTTGCTGAAAGGCGCATCGTCATTAAGTAACGCCGAGTTGCTAGCCATACTGATTGGCTCTGGAACAAAGCATGAAACGGCCGTACAATTATCGCAGCGAATCCTGAAGACCGCCGACAATAATCTGAACGAGCTGGGGAAAGTGACAATCAAAAGTCTTATTGGTAATTTCAAAGGCATCGGCGAGGCAAAAGCCATAACCATCGCCGCCGCACTCGAACTTGGCCGGCGGCGAACAGCGACAGAGAGAAGCGAGCTGCATACGATACGGTGTAGCAAAGACGCCCATTCGCTTTTCTACGCATTGCTCTGTGACCTCGGTCATGAAGAGGTGTGGATAGCCTTGACTAACGCTTCGGCGAAGGTTATAGAGAAGGTGAAAATTTGTCAGGGAGGCATAAGCGATGCCTTGGTGGACGTGCGACTAATCATGCGTGCCGCCATACAGGCTTCTGCCACAGGCATTATCCTTTGCCATAACCATCCATCGGGGAGCGCCACCCCCAGCCGTCAGGACGATGCACTGACGATACGGGTAGAGAAGGCTGCTGAAATTATGAGTATGCGCCTGCTCGACCATATCATTATCTCCGATTTAAATTATTACAGTTACGCTGACGAAGGACGGCTTTCGGGTTCTCAGCATTAATAAGTTTGGCTTAATGTGATGGCGGCGCTCTCCATGTCTGCCCCTTCTATGGGCGGATTCATCTTGGCAATGGAGATTTCCGCCTCCGTCAAGCCGGTGAAATGCTTTTTCAAGGCATCGAGTATGCGAATCGCAACTTGTTCAAGCAAGGTCGAGGGTATCCGCATTTCATCTGCAACAACGCGGAATACATCAGCATAGTTTATCGTGCTCTGCAGGTTGCCATTCCTGATGTCTGCCCCCAGCTCCGTTCTTAAACAAAGATTCACGATGAAATTATGCCCGACCGTTCTTTCTTGCGGGAGCGCTCCGTGCATAGCATAGAAGCGCATGTTCTTGAGTTCAATTTTAGCTGTCATACCTTTTATGTTTTAAGGCGACAAAAGTAAAGAAAAAGCACTTTTAAGGCCTACCAAAATGATTCATTTCATCGCAAGTTTGCCTGATTTCAAAGCTGATTCAAATCAATTCTCCGCGCAAATCAAATCCCTCCATTCAATTATCTCATACACTATTTTCAGAAATGAGAACGCCCTGCATCACGATTGAGCGTTCATCCTCTTTCCGTCCGGTACATGTTTTATTTCTTTTGCCCCGCTTTCCGAACAGTTCGGCAAAGCTCTCCGTTTATAACAAAATGTACCATTTTAAAACCATCCGCTCCCTCCATGTGGGACAATACGATCCTCCCTCAAAACCTACTGTCATACCTTGGGGGACACCATAACTCGCCCCCAAAACATATCGTCCCCCTTGGTAGGACAGTACGATCCGCGAACAAAACATACCTTCCCACCTTGAGGAAGAGTACGATCCGGTCCCCAATCATACCCTCCCCCCTAGTGGGACAGTATGTTCCTGGTCAAGATCATACCTTCCCACCTGGTTGACCAATACGCTCCCTCCCTCAATCATGTTTTCCCACCATGTATGACTTGGCTTCCGAAATATTTATTGCCGGTTTGACTTTAATGGAAGGTGTATTTATAATGAAGCCGGTTATTTCTCGCATCCTTTGAAGACCGCAGTCCATTCCAAATGACGATATAACAATGATAGAACTGGATCTGTTTATTATCCCGGTATTAGATACCTCTCACGTGATGTTCGTACACTTTCGCAACGTGAAACATTTATTTGCAGCAGACAATAATCATATTCATCACAAATTCCTTCAGCACGGGTTCAGTCACAGGCAAACGCTGGTATTTTTATTTGTGATATTGACTTTGCAATATGTAAAGAATCTGCTTTTGACATCAGGACTAGCAAAATATAAATCAAAAATAATACGGAAAATATGATATAACGGCCTGTGAAATGTTGGAATATTGTATATGGCCAACAAAATACCTGACAATATTATCCTTTTCTCAAAACCGGAATAAATTTATAACTGTCAGGATAAAAAGAACGGCTAAAAAAAATCATAAGATAACTGGACATCACGTAATTTTAAAGTATTAAACAAAAGATGTCCCAACACAAAATCACATTAAATATAAATACAAAACACTGTGGAAATTGACTGTATTATCGTCGAAATTTGCAAGAATTTGATAAACTCACGGAGGAGACGTCGTCTTCCGGCCAACACCTCTAAAAAGCAATGTTCCAGGACAGATTCAATGTCAGACAGCAAAATACAATCATTATGATGCTATTGTCATTGCCGCAAGCTTAAATTCTTCCATGTTAATCATTTCCAAGCTTATCGCATATAATCTTATGTATAAAACGCTTAATCTGAATATTTTGCTCTTGGTAAACTTAATTTAGTAGCTTAGGTAGAACTGGCGTTATTTTATTAAAATCCCGTGTAGCGATAAAATCCTGTGACTCTCTCTGCCTGCCGGCAATAGCAGATATGTTATGACCGTTTGGATATTGGAGAATTATGATCGTTTGCCTGAACTCAGGTTAATAGTAAAAAGTTTTTTCCCTTCGTTACGCCTCGCCAACTTCTTCTCTTCTTCATCCAAAGATCGTGTGAGACGCCTCGGGCTCACGGGTTGGCCAGGCAAACAAGGGACATATCCAGCACGAGGACAGCGTCATTGAAAGAGCGAGCGACAAAGCATTGCCCAGAGGTTAACCGCTCCATACAGCTATGGGCTATTTGGACGAATGACGCCTGACCAGATTCTTTGAAAATTTTAATATCTTTGCTCCATCATTATAAATAAGCTATGTCACTTAAAAAGATGAAAATACATAAAGAAGGGACGGGGTTGCTACTCACAATGTTTTCTATCTTGTTCCTGATCAATTTAATTCTGTTTTATTGGAGCGGGAAATGTCTTTTATTTTACAGTGTTATGACCGTTTCTCTGGTTATTTTCTTGTTGGTAACGAATTTTTTTCGCAGCCCGTTCCGACATTTTCCTTACGATTCTGAGGGCATGGTTATAGCTCCGGCTGACGGGCAAATTGTTGTTATTGAGGAGATATTTGAACATGAATTATTACGTGAACGACGGATACAAATCTCTATTTTCATGTCGGTGTTCAACGTACATGCCAATTGGTTTCCGGTAAATGGTACGGTAAAGCATGTATCCCACCATGCAGGTCGTTTCATGGCGGCATACCTGCCTAAAAGTAGTGTTGAAAACGAACGTTCGTCTGTGCTTATTACCACTAAAAAAGGTATCGACATTTTGGTTAGACAAATAGCTGGAGCAATGGCCAGGCGAATTGTAACGTATGCCAAAGAGGGCGAATCGTGTCATGTTGACGAGCAGTTGGGCTTTATTAAATTTGGTTCGCGCGTCGATGTATTCATACCCGTAGATAGCGAAATATTAGTTGAGATGGGGCAAAGAGTTATGGCAAATCAAACGCCTTTAGCAAGATTAAAATGATGAATCATATTGGTAAATATGTCCCGAATACGCTGACGAGCTTGTCATTACTGTCCGGCTGCATAGGCATTGCTTTTGCATTTAATAATAATGCTGGAGGAGCGCTTATTTGTATTATAATATCTGCATGTTTTGATTTTCTTGACGGTTTGGCTGCACGTTTGTTGAATGCGTATTCGGACATGGGGAAGGAGCTGGATTCGCTGGCGGATTTGGTTGCATTTGGGGTGGCGCCGGCGATGTTGATATTCGCATTGCTTAGCAAAAGTTGTGCGTATAGTCAGTGTGGAGGAGTAGAGGAATATCTTCGTTATCTGCCGTTTTCCATCCCTGTTTTTTCGGCATTGCGATTAGCGCGGTTCAATGTTGACGAGCGGCAGAAAGATGCTTTTCTGGGGTTACCGGTTCCGGCTCATGCGTTATTTTGGGGGGCTGTCGGGTATTCATTTTTTCCCTTGTTAGAGACTTATGGAGGGTTTGAATTATCCTTGATTATAGCCATTGCTACGTGCATTACGTCTTTTTTGCTTATTTCAGAGATACCAATGTTCTCATTGAAGACAAAATCACTTGCATGGAGGGGTAATGAATTGCGCTATGTATTGTTGGCAGGCAGCTTGGCGAGTATTTTTTTAGCGGGAGTACTCGGCATTGCAGGAGCTATATTTCTATATGTTTTATTATCTGTTTTTGATAAGAATAGATGATTGAGATGCTTATTTTGTAGTATATTAATGATATTTAATTAGTCCGTTATGTTTAAGTTTTTATTCTTTCTATTTTTCTTTTTCATATTATTGATCTTTCTTTTGGGTTTCTCATTTGTGCGCACAATTCTACGCTTTCTTTTCGGTACTGGCTCTTCTAATAATAGCCAACGCAAGCAACAACAGAAAACATCAAAGCGCCCCACGCCACATAAGAAAATATTTAATAAAGACGAAGGAGAATATGTTGATTATGAGGAAGTGAAAGACTAAATCTCTTTATCTGCGCCTCCGGAAGAATGAAAGGAGCTCCGAGGCACATTCATGTTCCAAGATTCCTTTTTTTACAGTTGTTTTAGGATGCAAAGCAGAGGGGGCATATACTGAATATCCTTTTTTTTCGTCTGGCGTTCCATATATTAGTCTGCCAAGTTGTGCCCAAGCGATTGCCCCTGCACACATTACGCACGGTTCTACAGTAACATATAAGCTACAGTTCGTCAGATATTTGGCCCCTAGCATATTGGCGGCTGAAGTGATAGCAAGCATTTCAGCATGAGCGGTAGGATCATTTAATTGTTCGGTTTGGTTATGTGCTCGCGCAATAATGCAATTGTTGCAAACGATAATTGCGCCGATGGGAACTTCTCCCTTATTCGACGCCAATTGAGCTTCTTTCAAGGCCTGCTGCATGAAATAAATATCATCGGGGATATTCATTTCATTTCTTCTTCATTAAATAGTGTGGGATAATCGTCAACAAGAGTTTTGATAACGTGCGACAATATTGTTTCTCTATACCAGCGTGATTTGTTGACTACTTTATATTTACGTATATAACGATTAATTGCTTTACATTCTTCGTCGTTAAATACTAGAGTTACCCGATGAATACGGGACAATTTCTTCGTTTCTTTTTTCATGGCACAAATATAGAGAAAATCTATATATTCGCATCGCTATTGCCTTATGTATAAAGAAATAATGAACAATATGTCAAAGCAAAATATAACAGGAAAAGTAGGTGAAGAAGAGGCTCGCAAGTATCTTATCGAACATGGTTATGAAATCCTCCATTCCAATTGGCGTTGGAGGCATTACGAAATAGATATTGTCGCCGCGAACGACAACGAACTAGTCATTATTGAAGTTAAAACACGCACCGCCGGTTGCCTGCTCTCGCCAGAGGAAGCCGTCACACGCACAAAAATTCGCCGCGTCGTAGAGGCGGCGAATGAATATATACGCTCTTTTGACTTAGAGAAGGCCATTCGCTTCGACATTATCAGCGTGTTAAAAAAGGGAGAATACTACGAAATTGAACACATTGAGGATGCTTTTCACGCTCCTCTTAGCTGGAAACGATAAAACACTCTCAACGGGCGGTCTTAATCATAACAGCTACCTGCAAGGCCAAATCGAAAAAAACCATCTTTGCATTTACATTCTGACTGATATGATACTCTGCTTTTGCCAATTCATCTACAAAAGAGAACACGTTTCGCTCGTTAATGAATGGGGCAAACTTAACGGAAAACTCCGCTTCCCCGCGATTCATATAGTTCAGCTCTTGCGCTTGGAAGCAATACATGAAATTTTCACGCACAAGGCGTTGGCAGTATGCTAAAAAGCTCTTCTGCCGCTCGCGTCCAATTCCTGCCAATTTGTCCGAGAACGTTTTCATGTCTTTAACATTGCGCTTCCAAGAATTGCGCATCATCTCCTTAAACTGCTCAAGAAAGAAATTATTTTCCTCACTTATGTTGATGAGTTCCTTTGCTTTCAGGTAATTGCCTCCTGCCAAATGGGATATTTCACGGGCAGCCTCGGCATCGAGACATTCTTTGTCTATGAGGTTTTTTGTAAGGTCGTCACTGTGGATTGGGCGGACATTGATGCGCTGGACGCGGGAAAGGATCGTTCCTAATATGGCCTCCGGTTCTTCGGTCACCATGAAGATAAGTGTATGCGGTGAGGGTTCCTCTACAAGCTTGAGTATTTTATTTGCACAATCATTATGCATCTTTTCTGGCAACCATACGAAGAGTACACGATAATTGGCTTCATATATGCGCAAGCTTAACTTCCTCATTATCTCTTCGCTTTCAGCAGAGTATATCAACGCTTGCGAGTTACCAGCTTCTATACGCTCCAGCCAGCCAGCCATCGAGAAATAAGGTTTATCTTTAAGATAAGCACGCCATTCCGGCAGATAATCATCGCATACCAGCTTCTTCTTCTCCTTTCTAGATATGATTGGGAAAACAAAGTGAAGATCGGGATGCGCCAGCAAGTCATATTTTAAGCACGAAGGGCAATTACCGCAAGCGTCTGTCTCGCTGGGAGACTTACAATTCAGGTATCGGGAATACGCAAGAGCCAGCGGAAATGCACCTGTACCACCAGCCTCGGAGAAAAGCTGTGCATGAGGAATAAACTCCTTCCGGGCAGCACCTATGAGACGTTGCTTAACATCATTTTGGCCGATTACATCCTTGAAATACATATTTCTTTTAATACTCAGCTAGGAACGTATGTATCGCAGCTGCAGCACGACGACCTGAGTCAATGGCGCGAACAACGAGGCTCGCTCCCAGAACAGCGTCGCCAGCTGTAAATACTTTATCGACCGATGTACAATTATGCGATGTCGTAGCGATGTTTCCACGGACGTCGTAGGCTAGGGAAAGTTCGTCCGCCAATCCGTCGTGAACAAGATGCAGAAAGCCCATTGAAAGGAATACAAGGTCGGCCTTAATGATTTCCGTTTCTCCAGTTTGCGTATCAAGAACTTCTACACCTGTCAAGCGGCCTGCTTCGCCCAAGAAGCGTTGCGTAGCAAGCGACCAGCGGCGGTTGCAGCCTTCCTTATGCGAGCTGGACGTCTTGAGGATGTTGGGATAGAGTGGCCAAGGCGTATCAGGGTTATAGTCAGCGGGAGGCATGGGGAGGATTTCAATTTGTGTAACGGAGGCAGCCTTGCGGCGGATAGATGTGCCTACGCAGTCGGAGCCAGTGTCTCCTCCTCCGATAACGAGGACATTCTTAGCCTCTATCTCAATTGCGTGTTCTTCAGGCAAGCGAAAGCCTCTGACAGCACGGTTCTGCTGCCGTAGGAGTTCTAGGGCGAAGTGGATGCCGCTCAATGCACGGCCTTCTACAACAAGGTCGCGAGGTTGGCCTGCCCCGACGCATATACAAATGGCATCAAAGCCGGATAGCAATTCAGTGGCAGAGATATCTTTTCCCACCTCCACGTTGTTTCGAAAGATGGCGCCTTCGGCCTTAAGGAGGTCAATGCGTCGATCGATAATCTTCTTATTCAGCTTAAAATCAGGGATTCCAAGACGGAGAAGACCGCCAGGCAATTCATCTTTCTCAAACACCGTCACCGTATGCCCGTAACGATTAAGCATGTCGGCAACAGCTAGGCCAGCTGGACCAGAACCGATGATGGCAACACTGCGACCAGTGCGAGTCTTTGGTGTCTTTGGTTTGATGTACCCCTCCTGGAAAGCGTGTTCAATAACTGCCACTTCGTTCTCACGGATTGTTACCGGATTGTTTTGCATGTTCAGAACGCAACTTTTCTCGCATAGGGCAGGGCATACCCGTCCAGTAAATTCGGGAAAATTGTTCGTCGCCGCGAGTATTTCGTAAGCCTCTTGCCATTTGCCTTTATATAACGCATCCTGCCATTCGGGCATCCGGTTGGAGAGAGGGCAAGACCAATGGCAGAAAGGGACGCCGCAGTCCATGCAACGCGAGGCCTGTTCCATGCGGTCTTCGCTATTGAGAGTTTGTTCAACTTCACCGAAGTCTTCTATACGTTCAAATACTGGTCGGTATCCAGCTTCTTTGCGATTGATTGTGAGAAATGCTTTTGGGTTTCCCATACGTTATTATATCTTGTTGTATAATGTTAAACTTAAATTATATTGTTTACGCTACCTTTTTGTTTTGCAGCTCCTCGTGTCTCGCGTAATCTCTGGAGCGTAGAGAAGATGTTCGGAGAAAGTTTATTTGATTCATGTTTTTCGGAAATACTTTGGACTTACTGTTGAAAATCATTCAAAATAGCGTACAATAGTCAGATATAGGGGAATAGATTCTGACTTGTTATACAAGTTGTTTTTCGTCTTTTTGCTCATTCGTCTGTGAATGTGTAAGCATTAATAGTCCTGCTCGATCTGGGCGATTTTCTTGTTGATGGCTTCCATTTTTTGTTCCTGGAGTATTTTTTTGTACTCGAAGGGGGTTACTTTGATGAAGAGGCCGATATGTTCGTCCCAGTTTTGGAGGATGTCAGTTGCGCGCGGGCTTTTTGTAAACTGAGCATGAGCGGAGATGAGCTGGTGGAGTTCGGTGCGGTCGGCATGATCTTCGACGAGGGAAAGCTCGACCATTTCCATGTTGCAGTAATAGTCGAAATCGCCGTTGATATTGTATACGTATGCAATTCCTCCGCTCATTCCGGCTGCAAAGTTCTTGCCTGTTGCGCCGAGGACGAC
>JAIRPK010000001.1 GCA_031257015.1 Tannerellaceae bacterium
ATCACCCCCCAAAAAACACCCATAAAAACACCAAAAACACAAACATAAAACACCCCAAAAACACACCCCTCAAACACAAAAACACAAACAATAAACAAACAAAAAACCATCCAATACACAAATAAAAAAACACCCAAAACACCAACAACACACCAGCCAATACCAACACAAAAACACAAACAACACCCTCCAAACCACTCAAACAAAACAACCCCATAAACACAAACCATCAAAATACCAGCACACAAACACAATAAAACCCCAGCCCCAGCCAACATAAATAACCAATAACAACCACCATAAACACCAATAACCAGGCAACAAAAAAACCAATAACAACCATCATAAACACCCAAAAACACCCCCAAAAACAACAGCCATCCAAACAAAACACACACCCAAAACCAAACCTCAAAACACCAGTATACACAACAATAAAAAACCAGCAATCCAGCCAAAACAAAGAACCCACGCCAACCAAAATACCCCCACCATCACAGCAAACAAAAACAAACAATACAAACCAGCATCCCACCAATATCCCATCCAAGACAAACACCCCAAACCAACCAACATAAAAAACACATAACACCCAATAAAACAATCCCAAACCAGCCCCCAAAATCCCCCACCCCAACCAAAATAAAAAAGCCATACCAAACAAGATCCTCCACCCATATCAGCCACCAAAAAAACGCCAACCAAAACAATAAAACCCCCAAATACCAAACAAAAACCACACGCCACACAACCCCAAAAACAAACAACTCCCCACCCAGTCGCCAAACCATCTACCACCCGATTAACGAACCCCATACCGCCCAGTCGACGAACCGCCAACCCACGAGTTGGCGCACCGCAAACCGGCGAGTTGGCACACCGCCAACCCGTGAGTTGGCGACACATCACCCGTCCATCTACACAACGCACAACCAGGCAATAGCGCCCCCACCACCCCCACAACATCACCCAACCATACAAAACACCCACCCCGCCTTGCCAAATCCAATAGCCAAAATCTTCACAAACCACACTCCTCGCGAGAATTGCCCATCATATATGTATATCAACAAATAGACAACACAATTCCACCTGTCCGCCATAATAAACAGCCGACAGACAGAGACAACTGTAAAAACAACCTGTTATTTATATATATAGATAAATAACAAGCGCAAGCAAAATAATTTAATATTCAGGAAAGAATCAGGAATGAACGCCCCCCGACGACGCCGGAATAACGAAAGCAATGTAAAGCATGAACGCAGAACGAAACACAGTTTATACAAATCACTCAATCACCCGGTAATCCCGCCTGGCCACATTCCGCGAGCAAGCATTAAAATGCCACCACTCATATATTATAGTGGTAAAGCCGGCCTCCCTCATTATACCCCTGAGCAAACGCCGATTCAAGTAAGCCTCATGCGATATTTTACCGGTATTCAGCAAATAATCCTCATTATTAATATGCGCCTCCTCGCCAAAGAAATCAAAGGCCGTTCCCATATCGAGCAGCCTGCCCGACGGGTCAACAATCGTTATATCGACAGCCATCCCATAGTTATGCAACCCACCGCCATTAGCCGGATTACTCACATAATTAACCTTAGCAGTCCTTTTCACTAGATCCCACATTTGACGCTGTACAAACATGGGACGAGCAGCATCATATACAAGCAGGCGATAACCCTTTCTCCTGTTTTTCAACAAGTCGGAAGCCTTCAAAAGCTTGTTCGCGGCATCCGGGTGCAACCATACGGAAGTCAGTCCACGATAAACCGCCCTGCCCATAAAATTATCATCAGTCGCATATTTAAAATCCGCCATCAGCGAAGAATCCATACGCGAGACATTTACCATTCCATGTGAAGAGAGATACAAATCCAGTTCATCCGTCTGTGCCTGTGCAAGAAAAACGGAAAGCGCCAAGGCCGCCAGACAGTATAGTTTTTTCATATCATTCCAGCGTAATTTGTTCCGCAGCCACGTTACAGCCGAGAAAAAAGGAAGCAGCCTCGGTGAATTTGTCCACGGATTCAGTCGTCAGAAAGCGTGAAAGGCTCTGTTTCTCCAGCCGTTTTTCGATTTCCGGATGGCGTTTGAGATAATCTTTCAAGCTCATTGCAACACATTCTTCCTGTGAGAAGAGGTTGACGCCCGACGTCAGATGACGTTTGATTTGCCTGATCAGTAAAGGATAATGCGTACAACCGAGTATCAACGTGTCGATTTGGCGATCTTTCGCCATGATGCTGTCTATGTGTTTTTTTACAAAATAGTCGCCTCCCGGAGTATCAAACTCATTGTTTTCCACCAACGGCACCCACATTGGGCAAGCCTCGCCCGTCACATGTATATGTGGAAACAAGTTCGATATTTCGATCGTATAAGATTCGGAAGAGATAGTCCCCGCCGTTCCGAGAACGCCGACATGCTTGCTGCGGCTAATAGCATCAATTCCCTCGACAGTCGGTCGAATCACTCCCAGGACTCGCCTCGTCATATCGAACATCGGCAAATCCCTCTGCTGAATAGTTCTAAGGGCCTTAGCCGAAGCAGTATTACAACCGAGAATAACCAGTCTGCACCCTTCATCAAACAGACGTAAGACCGCCTGCCGCGTAAAACGATAAACCAGCTCGAAGGAGCGTGAGCCGTAAGGAGCACGGGCGTTATCGCCCATGTAAACGTAATTATATAAAGGAAGGACTTGCTTAATCTTGTTAAAGATAGTAAGTCCTCCATAACCGGAATCAAATATTCCGATAGCTCCGCCGGAAGTATTCACATGTTTATTTAATACCGAGCTTGGTTTTGACCAGAGGTGTAACGTCAACGGCAGAGTTGCCTGTATAGAGATAGAGTCCCGGCTCCATATTAACGATATAGGTAAGCCCCTTTTCGTCGCCAATTTCTTTGATGGCTTTCAGTACTTTTTCTTGAACAGGCTGGATGAGTTTTTGTTGTTTTTCCGGGACATCTTTTTGAGCAAGTTCGTACAGACTGTTCATGCGTTCTTGAATGTCTTGAATGTCTTGCTGCCGCCTTAATTTAATGTTTTCAGTAAGCGAATCCTGCTGCGCGATATAGTCGGCATACTTCTTTTGATACTCGCTTTGCATAGTTTCCAATTCCTTCTGATACTCCTCCTTTATTTTAGCCATTTCCTTTTCAATATTTGATATTTCAGGCATAGCCAATAACACCTCTTGAAAATTCACATGAGCGATTTTAATTTCTTGAGCCTGCAAGAGTCCAAATGGAAGAATCACGAACAATGAAATAATTAGCTTCTTCATCTTATATAAATTAATTTATTAATAATCGTTTTTTCAATACTACAAAATTAAACAGTTATTTTGAATAGCCTAATTTTCGCAGGACTTCGTTGCTTATATCAATCTTTGGGGAAGCAAAGATTATACTAGCTGCGGAAGCTCTGTCGAGGACAACTTGATAATTATTATTCTCGGCAATTTCCTTTACGACTGTGTATATTTCATCCTGAATAGGCTTCATTAGACTTTCTCTTTTTTTGTAGAGTTCACCTTCTGGCCCAAAGTATTTGCGTTTTAATTCTTGGGCAGCCTGTTCTTTTTTTACTATTTCTTCTTCGCGTTTATTTTTCATCTCCGGAGATAAAAATACCAGTTCACTTTGATATGTTTTATACATATTTTGAGCTTCCTGTTGGATAGCTTCCACTTCGTTTTGCCATTTTTGAGAGACTTGATTCAGCTGTTCATTTGTCATCTCATAAGCAGGAATATTCTTTAATATATACTCCATGTCTATCAATGCAAACTTCTGTGCATTCATAGATAAAGAAATGAGAAGAAAGAGGGTTGACATTAAAATAATCTTTTTCATAATCTTTATTATTTTTATTTTTCCAATATAATTATACTTAAAACTCTTGGCCGAGAATGAAATGAAAATGACTTCCTCCTCTTTTGGTGGAATAATCTGGCACATCAAAACCATAAGCCCAATCAATTCCCATCAGCCCTATCATGGGCAGGAATATTCTCACGCCCACACCCGCCGAACGTTTCAACGCTAACGGATTGAACAGTTTCAGTTCCGGCCAAGCATTTCCTGCTTCGACAAATACAAGTCCAAAAATTGTAGAGGAAGGCTCAAGCAAAAACGGATAACGCAACTCCATACTCAAACGCGAGTAAGCATATCCGGCAGGCGCTCCATTACCTGCAAGACCACCGTTTTCATAGCCACGCAACCCGATAGTTTCAGTTCCATAAGTGGAAGAATAGCCACTCATGCCGTCTCCTCCCACATAGAATGTTTCAAAAGGAGATCTTTTGTATTTATTGTAAGAACCAAGAAATCCATATTCCACACGTGTCATTAAGACTGGCGTACGCTTAACCGTTTCCATTGGCAGAAGCGGAGAGAATACTTTGGCTTTAAACTTCCACTTATGATACTCTAGCATTCTATACTTAATTTGATTGCCTGCTTCGGAATTTTCCAGCGCAGCATAATCCTTACCATCAAACAATGAATAAGGCGGAGTTGCACTTACTGAAAATGAAAATTGCGAACCTCGACGAGTATATAGTGGATTGTCTATTGAACTGCGTTGGAGAAGAAGCTCAACATTAACATTATGGCTCTGACCATTCGTAAAGCCAACATAATAATAAGACGACATATCCCAGTTACGCAACATATACAACTGATAATTCAACGAAGCCATAAACTGGAAATAATCGTCTGGCCAATTCAAGCGTTTGCCATAACCAACTGATGCCCCTATCACCATCATATATTTATTAGGATCATATGCCAATTCTATATTATTATAATAACTCGAACTATTATAGCCGCTACCATAATAACCTGAATAATAAGGATCATAGTATCCTGAATTACTATACATATTACTAAAGTAACTGTTACTATATCCAGTTTGCTTAGAGAAATAAGCACTTACACTCAAAGCGTTCGGGCGTTTTCCTCCAAACCAAGGATCCATGAAAGATATACTGTACATCTGATAATAGCGTCCATTGGTTTGTCCACTCAACGTTAACGTTTGTCCTTCGCCTTGAGGTATGATACCACCTTTATACGTACTCGGATTCAAAAAATTCTTAACAGAAAAGTTAGTAAACTTCAAACTTAACCGCCCGATAATACCTGATTGGCCCCATCCTGCAGAAAACTCCACTTGATCATTAGCTTTGGACACCAACGGGAATTGAATATCAACCGTTCCATTTTCAGGATTCGGCACTGGGACTGGATTTAGGTTTTCAGGATCGAAATGTCCCATCTGCGCCAATTCGCGAACCGAGCGAATTAAAGCCTCGCGATTAAACAGCTCTCCCGGCTTAACGCGAAGTTCTCGTCTGATAATATCCTCATACAAGCGGTCATTACCTTCGATAATAATACGATTGATCGTAGCTTGCGGCCCTTCTTGAACACGGATCTCTAGCGAAATAGAATCATTCTCTGCCTCTATTTCAACCGGATCCGCATTGAAAAACAAATAACCGTGATTCATATAGACATTCGCTACAGCATCATCATTGGAAAACAAATGCTCGTTCAACTTTTTTTGATTATATACATCCCCCGATTTCATTTGCAGCAACATTTCCAGCAACTCAGTTGAATAATGCGTATTCCCAACGAAAGTAATGTTCTTCAAATAATACTTCCGCCCCTCATCAACGGTGAGATATATGGCGACCTTTTTCTCGTTCAAGCTCACGATACTATCTGAAATCAAGGTCGCATCTCTGTATCCAAATTCATTATACTTACTGATGATGTTCGACTTATCCTTATCATATTCCTCAGACGTAAACTTTTTCGTGCTAAACATTTCCAAAATACTTGTCTTAAATCTGCGCTTGAGCGAAAACGTCTCGTTGGTTTTCTTCATCGCCTTTTTCAACTGCATATCAGTCAAAGCACTGTTGCCGATAAATATGATCTGGTCTATTTTGGTTTTCTCGTTCTTATCTATGCGAATGTCCACGATAACTTCACCCTCATGCGCCAAATCATCCTTTTGAATAATATCAACATCTACGTTTTTAAAACCTTTAGCGTCAAAATATTTTTTGATAAGCGTCTTTGCTCTGTCAACAATATTAGGTGTCATTTGGTAGCCTTTCCTGAATCCCAATCGAGCCTCAAGTTCTTCCCGTTCACCTTTCTTTATTCCACTATAATTAACTTGCGAGATACGTGGACGTTGCTTTAACTTTATTTCAAGCCAAATCTGATTGCCATCAATTTTCGTCGCAAGTATTTGCGGGTCATAGAATAAACCATGGCGATCGATGCGCTTAATTGCACCCGTAATCTCCTCGCCAGGCACCGTAACCATATCCCCAACAGATAAACCTGTGATACCAATGATAGTAAAATCTTCATACTGTTCCTTCTTCACCCCTGACACAGTTATCCCTGCAATCTGATATTTCTTGGGCGTAAGCGAGTATGAAATAACCGGAACTGGCAGTTGCTGTTCCACCTTAGTTGTATCAACTACTTCCTGCGCAACAGCTTCAAAAACAAAGCACACGGGAATAATAAACATTAGGACTTTCTTATACATATATTATTATGCTATGTTTCGTTATAAGTTTAATTGCTCGCTCGTTCTGCCGAAACGTCTTTCGCGCTGCTGGTAATATAATATCGCTTCATATAGATTCTCTTCTCTGAAATCTGGCCAAAAAGCATCTGTAAAATATAATTCCGAGTACGAGATCTGCCATAAGAGAAAGTTACTCAACCTCTTCTCCCCCCCCGTCCGCACCAAGAGGTCTGGATCCGGCATGTTCCTGGTCGTCAGATGCGCCGCGATCGTAGCCTCATTTATATCGGCAATATTCAGATTACCGTCAATCACCTCTGCGACTAATTGCCGGGCCGCTTCGGTAATCTCCCACCGCGATGAATAACTCAGGGCAAGTACAAGAGTAGTCCCGGTATTTGCCGACGTTTTCCTTATGCAATCCATCAACGTCTTGTAAGCCGCCTCCGGCAACAAATCAACTTTGCCTATTACCATGAGTCTTACATTATTCTTCATCAAGTCCGCCGTTTCCCTTTCGATTGCGATCACAAGCAACTCCATCAATGCTTTCACTTCTGCTTCCGGACGCTTCCAGTTCTCGTTAGAGAAAGTATAAACCGTTAAGTAAGGCAAGCCTATTGCCGTTGCTGCCTCGACGACCTTGCGGACGGATACGACACCCTCCTCGTGACCGAAACACCTGTCAAGGCCTCGCGCCTTAGCCCATCGTCCGTTGCCGTCCATAATGATAGCAACATGCCGCGGTATCGGACTTTTTTTTATTTCTTCAATTAATGACATTCGTTAGTATTCGTTTTAATCCGAAAGACTTCTATTGTTACATGTTCCACATCGCAGGCCAAAATCCCATGTGACGGAAATCAAAAGTAAGGAATACCAATCCTGGTTCTTCAATCTGCTTCCGCTAATCCTGTATGGATTATCAAGCATGGCATTGCTGTCATCCGTCGCATCCAAATCATCTCCAAACAACTTGCGCATGGAAAATTCACATCCCAAATTAATCCGGCTCAACACCTTATACTTCAACCCCACTCCTGCAGGAATATTCACACCCGCAAAAGTCCTGGCCGAACCAGGCGCCACAGTCAAACCTAAGCCCAAGAGCACATACGGCGTAAACCGCCGCGCATTAATATAGGCAAATTTGTCGCTATACGGGAAGAAATTAAACTCCAGCTGACCACCGGCCTCAAACAAATTCCTGCGAAAAGAAGCCTGAGCATTGCCGGGGAAGACATTTTCCAATCCCCGCGTCGTTCCCGACACTTGTCCCCAGATCAAGCCGGTCTTCACCGCCCATCTGAAGTTAGGATTATATCTGAACACTCCCCCCAGCGCCGGATTCATTGCTTTGAAGAGTGCATTTTTATTCACGTCACCCATATAAAACGCTCCGCCGACTGCTCCGCCTATTTCATATTTATATTCCTGCGCATTGAGCTGTGAAAACAATGCCAGCATCGGAAAAAACAAGAGTATTTGCTTGTGAGACCCCATCCGAAGATTCGCTTACTTCTCCTTGTCGAAGCCCAGACGGAAGATTCGCCCACGCCAGATTTCGTCCGTATGGGACACATCCTTCAGCGTTTTCCCTCCGAACATATATATATAATTATATGAGTCTGTCGCAATGGAAGAATACCCCCTGCCGGCGTAATCACCGGGAAAGAGAATCAGAGAATCGTTCGCAGCCCAGGTAATTCCATTGTCCTTGGAGAAGTATATATCCTTTAGCCCCGCCCCATTCTTGTCCAGACCTCCAAGAAGGAAAAACTTTCCGTCATAGACCGTCAGCGCGGCTCCTTCACGTTCGCTGAAGTCCGCCCTTCCGCTGCGGGAGAGCAAAGCCCATTGCAAAGCGTCTGACGTTGCCCAAACCGTATTCGTCGGCTTATTGTTTTTATCCAACCCTGTGGCAATCATCAGGTATTCAAAACCAAGGCGCTCGTAAGCGACACTGCCGAAAGCTCTGCGGGGGAATCCGTCCGGCACCGCCTCGCCCTTTGTCCATTGGCCATCTTCGGTCATGCCTGCAAAAGATAAGCCGGCATCGGCCTCAATAATTGCGGCAAGCACCGCCGACTTGTTCCTGTCCGCCTTCAAGGCTCCGAGCAGGGTCACGATCTTCGGCGTATTTTCAACAAGCTTCCAGTTCTTTCCATCTGATGATGAATATAATTGTCCCTGAGCAACGTTACCCGACGCGGAAATCTGCAGCCCGTCAGTAACAGCGGCGTACAAGCAACCTCCGAAAGATGAGATTTGCGCGAGGTTCGCCTGCAACGGCAATCCGTTCACCGTTACCTCTGCCCATTCATTGATGTTTACTGACGTAAACAGACGCACTGCGTTATTAGTCTTTTGAAACATCAGCCATTCGCCGTTAAATTCAACGACCTTCTCGTCCACGGCAGCAATGCCCGTAACAGGTGAAACCAAGCGAGTCCACGCCAGCGAATCCGGTTGCACCTGATGTATATTAATGTAAGCCTTGTAAACTTTCTTGTTGAAGCCGTCGTAGGCATAAACGGTGAACTGCACCGGTTTGGAAAAATTCAACGAATCGGTTCCGTTCCATGCGACAGCGGAATCTCCCACTGCTTCTTGAAGAACCTTCACGCCCGCGGTATATCCCCCCCGATAAGTCATGGAGCAGATCACCTTCTCGACTTTCGTTCCGTAAGGAAGGGAGTCATAATTAAATATGGTTCCGTTTATTTGGTCTATGGTGAAGCTCACGTTTTTAAGATAGGCAGCCGAATCGTGCGAGAGAACAAACGTGGCAATTTGCGCATCCTTGTACAACGTCAAATCGGCTTCTTCGCTCCCACCCAAACATGATGTCATCAACATAGCGACGAATCCGTTCATTAAAAATAATATTAAGTATTTCTTCATCTTATCCTTACAAGATTGATTTTCTATTGGGAAGCAAATGTAGAAACATTTTTCTACAAACTATCGCCAAGCCAAATATTTATAATTGTTTCACATTTGAGACATTAACTTCGGCGCCGGCACGCCGTCATTCAAGTAGATGGGCGCCGTCTCCGCCTGCCATTCATCGTAAAGTTCCTCGTCGATAAAGGAGTTCAGCAGCGCCGCCCCACCCTCGACGAGAAGAGACATCAACTTCCGCTCATACAGTTCGGACAGGACGCGCCTCAACACTCCGGCGCCAAAATCCACCCGGATATACTCGACATTCGCTGTGCCCTTCCGCTCACATTCGGTAAAGACCAGCGTCGGCACCTTTCCGTCCATCAGATGATAATCCTGCGGAATGATCAATCGCCTGTCCATGACGACCCTTGTCGGCGAGTCGCCGCTCCACGACCTGACGGTCAGCGAGGGATTGTCAAGCATCGCAGTTCTTGTGCCGACCATTATCGCCGCCACCTCAGCCCGTTTTTTATGCACCCTCTGCAACATTGCCGGCGAGGAAAGCCTTGCAGGCAATTGCGCGACGCTCTCCCGGTGGCGGTCGATGAACCCGTCGGCGCTCTGCGCCCATTTCAGATAAACATATGGCCTCTTGCGCATGTAAAACGTCATAAACTCCTTGTTCAGCTCCTCCGCCTCCTCGCGCAAAACACCCGTCACAACCTCGACGGCATTGGCACGCAATATCTCTATGCCCTTTCCGGCGACGTCAGGGAAAGGATCGATGCACGCGACGACCACCCGCGGAATCCCCATCTTCAAGATCAAGTCCGTACATGGCGGCGTCTTCCCATGATGCGAGCAAGGCTCCAGATTAACGTACAGCGTGGCCTCGCGCAACAAGGCAGCGTCCCTCACGGCATTAACCGCATTCACCTCGGCATGAGCGTCGCCAAACCTGCGATGAAACCCCTCGCCGATGATGCGCCCGTTGCGCACCAGCACAGCCCCCACCATCGGATTCGGGTTCACCTTTCCCGCTCCGCAACTCGCCAGCTCCATGCAGCGATACATATACTTGTCTTCTATTTCCATACACATTATATTATAATAAACATTGCAAATATAAAACCATCGCCGGAAATGCCGGGACACTTTGTCACATGTCAAAACAATGAAAGGAAGGCGAAAAGACATAAAGTCGCGAAACATCAATCTTCAAACACTCCCACTAATACCGACAGCCTCCAACATTCATTACACCGTATCAACCGGCAGATGCAATACAAAGAACATGGCTCCCCTGCCCTGTTCGGGGACTTCAACGACGTCCGGCTTTCTGTTCATTTCACATCCGTTATTAATCATGATTTATAACAAAATGCTCATCCCGATTTGCAGGAAGCCTTTGCAATAATCACAAAGTCTGTCCGAAAATGCCGGAACACTTTGTCACATGTCAAAACAATGAAAGGAAGGCGAAAAGGCATAAAGTCGCGAAACATCAATCTTCAAACACTCCCACTAATGCCGACAGCCTCCAACATTCATAACCGCGTACCAACCGGCAGATGCAATACAAAGAACATGGCTCCCCTGCCATGTTCGGGGACTTCAACGACGTCCGGCTTACGGTTCATTTTACACCTGCAATTCATCATGATTTACGACAAAATGCTCATCCCGGTTCGCCGAAAGCCTTTGTCAGAGATCAAAACCTTCACGGAAACCTGGAAAATGGTTTTGTCATAGATCATGACCGTTTCCGGGACTTGGAAAACGGTTTTGTCGTAGATCATGACCATTCCCGGAAACCGGAAAATGCTTTTGTCGTAGATCATGACCATTCCAGAAAACTGGAAAATGCTTTTGTCATAGATCAAAACCATTCCCGGAACCTGGAAAATGGTCTTGTCATAGATCAAAACCATTCTCGGAAACCGAAAAACGGTTTTGTCATAGATCATGACCATTTTCTGAACCTGAATGATGGTTTTGTCATAAAACATGGCTAATCGCGGCTGCAAAATGAACCGAAAGTCGAACGCCTTCGTGTTCCCTGAAAATGAGAGGATAACCGCGTGCCCGGCGCTGCATTTGCCAGCCTGTTCGGGATTATGAATGTTGCAGGTCTTCGACATCCGGTGTAACGTGGAATTATTCATGCTGCATGACGCCGTATATTCACGGTTGAAATTGAGTATCACGTTCGCCGGCAAAATCCCCATTCCCAATTCCCCATAGCCGGCTTCCAATCACAAGCTCCTCATGGCATTTTCCAAATATTCTTTTTATTTTTACACACCATAATAAAAAATACGAATATGAATCTAAACGAAGAACGAATAGTCGAAATAGCCCGCTTTACTCATCCATCCGCCGCACAGATACTTGTAACCATTCTCCAGTCCGAAGGCATCAACTGTTATTTACGCAATGCTTTTTCCTCCCAGATTCTCGGCGGCTACGCCGACATTGGCGGCAGTCGCCTCGAAGTGTTGGAGAGCGACAGCGCACGTGCGATAGAAATCGCCCAGGACAGCGGCTACGGAAAATACCTTATCCGGCACGACGATGGACATTGAAGCATTAAGCAATCTCTACCGCCTCCACACAAGCACGAACGCCGACAATGTCAAAGAACTCCCCTTCTCCGGTTCCAACCGCAGATACTTTCGCATCATGGGCGCCGGCGGCAGTTTGATAGGCGTTAACGGCACCTCGGCTGATGAGAACAAAGCCTTCATCTACCTGGCGCGTCACTTTCGTAATAAAGGCCTCCCCGTGCCCGAAATATTCATCCACACGGACAATCTGCTCTCCTATCTGCAAGAAGATCTGGGCGACACACTCCTCTTCGACGCCATATCCAAGGGGAGGAAGAGCCACGTTTTCGACGAGCGCGAACGCATGTTATTGCGCAAAACGATCGCCATTCTCCCTTCCATTCAGGTGAGCGGCGCAGAGGGCCTCAACTTCAACTGCTGCTACCCGCAGACGGAATTTAACCAGCGCACGGTTCTCTGGGATTTGAATTACTTCAAATACTGCTTCCTCAAAGCCGTCGAGCTGGAGTTTCAGGAAGACCGGCTGGAGGACGACTTCCAGCGCATGCGCGACGAATTGTTGACAGAGCCAGCCGCGACCTTCTTCTACCGCGACTTCCAATCCCGCAACGTCATGATCAAGGATGAATCGCCATGGTTTATAGACTTTCAGGGCGGACGCCGCGGCCCGATATACTACGACGTAGCCTCGTTCCTCTGGCAAGCCAAAGCCAACTTCACCGACGAGCTTCGTAACGAACTCATAGAGGAATACATCCTTTCGCTGAACAAATTCATGCCGATCGACGGGAATAAATTCCGCCGTCGCTTGCGCCATTTCGTACTCTTCCGCATCCTCCAGACTCTCGGCGCCTACGGGTTCCGCGGCTACTTCGAGAAAAAGCCCCACTTCATACAAAGCGTGCCTTACGCGATTAAGAACCTCCGTTCGTTGCTGCGCGAGGAGTTCGCCGAATATCCCTACCTGTGCTCGCTATTAACCGAGCTTGTCAACCTGAAGCAATTCGCCGACGATTTGCAGAAAAATACATTAGAGATCAAGGTCATCAGTTTCGCCTACAAGAAAGGAATCCCTGAAGATTCTACCGGCAACGGCGGCGGCTTCGTCTTCGACTGTCGCGCGATTAATAATCCAGGCAAATACGAATGGTATCACCCGTTCACGGGCTTGGACGAACCCGTCATAAGGTTCTTGGAGGACGACGGCGAGATCACCCAGTTCCTCGAACACGTCTATACACTCGTCGGCGCGACCGTTCGCCGCTATTTAGACCGCGGATTCACCAATCTTATGGTCAGCTTCGGCTGCACAGGCGGTCAGCACCGCTCAGTGTATTCCGCCCAGCACCTGGCGGAGCATTTGCACGCCAACTTCGGCGTAAAAATTCATTTGGTACACAGAGAACAAAACGTAGAACAAATATTTGACTCTATAATATGAAAGCCATCATTTTCGCAGCCGGTCTCGGCACCCGCCTGAAACCCCTGACCAACGCCATCCCCAAAGCCCTCGTTCCATTAAACGGCAAGCCCATGCTTGAGCATATCATCGTAAAGCTAAAAGAAGCCGGATGCCACGACATAGTCATCAACATTCACCACCTTGGGCAACTGATCATTGACTTTTTGAAAGCCAACGACAATTTCGGCCTCACGATCCATATCTCCGACGAGCGCAAATATCTGCTGGACACAGGTGGCGGCCTCAAGCAAGCCTCCAAGTTCCTGGACGGCAAATCCCCCTTCATCGCGCACAACGTTGACATTCTAAGCGATGTTGATCTTCGCGCCTTTTACTCCGCCCACAAGCCCGACGCCATGGCGACCCTCCTCACAAGCAAGCGCGAAACCACTCGCCGCCTGTTGTTCGACAAAAAGAACAATCTCCGCGGCTGGCAGGACAAAAAGACCGGCGAAGTCAAATCCTACTACCGCGACTTTGACCCCAGTCTGTACATCGAGCACGCTTTTGGCGGCATACACATAATCTCCCCCAATATATTTAACGAGATGGACGATTGGACAGGCAAGTTTTCAATCATCGACTTCTATCTCTCCGCCTGCGGCAAGAACAAGATCAATCCCTGGCCAGCCCCGGAAGTAACAATATTCGACATCGGCTCCCCCGAATCCCTCTCCCAAGCCGAACGCTGGTTAAGCGCGAAAAACGCGAACAATGACAAAAGCCGGGAGGAGTAAAAATCTCCCGGCGACAACAATCCCCATCTCCTATTCAACATCACTCCCTCGAACATTCTCCTCCTCAGAAGATCGCCAACCTTTAAAGACAAGATCGCGCATCCCTGCACGCTTACGTCCAATTCCAAACAATCCGAATCAAACTCCTCAACACCGTCTTTGGCCTCCATTACACATAGCGAAGAATTGAAATCATAACAGGCAAGGCCATTTACACAAGCTATTGACAAGTAATAAAATATTGTTGAAATAAAGCAGCAAGAAAAACTCTTTCATTTGACGTCATCATTTCAATTTATCCGCGAACATATATTACATTTTCCTCGCAGAAATAACTAATATCATAGCTTTCATATTGCTGCTACTAAAACTCATAAACAAGCTAAAAGCCATCCCCCTTCCATTTTGATTATTATCAACTCGATGTTCCGCGTTCAACACCCCAAACATGAACTTGTGATAATCAAAATGGAAGAGGGAAAAGCTTCAGCGCAGTTTGTTGAGTTTGGTGGGGAACGAGATCCTCTCCATATATAAAAAAGAGGAAAAAAGACCGGGAGACTCACGCCCCCACGGCCTTTCCACTACAACTACAAACTACTATATGACAAATACTAACTATTTTAACATAACCTTTTCAATAAATATTTCGTCTCCAATTTTCACCTTAACAATGTAAAGGCGACGATTCGGAAGAGAAACCAATCGTTCAGTTACATTCATTCTATCATCTTTATAAACCAATTGGCCAAGCATATTGCGTATTTCCACGCTCTGAATGAGTTCAGCGGCATTAGCGCGTATAAGGATTCCTGCATCCGTCGAGCCGACAGTAATAACAGATTGCAGCTTCATTTTATGATGTGCGCCCTCAATGCCCACTCCCCGACCGGTATAATGTAGTTCTAAAGTGAAGCGGTTATTGATTTCGCCAGCCTTAGCAGCGACGAAAGTGTAAGTGGGTGTAATACTTATGTCTATTCGCTTGTTGAGTTGATGGTCAACAAGAACTACATCATGTCCAAATGTCTCCTGATTGGCAAATGACAAAGTGACTTCGCCGGCAGAAGCAGCCAATACTCCCATTTTAAGGGGATTCATATTGAACTGTCCATCGCTGTTGATAGCCAAGGCCGTGTTCGATGCAGAAAACGTATAAACAGCAAGATTCGTTTCATTAAAGACAAGTAGCGGCATGTCCTCCCTGTCTACACCAGCAGTTGCTCCAGGTGAATATAGCAAAGCAGCATAGGCTTGACGATCACCCTGCGTCACTTTGATATTCAATATCCCACCTTTAGTTACCGCTGAACGTAGTTTATAAGAATCCGCAGGTTTAACAGTAGTGAAAGCAGGAGATATTACAAGATTAGAATATCCACTTCTACAAGACACAAAGAAAGATTGCAAAGGCGGAATAAATTTATCTGTTGATCTATTGAAACCAGCAGTCCCGGATGCAGCAACATAGCGATTCCCGTCAGTAAGAGCCAAAGCAGTGAATCCATCCTTCGGGTCTCCACTCCAAGTGTAAAATCCTGAATTAATCACATTGCTATTGGCCGCATAGAACTTGTCGAAATCCAAATAAGCCATATAAGGGTTCACCACTTGCATCATAGTAACACCTGAAGGAGTAAGACCTTGTCCACTTACAACTGGAAGATTATAAGTCCCCGAAGAATTTCTCACCAGTCCATTGGTTATGAATTTAGAACCTTTCTGCCGCGTAATGGGAGAATTGGGGTATTGTCCCCATTGTGGGAAGCACAAAAGACTGTCTTTAGAATATGTAGTGCTGACAACTTTAAGATTGAATGCTCGACCAAGCTCAAGTGATTGGTTTAGCGATCCAAATGTAGCAGTAAGCATATTGGAAGCTATGGCTCCCGCCCCTCCAGAAGGCAGTGGCCCAGGATTCGATTGTTGGAAGAAATTCATATAGACATCTCCCCGCTGTATTAATCCGCTTTTGCGATAGAAATAGTCACCGGAATATACGCCAGTTAGAGGAGCTGACCACATAAGGAAACGATCACGTTCAGCGGGTTTGAGTTTTATCTCTACGGCTGCGCTGTCGTAACTAAGGAGATGAGGGTTTTTGAGCATTGCCCTGTCTTTCATAAGTATCGCAGCACAATAAGCGCTATCAGATTCGAGAACTGGAAAATTATCGACAACAGAGGGGATAGTCACATTTACACATCGAGTAGGCGCATACAAAGCAGGACTTTCAGAAACAACGTTATTAGATTCGTGCACCTCCACCCAGTTGAGCGGATTGTTCCAAACGGAATCTATTTGTCCTGTCCAGCGCATTTTTGCAACGTTGTTAGTGCCGGAGTTGGCCATTGCAACCGTAAAATCACCCTTTGGGAAATTCCCTCTGTGGGTGTTTAGAGGTTCTATTTGGTAGGTAACGCTGTTCGTCATAGCCGGTAAGGTGATATTGTCAGTTGGGTTTCCTGCCAAAGCAGCCCCCTGGTACCAGTTGAAATTAACGCCCGACTGATGGACAAGTTCTACTTTATGCGTCTTGCCATAGCAATCGGCAGCTCTGTTTTTGTCTTCCAATACATATATATATACCCATGCGGAAGTTGGCATATTCCCAAAGTCAATTTGATAGCGGAAAGAGTCAATTTGTTGCGACAGAGGTTTACCGTTGTTAATGTAAATAAGTTTACTGTTTTGTCCACTGCCTGTTACACTCAAATCTCCCGCTTTCGGCAAATCACCGGTTTTCAGAACAGAGTCTTTAAGAGAGAAAGCGCCGGGGGAAAACCCAGGAGGCAAAACGTCATTTTTAAGAAGGTCTATTTCCACTGCACGATATTTTTGCACAGTTGCAGTATCTCTGTTCAGGCTAGCGCAGTCTTTGTTCCGGATTTCTACATATTTACGGGCACAACAGTTGGATTGCGCATTTGGAGTTGACGTAGTTACGATAAGAAGATAGAAACCAGGGTCAGATACCATACCATTGGGACTGGGGTATGGCAGTGAATACTTCCCAGCAGTAGAACTTGGACTGTTAAAACTGATTGGATTTCCGACCGGATTCCACATGGAATTATTTCTCGGATCACCGTTTGCATCCTGCTTATACCATTGCGCATTAAGAGGGCCGGCAAATGAATTTACAGAATTGTCAAAAAAGCCTTCCAATTTAAATGAACTGTTTTTACAGATAGTCGTGTCTGTCCTTGTTCCAAAGTCTCCTATCTCCACTTTAGGAAGTCCGCAAAGACGTATTTCTATATCGTCTAATCCGAAGTCGTTGCCTTGTGCAGTAATTCCTTCGCCGGCATTAATGATTTTCAATACGAGCGACGTGTGTCCCGATGGCACGGGAATAGAAAATCCGTATTGTTTCCATCCGTAATTGGTAGATGGGTTAAGATTCGCTTCCGGTTCAATCGGGCCGGTATAGTATTTTGCAAGGACATTATTATTAGTGTCTTCTATTACGAACTGCAACATAGGCCTGTCATGAACCGGCGATGCGTTAGCTTTACACAGGTTAATGATCCACGCGGTAAAGTAGAGTTCCATTCCGGAGCATTGGAGGTTGTCTATACGTTTTCTAAAAAACTGCCCTGCATCGTTTGTTGCATCAGCGGCGAGGAAGTAGCCGAGCTTCTGGCCGGGATTAGTATGGTCGCGATGTCGTTCCCATTGGTGCCCTGAAGGTACTGGTAGCTCTTTGACTAAAGCATACTTTCCATGTCCACTAACGTTTGGTTCATATTGGTATGATAGTTCGCTCTGGCGAGCTGGAGTTCCGGGGGAAACATCCGGATCTGTCGAATTATTGCCTCCAAAGTCATCTTTGAAAAGCAAGGTGCCCTGTGTCATACATGGAGAGTTTATCGTTCCGCCGCAATTCAGGTTATTGCTGCCAGGCCCGATAAGGTCTACTTTTATGCGAGGGAAACGCCAGTTGTAAGCTTTGACGTATGGTTCTACATACCATGAACCAATATCATCGGCTACGGGAAAACCGGGGTCGGCGGGGTTTCCAGTAGTAGTAACATGATGTTGTTGCAGGGAGGCAGCGCTTACTTGTTCATTCTTCCAAACCACCAGACTGTCGAATGGATTTGTATTTTGCTTAACTCCGCCACCTGATGGTTGTGGAATCTCATTTCCTGGTGCCGTTTTGTACCAGGAATACTCTACTCCTGCTGTTGGCCCTAATTTCATAACAACTCTGGCTCCAGGGCAAGCATAATATTTCTGCAAAGTCAGACCTGTGATAAAAACCATAAAGTCATGCGTTTGCTGGCAATTGTTTGCATTGACAGCAAATACAGTATAACGGAGTATTGCAAAGTCAGAGCCATTGAGTTGGTATGTACGTGCAGGAACGGTGAACGAATTTGTTGAAGTAGCAAGGCTAACTGTCGATGTGGGTAAGCCTGATATATTGCTACCGCCGGGAGTTATATCCGTAACGGTATAATAGGCGGATACTGCCGTATTAGTAATACCGGGAGTATTTACATACGTATAAGTACGGGGAGAGACAGTGACTGTGGTACCTCCCAAGCTAATGTTCGGATCTCCTGAAGGAGGATTAAGTTGAAATCGGGAGCAAGTAGAAAGCTTGGCAATACTGGCGAAACCTGCTCCTTGTCCATCATGACTTGAAGATACTGTCGAGCCGGTAGCAAAGAATCCGTCTTTTAGTCCGGCCATTTTTGGACTGGTGCCGTAGGGAAAGTCAGCGCCGGAATACACAGTTGGAAGCGTATTCCCTGAAGCGTCTTCTATTAATCCATACATTTTATATGTATCATTTTTATCGTCAAAATCTCCTCCCCCTAAGAGAGCGCCGCCACTACTATTATTCTGCCATACGCCGCCGGATGTATAAAAGCCACCCTTCTTTGCAAGAACACGCTTGGCTCCAAAATAATATTTGTTAGTATTTGTAGCATTATAAGGAACCGGCAGTCTATATGGTGCATAATACGCATACTCTGTAAAGCCTGTCTGATAGAGATTCGACAATAATAAGGGAGTAGTCAAACTGGGCGATTTAACTTTAAACATGGCAGTTCCATACTGAGGATACTCCAGGTATTCCTCCCTTAAGCGTGTCCCTATGAAATAATGACCGGCGCTATGACCGGGAGAGACCGAATAACCACCGGGCTCACTTTTCATTGCGTTATTGCGGCCCTTAATATCAGCTTGAACCGCAGCGGGAGTAGTAGAGGCAGCACGGAGGTTATCCAGCATAAGCTCTATGCTGTTCGTGTTAAAGCCGCTAAGTCCGGAGTTGTTGAATATACTTGTATTAATTATAAACATATAGTCGCGGGTAACGGCAATAAATTCCGTATCTGAAACTTTAAACAGTTCCTTTATGCTTCTGTACATGGCAGAAGTCGTATTAAATACATTCTTAAACGCTTCATATTTATCCTCATTATTATTTAAGTTTATATCAATAAAGTTGGTAGACGTATTGTAAGTATATCTTCTCAGTAAAGTCTCTCCTTTACGCATCGTGTTATTCCGATCCGCATCGTTGTCTACAACACCGGCTGTTGCATCACCATTGACTGGCCAACTAATCGCATTCTTATCACAACCGGAGATAATGAACTGATTTCCTACCTGCCATCCATCGCTTGGATACCTTCCCCGAACAAGCTCCTCGCGCTGCATTTGTCCACTAGCGCTAAACTTGACAATCCAGATTCCATCAGACAATTCAGGCCCTCTGGTACATCTGTCAATTGTATTATTAGGAAATTGATACCAATTACCCTTTCTATCACCAGCAAATTCGCATTTCCACGGCTTTGCGGTGTTGTCTGTTATTTGTCCAAAGGCCAAATAACCTCCATCAGGAGTTTTGAATCCAAAGCGGAAATGAGCAGTAACTTCGGCAGGCGCCCTGTTATCTACAACTTGATTCCCACCTACATATTTAACTGGCTTCTGCTTAATCTCGCGAATAACATTACCTGATTCGTCTATCTCAATAAGCAAAGCCTCCTTTTTATTTCCCGGAGCGTCTGAACTTATCCATGTTTGTCCGGCAGCGATATAAGTTCCGTGCATTGTCGGTTTAATGCTACGTATAAGCCCTCGTCCGTATGTTTTTTTCCATACCGCATCCAAGTTTGTCATTGGGTGCTGGGCATAAGCAACTGCTTGCATTGCAAATAGCGCTAATATGGCTAAAGCCACTTTCATAAGTAATTTCATGTTTCTGTTTTTTTTATTTTTTTATAGTTAGTCTGTAAAATAAAATTGCTTTAAGTATCGAGCGCCAACATGTTCCTGAAGAGAAAAAAATAGGTTCGGTTTCAAAATCCTTCCGACGGTTACGGAAGGGTTCAACAATCTGTTCGTCTATTCTGTTGGATTACCATGAAGGTGTAGGATACATCTATTTATTAAATATTAATACTCTGCAAATTCATAAAACATATTTAAATGCTTTACGCGACAAAAAAGCCAGTGAATGTAAGCAAGTTTGTGCAAAGTAGAAGTCACAGTGGCAAATGCTATATGTAAAATATTTCTGTTCATTTTGTCGAGTAAGGTAGTAATACATGGATTCATTATTTTAAATATATTTTCATTTAATTGGCGGACAAAAGTAGTAAATAAAATTATATCAACAATAATAAATACCGTGAAAAGCTAAAAATTAATTTCAAACAACAAAGATAAGAGACCTGAAAAATAGCCGTCAATCCCTCCCAACAAGCCTGTCCACAAGCATTTAGAACAAACATAAGCCCAGCAAACAGAGATTAATTCAACCGCTATACAACCAATAAATACATTAAACAATTATTTCAAATAAATATGCAAATCCAACATCAAACACAGCCAAATATCCCCAATATATCAAGCGCCACCGCCCATATATTCCCATTCATAATGATAAAGAATTAAGACAAATAAAAATGACAAAGCATATAAAATAAATAAATAAGAAATCAATGACAATTTCGACATTTATGATTGCAAATTTCCACGTCCTCTTCCTCTAGAACCCAAAACAATCGCGTTTGATTTGTCTTCAATAATTGTGGAATATGTACACGATTAAGCAAAACCATAAACATATTAGCCATTAAGCCTTATCATAATTCCCGAACAACAAATCCAGCAATCTGCCCACAGCGGCATATTTGTATTCCATCGTGCGGAATATGTTTAAGCAAAAACATCTCCTTAATCTCCAAATCTAGGCCATTCCGGCATCTACCCTTCGAGCCAGGCCACAAATTGACATAAGGAATCTAAAAAAACTACCTTTGCGGCATCTAAAAAATATTTATCACAATGTCAACAATTTATAAAGAAAGAATCGCAAGCCTGCGAGACATAATGTCCCGGCAGAACGTCGCGGCCTGCATCATTCCCAGCTCCGACGCTCACATGAGCGAATATACGCCCGACCGCTGGAAAACACGGCAATGGCTATCCGGCTTCACCGGCTCGGCAGGAACAATTGTCGTCACCCTGCGCAAAGCCGGATTATGGACAGACTCCCGGTATTTCCTCCAAGCCGGCGAACAACTGAAAGGAAGCGGAATCGACCTGTACAAGCTAGCCATAAGCGGCACTCCCCCCATCGAAGACTTCCTGACCACAGAACTGGAATCCGGCGAAACAGTCGCCATTGACGGCAATGTTTTCAGCGCCGCAAACGCAGAATCCCTTACAGAAAAGCTAGCCGGAAAAGGAATAAAACTAAACACCGCCATTGACCTCCCCGGCATTATATGGAACGACAGACCCCCCATACCCTCCAACGCCATATTCGAACTGCCCGTCAAACTCTGCGGCTTCACCGTCCGCGAGAAATTGTCCGCCATCAACAGCCTGCTGCGTAACGCCGGAGCCGACGGCCTGCTGCTCTGCGCCCTCGATGAAATCGCCTGGACGTTCAACATACGCGGGAACGACGTCGATTATAACCCCGTTGCAATCGCCTACGCCTACATATCCGAAAAGGAAAGCATCCTCTTCATCAACCCCGAAAAGCTAACAGCCGAAACCGCCGCCCACCTCGACCGCGAAGGCGTAATCACCGCCGTATACGACCGGACAGCCGCCTGGCTCTCCGCCCTGCCAAGCAACTCGACCCTCTTCATCGACAGGCAGAAAACCAACGTCGGCCTCTTCAACGCCATTCCCGCAACATGCAAAATCGTTGAAGGCCATACGCCCGCCAATCGCCTCAAATGCAGAAAAAACACAGTCGAAATAGAAGGCTTCCGGAACGCCCTGCTTAAAGACGGCATCGCCCTCGTGCGCTTCTACATCTGGCTGGAAAAACAACTGTCCGCCGGAGAGCGGCTAACGGAAATCAGCATCGCCCGAAAACTCTCCGCCTTCCGCTCCGAACAACCGCTTTACATCTCCGACAGTTTCGCAACAATATGCGGCTACGGGGCGCACGGAGCCATCGTCCATTACAGCGCAACACCGGAAACCGACGCCGAGATAAAACCCGAAGGCATCCTCCTGATGGATTCCGGCGCACAATACCTGGACGGCACAACCGACATAACCCGCACCATCGCCCTCGGCACGCCCACCGAAAAGATGAAGTCCGACTTCACAAGAGTTCTTCAAGGCCATATACGCCTGGCTCTCGCCAGATTCCCCGAAGGCACGCGAGGCTCGCAGCTCGACATCCTCGCCCGAAAAGCCCTCTGGGACGCCGGCATCAACTACCTCCACGGCACCGGTCACGGCATCGGCCATTGCCTCAACGTCCACGAAGGCCCTCAAAGCATCCGCATGGAGGAAAACCCCTTCCCCATCCAGGCAGGCATGGTCATGAGCAACGAACCCGGCCTCTACCGCACCGGCGAATACGGCATCAGAACGGAAAACATGATACTCGCCAAGGCAGACGTCGAAACCGAATTTGGAAAATTCCTCACCTTCGAGACATTAACCCTCTGCCCCATCGACACCACCCTCATCGACGCCTCAATGCTCTCCGCCGACGAACTGTCATGGCTAAACGACTACCATCGCAAGGTTTACAGCGCTCTCGCCCCCCATCTCGACACAACAGAGCAGGAATGGCTAAAGAAAAAAACATCTTCAAGCCTGTAAAAGCCAGACTTTTCCGGACTTGCAACAAAGACAAAATCATAGTTCCCCCTATTTAATAAACATTTTAGCAACAGAACACAACGAAAAAAAAGCAAATCACATAACCCCCCATACATTATATAATAATATATACAAATGGCACTAATAAAAACAGTAAGAGGCTTTACCCCCATCATCGGGCAAGACACCTACCTTGCCGAAACCGCCGTCATCATCGGCGACGTCATCATCGGCGAAGGCTGCAGCATCTGGTTCGGAGCCATACTCCGCGGCGACGTCAATTCCATCCGCATCGGCAACGGCGTCAACATCCAGGACGGCTCCGTCCTCCACACCCTGTACGAAAAATCCGTAGTCGAAATCGGCGACAACGTATCCATCGGGCATAATGTCGTCCTCCACGGCGCAAAAGTCTGCGACGGCGCCCTGGTCGGCATGGGCGCCGTTGTCCTCGACAATGCCGTTGTCGGCGAAGGCGCCATAGTAGCCGCCGGTTCCGTCGTGCTCGGCAACACCATCATCGAACCCGGCAGCATCTACGCCGGCGTCCCCGCCAAGTTCGTCAAGACCGTCGACCCCACCCAGGCCATAGAGATAAACGAAAAGATAGCACGTAACTATCGCCTCTACTCCTCCTGGTATAAATAAAAAGAGGAGCGTTACATCGCTCCTCCTTTTTTTAATTCCCATTCGTATCAATCCGTGAAATTCGCTGATAGCCATTCTGCATTTACGAACTTCCAATAATTCAGCAATTACTGGAAGTTCACTTAAACTAATCACTGTTTCTTCTCCGAATCATCCGAAGACTTGTCCTCTTCCACCTCAACCTCCTCAAAATCCGAGTCCACCTCCGCATCCTCTGCAACAAGTTCCTCGCCCTCCTCATAAGGCTGTTCAACATTCTTTTTCTTCAAATTCCTGGCCGCAAAAAAACCAATAACAAGCAGGACGACAATCGCAATAACTTTCCACGATTCACGAATAAAATTCTCAAAGCTCCACACATGCAAAACCTTCCCCGCGACAAGCCCGGCGATAGTCCACAAAGCAACCTGGTCTCTCTCCGGATTAAAATCCGCATACCTGTTACCCTCCGTAAACTCCACCATATTTAGCACCGCCGGCAAATCGCGCCTCACGCCCCCCAGTTCGGAAATCGGAGCAATCGCATTAAGCATCAGCACCCCCTTTCTCCCCAGCAGCCTTATATTATAATTAAGAATCTTCTCATCCTCATCGTCGAACTTCAGTTCCTTAGCCCAGTGCAACGTCTTCCTGTCCGAATCATAATACGGCTTTACAGCCCATCCCAGCAGCTCCATCGACGAATACCCCCGTTTTTTTCGCTCCTCATTCCCCCCTGCAATATCCGCCTTCATATCCTCCAGCAGCACATCATAGTCAATCCTGTCCGCATCCCCGTCCTTAACATAGCCAATATCCTCAAACTCTATGTTAAAAACATAACCGTCGAAATCCGTCGCCTCCTGCCCCTCCGGCAGAATGAAGCCCAGCGTCATGCCCTCATAAGCCGGATTTCCCCAGTACTCCGTCAGCACCATCTCCGCCTGCACGGCATCCAGATACTTAAACCCCTTCGGCAGGACGATCCTCGCCATTCCATCTTTAAGAGTAATGACCCCATGCTGATAAATAAAAGAATCAACCCGCCCCACAGTATCAGTAAGAGCATTGCCGGCCGCCCCGTCCTTCTGTGCAAAAGAGACCGAAACAAACAAAGTTGCCGCAACCGTAAGTAAAAATCTATTCATGTCGTTTTATGTTATTTGGAAAATAAAATTTTATAGCCGCAAAAGTAGTAAATCAGACAAAAAAGCCTAGGCAGGCGCTCCCCCAATCCAACCATCCCCAAAGCCATCCACCAACGCCCATTCCCCGCCCCCCTCCACCAGACAGTCAACCCCTTACGCCAGTTCCCCCCGCCCCATCCCCCAACATATCAAAACCAGCAACAAAACCCAGCGCACCATTTCCGAAACCCGACGCGCCATTTCCGAAACTCAGCGCACCATTTCCGGAACCTCCGGCACCAGAGCGGACGACGCCGGCACCAGAGCGGACAACGTCGGAACCAGAGCGGACAGCGCCGGAACCAGAGCGGACAGCGCCGGAACCAGAGCGGACAGCGCCGGAACCAGAGCGGACAGCGCCGGAACCAGAGCGGACGACGCCGGCACCAGCTCTACCATCCAAACTCCAAAGGGCAAAAACAGAAAAGTAAAAACAGGCCTTCCCCCTCGCTACGCCCTAAAACAGAGGCAAATATTCGATTTAAATTACTACCTTTGCTCACTCAAAAAGACAAATCATTATAATATGACTGAAGAAAATAAGAACCCAAACGGGACATACTCTGCAGAGAATATCCAAGTACTTGAAGGCCTCGAAGCAGTAAGAAAACGTCCGGCTATGTATATCGGCGACATAAGCGAAAAAGGCCTCCACCACCTCGTTTATGAAGTAGTTGACAATTCGATAGATGAAGCCCTCGCCGGCTATTGCACCAACGTAGATGTAATTATAAATGAAGACAACTCCGTTACAGTCATCGACAACGGTCGCGGCATCCCCGTCGATTATCATGAGAAAGAAGGCAAGTCAGCCCTCGAAGTCGTCCTGACCGTTCTCCACGCCGGCGGGAAATTTGACAAAGGCAGCTACAAAGTATCCGGCGGTCTCCACGGCGTAGGCGTCTCCTGCGTAAACGCCCTCTCGACCTACCTCCGCGCCGAAGTCAGCCGCAATGAAAAAGTTTACATGATGGAATTTTCCAAAGGGCACCCCCTCCACGAAATACAGGAAACCGGCACCTCCCAATCCACCGGCACAACAATTACGTTCAAGCCCGACGAAAGCATCTTCGTCGTCACCGAATACCGTTACGACATCCTCGCCGCCCGCCTTCGCGAGCTTGCCTTCCTCAACGCCGGCGTCACGCTTACGCTGACCGACAGGCGCGTGCAAAAAGAAGACGGCACATATAAAAGCGAGACCTTCCTCTCGCATGAAGGCCTCAAGGAATTTGTCCGCTATATTGACCGTTCCAAGGAAAAGCTCATCCAGGACGTCATCCACATAACGACCGAGAAGCAAGGCATCCCCGTCGAAGTCGCCATGACCTACAATACATCCTACAACGAAAGCGTATATTCCTACGTCAACGACATTAATACCATCGAAGGCGGCACACACCTTACAGGATTCCGCCGCGGCCTCACCCGCACCCTTAAAAAATACGCCGAAGACGCCAAGCTCCTCGAAAAAGCCAAGGTTGAAATTCAAGGCGACGACTTTCGCGAAGGCCTTACCGCCGTAATTTCCATCAAAGTCGCCGAACCTCAATTCGAGGGGCAGACAAAAACCAAGCTCGGCAACAACGAAGTAACCGGTTCCGTGGATATAGCCATAGGCGAAGCCCTGGGCAACTATCTCGAAGAACATCCCAAAGAAGCCAAAATAATAGTCGATAAAGTCATCCTTGCCGCCCAGGCACGCCAAGCAGCTCGCAAAGCCCGCGAATTAGTTCAGCGCAAGACAGCCATGAGCGGTGGCGGCCTCCCCGGCAAACTAGCCGACTGCTCCTCCCGCGTAGCCGAAGACTGCGAGCTGTTCCTCGTCGAGGGAGATTCCGCCGGCGGCACAGCCAAGCAAGGACGCGACCGCATGTTCCAAGCCATCCTCCCCCTCCGCGGAAAAATCCTTAACGTCGAGAAAGCGATGGAGCACAAAATATTCGACAGCGAAGAGATTCAGAATATTTTCCGCGCCATGGGCGTAACAATCGGCACCGAAGAAGATCCCAAAGAACTAAACCTTAGCAAACTTCGCTACCACAAGATAATTATCATGACCGATGCCGACGTTGACGGCAGCCACATTGCCACGCTCATCCTCACCTTCTTTTTTCGCCGCATGAGAGCATTAATAGACAACGGCTACGTATATCTTGCCACCCCCCCCCTCTATCTCTGCAAGAAAGGCAAGACAGAAGAATATTGCTGGACGGATCAGCAACGCCAGGTATTCATCGACCGCTATGGCGGCGGTAACGAAAATTCCGTCCACACCCAGCGCTACAAAGGTCTCGGCGAAATGAACGACCACCAATTATGGGATACCACCATGAACCCCGAAAACCGCACTCTCAAACAAATAACAATCGAAAGCGCCGTCGAAGCCGACCAGGTCTTCTCCATGCTTATGGGCGAAGAAGTAGCGCCTCGCCGTGAATTTATTGAGGAAAATGCCACATACGCCAATATAGATGCGTGATAAAAGAGAAAAAGAAAAAAGCGAAGCCGCGACAAGACGATGAGCTTGCTGAAATCCACAGAAAGCTCTTGTTAAAATCAATAGCGCACATTTACTGTCCCCTGCAACGTTAATCAAAAAACACCCTCATGAGCAACTGGACAATCCGGAGCAATTATGAATCCTTATACACAGCAATTCAGTAAAGCCAATTTACTGAAAACAGCAGACCACCACTCAACAAACGACGCTCCCCCCCTCATCGGCATATCCGCCAATCACAGCGACGGACAATCCTGCATAAAAGACATATACGTCCAATCTGTGCTCATTGCCGGCGGTGCGCCAGTGCTCATCCCCGTCATAACCGACATTCAAGCCCTCAATGCAATTGTTGCCCGTCTGGACGGAATACTGTTTAGCGGCGGCGGCGACCTCAATCCCTTAATTTTTGGCGAAGAGCCTGTCCCAGAGCTTCAGGATGTTGACCCATTCCGCGACGAATACGACCTGAAGCTCCTGCACCTCGCCTTTGAGCGGCAAATCCCTATCCTGGGTATATGCCGCGGCCACCAGTTAATCAATGCAGCTTTCGGCGGCACGCTTTACCAAGACATACATTCTCAGCACAATCAACCGTCATTAAAGCATAGCCAGAATATGGCACGGGAATTTCCCTCACATACAGTGACGCTCCCCGTCGAATCTCGCCTTCGCTCCATTATTCAAGGCGACAAGCTATGCGTAAACTCCATCCACCACCAGGCCGTTAAAGACCTCGCCCCCGGATTCATTGCAACAGCCATATCCCCCGACGGTATAAACGAAGCGCTGGAGCATCCCGAATATTCTATTCTCAGCGTCCAGTGGCATCCCGAAGGAATGGCGCCAAAAGGGAACCCTCAAATGCTCTCAATTTTCCGCCACCTCGTACAGGAAGCAACACTATTTGCCGAAGCAAAGAGAATCCACCGCGAAATAGTAACCATCGACATGCACACTGACGTCCCTATGATATATTCAGGCGACTTCGACATATCGAAACGAATCGGCGGAACATTCAATCCTCCCTTCACCGAAAGCAAAGTCAACCTCCCCCTAATGGAGGCAGGAATGTTGGACGCTACATTCATGGCCGCTTATATTCCCCAAAAAGAACGTACCGAAGACGGATACGCCGCCTCATGGAAACGAACTCTCAAAAAACTTACTCAGCTTGCCCGTCAAGAACAAATCAATCCCGCCCAAGTAGGAATCGCCAAAACGGCAGAAGATCTGTTACGCCTTAAAAAAGAAGGACGTAAATCCATCTTTCTCTGCGTAGAAAACGGCTATGCAATAGGTAAAGACATTGAACGCATAGCAATCTTAAAGCAAGCCGGCGTTTCATACATCACTCTCTGCCACAACGGCGACAATGACATCTGCGACTCCTCCGCCGGCAATCAGGAATGGAACGGTCTAAGCCCCTTTGGAAGTGAAGTCGTACACGAAATGAATCGTCAGGGAATAATTATTGACGTATCTCACGCCTCCGAAGCAACTGTTTCAGCCGTTCTCAAAGAAAGTTGCGCCCCCATCATCGCATCCCATTCCTCCGCACGCACCCTCTGCAATCACCGCCGCAACCTAAATGACGAACAGATAAAAGCCATCGCCGAAAAAGGCGGCCTTATATGCGTATGCCTCTACACCTCATTCATCAAAGAAAACAGCGGCGGAACAGGATCCCCCGAAGCCACCCTGAGCGAAGCCATCCGCCACATTAACCATATTGTTAACCTGGTCGGAATAGACCACGTCGGGATTGGCTCCGACTTCGACGGCGGCGGCGAATTAATTGGCTGCAAGTCATCAAACGAATTAATAAACATAACCGTTCGCCTACTAAAAGAAAGCTACTCTCAAGATGCTCTGCGCAAACTATGGGGAGGAAATCTCCTCCGCGTAATGCAAACCGTCCAGGCCCTGGCCAGATAATAGCTATTATTTCAGATCCCTAAACTAATAATGCAATGAAAAAGGAACACCCACACAAATCAACCATTCTATATCAAACATATCTGTTCCGCCAGCTCACACTCTACTATTGCTTATACGCAAATACCTTAATACTGACCGGATGCGGCGAGAAAAAGCGCCACATTGATGATTTAGTAACCATCGACCTTGGCACAACATATCCCAAATTGGACATCCACCTTCAAGACTTCATGGATATAGAGTACATCCCGCTGGACAATAGCGACGAATTCCTTTGCCAGGGCAAGGTACGCGCCATCGACAATAACATCATTGTTGTAACAAACCGGAATGACGACGGCGACATATTCATATTCGACCACACAGGCAAAGGCATAAAGAAAATAAACCGAAAGGGACAAGGAACAGGAGAATACACACAAATTTTGAATATTCTGCTGGATAAGGAACACGATGAATTACTCGTCGTCATGCACAAACGCTTCCTTGTATATGACATGAATGGAATATTCAAGCGCAGCCTCAAATACATGGACAATGCCTATTACTACGATATGTACAATTACGACCGGGACAACTGGATATGCTACATTACCTACCATTTAGATGATAACATAACTGAAGAACACCATGCGTTCAGCATAATATCCAAGCATGACGGAAGCATCAACAGGGAAATTCCGATCTGGACAAAAAGCATCAGGACGCCAGTAATGTCAATCAATTACGTAAATATATCCGATACGCAGATATCAGAACCAGTAACCGTAGTCCCCAACGTCCGCACGATTGTTCCCGACCATGCCGGCTGGATACTTCAGAACATGTCGTCCGATACAATATTCAGATACTCGCCGGAGAAAACCCTCGTCCCCATACTGACCAGAACTCCATCAATACATGACATGCAGCCAGAGGTATTCCTCTTCCCTCGCAATATCACCGACCGGTATATCTTCATTGAGACAATAAAGAAAGAATGGAATATAAGCAAGATGAGCGGCTTCCCTACAACCGCATTGGCATATGACCGCAAAGAGAATGGCATATACGAATATGAGATATACAATGACGATTATGATAATAGCAAAATATCTATGGCCACCCAGCCTGTAAATGAAGAAATAGCAACATATCATGTATATGAAGCGCACAAGCTTGTTGAGGCCTGTGCAAATGGGCAACTCAAAGGCAAATTACAAGAAATCGCCTACACTCTCAATGAGGAAGACAACCCTATAATCATGCTTATCAAACACAAGAAATAATAAATCCACCTATTAATATTATATGCGAACATTCATCATCATTACTCTCTCCCTCTTTTCCATTATCGCAGGCAATACGCAATCCCCCTCAACAACCATCCCCAATCTAAATAAACTCAAAGCCAGCATTGACTCCGCCGAGACAAATCTACGTGCCAAGCGCCCTCCCCTCATCGGGATCTCCGTCACGCGCACAGCCGAGGGTAACTCCAGTCTGGGAGCCAGCTACACCAACGCTATTCTCAAGGCCGGCGGCGCACCCGTACTCATTCCAGCCACCACCGACGGCATCGTCCTGCAACAAATTATAGAACAGCTCGACGGCATTCTCATGACCGGAGGAGAAGACATCAATCCGTTATGGTACAACGAAACCCCCATCCCACAGCTTGGAACCGTCGATCCACTCCGCGACATCTACGACATTAAACTCCTGAAATTAGCCGGCGACCGTAATATTCCCACTCTCGGCATCTGCCGCGGCATGCAAATGATAAACGTTGCCTTCGGCGGCTCTCTATACCAGGACATTGCATCGCAACGCGAACAGAAAACCATTAAGCACGTACAGCAAATGCCTAAGGAATATCCATCTCACACCATAACCCCCATCGGCGGCACACAATTATCCTCCATCATCGGCGAAGGCGCAAGCGGAGTAAACTCATTCCACCATCAGGCCGTAAAGACCCTCGCTCCCGGATTCCGTCCATCCGCCATTTCCTCCGACAGCATCATCGAAGCAATCGAAGCCTGGCCAAACCACCCCATCCTCGCCGTTCAATGGCATCCGGAAGGACAGGCTGGCGGGGGCGACACAACCATGCTCAAGCTATTCTCCTTCCTCGTCGGCAAAGCCGATACATTCCGCATGGCAAAAGAAATACACCGGCGCATCCTCTCCATCGACACACATACCGACACTCCGCACCAGTTCCGCCGCCAAGGCTTCGACCTCAGCGCCAGGAAGAACAACCGCGTAAACCTCCCCAAGATGTACGAAGGCAAACTCGACGCCGTATATCTTGCAGCCTTCATCAGCCAAGGCCCACGCGACGACGCTTCACTCCTGCGGGCTGTCAGCCGGATAGATTCACTCATTGACGGCATCTACGCCCAAGTCGAGAAGAACGCCGACCTCTGCGCCATAGCCACAACCGCCGCCGATCTGTCCCGAATTAAGCAAGAAGGCAAGAAAGCCATCTTCATCGGCATCGAAAACGGCTACGGCATAGGCAAAGACCTCGGCAACATCGCCCGCTTCAAAGCCAGAGGCGTCACATACATCACACTTTGCCATTCTTACGACAACGACATCTGCGACACCTCCACACACAGCAAAAAAGAATGGGGCGGACTAAGCCCATTCGGCGAAGAAGCAGTCCGCGAGATGAACCGCCAAGGCATCCTCGTCGATCTTTCACATGCAGCGGAAAGCACCTTTTGGGATGTGATGAAACTCACCACTGCGCCAGTTATCTGCTCCCACTCCTCCGCCCGCGCCCTGTGCAACAACGACCGCAACCTTACCGACGATCAGTTACGCGCAGTTGCAGCCAATGGCGGCGTAGTCCAAGTTTGCCTGCTCGACGAATATATCAATCCCGATTATAAGGCCGCTGCCCTGCTTGATGCCATCGACCATATAGAACATATCGCCGGCGTCGCCGGTATTGACCATGTCGGCATCGGCAGCGACTTTGACGGCGGCGGCGGCTTTGCCGGACTTGAAGCCCATAACGACATGCTCCAAATAACCGTCAAACTGCTTGAGCGGGGATACGCCGAAGAAAACATTGCCAAAATCTGGGGCGGCAACTTCCTCCGCGTCCTCAACGCTGCATCCTCAAAAAAATAAACCATGAAACAAGGCGCGAACAGGAAATACTACGTCGTATGGCAAGGCCGCAATGCAGGCGTCTTCGATAACTGGAACGACTGCAAGACACAAATTGACGGTTACGACAACGCCAAATACAAGTCATTCCCCACAAGAGCCGAAGCCGTCAAAGCCTTTGAAGACGGCCACAACAAGCATCTCCGCAACCACAACTTCCACGCATCCCCGGCGAAGAAACAGCCCGTCGCCGCCCGGCCCGAACCCGTCAGCCTGGCCGTCGATGCAGCCTGCAGCGGCAACCCCGGCGTAATGGAATACCGCGGTGTCCTCACCACAAACGGCAAGGAAATCTTCCGCATGGGGCCGTTCCCCCAAGGCACCAATAACATAGGCGAATTTCTCGCCCTGGTGCACGGCCTCGCCATACTCAAGCAGCAAAACAGCCCAATGCCGATATACTCCGACAGTGTCAACGCCATCAAATGGGTGACGAACAAGAAATGCAAGACCCAGCTGAAACAAAACACCATCAACGCCCCCGTCTTCGACCTCATCGAAAGAGCCGAGAAATGGTTGCACTCCAACACCTATACCACCCCAATCCTCAAATGGGAGACCGCCTCATGGGGGGAAATCCCCGCCGACTTCGGACGCAAATAATCCAGCTGCAACATGCTCTGCAAAACGCGAGGCATCGTCCTGCACACTCAAGCGTATAACGACGCATACAATATTATCCACATATACGCTGAAGAGCTGGGTAAAGCCGCCTTCATGAACCCCGCGGGCAAAGGCGGCAAACAGAAAACAAACCGCAAGCTCTTCCTTCCCCTCAGCCTTCACGACATGGAGATCGAATGGACGGACAACCGCGACATCCATCGCATCCGCGAAACCCGTCTCAGTCCACCGCTTCACAACATATACTCCAATCCCGTCAAAAACGCCATCACCCTCTTCCTCGCCGAGTTCATCTGGCGACTAATCAAAGAAAGCGCCCCCGACCGCCCCCTCTTCAGCTGGCTGTTCAACTCCATATCCCTCCTCGAAAGCGCCGACCGCGGCACAGCCAACTTCCATATCGCCTGCCTGATCAATCTGCTGCCCTACGCAGGCCTCCAGCCCCAGGCCTCCACCTACCGCGCCGGCAGCCGCTTCGACATGCGCAACGGCATATTCGTCCCCCAGCCCCCGCCGCACAGCGACTGGCTCGACATTCGCGAAAGCCATGCCCTCGTCAGCCTCCTGCGCATCAACTACAACAACATGTCGCTCTACGCCTTCTCCCGTAACGAGCGCACGCTTATCCTCAGCAAAATCATCAACTACTATCGCCTTCACCTCCCCCACATCCCCGAACTAAAATCCCTCCCGATCCTCCAAACCCTCTTCGCCGAATGAATAAAGATCGGAAAGTTGAGAAGCAGGAATTTGAAATCCATTCGTAAAAAGGCGAAGTCGCAAAACATAAACTAGCCCCAAACTTCACCAGCGTCGAAGGCGTTCAACATTCATAATCCCGGACAATCCGGCAAGTGCAGTACATGGAACGCGACACTCCCCCGCCATCCGGGAAGAGCTAAGGCCTTCAACGTCCTGTTCATTTTCCTTTCGCCAAGACCCATATTTTATGACAAAACCTCCACCGGAAGTCGGAAAATGGTTTTGTCGTCGATCAAAACCTTCCCCGAAAGTCGGAAAATGGTTTTGTCATCGATCAAGACCATTTGACGAACTCAAAACATAGTTTTGTCATAAAACATGGAAAATAATGAGTGGAAAAAGAAGCAGATGTTGAACATCACCGACATTGGAAATAACGGATTCAAATCCATGCTGCAAGCCTTTGCCCCCTGTCCGGCCAGGCGGAATATCTTTCCCTGGAAAGGGAAGCTTCGGAAAAGTCAAACGACAGTTAATCTTTCGATCAAGGAGTTCGTCTTCCGGAAATTTTGAATGATGTTTGGCAACACAGTGGTCTCCCGTGAAATACTTAAATACAAAGTCGAGAACCGGAATATGCGCCATAATTTGCAGTAGACGGCGCTACTCAGCCTGCGGAAGCCGCCAACCGGCAGAAATTCCTATCTTTGTAACAAATAATAATGTAAATATGAAGTATAATAGTGAATTAAAGCGTTTGATATTACCGGAATATGGGAGAAACATTCATAATATGGTTGATTTTTGCCTGTCGTTGCCGAATAAGGCAGCTCGTCAGCGTTGCGCCCTATCCATAATCAGCACAATGGGAAATCTTTTCCCTCACTTAAGAGACAGGAGCGATTATAAAAATGTTTTGTGGGATCATCTGGCCATCATGGCCGATTTTAAGCTTGATATAGACTATCCCTGTGAAGTTATCCGCAAGGAGGACTTGTATAGCAAGCCGCCGACTATCCCCTACGGCGATTTGGGCTTCACGTACAGGCACTACGGCAAGCTCACCGAGAAAATGATAGAAGTGGCAATAGGAATGCCCGAAGGCGAGGAGCGAAACAGACTGATATTCATGCTCGCCAACTTCATGAAACGCTCATTTGTAACCTGGAACAAGGACACGGTTGAGAACACAAAAATATTGAACGACTTGTACGACCTCTCGCACGGTAAAATCCGCCTGACGGAGAACGAGATCTCTCTCATTGATAGCCAGGAAGTCATAACGCAGGCCAGCGAGGGCGCCATATCCTCCCCTCAGCCCGTAAAGAAGAAAAAGAAGAAGAACAAGAATAAATGAGTTCTTTTGTCATAGAGGGCAACTGCCGGCTTAAAGGAGAAATCACTCCGCAAGGCGCAAAGAACGAAGCGCTCGAAGTTATCTGCGCCACGCTACTTACTGCTGATAAAGTACTTGTACATAACGTCCCTGACATTTTAGACGTAAACACGCTCATTGAGCTTCTCCGCGAAATGAACGTTAAAGTTGAGCGCCTGCATGATAATTCCTATTCTTTTCAGGCCGATGATGTTGACCTGAACTATCTCCAGACAGATCAATTTATACGCAAATGCGCCGCGCTTCGTGGTGCCGTCATGATAGCCGGGCCTCTTGCCGCCCGCTTTGGCAAAGCCGTCATCCCCAGGCCTGGCGGCGACAAGATAGGTCGAAGACGCCTTGATACTCATTTTGCCGGAATCCAAAAACTCGGCGCTTCCGTCAATTACTGTGGACAACGTGGTATTTACACACTTGAAAGCCGCCGGCTGAAAGGCTCTTATATGCTTCTCGACGAAGCCTCCGTCACCGGGACGGCAAATATTCTCATGGCCTCCTCGCTCGCCGACGGAACAACGACTATCTATAACGCCGCCTGCGAGCCATACATTCAGCAGCTGTGCTCCATGCTAAACAAAATGGGGGCACGCATAACCGGAATTGGCTCTAATCTGTTAAACATCGAGGGTGTCGAATCTCTCCGTGGCACCGAGCACTCCATCCTTCCCGATATGGTAGAAGTGGGCAGCTTCATAGGCATGGCAGCAATGACCGAATCCGATATAACAATAAAGAATACGGCTTACGACAGGCTCGGCATCATCCCGGAAGCCTTCAGGCGATTGGGCATAACGGTCGAAAAGCATGGGGATGACATTCATATCCCTCCTCACGACCATTATGAAATTGAAACATTCTTTGACGGTTCGATCATGACTATCGCTGACGCTCCATGGCCTGGATTGACCCCTGACTTGCTAAGCGTCTTACTTGTCGTTGCCACTCAGGCAGCAGGCAGTGTCCTCATTCACCAGAAGATGTTTGAAAGCCGCCTCTTCTTTGTAGATAAATTAATTGACATGGGAGCGCAAATCATCTTATGCGACCCTCACCGGGCAACAGTTATTGGTCTTGGCAAACGCTTCCCGCTTCGTGGGGCAACAATGACATCGCCGGACATACGCGCCGGAATTGCTCTCCTCATCGCAGCCATGAGCGCCGACGGTACAAGCCGTATCCATAATATTGAGCAAATCGACCGCGGGTATCAAGATATTGACAAGCGGTTAAATCATATCGGCGCACGTATAACCAGATTATAATTTCATGATAAGCAAAGATGATATTCAGAATGTCGGCGTCTTCGTCAAGCCGCACGGCATAAAGGGAGAAATCTCGCTCCTCGCCTCCTGTGAAATAGAAGATATTCCTGGTGATGATCCTTATATTATATGTGAAATCAACGGTATATGCGTGCCTTTTTTCATAGAAAGTCATCGGCATAAATCCTCCAATGTCCATCTGTTCAAGTTCGCCGGCATCGACAGCGAAGCGGCTGCACGCAAATTATCCGGCAAAGAAGCTTACCTGCCGGCAGAAGGAATCGCGGACATCCTGCCAGATGCCGGCAAGTGGAACGCCTTCATCGGATACTTCATTATTGACAAAGAAGGAAACAATGTCGGAACGTTAACCGCAATAGACTCTTCAACGATAAATATTCTATTGTCTGTGAACAATAACGGCGAGGAAATACTTATCCCCGCCGTGGAAGAATGGCTCGTCAAAATAGACCGGAACAATAAGCAACTGACTTTCTCTCTCCCCGACGGCCTTCTTAACATTGCCGACTTGCCCGATCCATTCGACGAGGAATAAACCCTAATTATTCCTGAAACTTAATGACCGTCGGGCAGGAGTATTTTATACTCATTCCTCGTAATCTATCCAGACTTTCATTTGCCCGGCTTCACGATTGTCCCATGAATAATAGGGGATGAAGCTTATTTCCCGCTCGCCCGTTTTTGCCTTTATCTCTACGATGCCGTTGAGCTTTTCGGTAAATTCTGCAAAGAAGGCAGCGGAAGAACGAAGCTTGATGCTGTCAAAATCAATCCTGTTATCGACTTCCTCCATGCAATAGACGAGGGGACCTCTCTGAACGGCACGCTTGCCGATGTCTTCCTTCACTCTCGGATCGGCAGCGACGACCTCGACAGGCATGTCAAGGGAAAGATTTATCCTGTCGCCGGCCTTCCATTCACGGTTGATGACGGCATATCCATGATCAATGAGCGGATGAACTTCCTCGTTGTTGATATTTATCTTCCATGATTTGTTCCATGACGGAATACGGAGGTTGACAGCCCCTTTCATCCTGCCGGAAGATACGCTCGCGAAGGAAATTTGGACATCGCCATCCCACGGATACCGGGTTTCCATCTTCAGATTGACTTTCTTCCCGTTTATTTCAACATCGGCGGAGCTTCCGATATAAAGATTTACATATATCGCATCAGCAGAGACGCCGTAAACATAATTCCCGATGGACGGAAGGAAGCGAGAAATTTGACTTGGACAACAGGCGCATCCGTACCACTCCTGCCTGTGGTGATTTCCATGAGAAGCCAATGGATTAACATAGAAAAAGCGGTCGCCCGGAAGGGAAATGCCGGCCAAAGCGCCATTGTAGACAGATCGCTCGATAATGTCAACATATTTGGCATCGGCAGTTAGCTGATTCATCCTCAAATTCCAGTAAGCCATGCCGACAGAAGCGCAGGTTTCGCAATAAGCATCATAATTAGGCAAATCATAGTCCTCCGTAAAGCCCTCGTTATGACGGGAAGAACCAATGCCGCCGGTTATATACATATTTCTCAGTGTAACATCGTCCCAAAGCCTGTTCATAGCCTCGACATAGCCGGTATCATTCCGTAGCGCGGCCACGTCAGCCATGCCGCAGTACAAATACATGGCGCGAACGGCATGTCCGGCAATATCGCTCATGTCACGGACAGGCCTGTCGTCCTGATAATACTCCGGATTCCAGTTCCTGGCATCGCCGTCGCCCTTGCTTCCATGCCCGTGCCCGCGCTCTTCGAGAAGCCAGTGAGAAAAATCAAGATAGCGGACGTCGCCAGTCTCACGATAAAGCTTGACAAGAGCAAGCTCGATTTCCTCGTGTCCGGGAACCCAGTCTTTTTTGCCGGCGCCGAAGGTATTAATCAAATGATCAGCCATACGAACAGCAACGTCGAGAATCTTTCGCTTGCCCGTCGCATGAAAATATGCAACGGCAGCCTCGATCAAATGCCCGGCGCAGTACATCTCGTGCATGTCCATGTTATGCCAGCGATTTTCCAGTCCCGTAAGCGTATAATAAGTATTAATATACCCGTCCGGCTGTTGCGCTGCGGCAAATTTGTCGATCCATTCGTCGGCCTTCCTCTCCAGCGTCCCGTCAGGATTGTTCGCAAGCGTATAGGCTATGCCCTCAAGAGCTTTATAGACGTCCGAATCATCGAAAAATATTCCCGAATGTTCTCCTGTGCCGATGGCAGCGTTCTCGAAGTTCCTTATTCGCCCGGTTTTGTTTTCGATCTGGTCGATGCAGACAGACAAAGTCGTTGTCGCATGACTTTTCAGACGCGGCGCCCAGAAATTATCGACAATCTTCACGTGCGAGAAATCAACCGCCTCTATTTTCTTCAGGCCGCCCTTATTCACCACCTCGTTCCCGCAGCTCGAAACAGCAAGGGAGAGGACAAAAAGATAAAAAATTGATTTTTGTATCATGGTAATGAGTTTATAAGAGTATTAAATTTAATCCCTCACGAAGATATTATATTCCGTGGAATGAAAAATAATGTGTTGAAACTGAATAAATCGGCGCCGAACCTATTGCCTTTCAAAATAAGAACCGGCAGGAGGTCTGAATGATGTTCGCCTTGCGAGTTCCGGAGATGGCGTACTTCGGCTCGACCATATAGCCGAGATAAACAGAATGACGTTGCCTTATCCTGTATTCCATTCCAGCAGCGATGCGATCCTTGTAATGACTGGGAATCCGCTCGGTAAAAACCCTGTTAAACAGTTCAATCCGCATATAAGGATTAAGCGGCAGAGTGGGAATTTCGTATTTAACACTGAACCGGTTTCGCATCACCCAATCGCTGTTGGCGGGATAATTTTCCTCCACGTCAACTTGAAGGCGCGGACGCCAGCCTAGGGAAAACCGCCTGTATTTATACGAAAATGGAAGATTGAACATATAACGGTTGTAATGATTAAAAATATTTCCGGGAATATCCTTTTCAGCGATCCGTTCGTATCCGACGCCTATTTTCATATACCTGTTGAGACTGTAACTTGCATCAACGCCTCCGACGAGCTGGTCGGTTTGCCTCATATTATTTTTCCGGCGATACTCGACCTCCGCGCCCAGCCTCCATTTATTCGTCAGGCTGATGTCCGCGCCAATATTTGTCCATATTCCCCAGTCGGAAGTTTGCGAGAGAGCCGGGATGCAGACAGAGAGAAAGATGACAGTTAAAATGTAGCTTTTGATCTTCATACTGGATTATATTAATTACCTATAATTTAAGTCGGGTGCAAATTTATGAAATCTGAATGACAGAAAAGATCACAACAAAATTTATGCAAACACCTTCATCACATGTCCAGACACGTAACGAACATCTCTAGACATGTGACGAACGTCTTTAAACACGTAATGAACGTCTCTAGACATGTGACTTACGTCTTTAAACATGTAACGAACGTCTCTAGACATGTGACTTACGTCTTTAAAGACGTGAAGAACATCTCTAGACATGTGGCGAACGTCTTTAAAGATGTGAAGAACGTCTCTAGACATGTGACGAACGTCTTTAAAGACGTAATGAACATCTCTAGACATGTGGAGAACGTCTTTAAAGACGTAATGAACGTCTCTTGACATGTGGAGAACGTCTTTAAAGACGTAACGAACGTCTCTTGACATGTGACTTACGTCTTTAAAGATGTGACGAACGTCTCTAGACATGTGGAGAACGTCTTTAAAGACGTGACGAACGTCTCTTGACATGTGGAGAACGTCTTTAAACATGTAGCAAGAGCGTCAAGAAAAAATTTCCGCCCCCGATTTCATTTTTTTACTTTGGCAAAACTTATCGCACTCATGTAAAGCATCTCCTCTGAAGTTGAGAAATCTTTTTCCTAATTTTGCGCCATCCAAATTCACATTAAATAATGAATAAAACAATCCCTTTCCTGGTTTTTTCAGGCACACATTCCCGCTATCTGGCCGAAAAGATATGCGAATGTTTAGACTGTCCCCTAGGACAAATGAACATACAGCATTATTCAGACGGTGAGTTTTCCGTATCATACGAAGAGTCAATCCGTGGGCGTCACGTGTTCCTCGTTCAGTCGACTCCCCCCCCCTCCGACAATCTCATGGAGCTGCTCTTGATGATTGATGCAGCCAAGCGAGCATCAGCGCATTCGATCATCGCCGTCATTCCCTACTTCGGTTGGGCGCGTCAGGACAAAAAAGACAAGCCTCGCATATCTCTCGGCGCAAAGCTGATTGCCGACATGCTGAGCAAGGCAGGCGTCAACCGTGTGATAACGATGGATCTCCACGCCGACCAGATACAAGGATTCTTCAACGTTCCTGTCGATCATTTGTACGCCTCGTCAGTCTTCGTTGATCATATCCGGACATCTTTTCCTACCGACAATTTGGTAATTGCCACTCCAGACACTGGCGGCACAAAGCGAGCAAACAGTTACGCCAAGTATCTGAACCTGCCGATGGTTATCTGTTACAAGTCGCGCGAGGTTGCCAACGAAATTTCCGACATGCGGATAGTAGGCAACGTCTCCGGCCTTGACGTTCTGCTTGTCGATGACATTGTTGACACCGCTGGGACAATCACCAAAGCTGCGGAATTGATGATGAACAACAATGCGAAATCCGTCCGCGCCATTGCCAGCCATTGCATCATGTCCGATCCAGCCTCCAGCCTTATAGATAAATCTCCGCTAAGCGAAATTATCTTCACCGATTCCATTCCTTACAGGAAAGACTGCAAGAAGGTCAAGTTCGTCTCCATTGCCGACATGTTTGCCAAAGCTATACGCCGCGTTTATTACAATGAATCAATAAGCTCGCTATACGTAATTAAATAATAATATTCATGCAGTCAGGTTCTCTGCCAGGCAAGAGTGCAGAGACAAAAAAGAGGCGTTCGATGTGAGCGCCTCTTTTATTTTTTCAACTTCTGGAGTAGATTATAAGAAAGGGATAAGCCAAGTTAGCTTTCCATATATAACCTGGCTGGAAGATTGCGGGAAATAGTCGGCTTTTCTGTTTCCGAACAAGTCTCCCAAAGCATAATAATACCGTCCTTCCAATTGCAGTATGCCAATTGCAGTACGCAGTTCGATTCCCGGACCTCCGCAGAGTCCCCATGCAAAGGATTTCTCCACAGGCATGTTCCACTGTTCAGAAGTATATGCAGGTTGCGTAACTGGCGGAGGCGAAGCGATAACGTTTTCAGTCGTCTTTTCATTCAGCAGGAATCCAATCTTTGGTCCAAGATTCACAAAGAACCTGACCTGCTTGTTTCCGAAATAAATATGAGTGAGAACAGGGATGTCAAGAAAATGAAGACGCCTTATATATGAATATTTAGCATCGTCAAAAAGTTCGCTCCATCCCTGCTGCGAATAATTCACTTCAGCCTGCAAGCCGAGGTTTTTCTCCGTAATCCACCGCAGTGTTCCTCCAAAGTGGTATCCCGTCAATTGCTTCTGTTGCACTTTGGGTACAAAGGAAACAGTCGATATTCCCATGCCAAAAGAGGCTCCGAAAGAGAGTTCCTGCTTGAAGCGATTCTGCTGTGCATTGCCGAAAACATTGGCGGCGCAGAGGATAATGCTGATGAAGACGATTTTTTTCATTATCGAATTTCCTGCCATTGTATTTTTGAGTTTTCCTTATTGAAATGAATAATAAAGAAGCCTGTATTTATGAACCCTCCCCAATTATTTACACGCTTGAAGCGGAAAGATATTTGCAGTCCTTTAGTATTCAGTCTGTCAAGATAGCTTTCAAAGGATAATCCGTAGCGCCTGATGGCATCGAGGAAGAAAATGCCGGTGTCGAAGCCCAGTATTCCGAATTTAGGATAGCCGTTGAGTGTTTTTCCGTATGTAATTCTGAACTTGGTTTGGAGCCTGTTTACCGAACTTGCATTATTGTCAGCATAGAAGCTGCTATATATATACGTATTAAAAGCAAAAAGGTCATTAAGATTATCACGTATATAGCCCAGCCATTCAGGATAGCCGAAAAGAGTAATTTGTGCGTCCGGCATTTTTTCGGAGAGAGTGCGTAAAGCCGGTTTAATTTTATTCAGACAAGCTGTTTTGGCCGACATTGGGATAACGACATTGGGTCTATCCTTGCGCAATAGTCTTTCCATATCGCTGTAAAAGTTCTCCGCATTATACGGAACGTCGCGGAAAAATACATTGTGTTGGGAGAACTCTTGTTTGGCAAGGCCGACAAATTCAAGTTTGTCATCAGGATCTCTTGTATCCACAAAAATGATGTTATAGTCCTTGAAAAGCGTATAAACGGTGAAAGCAGCCTGTGCGAGAAGGTAGTGATGCGGAGTGTTGACTTGAAAAATATTAGCATTGGCACGCACTTCATCATTTTTGGACGTAAACGGGATGACGTATTTAATTTGATTGCGGAGTGAGAAAGTAGCGATGGCGTCTATTTGCTCATTATCTACGCCTCCGATGATTAAGTGGGCCTCTCCCATAAATTTTTCCTTCAGGACTTCGTTCAGCTTCTTTGCTCCATATCCTACATCCCTGACGGTAAGTTTTACTGAGAGGCCGTTCCTTTGCAAACTGTCAATAGCCAGCAGAAGACCTTCGTAGTATTCGACAAAGCGGGCGACGTTAGGCGATGCAGGCTGCTCGTCAATATTGAAAGGCAGAAGCAAGGCCAATTTAATCGTATCCACTTTATTCATTTTTCCTAAAGTATTAAGAAGAGCATTCGCGTCGTTTTCGTTCTGCCGTGAGTAAACGGCAGATGACGAAAGTTCCTTTACGGGAATACGAATAGTCATGCCCTCTTTCAACCCTTTTTTAAGTTCCGGATTGACATCCAGAAGTACTGATTCCGTCACTTCATATTTACGAGTGATATTAAATAACGTTTCGCGTTTTTTTACCTTATACTCCATGTATTTAATCTCGGCAGTTCTTTCTGTCGTCGATTCTTTTTTTACAAGGTTAATTGGAACACGAATGTTTTTTCCAATCTGAAAAGTAGATACACTAAGACCCGGATTCGCCTCCATAATATCTTCCGCTCTCACCTGATATTTTTGAGAGAGAGAAAAAAGCGTTTCCTTTCCTTGTATCGTGTGATAGATATAGACCTCTTTACTTTCAAAATCCGTTGGTTTACCCTGTGGTATTTTAAGTTGTTGTCCAACTTTTATTACCTCATTGCTTCCCGGATTAAGGCGATAAATTGTAGCAGTATCGACATCGTATGTTTTAGTGATGGAATAAACGGTCTCTCCGCGTTCGACCGTGTGGTAAAATAAAAAATTATCCTGAGCATTATTGCTCACAGCTTGTTGCCTATTGTTTCCTTGCGCATGGAGTATTGAAGCGTGGAAGCTCGTTAAGGCCAACAATAAATATGCAATAGTCTTATTCATTGAAATTGTAACATTGAAGATTTTATTTACGCAAAGATAATGTTTGTTGGTATTAAATACTAATTTTGAAAGCGAATTTAAAAGTATAATATGCCGATAACAATTAATAGAAAATTCACATTCGGAGTGGCCATGTTTTTCCACTCTTTTATTATTATAGCACAATATACCATCACCGGCGGAGGGTCCAACTGTCCCCTTTTAGCATTGGACGATACGCCGAATCGCTTACAGATATGGCTTGTTTATGGAACAGAGAATACAAGCTTAGAATACGCCTCCAATTCCTCTTCCCATACATGGAAACGTTACCGGACAAAAGCGCTGGAAGCCGAAACACTAACAGGAGCCGAACAAGCAGGAACAACATCAACACTGCACGGAATAGAAGAAGGATACGGATATTTCGTTGAAGAAGAAGGCCTTCTCCCAAGATATATATGGATAATAGATTACAGCCGATATGCCTTCTCCATACAAAGCCTTAGCATATTAAACAACGGCGACCCATGCAATGAATTATTGCTAGACGGAGAACTTACAAATCCACCACTGTTTTATTACACTCCACTCGGCCTGCAAAGAGAATTAAAACGCTCGTTTGAAATCACCTTTAACACAATGGAATGGTCAGCAGAAAATAAATTATTTACACAAAAAACAATCACAAAAACAATAGAAGGAAATCCACTCGGCCAATCCCTTACCCCTCCACTTTGTGATACGGAAATCACCCTGAGCGGCGACATGTTCGCTCGTCATTTCAACATCGAAAATACAATGCGCACAGAAACATTCCAGGCCATTGCCATCGAAGCGCACATAGACACAATTGTCACCAACATGGCCGGCCCCAACATGATAGACGGAAAATCCACTGGCTATTCCGGCCCCTTATATATACAATTCCGCCCCTTAGCCAATGAACCAGCCGCCAATTGGTACAGATGGACAATCTGCCATTCGGCAAAAGCCGAGAAAAAAGATACAATAAGAGCCTCAACCGTCCGGGAAATGGATTATACATTCAACAATTCAGGCAATTATACCATTATTCTCGAAGTCAGCGACCGCACTCGCCGATGCAGCCGTACAGACTCCATCTCAATCACCATCAGCGAATCCTATCTAAGCGTCCCCAACGCCTTCACACCAGGCGTATCTCCGGGTGTAAACGACATATTCAAAGTCGCATACAAATCCCTGATACACTTCAAAGGATGGATATTTAACCGCTGGGGAACCGAACTGTTTCAATGGACAGACCCCGCACAAGGCTGGGATGGAAAGAAAAACGGAAAATACGTCCCCCCCGGCGTTTACTTTTACATAATTGAAGCCCAAGGCTCGGACGGTAAAAATTATCTCGAAAAAGGACATATTAATATAATAAGATCAAAAAATGTACACACCCAAATCACTGAACAATAAGCATCTCATATTAGTCGCTATCCTCGGACTTGTAACAGCCATAGCCTTCGTATCTCTCGGTTCCAACGATTCAAAAACAGCGCTGGAGCATGAACATGAAACAGAGCAAAAACGCTCATCTGTTCATCCATTCACAGTCTCCCCTGATATACCATCCCAAATATCCTTTTGCGGACAAACCATCGACCTCAGTCGATATGACCGTCACGAAGGATTCGATCGCGAACTCAGCAGTTTCACCTATCTCCATTCAACCACCTTACTGCTTTTCAAGCGTGCCAATAGATACTTCCCCATCATCGAACCCATACTTAAAAAAAACGGCATCCCCGACGACTTCAAATACCTGGCCGTCATCGAAAGCCATTTAGACCCCAAAGCCAGCTCTCCCGTCCGCGCCACTGGAATGTGGCAATTCATGGAAGGCACAGCAAGACAATACGGTCTAATCATCAACGCCACGGTTGACGAACGTAGCCACGTGGAAAAATCTACCCTCGCCGCCTGCAAATATCTTAAAGCCGCATATTCCAAATACGGAGACTGGATGACCGTAGCCTCATCCTACAATGCAGGAATGGGACGCATCAGCGGAGAACAAAACCACCAGAACGTCGAAAGCGCCCTTGACATGTGGCTTGTTGACGAAACCCTTCGCTATCCTTACCGCATACTTGCCATCAAACTAATATTTGAAGACCCAGTCAAATACGGATTCATCCTTACCCCCAAAAACCTCTACAAACCAATCAGAACAAAAGAAATAAGCGTCAGCTCCGACATCCCCGACCTCGCCGAATTTGCCAAAAGCCAAAACATAACATATGCAGATCTCAAACGCTTCAACCCATGGCTTAAAGAGCGCAAACTAATCGTCGCCGGGAATAAGTACACCATCCAAATACCGGAAGAAGAAGAGATGTACTATTAATTATCAGAACTTTCTAAAGGGGACTTCTAAAAATTATATTTTCCCAGATTTACAACAGAGACAAAAACGGAATTTACTTTAGTAAATGAACATTTCGTCGAAGAAGTATAGCTAAAAAAAACAATTTTTAGAAATCCCCTTAAAAATGTTTTTTTCAAAACTTGCATCAAAAGCAAAACAAAGAAAAGAAGCCATCGGCTACATCTCCCCATACAAACCTGCAGTTGGCCAGAAAAGCATAACCTGAAAAAAAATCACATTTTAGAAGTTTCCTATAAATAATCCCCTAGCCCGAAAGCAAAAGCATACTTCACAAATACAAAGTCATGATAAAAATATTCACTAACGAACAATTAAAAGAAATAGACAAATACACAATTGCCAACGAACCTATTCAGGCAATTGACCTCATCGAGCGAGCAGCACAAGCCTTCGTCAGCGAATTTCTCCTCCGCTACAATCCAAACAGCCACCTCATCATCTTTGCCGGACAAGGCAACAACGGAGCCGACGCACTAGCCATCGCCAGGCTATTGATAGAAAATAGAACCTTCAATATCGAAATATTCCTATTCAACCCCCACCCCGGTAAAATCTCACCAGAGTGTGAACTCAGCAGGCAAAAGCTGTTAGAAGCACTCCGCGACAGACAAATATCCGGAAGCAAAAACCAAATCTTCAACGAAGTCAGTGGAGGCAATTTCTTCCCCCCTCTGCTCAAAAAAGGCAACATTGTCATCGACGGCCTCTTCGGTTCAGGCCTTAACCGCCCCCTGCAAGGAGGCTTCGCCGCCATAGTAAAATACATCAACGCCTCTGAAGCAACCATCCTTTCCATCGACATTCCCTCCGGCCTCATGGGAGAAGACAACAGCGATAACATACCCGAAGCCATAATCCGTGCAAACCTCACGCTCACCTTCGGCTTCCCAAAACTCTCCTTCCTCCTTTCCGACACAGGCGTGTATGCAGGCAAATGGAAAACTCTTGATATAGGTTTGCATCCCACAGTCATCAAAAATATGTCAACTCCCTTCACTCAGACAACCGAAGAAGACGCCGCCAGCATGATTCTCCACCGCCCCAAATTCAGTCACAAAGGCACTTTCGGCCATGCCCTACTCATCGCCGGAAGTCGTGGAAAGCTCGGTGCCGCCCTCCTCGCCGCCCAAGCATGTTTAAAAAGCGGAGCCGGACTGCTGACCACCCACATCCCGACTTGCGGAGAATACATACTGCAAACCTCCTTCCCCGAAACCATGCTAAGCCTCGACCACAATAAAGAATACATCACATCCATGCCGAACACAGCCCCCTTCGCAGCAGTCGGCGCCGGGCCAGGCTTAGGACAAAACAGCGAGACGGCAACAGCTTTAAAAGCTATGTTACAAGCAATTAACTGCCCGCTAGTTCTCGACGCTGACGCCCTGAACATAATCGCCGCCCATTCGCTTATGCCCCGCGTTCCTGCATACAGCATCCTCACCCCACATGCAAAAGAATTTGACCGTCTGTGCAAAAATGAAAGCGCAAGTAGCTACGAACGCCTCGAAAAAGCCCTCACCTTCGCTATGGAGCACGCCGTCGTCCTCGTCCTTAAAGGCCCATACACCGCCGTATGCACCCCCGACGGCGAGGTGCTCTTCAACAGCAGCGGAAATTCAGGCCTCGCCACCGCCGGGAGCGGCGACGTACTGACTGGCATTATCCTCGGCCTCCTCACATCAGGCTACCAGCCAGAAACAGCCGCCGTCCTCGGCGTATTCATCCACGGAATGGCCGGCGATATAGCCACAGCCTCCGTCTCCGAAGAATCCCTCATCGCCTCGGACATCATAAACAACCTTGGAAAAACATTCAAACAATTAAAAATATAGGAAACTTCTAAAAATTAGATTCTTCAAAGCTTGCAACATTAGCGAACAAGCATTTTCAGATATATTTCAAAAATCCTCTGTAATTCCCCTCTTTCCTGGAAATAACCCTGATAAATAAGCAAGCATATAAAATAAATAAAAAACAATCCACTAACAATCAATAAACAGAAACAAAACATGCAATATTACGAATGTCTTTTCAGCGCCGATTTCGCATCATGCGAACAACCGGAAGAATATCAGGAAACAATCTACGATATCCTCGCCGCCGAACTGGGCGAAATCGGCTTTGATAGTTTCACCCAAACCCCGGAAGGATTAAACGCCTATATCCACGAAAACCTATACGACGCCACGCAAATACAATCCCAATTGGAAAATTTCCCTCTCGAAGGCGTAACGATCCATTTCGATGCTCACCCGATGGAAAACCGCAACTGGAACGAAGAATGGGAACGCAATTATTTCCAGCCCGTGCGCATCGGTAGCGACTGCATCATCCACGCCAGCTTCCACAGCATCGAACCCGGCTATACATACAATATAATAATTGACCCCAAAATGTCCTTCGGAACAGGCAACCACGAAACGACCCACCTCATGCTCACCGAACTACTCACCCTCGACCTGACAGGAAAAAACATCCTCGACATGGGTTGTGGTAGCGGCATCCTAGCTATCCTCGCCTCCATGAAAAACGCCGCCCACGTCACAGCCATCGACATCGACGAATGGGCATACACAAACACCAAAGAAAACGCTGCCCTGAACAGCGCCAATATAGAAACCCACCTCGGCGGCGCCTCACTCCTCCACTCATTGGCACCCTTCGACATCATCCTGGCCAACATCAACCGCAACATTCTCCTCAACGACATCCACCTGTACACACCCGCCCTGAATCCCGGCGGACTCCTCCTCGTCAGCGGATTCTATGCCAACGACATTCCATCAATCGCCGACGAAAGCACCGCCAACGGCCTAACGCTTGTCTCCCACACAGAAAAAAACAATTGGGTCGCCGTAAAATTCATGAAATCACAGTCATAAGTCGAAAGACAGCAGAACTCAAAATGCTCTCCAATGACTGTCCCTTCATTGTAGATCCCCGGCTCCCCCTCATCTTCCCTGTCTATTCCACCTCTCCAGTAAAGACATATAATAGAATCCTCCTGGAAATCAGAATCCTTAAAACATATTAGAAATCTAGCCCCGCGACCTGCAACGGAAGCAACTGAAAATACTACATAGATTGCGAAACAATCACAGCATAAATGTTTTTAATTGGAAAATAATCATACACTATTCCCAAGGCTTAATTATAAATTAGCAGAAAGCAAGTGTAAACAAATATCAATCACTAAATAATCAGAAAATAAATATTTTCAATAAGAAAACAATCATTATAAAGTCTAAAAATCAAGGGTTCAATTCATAGTCATAAAAATCGAGTAGGAGAAACGGGATTAATTCCCGTTTCGACCTCTCACATCGCCGTACATGCCGTCCGGCATACGGCAGTTCCCTAATTAACCTTTGAACATAGGATGATCGTACATCTTAAGAGACCGATAACCGGCACGCAGCAGTTGCGCATCAGATAATGCTTCATGCACAGTAGGATGTGCCGCCATACGCCAGTACATCTTGCGGCAAAAGGCAGCCATCCTGACACGATTCTCATCCGGGACGAGTTTCTTCAGATTACGGTAGCGAGTTCGTACTCGTTTCCAGGACTTCCAAATACACATCCGAATGCGTCGCCGAAGCCAACTGTCCCAATCTTTTATCCTGCTGCGAAGCCCAGCTAACTTAAAGTAGTTGAGCCAACCACGGATATACCAAGCAAGACACTATTTACGATACTGGTAGTTCCAGCCATTATTGCAGCTGGTCAGTTCACGTATTCTGGTCTTCATCTTACTGATTCTCTCGCTGTGAATGCAGAATTGGCATTTGCATTTGCTACGACCAAAAGCGTAAGACAGGAATTTGATATCGCGCCTGCAGGCTACTTTTGTCTTCTCACTGTTAACTTTCAAAAAGAGTTTCTTTTCGATGAATGGAATTAGATTATCAAATATGCGAACGGCCGAACGGCAGCTCTTGTAAAAGATTACCAAATCATCCGCATAACGGACAAAGCGGTGTCCACGTCTGTCCAGTTTGTTAAGCACAATGTTGCCCAACAGTGGACTAAGGGGGCCTCCCTGCGCGGATGGACTCTGTCAATTCATCCTTGTGACGGCAACGATACGGAAGCAGTTCTTCCACCTCCATTCTGTCTATTCTGTCTATGCCGCCACTACCCTTGTTTCTTTTCACTTGTTTACGGCAGATTCGAGTGTGAAAGAATGTATTCCAACAGGCTGTCACGTTCCTGTTCCGTTTTCAGCTATCCCCATGAAAGTCTGCATACCGCTCATTGCACCGACTGGTCGGACAGGTGTTCCATGTTCTGCTTTCTTCCTTCCATTAGGTAACTTTCATTTATCTTGCTTAATTAGAGTTCTGCCCTTCTCATGCCAACTCGTGATACGGTATTTATGGCGTCTGCTGACTTCTCACGATAAATACTGTTTCAACCGCTTGATTTACAATAAACCAAACGTCCATGAGACCTCCCGGTTATAAACGACTACTTTCATTTCATGTGCTCTCTGACTCTACTACTCATGGATTCGGATAGTTATTGGACTTCGCTTTGTTTTACAAGCTCGTCCTCCATAATTCAGGCTTATAGTCAGTTTCTGTTCGTGGAGCCGAAACCTTGCCTCCCGCTTCCTTCAGATTCCATCTCGCAGTGGACTCCCTTGCTTTCGGCTAACAATTTCCATTATCAGGAATCGATCGGGACTTAAAACCTATAGCTGTTACCCGTGCCGGGCGAACAAAAATACCTCCCCCCCCTGATATGTGCGAGAGACATTCATAAAACTTAACTATTATTCCAAATCACAAAACAAGTAACGACTTCCAGTAGTTTGAAAAACGAGACAAAGACACAAAATCAAGACCATGCAAAAAGCTACACTTTCAGTCTATTAAATGTTTTTTTTCCAAGGACATAAAATTCCCAAAGAATACTCCGTCTGAAAATTCCCGGAGCCTGGCTGCAAACCGCCCTCTGCAAATTCTTTTTCCTCACAGTCTTATAATCATTCTTCACAGAGGAAAACGCTCGTCTAGCGCTGAAGACAGCAGCAGCATCCCCCCAATTCCCTTCGAGGAAGAATTTAAGAGCAGCAAAAATATCCAGCCAGAAACGGACAAATAATACATATTTCAAATCCTCCGAAGGTACATTCTTATAAACCATCAACAAATTATTACGAAAATTTAGGAAGGTTTTACGAGGATTAGCAACATCTAGCGTCGCTCCTCCCTTATGCAGCACATACGAAGCCGGCTCACAGGCAATGCGGTATCCCCGGCAACGCAAACGCCAACAAAAATCCACCTCCTCCTGATGCGCAAAGAAATATTCATCCAATCCACCCTCATTGCGGTAAACATTCGTCCTGACGAAGAGACAGGCACCTGTCGCCCAGACAATATCCGCTAGGTTGTCATACTGCCCACAGTCACGCTCTACAAACCCGAACAACCGGCCTCGACAGAAAGGATAACCGAAACGGTCAATATACCCTCCAGCAGCTCCTGCATATTCAAAATAATCCGGATTTTTCCAAGAGCGGACCTTCGGTTGCACACAAGCGATGTCCGCACACGTATCCAGCAGTTCCAGCAGAGGCTCAAGCCATTTCGGACCGACCTCGACATCATTATTAAGCAAAACGGAGTAAGGCGTAGCAATATCCTTCATTGCCAAATTATAGCCGGCAGCAAAACCATGATTGCGGTCGAACTTCATAATAGCCACCGAAGGGAAATTCTCCTTCAGGAAAGCCAGCGAATTATCCGTCGAGCCATTATCAGCCACAATAATATCAGCCAGTTCCTCCGGCGAATGTTCAATGACGGAAGGCAGGAAAGTTTGCAGCATTTCCCTGCCATTCCAGTTTAAAATTATGATACTAACTTTTTTCATATTCGATTATTTTTTTTTTGGGGGGGGGGGGGATTTATTTAAATTAAGTTTATCGAGAGATGCGAGACAAAAAGGAGAGTGCCAAGGAAATGATTATCAGGCCTCCTCTTTGGCATATTTCCATCTCTTATGCGTCCAGAGCCAATATGCAGGGTCTCGCAGTATATTAGCTTCCATCAATCGTGCATACCGTTCGGTTATCCAGAAATCAGGCGTCAAAAGCGGTTCGTCCGTAATAAGACTGAACGTCACGGCATATCGCCCCCTCTCCTTTTTCCTTATATCAAGGAATAGAAGCGGGATATTCAACTTTTTCGCGATTCGCTCAGCTCCGTTCAGGAAAGGCGATTGTTGATTGAGGAAAGAAGTCCAGTAATTAATATTCCCCATACTTGGCGTCTGGTCGGCAAGTAAGACCACTGCTGAGCGTGTTCCGTTCTGTTTCAGTTTGACAATATCCCTGAAAGTATTTTTCTTTTCTATCCCCCTCGCACCGAACCTAGTACGAAGTTTGATAAAAAGCCTGTCAAAGGACTTGCTTTTAAGCGAGCGATAAATCTGATAAATACAAGCATCCTCAAAGAAGCTGTTTCCGGCAGTAAACCACTCCCAGTTGCCATAATGCCCCATCAGCATAATTACGCATGTATGCCCCTTCCTCATAAGTTCATCGACAAGTTCAGGATTTTCGATACACGCCCTATCCTTAATCTCATTCAGTGATATGCTGCCCAGCTTAATCGTCTCGACTATATAATCAGCCAAATGATGATAAAACCTCTGCTCCAGACGCTCACGTTCCTCATCCGGCATATCAGGGAAAGCCCCCAGCATGTTTCTACGAACAACCTTCAGGCGATAAGAAGCCATCCGGTACAACACAAAATACAACACTGACGACAACCGATAAAGCGCGGATAAAGGCAAAAAAGCCAGAAACTTTATGCACGCATATAATAAAAAATAAAAAACAGTCGCCATCTCACCGTCCGATTAGTGCATCCCTCTGCGTGTTCCATCCGTCAAGCACAACAGGGGATATATGATTAATAAAAGCCTCGTCATAAGGCACTTCAACTTTAATATAATTAGCCGTAAACCCGTGCATGAAATCCCCATGCCTGGCATGTTCAAAAAGAACGTCCACATGACATCCGATATTCCTCTCATAAAAAGAAGCAAGCTTCCTTTCCGACAAATCAAGCAGCCGCTTGCTTCTAGTCTGCTTGATTTGCGGCGAAACGACAGTATTAATCTTCAATGCCTGCGTTCCATCGCGTTCAGAATAGGTAAAGACATGCAACTGCGATACATCTACGGCATAAAGAAAGCGATAGGTCTGTTCAAACAATTCCTCCGTCTCCCCCCTCATGCCGACGATTACATCAACTCCGATAAAAGCTTCCGGCATTTTTCGGCGAATACGCTCCACCTTGTTGCGAAAAAGCTCCGTATCATACCTCCTTCTCATCAGCCGAAGGATTTCATCACTCCCACTTTGAAGCGGAATATGAAAATGAGGAGCAAAGCGACGCGCCGAGGCGACGAAATCAATTATTTCATCAGTAATTAAATTAGGCTCAATAGAAGAAATCCGATACCGTTCGATACCATTAACAGTATCCAAGGCATGAAGAAGATTGATAAAAGATTCGCCCGTCGTCCGTCCAAAATCGCCAATATTAACACCGGTAAGCACAATCTCCTTCCCCCCTTCCGTTGCCGCAAGTTCAGCCTGGCGAACCAGAGAGTCTATTGTTCCATTCCTGCTCCTCCCCCTGGCCATCGGGATAGTGCAATAAGAACAAAAATAATCGCATCCATCCTGCACCTTGAGGAAATATCGCGTCCTGTCACCTGATGAGCATGAGGGGATAAACCTTTGCATATCCCGCGTTGCAGAAGTAACAATCGCCCCCTTCTTCATTTCCCCGATATTATTTAAGTGAACAAGCACCTCGTCCTTTTGTCCATTACCGAGAACGAGGTCAACCCCTTCAATACCCGCGACCTCCTCCGGTTTAAGCTGCGCATAACATCCGGTAGCAATAATAAAAGCTCCCGGATTATCCTTGGCAATTCGCCTTATCGCCTGCCTGCACTTTTTATCGGCAAGTTCAGTAACCGAGCATGTATTAATAAGGCAAATATCCGCCTTTTCGCCCATCCTTGCTTTCCGAATACCATGCTCTCCCAGCAGACGTCCGATTGCAGAAGTTTCCGCAAAATTCAACTTGCATCCCAGCGTATAGTATGCAGCGACTTTATTCTCAAAAACAGTAGAATCTATCATTTACAGGGTATTTTCTTTCATTATTATCATATGTAGAACAAATATAAAGTTTTTCACCAAGGCGATGGAGGAGAGCATTAAGGTCAGGCAGGAGTATTATTTTAAGTATCACACAATATTGATTTTCAAAAACGCATAAATGCCGGATTCCCAAAGACAGAAACCCGGCATCTCTTAATATATGATTATATTAAAATTATTAGCTTTTCCCAAAGAGCTGCCGCTCGTATATATCTTTAGCCATGGTCTTTGTTTGTCTGATAGTTAACTTTATTCTTTCAGGACAAATTCTATGATGGCTTCACAGAAAGCGAAAATACGGCATTACTTTTTTGCCATATAAATCCTGAAATGCTGTGATTCTCCGAGCCTCACGCCGGACGCTCGGAGAATCTCCAGACATTCTTAAAGACTGAATTTTTAATAATTACAACCAATCGAAATCAGCAAAAAAGAGCGGTGATCAAAATTAAAATCGGCTGTTTTCCGATAATTCAACGCACCTTTTACATACAGATTCGCCCTGTCCTTATCCCGTACTTTCTGCGAATACATTGCATTACACCCCAGGAAATAATAATCGGAAATCAGGTAATTCAAATCATTTTGCTCCATTTCCGTAACAATCTTATAATCCGCATGATTCCCGGCGTAGGAATAGCCGCCCGAAAGATTCATATTATATCCCGCCTCTGCGCCGAGCAATAATCTCCGCGACAATACATCCGAGCGATATGCCGTAATCTTGCCATTGATGTTTAACATCAGATTTTCGGCCTTTTTGAAGGAATACGGCAAGATATATTCATCATTTTTCTTCATATAATATACTCCGGCGCCGGCTTTCCATTTATATTCCTTGCCGCGGTTGGCCGTAAAAGTATAGTCAAGAGTTGCCGTTTCGTTTTGATAAGCAGAGCGAACGTTGGAATGTAGAATTAGCCATCCCTGATTAGTCGTATTCCGTTTCACATACTGAATACCGTTGATATTGCCATACGTGTAAGCAGCCTGCAAAAGATGCGATACTTTGTTTCCCGTCAAATTAAGCACGGCATTACCATTCCATCCGTTTTCCCTGACTGTTCCGAATCTTTCCGGAGTAGTAAAAGAAAACACGGCATCTTCCACCCTTGATGAATATCCGCCCGAAAGGAAAAGATTAACTGCCTTCCGGTTGAAATTATATTGCAAGCTTCCGCCAAGTTTATCGCCAGTATAATTGACGGTTTTCCCCGTTCCAATATTTTCTACCGCCGTTCCCAGACCATATAATTCATAATAAATCTGATAATCGCTTACGTTGACCAGCGACGGCGAAGAATTTTCTTTCAAATTGCCATATTCCAGATTCAGCCCAAAGCGGTGCTCCTCTGCCGGAGAAAACACCAGGCCAGGCTTCAGGTCAAGGGCATAAAACATATTCAACGTTCGCGGATCGCGCTGCTTCGCCGCCTGAGCCACCCTGTAAATGCCATCCAATCCTATCGAAAGAGAATTACTCAACGGAATTGCCGTCTTGAACTGCATATTGTAAAGCTGATTATTCCAGTCGCTCACATTCAGGTCAGCAGTATAATACGGCATTCCGCGAAAAGGATCAATGATGGAAGAATTGAAATTAGCCCCCCGAACGGCATCGTTCCGGTATTCAAAGCTTCCCCACACATAAATCCTGTCAACATAAACGCCACCCTCGGCAGAGAAATTCAGAATCCTCCCTTTTTCTCCCTGCTGCGGACGATGGAAATCACCCTCAACAGAATTTAGCGACACATCAAACACGCTATACTGCACCGGATTGTCCAATAAAATTCCAGCCGCATTGGAAGCCCGTCCCCAAAGATTTTCGCTTTTCATCCGCTCCAACGCCGCCGGAGAGTTCTCAATTTCCTGCGCCGTCGCCGGGTTTGGCATCAGCATTGCCGCCATCGCCAGGGTGGCCAACGTCTTGTAATATTTGTTATTTTCCATCTTCATTTATTTTAATGTATGATTCCAGCTCGGCATTTTTGAATTGTAGCGACGAAACTGCGGGATGAGATTTCGGTCGAAATCCGCCGTGCTGTTGTTCGTATCCTGCAATATCGGCGTCCCGTCGGGATTTTGCCCCAAACACTTTCTGGCAACGCTTTGCCCGATGTAAGTATCGCCAACCGAAGTAATGCCGGCATCCAGCAGCGCAGGCATCCGTTTATACTGCGCCTTGGCATCATTATCGACCGCCTCCACGCCATCAAGGACATATTTTACCGGTATTTTCCCATAAACGGAAGAGCCTCCGGTCAGGTTTTTGGTCTGCATCTCCGGGTCGTTAACCGGATCGTAAGCATCTCCCGCCGGCACGCGGAATATTACATACGCTCCGCCGAAGACCGAAGTTAAATACTGCGGCATGCTTCCCATCCCCGCCTGTCCGTTGTAAAAAACATGCTGCATGTCAAAAGCCGGCTGATCGGGGAAATTGGCATTGTTCATATTAAACTCAAATTCGGAAGAGAAGCAGTTGATCGGCGAGTTCGGATTATAAATCTCCAGCTGGTGATTAGCGGCAAACTGCGATATGACGAACGATTCGCCCGGCGCCAGCGGATAATCCGTTCCCTTTCCGGGAATTTTCCAAATCCTGTCGGCATATACAAACTTGTTGGCGTCCGATTGCGGCCATTCGGGGAGCGTTGCCGTCGCTGCGACCGGATAAAGATTGGCAAAATAAAGGCCGTCGAGGAAAATCACGTCCAGCGAATTGTTATATATTTCATAAAACTGGTCGCGGAACCAATTCGTGCTGCTCGGCGTTTTCGATCCGCAATAATAGATTTCCTTAAAGATCAACGGCTTTACATTCACTCCATCCGCCGGAATACGAATCTCCTCTCCATTTGTCAGCAATGCTCTTTTTTCAAGCGCACCACTCATAAGGAAAGATTCGCCGGCAGCATCGTCAGCCCGCCCCGAAATCAATATATCGTATATTCCAGGAATGAGGCTGTCAATAAGAAGACCGTTTTCAAACGGCTTTTCGATAACTATTCCTTCGTCATAATTGTTTAAGGAAACTTTCAGGTTGGAGAAATCCGAAAGACCTGCGACCGAGAAATCGGCTTTAATATTAATACCAATGTATTCAACCTTTTTTGCCTTCGCCGCATCGTCAAAAGCGGTGCAGGCCTGGAGCGCATATACTGCAAAAAGCATTAGCGCTGTTTTATAGTAATTCATTTTAATGTCTGTTTAATTAATTATTGTTGCTGTTGCCAGCTAAACATTTGGGATTTTCAAGTTCTTAGCGCCATGTTAGGCTCTTTAAAATAGCAAAACGAAACTTTCAGAGCTAGCTCGCAAACTTCCGGAGCTAGCTCGCACGCTTCCGGAGCTAGTAATAGTTCTGATGTTCATAATTCTGTTTGCTTGCTTCATGTGCCATTCACGTTTTAATTATTTGATAGTTACAGCCAGTTCTACTCCAAACGTAAACAGTCCGCTGTTTCCCGTGCGATAAGAGCCAGGAGTTCGTCTGGATTCCGAGACGGGGTAGCTGCGAAACATGTTGTTGGCAAAAAATGAGAGCCGCGCCAGGCTTCCGACTTCCTTCGTCAGGTTGATATTAAAGCAAAAGACAGGGTCGGCGGTTTCTTTGATTGCAAGTTTGTCGTTGGTATTCATCAGCAAGGACTTGAATTCATCTTCGTTGCTTTTCGCCGGATCGAAATCGTAAGTTTTGCCGTCGTTGACCGATATGTATTTTTCCGGCGCGGAAGTATTGCCGATGTCATACCAGTCGGCGTTGCGCCAGATGGTTTGTCCGGTGAGCGTAACCACAAAGCCGAGTTCGGGAATGTTGTGCGTAATTCTTAATGCAGTGGAGAGGCGCTCGTAAGTATGCTTATACAATCCCGGCTCATAGAGTGCGACATGCGTTCTGTCGGTAAGCGATGCCGGACTTGGGTCATAGAAATAATATCCCTTGTCATAGCTTTTGGTCGTCAGCCATGCGCCATTGACGGAGAAGGCCGTTCTTATTGCGTGGAAGCGACCGAGATTCAAGTCAAACTCCAGTCCGTCCGTATGCGTGACCATGTTATTGCCCGGCGCATTGTAGGCAGAGAGGACGGGAGATGTGCCCGCCAATTTAAAATGCTCTCCTTCGCGAATGTATGCCTTGTAGATAAAAGGGCTGAATGAGGCGGTTGTATAGCCAAGCGAGTATCCATTATCCAGGCGGTCGCGGAAAGCGGTCACGTTCAGTTTAGCCCTTTTAATATTCAGGTCAAAGCCTATTTCGCTTCTTTTGTTTTTTGCTATTTCAAGATTATCGGCCTTTACGTCCAGGACGCGGGTTGTAGTCATGAAAACACGTTCGTCGGCGGGAATATTTTCATTCGTCAACTCATTAATATTAATGTATTCAAAGTAGGCACGCTCAGGATAAAGGTAGAGCAGTGCCGGCGCCTTGGCTGTAATTCCAATCCCGCCTCTTACGGCGAGCATGTCTGGCAACAAATCAAAGGAGATGTTTATTCGCGGCGAGAAGGCGTCTTTCACGACGGAAATATAATCATAGCGCAGTCCGGCCTGTATTCTTAGAGCGCGTTCGCCGATGTTGAGCGTAAGATTGTCTTCCACAAAGACTCCTGTTTGGCGTATGGCCGGAATATCGCTGAATTTGCGTGTTCGGAAAGAGGCGTTGAGCGCCGAGAGGTTGCGGTATGGCGGCGCTGTCGGGTCGAATGTTTTTCCTTTGCCGAAGTTTTTGTCCAGCTTAAAATCAGCGCCAATTAAGAAGCGGTTGGCGAGGATTCCCGTCTTCCTGTAAAAATTAAATACTCCTTTTCCGAAAAGATTAAACTCCCGTCCCTCAATATTATATTTCCCGAAATAAGCCGAAGGCAGATAGATGGCATAATTTGCGGCATCGGCGGGGGAGATATTTGTAACAGGCAGTCCGTGTTCGTCGTATATGTGCGTATTTGGCTTGTTCGAGAGAATGGCTCCGTCGGTCGTGGTCATGGAAAAAGGAGCGTTGGCGGAGGAATAATTTTCCTGCGAATAGCTGTCTTTTGCCACATATCCGGAGGAAAGGGTATAGACAAAGCTCTTAAACGTTTCGCTGTTTTTAGGCGTAAATATTCCATTGGAATTAATTCTCAATCCACGTTCTTCCCCGTTGCTGGCCCGTCGATAGAGGTTGTCGTCCGGATTTTCGGATTGCTTGTCGCGTCCGTAAATCAAGTCGAGCGACGTTTTGGTGCTCCATTTATTATCAGCCGTCAGGTTGGAGTAGGTGACTTTGGCTGTTGAGCGTTGATAATAACGGTAGGCGGATACCGGGTCATTAATATTATGGGCAAAATTCAAGCCTGCATTCAGCGTTCCGTTTTTTCCGTCAGCTCCAATCATGAATCCTTTTCCTGCAGAGGCTTCGTAGACGTTACGATTAGCTCGCGCCGTTACTCGCAAAGGCTCCACTCCTGCCTTGGAAGTAATCATAACAACGCCCGACGTTACGTCCCCGTATTGCACGGAGGGAATACCGTTAACTATTTCGATTGCTTCGATATTGTCTGTCGACAAAGTTCTCAAGTCGATTCCGCCGGCGGGAGAGGCTCCTGTTGTAAGCGGCGCCGTTGCTCCGGCCACGGTAGGATTGAAAGCCTGGAGATTGGCATTGTTCGAGATTGGCATTCCGTCCGATACGACAGATACTCCAAAGGCGTTCATATCATTTTCGGAAGCCGTTCGGATATTTACGCGACTTGCGTAGCTCAAGCTGCGCTCCTGGATTAATCCGCCCGGCAATAGCGAAAGCACATCCGCGATACTGTTGGCCTGCAGATGCTCCATGGCTTTTTTTGAAATCTGCGAGGCGTTAGATAGGCCGGCTTTTTTTTGTTCGGCCGTTACGACTATTTCCTCCAGCCTGAAGTTGTCATCTTCAAGGATGAAGGATAAGTCAAGATCTTTATTCACTTCTATCACCTTATTTATCGTTGCCTTGGCCAGGCATTTGATTGTAATCCCCGTCTTTCCTTCCGGCACGTTTGGAAATTCAAACTGTCCGTCAGGATTAGTGTAGGCAACCATTGAGTAATCGTTCAGCCAGACCATTGCAAAAGCGAGCGGCACATTTTTCCCGCTGCCATCCGGCTCCCAAACCATTCCGGAAACTTTATGCGTGCTTTGCGCATAAGCCATGTACGAGCATGTAAAAAATATACATAGCCCGATTTTTAATCTATTCATAATGTTTTATTTATTTATACTTTGACTTTTACTAATTATGTATGTCATCAATCCAACGCCTATATTCAGCAATCCCAATAAGCTCTCCTCCGTTTTGGTGATAACGGCAAAAACAATCATCCATAAAGAGGCCGCGATAAAAATCACCTGGAAGAGCGGGAAGAAGGGAGAGCGAAAAGAATATCCTCCCTCTTTTTTATATCTCAAAACAAATACGCCTGTTACGACCAGTAGGGAAGAAACGGTTAGCAGTACGCCGCAATAAATCATAATTTGCTCGAAAGTCCCTGTTATAATCAAGAACGCGCTTATAATTCCCTGCAGCATCAAAGCTTTCACCGGAATTTCATTTCCCTTTTGTCGAAAAAAGCGCCACAAGCCATATTCAGCCGCAATGCCCGCCGTCACTCTTGAGCCAATCCATACCATTGCGCTTATTCCCGATATAAGCAAAAGGGAAATAGCGCCGCCAAATATCGAAGCGGCTTTTACTCCAATAATATGCTCCATCGCAATCGCGCCGACATCCAGCCGTCCCGTTAATTCAGCCGCCGGCACATGCTTCAAAAAAACATATTGCATCAAAGTGTAAAGAACAGTAACAATCACTGCCCCTCCAACCAATGCAACCGGCAATGCTTTCACGGGATTCTTAAATTCCTCGGTTATATATGCAGCAGCATTCCATCCCGAATAGGAATAAGAAACATAAATCAGACTTACGGCAAAAGCCGTCGAAAATATTTCCCTGCAATAATCATGTCCGAAACTAACAGGCGTTCCGCCGGCTGAAGGCATAAAAATTCCAGCACAAAGAATGGAGATGATTAATAAAATCTTGAATACCGTAAAAATATTCTGGAACCGGGAACTGACCTTCAAATCCCGACAATGAAAAGCCGTCACAACAGCCAGCAACCCAACAGCAATTAATTTATGACAGTCCGTCTGCACCGGCAAATATTCCGTAAATGCAATCGCAGCAATAGCAATAGGCGCGGCAAAGCCCACCGTCAAAGAAATCCATCCGGAAACATATCCGATTACGGGATGATAAATATGAGAAAGAAAGGCATATTCGCCCCCCGATTTTCGGATAACAGAGCCGACTTCCGCATAACTGAACGCACCCGACAAAGCCAATATGCCTCCGAAAACCCATAAGGAGAGAATAACCGCCGTATTCCCAAGCTTATCCAGTTGAAAACCCAGCGTTGTAAAAACACCTGTCCCGATCATATTCGCAACAACAATGGAAATTCCGGTAAAGACGCTTATTTTATTTTTCGTCCCCTTTCCGCTCTCAGACATTATTTATTAAAGTCTTTAAGCAGTTTATAAGCCTGCACCGAACTGTCCGGATTCAAATAATTCGACCTCACCTTTTTATATTGCTCCAACACATTAGCAGCCTTATAATATAAAACGGAATCCACTTCCGCCGTCGGCTTCGCCTCTTTTGGATAAGCATATACAAAATAGCCGTCATCCGCCGAATAAACCGGAATCTGGAAGAAGTTTCTTTCAACAAACTGCTTGGTCCGATCATGGGTTTGAAACGCCCTGACAAAGAAATCAACAGCATAATCAGGATAACCAAATAAATACCCATATCCACGCAGACGCTCATAACGATCCGAAAATTCAACAGTATTCACCACCACCGCCGGATCAGTTCCCGGCACAAGTCCAAACTGCCCGAAGAAATTCTCCCTTTCCTTCAAAAGACTGTCCAAAGCGCTGATGCGCAAAACGCTGATCTGAATCATCCGCCTGCCGGAGCTGCCCGGCGCCGCATAAGGAAGCATCACAACCTTAATATCAGGAATCTGAATATGATTAATTGCCTCCTGCACCATACGGATTCTATCCAGATAAGCGCCATGTTTCTCCCTGGTCAATATCTCGCCGCTCACCTTCAAGGACGTATCCGTATTAGCAACAGGAAAAGACAAATTAATCAGCGAACTCATCGGCTTCACATTGCCTAATAAAGTATATAACGCCTCATGATCAAGCCCATGCTGCAAAACCGAATCAATGAAAAAACACGAGTAGCGGTCGGCGACCGGCGGTGTAAAACCTTTTCTTACAGAACAGGAAATCAAAGCAAAAACAGACAAAGAAATAATTAAAAAACGTTTCATTTTAATATAATTTATTTTTGAAGCCGCAAAGGTAGAAGCGCCGCACTCGCCTCACAATAGCCGAAAATGAGGATTTATAATAAGCATATAGCCATTTATAGTTAGATTCCGTCCGGAATTTGAATACCCCCAACTAATTAGTACATTTGCCCACCAAGTCAATATTATTATTTCAAAAAACAATCATCCCGACATGAAAACAAATTATGAATTACGATATGCCGCACATCCCGCCGATGTAAAGCATTACGACACCTCCCGTCTCCGCCGGGAGCACCTTATTGAAAACATCTTCGTCCCCGACGAGGTCAACATGGTCTATACCCTCTACGACCGCCTCATTGTCGGCGGAGCCATGCCCGTCACAGAAGCCCTGCCGCTCGAAAGTATTGAACCTCTAAAATCCGATTTCTTCCTCTCGCGCCGGGAAATCGGCATATATAACACAGGCGGCGAAGGAACAGTCACAGTAGATGGTAACACATTCGTCCTCGGCTACAAAGAAGCCCTCTATCTCGGCTCAGGCAACCGCCCCGTTAAATTCTCAAGCAACGATTCCCGTCGCCCTGCCAGGTTCTACTTCAACTCCGCCGTTGCCCACCGTAATTTCCCCGACAGGAAAATCACCAAGGCCGACGCAATCATAGCCGAAATGGGAACAATGGAAAGCTCCAACCACAGAACGATAAACAAAATGCTTGTCTCCCAAGTCCTCCCCACCTGCCAGCTCCAGATGGGCATGACCGAACTCAAGCCCGGCAGCGTATGGAACACCATGCCCGCCCATATCCATACCCGCCGCATGGAAGCCTACTTCTACTTCGAGCTGCCCGAAGGCCAGGCTATATGCCACTTCATGGGCGAACCGACCGAAACTCGACATATATGGATGAAAAGCGAGCAAGCCGTCATCTCCCCCGAATGGTCAATCCATTCCGCCGCTGCCACCTCCGCCTACACCTTCATTTGGGGGATGGGAGGCGAAAACCTCGACTACGGCGACCAGGACTTCATTAAAGAAACAGATTTAAGATAATACGCCATGAACCAATTCAACCTGACCGGAAAAACAGCCCTCATCACCGGCGCCTCCTACGGCATAGGCTATGCAATAGCCCAAGCCTTCGCCGAAGCAGGCGCAACCATAGTTTTCAACGACCTCACAAGCGAGCTTGTCAATAAAGGCATTGCCTCCTACGCCGCTGACGGCATACAAGCCCGCGGCTATGTATGCGACGTAACCGACGAAGCCGCCGTTAACGCCCTCGTAGCCCAAATCAGCAGAGAAGTCGGCACGATAGACATCCTCGTAAACAATGCCGGCATAATCAAGCGCATCCCCGCCATTGAAATGTCCGCCGCCGACTTCCGTCAAGTCATCGACGTTGACCTCACCGCCCCCTTCATCGTCTCCAAGGCCGTCGCCCCCGGCATGATCGCCAAGGGAAGCGGAAAGATCATCAATATATGCTCCATGATGAGCGAACTGGGGCGCGAGACAGTCAGCGCCTACGCCTCCGCCAAGGGAGGCCTGAAGATGCTGACCCGCAACCTCGCCTGCGAATGGGCAGCGCACAACATCCAGGTCAACGGCATCGGCCCCGGCTATATAGCTACGCCCCAGACAGCCCCCCTCCGCGAACCTGGACATCCCTTTAACGACTTCATCATCGCCAAAACCCCCGCCGCCCGCTGGGGAACGCCCGCCGACCTCAAAGGCCCCGCCCTGTTCCTCGCCTCCTCCGCCTCCGATTTTGTCAACGGCCACATCCTCTACGTCGACGGAGGCATACTGGCATATATAGGGAAACAGCCGCAATAAACCTCCATAATCCATGCTATTATGAAAAAACGACCACTCCCCATCCTTGCCCCTGTGCTCCTCCTCCTCGCCCTCTCATGCAGCGGCGAAAAAACCATAAGAATAATTGTGGACAACCCTCTCGACTTCGAGCGCAAAGGAGAATTAACAGAATTAGCCATTGACACTGCACTCGTCAACTTCGCCACCGGAACATACATCCTGAAAGAAGAAACAGGCCGTGAAATCCCCTACCAGCTCTCAACATCCGACGGCGCCCCCGTCCTGCTCTTCCAGGCCGACGCACATCCGCTGTCCACTTCCACATATTTTCTCGTAAAAGGCCGCCCCTCCGCCGTTCGCCCCCTGACAAACGCCCGGTTCGTCGCCGAGCGCAAGGACGATTTCTCATGGGAGAACGACTTCGCCGCCTATCGCATGTACGGCCCCGCCCTGGCCGGTGAAAACCCCAGCAACGGCGTCGATATATGGATGAAATCCACCGACACTCTCGTGGCCGACAAGTTCTACGCCGACGAACTCCAGCGCCATATCTCCTATCATGAGAACAACGGCCAGGGACTCGACTGCTACGACGTTAAGCATACAGCCGGAGCCGGAGGAATCGCCCCATATACCGACAGGATTCATATCGGCGACCACTACGACCGTTACGAGATAACCGAAGCCGGCCCTCTGCGCTCCACGTTTACCCTCTTCTACGATTCAGTCCTCATCAACGGCGCCATATATCAAGCCAGCATCCGCATAACCGCCGAAGCCGGAAGCATGTTAAACAAAGCCTCCGTAACATATCTCGGCCCGGAAAAAGGCTTCACCCGCCTTGCCGCCGGAATAGTCCTGCACGCCGACCATAACCCCGCCGTCGTCCGCCCGGACATCATCTCCAACACCGAAAAAGCCGTCTCCGCCTCCGGTATTCCCCAGGGCAGCTGCCACATCGGCGTCTATATGCCCGAAGCCATAACGACATTAACAGAAGACGGCCATCAGCTCATCCTAGCCGAATACACTCCCGGCCAAACCCTGACGTACTACTTCGGCGGCAGCTGGAGCCAATGGCGATACCCCGACTTTAGCAGCTGGAACGAAGCCCTCATCCGCTTCACCTGCACAAGGGAGCTGCCATTAAAAGCCTCCATCCAGTAAGAATCCCCCGGCATAATTTAATTTCTTATCATATTAAAAACACCAGACAAAATGACAAACCCTAAAAAGACCAATTACAGGTGGACTATCTGCGCCATGCTCTTCTTCGCCACCACCGTCAACTACCTCGACCGCCAGGTACTGTCTCTCACCTGGCCCAACTTCATAGGCCCTGAGTTCGGCTGGACAAACAGCGACTACGGCAACATCACCTCGATGTTCTCCATCATCTACGCCCTCTGCATGTTGTTCGCCGGTCGCCTTGTCGATTGGCTCGACACTCGGCGAGGGTTCCTCTGGGCGATCGGGATATGGTCTGTCGGCGCCTGTATGCACGCCTTTTGCGGAATAGCCACAGCCGGCTTGACCGCCGGACGATGGACATTAAGTTTCAGCGGCGCCCGCGAAGCCATTGAAGCCGTCGGCGCCAGCGGCAGCGTCATTTCGATGAGCATCCTCCTGTTCATCATCTGCCGCTCCGTCCTTGCCCTCGGCGAAGCAGGCAACTTCCCCGCCGCCATCAAAGCCACCGCCGAATACTTCCCCAAGAAAGACCGCGCCTTTTCGACCAGCATATTCAATTCCGGCGCAACGATAGGCGCCATGATAGCCCCCGCCTGCATCCTCTACATAGCCGAAGCCGCCGGTTGGGAGATGTCGTTCATCATCATCGGCGTCCTGGGCTTCGTATGGATGGGCTTCTGGGTCTTTATCTACAAGAAGCCCGAAGCCTGCGCCAAGGTCAACGCCGCCGAACTTGAATATATCAACCAGGACAGGCACACCGTCAGCGCCGAGAACCCCACCGGGCAATCCGAAGACAGCCGTCCGAAACTCAGCTTCCTCCAATGCTTCCGTTACAGGCAGACCTGGGCCTTTGCCGCCGGCAAGTTCATGACCGACGGCGTATGGTGGTTCTTCCTTTTTTGGGCGCCGAAATACCTTCAAACCGTTTTCCATTTGGAAAGCACGCAGCTGGTTCTCCCGCTTACAGTTCTTTACACCATCGTCATGCTCTCGATCATTGGCGGCTGGCTGCCCTCCTGGTTTATTGACAGGAAAGGCATGAATCCGTATGCAGGCCGTATGCGGGCCATGCTGATATTCGCCTTCTTTCCCCTTCTGGCTCTGTTTGCCCAGCCATTGGGCAGCTACACCTACTGGCTCCCCGTCATCATTATCGGCATAGCCTGCGCCGCCCACCAGGCCTGGTCGGCAAATATTTTCTCCACCGTCGGCGACATGTTCCCCAAAAGCGCCATAGCGACCATTACCGGCATAGGCGGCATGGCAGGCGGCCTAAGCTCCTTCCTTATCCAGCAAGGCGCCGGTCGGCTCTTCGATTATGCCGGCAAGAGCCAGATGAAATTTCTCGGCTTCGAGAGCGAGCCGGCAGGCTACTTCATCGTATTTGTCTTCTGCTCCGTCGCCTACCTCATTGGATGGGTGATAATGAAAGCCCTCGTTCCGAAATACAAGCTTGTCCGCTAAGGGAAGCAGATTGTAACGCCAAGTTTGAAATTTAGAATATAAAATAGCCCTTTCCGCACCGGTGCGCTTTCTTTCCGCACCGGTGCGCTTTCTTTCCGCACCGGTGCGCTTTCTTTCCGCACCGGTGCGCTTTCTTTCTGCACCGGTGCGCTCTCTTTCTGCACCGGTGCGCTCTCTTTCTGCACCGGTGCGGAAACTTCCGGAGCTAGCTCGCAAACTTTCAGAGCTAGCTCGCAAACCTTCAGAGCTAGCTCGCAAACTTCCAGAGCTAGCTCGCGAACTTTCAGAGCTAGCTCGCAAACTTTCAGAGCTAGCTCGCAAACTTCCAGAGCTAGCTCGCAAACTTCCAGAGCTAGCTCGCAAACTTTCAGAGCTAGCTCGCAAACTTCCAGAGCACGCGACGGAATCTTCGGCGCACGCGACGGAATCCTCGGCGCACGCGACGGAACTCTCGGCGCACGCGACGGAACTCTCGGCGCACGCGACGGAATCTTCGGCGCACGCGACGGAACTCTCGGCGCACGCGACGGAATCCTCGGCGCACGCGACGGAACTCTCGGCGCACGCGACGGAATCCTCGGCGCACGCGACGGAATCTTCGGCGCACGCGACGGAACTCTCGGCGCACGCGACGGAACTCTCGGCGCACGCGACGGAACTCTCGGCGCACGCGACAAAACAGGCGCAAGGGGCGACAACAATCTAAAAACAAGTGAATTATAAACAGTTTTAATAAATTATTTTATGAACATAAGGAAAATTACAATCCTGCTAGCAGGAGCGCTCGCAATAATGAACGCCAACGTTAAGGCAGTAGAATTTAAGTATGACAGCCTTTACGCCGGCAAAGTGAGCGTTATGGGCGCACCGATGGAACTGCCCGACTTCGGCAGGTGGCACTATTTCGCCTTCGACGAGAAGCAGGGCGTCATCCTCAAAGGCACAAGCGCATTTGAACTCGCGGACGTCAATCCCGGCAAAGTCGGAACGGAAAAAGTCAACGCCGAATGGAAAGCACGCACCGACTGGGACTTCGCCTTCCATGCTTACGACCTTCGCACCAACAGTGGAGCATCAGGCAACGGCTCGGCAGGAGCAGTCTTCATTGCCGATGCAGCCTCGGCCGCCGGACGTCCGCTCGCCGAGGTTTATGCCGCGCTGACCAAGGCGCCGGCAACCAATTATGCTGCCGATGCCGCCGCAGCCGGCACATACTATTTAAGCCTGACCTCCGGGATGCCTCCCCTGCGTGCCACCACGCTTTCCGTCTGCTCCGCCGTTCGCAAAGCCGCTGAAGGGGCTTCCGGCGCATCGGCCGATTTCTCCACACTGCCCATGCAGGGCGCTCCGACGGACAATCCTGTGATTATCGTCCTCAAAACCGTCGCCGGCAAATACGTTAAAATATATCTAAAGCAGTTCGTTGAAGGCGGCAAGCCTGGCATCCTGAAATTCGACTACGAATTTATTCCTTTCGGAGGGACAACCGGCGTTGCAACCGCCGTGAGTGAATCCGTAACGCTCTCTCCCAACCCTGTTTCGGACGTTTTGCGCGTCAGCCTTCCCGGTTCAACCGAGGCTGCCGGCATAGCGGTTTACAACCTGTCCGGCTCGCTCGTAAAGGAGCTTAAAGCGCAGGCCGGCGTGACGGAAATACCCGTTGCCGGTTGGGCCAAGGGCGTTTATGTTGTAAAAGTAGATTCGGAAGAGGGGAGCGTCGTGCAGCGAATTGTTGTTCGATAAGCCATAAATGTGAAAACAATTAAAGCTGCTTTCTGAAAAATGGGGACTTCCGGGAATTGCTTTTTCTTTGTTATTGCGAAAAATCATTTTTGGCAAGTCCCCTGAAATATATACGCTAATACTCCGGCCAAAGCCGCTGGAAAAAGATTCCGGCCTTTCCTCCATCATTAAGGGATGGGAAAAGGCCGGAACGCTTTTGCAGCCGATTATGGCAATTTACGGCTTATTCATTAAATCAAAATCATTTAACCGAGATCGAATACCTTCTTTATTTTTTCAACAAAATCAAGCTTTTCCCACGTGAAAAGCTCAACCTCTACTTCGACTGGTTGTGGAATATATCGAGAGCTAAAGGTCTTTTTTATAATCTTCGGTTCGCGCCCCATGTGTCCGTATGAGGCCGTTTCGAGATAAATAGGATTGCGCAGCTTCAGCCTCTCCTCAATTGCTTTCGGTCGCATATCGAAGAGGTCGGCTACCTTGGCTGCTATTTCGCCGTCGGTAAGCTTCACGTTAGAACGTCCGAATGTATTGACGAAAATGTTCATCGGCCGTGCGACTCCAATGGCATAGGAGACCTGCACCAGAGCTTCATCGGCAACACCGGCAGCGACCAGGTTCTTTGCAATGTGCCGCGCTGCATAAGCCGCCGAGCGGTCTACCTTCGAGGGGTCTTTACCGGAGAAAGCTCCGCCGCCGTGAGCGCCCTTGCCGCCGTAAGTATCGACGATGATTTTTCGTCCGGTCAGTCCGGTATCTCCGTGAGGCCCTCCGATGACGAATTTGCCTGTCGGGTTCACATGATAAGTAATTCTGCCGTCAAACAGAGCTTGCACATGCGACGGATAGAGCGCTTTTACGCGAGGGATAAGGATGTTTTTTACATCTTCGGTTATCTTTTCCTGCATTGCCCGGTCGGCTTCGTCCTGAGAAATGCCGACGGCGGCGACAAATTCGTCATGCTGCGTAGAGATAACGATCGTATCAATCCGTTTAGGCGCCCCCGTGTCTTCATACTCTATCGTTACCTGGCTTTTTGAGTCCGGGCGTAGATAAGGCATCAATTCCGGCTCGTTCTTGCGGATAGCGGCGAGTTCTTTCAGCAGGCTATGTGAAAGGTCGAGCGGGAGAGGCATAAAGTTTGCCGTTTCGTTAGTTGCATAACCGAACATCATGCCTTGGTCGCCGGCTCCCTGCTCGTATGGGTCAGAACGTTCGACGCCCCGGTTGATATTGTCGCTTTGCTCATGTATAGCGGAAAATACGCCGCATGAGTTAGCTTCAAACTGGTATTCGCTTTTAGTATATCCGATTCTGCGGATAACGTTGCGTGCAACATCTTGGACATCGACGTAAGCACGGGATTTTACTTCCCCTGCGAGGACGACTTGCCCGGTCGTAACGAGGGTTTCACAAGCCACTTTGGAGTTCTTGTCGTAAGCAATGAACTCGTCAAGCAAAGCATCCGATATTTGGTCGGCTACTTTATCTGGGTGTCCTTCCGACACCGATTCGGAGGTAAATAAGTAACTCATTACTTTAATTATTTAATGTTTATTTAGTAATGAATTGAAATAGGGCGGGATTGTTTCGGCTGTGACGGTCGTGAGGAAAGAAATTCTTTTAGCATTTTTTCCAGTGGTTGCAAGCAATACAAATCTGTCCACTTCAATTCTTGGACAAAGATATGGATTAATTTCGGAATGAGAGTTGCTATGCGTTATTTCTCGGCGAATCGCTTCGAGAAAAGTTTTTTGCGCCTAGCCATATTTTATGACAAAATAATTTGGTTGTATTAAAAATAAGATATATCTTTGTCACGTCTTAATGAAAGGGGCGTTTAGCTCAGCTGGTTCAGAGCATCTGCCTTACAAGCAGAGGGTCGGCGGTTCGAATCCGTCAACGCCCACTTGAAAATCAAAGACTTACAGTAAAAAGTAAGTCTTTTTTCTTTTATATGTACACACAATTTGCACACAAGTAGGAGAATACAGAATATGAGCAAGGAGATTATTATTTCGTTATTGGGTTATCTCTGAAATATCCACTCTTGAACAGTTTGTCATCTGCATCGTACATTTCTTTATAGAATTGAATATACTCGGCGGTTGCTTGCTGATTGATGTCAAAGTAATAACGACACAGTTTCCGGTACGATACTAAGATTTTCTCATCATCGGCAAAACCTAACATATAATCCAACAAATGCTCTATCTCTTTTGTGTCTTTGCTTTGGTGACTGATAATATCATCAACGGCAG
>JAIRPK010000003.1 GCA_031257015.1 Tannerellaceae bacterium
GATGCCAGCGCACCATTTCCGGAAGCCAGCGCACCATTTCCGGAAGACAGCGCACCATTTCCGGAAGACAGCGCACCATTTCCGAAAGCCAGCGCACCATTTCCGGAAGTCAGCGCACCATTTCCGGAAGTCAGCGCACCATTTCCGAAACCGTCGGCGCCAGAGCGGGAATCGTCGGCGCCAGAACGGACGGTTATGCTCGAACGATTAAAAAAAGCAGGCTAGTGTTTTATTTATTCACTGCCTGCTTTTTCTATCAAATAATAATAATTGTAATTGGGAAATGATTTGCTTTTGGATTTTATCAGAGAATAATAAAAAGAATAATCCTTTTATTTCTATCCGTTTGTCAATATTTCCAAGGCCTCTTTCAAGGTTTTTACAAACAATATTCGTTTGACTTTATTGCTTTCATAAATAAAGTCGCGCAAGGCCTTGCCTGTTATATTTTCAAAGTCGCCGATGATAGCCATTCTCATTCGATAAGTGGAGAATTTTTGCAGTATTTCGCCTGCAATTCCGGTGGATAAATCGAAAAAGTTATCTGCTAAACAATTCTTTTTAATGATTACTGCGGTGCAGCCGTCAATGGAAAATAGTTCGAGGGCGTCATCGGCATTTTTTATGCAGATATTTTCGTCTGTTATTTCTACAATGCCGCCCGGATAAATTTTCGTATTCACGGTTAATCGGATGATTTATTTTTTGGGGGGAGAAATCCAGCTTGTTATTTCTTCTGAAAGCGGGACGGTGCGCGGGGGGATAGATTTGATCCAGTTTCCGTCCTCGTCGATAAGAAATTTCTGGAAATTCCATGTTACTTCGGCGTCTGCCTTTCCGTTTTTATCTTTTTGTGTTAGCCATTGATATATCGGGGCAATGTCGTCGCCTTTGACGGATATTTTGGCCATCATCGGGAAGGTGACGCCGTAGGTTGTCGTGCAGAAAGTTTGTATTTCCGTGTTTGTTCCCGGTTCCTGAGCGCCGAAATTGTTGGCCGGAAAGCCGATGATGACGAATTTGTCTTTGCCGTAAGTGTCGTAGAGTTTCTGCAGTTGCTCGTATTGCGGGGTGAGGCCGCATTTGGAGGCGACGTTTACGACTAATACTTTTTTGCCTTTAAGGCTGGATAGCGGGAAGTCTTTCCCGTCGATGGTTTTGACCGTGAAGTCGTGGAATTTTACGTTCTGCCCGCTGATGATGGAGCATGGCCATATTAACATGGCGGCTAAAAGAATGATTATTTTCATGATGATAGTTTTTTGAGTGTTTTTTTGCAAATATATTTATTCTGGCATAATTGTTATACCTTTAATGCTGTGTGCTGTTGTTTCAAGAAAAGGCAATCGTGGCGTGCGTGTTTTTCATGAATGATTCGGCACGCCACGATCGGGGGTGGGTTTTTATCATTCGCGATTGATGTGTGCCGGTATTATGCCGGCTTCTTTCATAAAGACGCGCAGTGTATTCCGGCTAACTTTCATCTTGTGGCAGATGTCGCCGAGCGTGTATCGTTCTTCAAGGAACTTTTGGATATGTGCCCCTTTGCCGGAGAGCTTGTAGTTCGTTGATTTACGTCCCTTGGGGCGCCCCAGGATGACGCCTTCCTGCTTTTTTCGGGCGAGCGCTTCCTTGGTGCGCTGGGAGATGAGATTGCGTTCTATTTCGGCGCTAAGGCTGAAGGCGAAGGCAAGGATTTTACTGTTGAGATTATTGCCAAGCTCGTAGTTTTCTTTGGTTGTATAAACTACGGTTTCTTTTTCCATGCAGAGGTAGAGAAAGTTCATTATGTGCATCAGGTTTCGCCCGACTCTGGATAGTTCGGTTGTAATGATGCAATCTCCTTTCTTAATGACTTTAAACAATTTTCCCAATTTGCGGCTATAAATTTTGCGTGAGCCGCTTGCGATTTCTTCCACCCAACCATCGATTTTCATATTCTTCTTGAGTGCGAACTGCCGGATTTCATAAACTTGGTTATCCGTGCATTGTTTGTCTGTGCTGATTCTGACGTATCCGTACACCATAATTATAGATCAATTTATAAGTTATAAAATGCAAGTGTAATAAGATTTTGTATTTTTGCAATACAAATTCCCAAAAAAAATGAACGTAAAAATAGTTAATAAATCTAAACATGCTCTTCCGGCTTACTCAACGCTCCTTTCTTCCGGGATGGATATTCGCGCAAACCTTACTGAAAATGTGATAATTAACCCTATGGAACGGGCGTTAATTCCTACTGGTCTTTACCTGTCTCTTCCGGAGGGTTATGAGGCGCAAATCAGACCTCGCTCGGGCCTGGCTCTTAAACATGGGATAACGCTTTTAAATGCTCCGGGGACAATTGATGCGGATTACAGAGGTGAAATAGGCGTCATCCTTGTGAATCTTTCTTCTGAATCTTTCACGGTAAAAGATGGTGAACGCATCTGCCAAATGGTTATTGCTCCTTATACAAATGTCGAATGGGATTTGGTTGAAACTCTTAATAATACTGAACGTGGAGACGGGGGATTTGGGCATACGGGTATGTAATATTATTATAGACATTAAAAAAATCACGATAAAAAACATGCGAATTATAAATTATATAGTTGCTTTTTCCTTCATCTTCTTTTTCATGCCGACATGGGGACAAGAATCTAACTGGAAAAGCAAGCGGAAGTTTGATTATTTCTTTTACGAGGGTTTAAAATTGAAAAATGCCGCCAAATATGATGCGGCATTCGATATGTTTGCGCACTGCGCTGCCATAGACTCAACTTCTGCGCCGCTTCTGTACGAAATGGCCTCTTTCTATCTTATGCAAGGACAAAACGAAAAGGCCGTTGATATGCTGAAACAAAGTGTAAAATATAGTGCCGACAACTTTACATACAAAATGGCGCTGGCTACAACTGCCTACAAAATGGAGCTACTGCCGGAAGCTATCGAAACTTATAAAGATCTGATCGAACATTATCCGGACAAAACAGAACTTATATATTATTTCGCCGACGCATTGACTCGCTCCGGCGAAAACAGCAGGGCTGTCGCCGCTTATAACCTGCTGGAATCAATCACTGGCATGAACGAGGAAATATCCATGCAGAAATATAAGCTCTACAATATGCAGGAGAAGCCGGACAGCGCTCTGCTCGAAATAGAAAAACTTGCCGCTAAATTCCCTACGGATGCTCGATACCCAATCATCATCGGCGATTTGTATCTGGAAGAAGGCAACGTCGGGAAAGCTTACGAGTTTTATCAGAAAGCTCATACCGTTGATGCAGACAATCCTTATTACATCGTTTCAATGGCTAATTACTACGAAGCTATTAACGAAAAAGATTCAGCAGAAACACAAATCCGAACAGCCTTGGCTAACGAAACTCTCGACGTTGAAACTAAAGTCAGCATTGTCTCGCGATATATCATAAGCCTCGAACGCTTGCAGAAAGATTCCGATAAGGCAATTGAACTTTTCGACATGCTTATTAACCAACATCCAGAAGCGATAGAACTGAAATTAATGTACGGACGGCTGCTGCTCGTTAAGGATAAAAATGAAGAGGCTAAATTCCAATTCCAATTGGTCAGCGAAATGGCACCGGATAATGCTGCCGCATGGCAATCGCTGCTTGACATGGCTCTAAAAGCGCAAAACATGGATGAGGTTATTCGCCTCTGCAAAAAATGTATCGAACTCTTTCCTGATGCTCCGGAATATTATTTTTACCTAAGTATCGGCTACTACCAGGCGAATGATTATGATAATGCTGATGACGCCTGCAACAGAGGACTGAAAGTTGTGCCGGACGATAACCGCGGACTAAAATCTACTCTCTACGGACAAAAAGGCGACATCCTTCACCAGGCAGGAAAGGACGAAGAGGCTTTTCAAGCATACGATGCTGCTTTATCATTCAACGACAAGAATATTATTGTCCTCAACAACTATGCCTACTTCCTATCACTCCTCAAGCGAGACCTCCAAAAGGCTGAACGCATGAGTTCGCAATGTATAAAACTCGAACCCGATAATGCTACATATCTGGATACCTACGCCTGGATTTTCTTCATGCAGGGAAACTACATGCTTGCCAAAATATACATAGAAAACGCACTCTCCAAAGATAAAACAAACAGCTCCGAACTTGTTGACCATTACGGCGACATCCTGTATATGACAGGCGACAAGGAAAACGCACTAATACAATGGCAAAAAGCCAAAGAGTTGGGGAAAGACACCGAAACTCTTAACTTGAAAATAACCGAAAAAAAATATATCGAAGATGAAAATGCCAAATAATCTATTCCTCCCTCTCCTGATACTAATCCTCCTGGCCGGATGCAAAAGCAAACAGCAAATAGTAATGCCCAACCCCACGGAACCGGAAGCCACAACAACCGCCAACTTTCTCGACGCATTGCAAAAACAAGCATACGTCTTCAAAACCATATCCGCCAAAACAACCATGGAATTCAAAACAGCAGAACAAGACCTCGCTTCGCGAGTGGATATTAAAATGATAAAAGATTCCATCATACAACTTTCCCTCCAGCCTGTCCTCGGATTTGAAGTCGCAAAAATTGAGTTCGGAACAGACAGTATAAAAATGATGGACAGAGCGAATAAACAGTATATACTTGAAAACTATAAAAAACTCAAGCAGCAAACGCAGATGGATTTCAATTTCTTTATCATCCAAGCACTGCTCTCCAACCACATTTTCGCTTCCGGAGAAACAAACGCCACCCCAACGCAGCTTGGCAGATTCAAATTAACGCGCAATGGCGACCTCACTAAAGCGCAAATCAACGGCGACGGACAAACTCTCTATTCCTTCATCGCCGAACGAAGCCTCAAACTTCTTTCGGCAAACATCAGTGACGCAGCGTCGCAATACAACCTCAAATGGCAATACTCCGACTTCAAAACCATCGACGGGCAATCTTTTCCAATGCAAATGGCAATGCAATTAGACGATAATGATAACGTCGCTCTCTCCGTCAAAATTTCTTTCTCACGAATACAAACCAACTTGCCGATAACCCCGGACTTTACAATCCCTAAAAACTATAAGCGCGTCAACCTCGCTGAACTCGCAAAAAACCTCGGAATCAAATAATGAAGCTCTTCCTGATAATCATCGCTATTCTTATAACCATCCCTATCCAAGGACAAAAATCAACACAAGTCCGGGAACTCGAAAGCCAGCGCAAGGCTATCGAAAAAGAAATAGAAACAACTTCGCAACTCCTTGCAGAAACTCAAGAATCAACACAACGCTCGCTGGCCAGACTCGAACTGTTCTCCAAACAAATCGAACAACGCAGGACGATGATTCGACTGCTCTCCCAAGAAATCAGCGTCACCGACAAGGACATCCAAGGCCAACGAAATGAAATCATACAACTGGAAAAGGAACTGAACTATAAACGCGAAAAATACAGCGAAGCTCTCCGTCTCATCCAAAAGAAACGGCATACGCAGGATAAACTGCTCTTCATCTTCTCCGCAGCTAACTTCGCACAATCTATCCGGCGAATAAAATACCTAAAAGAATATGCCGCCTGGCAAAAACAACAGGCGAAAGGCATAATCAGCAAACAAAAAAGCATCCAATCCAAAAGAAGCGAACTCGAACAGGCTAAAGATGAAAAACAAAAACTTCTGCTGCGCCTCGAAACCGAAAAACAAAAAATCGAAGAAGAAGAATTAGAACAAAAGAATGAAATCGAAGCACTCAATCGCAGGCAACGAGAACTCCAAAGCGAACTCGCCAGAAAACAACGCAGAGCAGAAATCCTAAACCGCCAAATCGAAAAGCAAATCGCAGAAGAAGTAGCTCGCGCTGCCGCCGAAGCAAAAGCCTCCAAAGAACTTGCCGAACAAACCGGTTCACAACCTCCAAAAGAAAACCGCCGAGAAGCCGATAACGCCGGAGGATACGCCATGACAAAAGAGGAAAGAGAATTGTCAGAAACTTTTGCTGCAGCCAAAGGAACGCTAGCCTCGCCTCTCAGCAAACCATACGCCATCATTAGCGACTATGGCGAACAGCAGCATCCCAATCTTCGATACGTCAGAATAATGAACCACGGCATTGACCTACAAACATCGAGCAATGCCGAGGCTTGCGCCGTTTTTACAGGCGTCGTCCGCGCAATATTCATCGTCGAGCCGGGATTCTCAATCATCGTCCGCCACGGGAAATACCTCACCGTTTACAGCAATCTGAGCGAAGTTTACGTTCACAAGGACGATGCCGTGAAAACCGGACAACGACTGGGAAAAGTCTATGCCGACATTGACAACGGCAACGCTTCAATCATGCACTTTGAACTCTGGCAGGAAAGCGACAAACAAAACCCGCGCCCCTGGCTGGGAAGATAATCCAAACTAAAAATCATATTTTTTTAACATCCCCGACTATACACCGTCACCGGAAAAGTATGCCGTTCGGCTGTTCAACAGAACGAATTAGACTATTCCGTTCAGCAAATCCAACAAAATCTATTTAGGCTTCTTTACATAGTGCTTGCACCGAATACAATCGGCGGCACTTTGCGCTCATGCGGAAATGCGGCAAATCATTGCCCCGCAACTTTGGACTGCCGACACAGTAATGATAATGATTCAATGCCGAAACGGCTTCTTTTTGTTTACAGGCAAGCCGAACCTCAGCAATAGCTGCCTGTTTTTATTTTGCCGCAAGGGAACCTTGTCATAGAATCAGTTTTTTATATTTGGAAAATATTCATTTAACCGGTTGAATGAATATTTTATATCTTATATATATTAATCTAATTGATTAAATGAATATATTCTAATTTTCAGAAACTCATTTATTTGATTAAATATATATATGCTATTTAATATAAAGTAATTTAATCAATAAAATATATTTATGTCATTTCATATTATATTATTAAATTGATAAAACATATCTATATTATCTTACAATAACTCATTCAACTGATAAAATGTATTTATCTTACTATACATATATTTATTTAATCACAGTTTTTGCCTCATGAAAATTGACTTGAGAACCATCTTGCGGACAGGTGTTTTCCTTTTGTAAAGGCTTAGTTCAACTCTTGACAGAGTTGGATTTTCGACTCTCGCATAATTTCTTATCTTTGTGATTCTAAAAAAATATAGACATATAAGAGGCTTAAAATACATATTGATTATTCTTTTCTCCGCCTGGTGCATATTCTATGCCGTACCCGGCCTCTTGTTGTCCCTTCCTTCCATACAAATGCAAGTGAAAGATAAAGCGGTCGCCGAATTATCTCGCAGATTGCGTGCAGATGTGCGTATGAGCAAAGTCGGAATCCGGTGGCTCAACCGTCTTGAACTGCGCGACGTTTCGATTGATGAACGCGGGGGCGCGTCTCTACTGGAGGCTCGACGACTGATTGTTGACCTGAAGCTGTTGCCGCTGCTGAAAGGGAAAATCGTCCTGACCACGTTGCGACTGTTTGACTTTTCTTTACATATTAGCAAGACCACTCCACATAGTCCTCTCAATCTTCAATTCATAATTGACACATTTGCCAAAAAGGACACCGCCGACAAACCTTCCAACATATCTCTCAATATTCAGTCCGTTTTGATTCGCAAAGGGCGTATCAGCTACGATATTTTTAGTGAAAACGCTACGCCGGGCGTCTTTAATGCCAGTCATATTAAAGTAAGTGAGATTAGCGGACACATCTCGCTCGATGTTTTTGACGCCGACAGCCTGAATCTTCGCATACGGCGACTGGCTTTGAACGAAGGGTCGGGATTGCAGGTGAAGTCTGTTGCGCTTCGCCTGGCCGGGAATAGGGATAGTCTTATTATGGACGAGCTGGAAGTAGAATTGCCGCGAAGCGTTGTCCGCATTGGACAGGCAGGGCTTGCTTTTAACCGGGCTACGGCGGATAAGGCGGCGAGCTTTCATGTTTCTATTGCCAATTCGGCGATATGTCCGCAGGATTTGTCTCCCTTTCTTCCGGCTCTGCGCAATTATGATGAGAGGCTGCGTCTTTCGGCTTTGGTCGAGGGGACAACGGATGATATTAATCTCCGCTCGCTATCCATACGCAGCGGGGACAGGCTCATCCTTGAAGGACAAATGACATTGGGGAATCTCTGCAATGCCTCGAAGCTGATGATTGACGGAACTGTTGAACGCTTACATGCAACAACTGACGGTCTGCGGGAATTAACAGGATGCTTCGGCTCCTCTGCCTCTCTGCCGCCAATTGTGGAAAGGCTCGGAACGGTTAACTTCGACGGCCATGTTTCAGGATTGCCGGACGACATACTGGCCGAGGGAAAAATATCCTCCGCCATCGGTTCGCTGGAGGCTAAACTAAAAATAGGAAGGAAAGCGACAGGCGACGGCCTAGCTCTGGCAGGAACACTGTCATCCTCCGAGCTTAACGTAAACGAGATGTTCGATGCAGGCAATCCTTTCGGCTCGGCACGCTTCTCTTTGGCGATTGACGCCGTAAGCGCTGGGAAAAACTCCTTTGCCGGGACGCTAGACGCTCGCGTGAACGAATTTGACTACCGTAATTACCGTTATGAGAACCTCCGGCTCAACGGGCGCTTCCGCCCAGGAGGGTTTACAGGGAAAGTTGAGCTGGACGACCCTAATTGCTCTCTGACTGCCGAGGGAATGTACTCGAATGATGCGCAGAGTTCCGTCATTGACTTCTTCGCCAGGCTGAATCATCTGAAGCCTGACAATCTGAATCTCTGGGACAAGCTCGAAGCACCAGACTTCTCGGCCTCCGTTAGAGCAAGCTTCCGGGGAAAGAATGTGGACGATATGAACGGGAGCATCACCGTCGATAGCCTCCTGATTCATACGGAGCCAAGCGACTTCCTCCTTCGGCAGCTCAACATCGCTAGCTCCGCCGACGAATATGGCAAGAGGCTTATCATCAAATCGGACATTATTAACGGGGAGCTGAGCGGCATCTATTCGTTCTCGACATTAATCCCCGGACTTGCGGGCACGTTCAGGCAGTATCTGCCGTCCGTCGTTAATCTTACGGCAGGGAAGGAGCGGGCAGTCAAGGAAAACAACTTCTCGCTGGCCTTCATCATCGACAGTGTGCAATCTCTCGCCTCAACGCTCAAGCTGCCATTCAGCCTCGACGGGCCGGCGAAGATTATGGGATATTACAATAATACTTTTGACAAGTTTAAGCTCGAAGCCTCCGTTCCGGGCCTCACACTCGGAAATACGCTCGTCAGGGACTGCCGGCTCACATGCGAGAACCCTTCGGAACATATCCTGCTCAGCCTTGACGCCGTCGGCATAGCGAAAAATAGCCGTAACCGGATCAGCCTATCCTCAACAGTCCGGAATAACCGCATCGAAAGCTCACTGCAATGGGAGAATGACAAGGAGCGCGTCTTCAAAGCCGACATATCCGCCTCAACACTCTTCACCGAAGCAAAGGACGCCGCCGGAAAACCTGCCCTGCACACCAATATTCATATTAATAAATCTCCGCTCATACTGAACGACAGCATCTGGCAGATACGAGAAGCGGACGTTGACATCGACGGCAACCGCATCTGCATCCGTAACCTTGCCATCTCCGGCAACGACCGCCTGCTGCACATCGACGGAGCTATATCGGACAATGAGGACGACACGCTGGCGCTGACGCTGAACAGAATCGAACTGAGTTACATCTTCGACATTCTCAATATCCCAATACTGGAGTTCGGCGGCGAAGCAACCGGGCGGTTCCAGGCAAGCGACCTCTACAAAAGCCGGATGATAAAGACAGACTTGCTCACCGTCCACGACTTCTCCTTCAACCACGTAACCGTCGGGCGCCTCGACATCAAAAGCCATTGGGACGACATGCAACAAGGCATACTCCTGAACGGGAATATCATCGACGGAGATTCCGCATCAACGGCAGTCAACGGCTATATCTACCCCATCGGCGAAAAGGAAGGACTCGACATACGCTTCAACGCCAGCAAGCTCAACCTTGCATTCCTCAACAAATACATGAAAAGCGTCATATCCGACTTTAAGGGCAGAGGGACGGGCAATATCCGTATTTACGGCTCGTTTGACGACGTTGATCTTGAAGGAGAGGCCTTCGTGGACGGAGCAGGAATGGGTATTGACTTCCTTAATACATATTATACACTTGCAGACTCAGTGCATATTGACAAAGGGCACATATCACTGAACAATTCCATTCTCCGAGATGCTTACGGCAATAAGGCCAAAGTGAAAGAGGCACATATCTATCACAACTACTTCCATGACATCTCCTTCAGCGCAGAAATAACAGACATCGCCAACATGCTTGTCTATAACGCCACAGAACGGCAGAACCCAATGCTGTACGGAAAGGTATTCGCATCGGGCAACCTGCGAATGTCAGGCAACGAATCGCTCGTGGACTTCAACATTTCCCTCCGCTCACAACCAGGGACGGCCGTCGGACTGAACTTCATGGGCAACTCAACAGCAACGGCATATAACTTTATCACCTTCGTGAACCGCAACTCCACACCAACAATGCCGGGACAGACAATCCCCAAGGCAACCGACGAGGACGATACCGAAACCGAAATCAGAATGAAACTCCTCGTCGAAGTTACACCAGACGCTAACATGGAAGTAGTCATGGACCCAGCCTCCGGCGACATGATAAAAGGAGCAGCAGCAGGAGACCTGCGCATCGAATACGGCACCAGAAGCGACCTCAGGGTTTACGGAGCACTCAACATCAACAAGGGCTACTACAACTTCAGCCTCCAGCAATTCATCCGCAAAAACTTCGACATACGCGAAGAAAGCACAGTCAATTTCACCGGCGACCCAGACCAGGCGCAACTTAACATCTACGCCCTACACAACCTCACCGCCAACATCGGCGACCTCGACCCAAGCCTGCTGGGAGAAACACCACGAACGAACATATCCGTTAACTGCATCCTGCACATCCAAGGAGCAATCCATCACCCAACACTGTCTTTCGACCTCGAACTGCCAGGCTCCAACAGCGACCTTGAACGAAAAGTCAGAAGCTACATTAATACCGAGGACATGCTAATGCGACAAATCGTCTACCTCCTTGCCCTCAACACATTCCACCCATCCAACTTCGCACAAGGACCGCTACGCTCCAACGAGGTCAGCGCAATGACCTCAGCCGCAATCTCAGCGCAACTCTCAACACTCCTCAGCGCAATAACAGACAAAGTGAAAATAGGAACAAACATCCGAGCCAACCAGGAACGATTCGACGAAACCGAAGTTGACATGCTCCTCTCAAGCCAACTATTCAACAATCGACTCCTTTTTAACGGGAATTTTGGATACAAGAACAACCTTAATGTAAAGAACGTCTTCGTAGGAGAATTTGACCTCGAATACCTGCTCACACGCAACGGCGAATTTCGCCTCAAGGCATACAACCATGCCAACGACATGTATCGCTACCTCAAGCAAAGCCTCACCACACAAGGCTTTGGATTCATGTACAAGAAAGATTTCTCGTCACTCGCCGACCTGCTGGGAATCAAGAATTAAACACAGCGCAACTCCCCCACCCCACCCTTTTTTATGATATAACATCACTAACACTGGTGGGACATCATCACTAACGCCAGTGAGACATCGTCACTAACACTGGTGGGACATCATCACTAACGCTAGTGAGACATCGTCACTAACGCTAGTGAGACATCATCACTAACGTTAGTGAGATGCCATCACCAGCCGCAGCGATAACCTGTCGCCGGAATTGCACATGTTCAGAGAAAACTAGCGGTCGAGGGTGAAGTCGGCCACGATGGGGAGGTGGTCGCTGAAGCCACCTTCATAGTCATTGCCGCTGAAGGTACGGAACGGACGTTTGCCGCTCTTGCTCCTGCTTCCGGTAAAGAGGAACGGAAAGTCGAGGGTGCGGGCGGAACGTTCAACATATTTCAGTGAAACATTGTCGGATTTCATACCGCAATGAATAAAGATATGGTCGATTTGTTCCCACTGGCTCCTATATTTATAACTGCCGGATTCGGAAGCGGCGAAAAGGTTGCAGAGAACACCGCCGGCAACCACATTCAAACATTCACTTCCGGGAGTATCATTAAAGTCGCCCATCGCAATTATTAATGGAGACATGCGGCAGGCAGCCAGCGAATCGCACAGGCCACGCAAGGCAGAGGCAACGCGCATACGATTCTCGTCTCCACCGCTTCTCCCCGCTTTCGACGGAAGATGGCAGACGACGACGTCAAGCGTATCCCCACCGGCAATGCTCCCCCAAACATGCAGCAAGTCCCGCGTTGGCCGCCCACGGACAGGCACATGTATCGACCTCTGGCCAATGAGCTGGAAGCGGTCGTAACGATAGAGCAGCGCTACGCGAATACCGCGCCTGTCAGACCTGCCGGAAATGCAGTAGCGATAGTGGCAGGAGCGCAGGGCGGTGCGTGTCAGCAGGTGTGTCAGCACGCTGTCATTCTCAACTTCGCACAGCCCGGCCAGGGCAGGCGTATCCCATTCGCCGGCGACGCTGATGGCTTTGCCGATCTGCAACAGCTTGTGGCGGTACCGTTCCGGCGTCCACTTGCGCTTGCTTTCGGGCAGGAACTCCTCGTCATCCGCCAGAGGGTCATCCTCAGTATCAAAGAGATTCTCAACATTATAGCTCATCACGCGGAACGTGCTTTGGGCGGCGCACTGCGTGGGCAGGCAGAGGAAGATGCAGGCCAGGAGCGCCGCCAGCTGCTTATGCTTCATCTGCACAGACGCCCACGGGCTTGCAGATGAGCGCTTCGGAAGCCGGCGAGGGCGACCTGGCCGGCGAGGCAAATGCCTGGGCATTATTTCCATCCTGCAAAGCCGGAGTCAATCAGCGCGTTCAGCTCCTCGACCTCGTTCTTATAGCGGTAGCGGACGCCGCAATTAATGATCTCCAGCAAGGGATACAGCTCAAGGATGTTCGCCTTCAGCTCGGCGACAGAGGGGACATGCGGCAGGCGGCCATACTCATTATATGTATAGCGAAGGAAGGCCACGCGCTCGTTTATCCCCCGGTTGTCCAGCAGATAGCCATCCTTGAGGCGCGTAGGCAGGGAGAAATCGCCCACGTCGGTGGGGTCAGGGTAGGAGACAATCTCCGTCCGCGCCTCGTTCATAATAACAGGGACACGGTCGTAGTAGTCGGCGATGGTTTTGTACACAATTGTCGGCGGGCCAGCGTAGGAAGCCTCTGCGGAAGGTTTCGACGCGCCGCTCTGAGGAGCTTCGGATGCGGCTTCCCTGCTTACGCGGCAGGAGAAAAGCAGTGAGGAGGATAACAGTAGCATGATGGGTAAAATAAGTTTCATTGGTTGATTATTTGTAAATATGATGATTTAATTTGACTGTAAAGTACGGCATTTCGTTTCATTAAGTAAGATGGCTCCATTATTTTTTCATACTTTTGTTTTATGAAACAAACGATTTGTATATACATTATTATTATCCTCATAGCGCAAATCTACTCCTGCGCCAACATAGGCTCGCCAAACGGCGGCCCCTACGACGAGATGCCTCCCAAATTTATAAGCAGCAAGCCTGTTCCGAACCAACTGAATTTTAAAGGCAAGACCGTGGAAATACTCTTTGACGAGTTAATTACCCTTGACAAACCAAGCGAAAATGTAATCATAACGCCCCCGCAATTGCAACTGCCGGTAATCATGGCAGAGGGACGGAAAGCCGTCGTCGAACTGCGCGATACGCTGAAAACCAATACTACTTATACGATAGACTTCACTAACTCCATTGCCGACAATAACGAAAAGAATGTCCTGGAGAACTTTACCTTCGCCTTCTCCACAGGCAATGCAATTGACACGCTGGAAATATCCGGCTACTTGCTGAACGCCGACAACCTCGAACCTGTGCAGGGAATTATCGTTGGCCTTCACAGCAATCTCGACGATTCGGCATTTACAACAGAACCGTTTACACGAACATCAAAGACTAACGACAGAGGTCATTTCATCATACGAAACATCGCTGAAGGTACCTACCGCCTATTCGCACTGAATGACAAGAACCGCGATTACAAGTTCGACCAGCCCGGCGAAGACATCGCTTTCAGCGACTCCCTGGTCAGCCCAACATTTGAGTTCACAACGCGGCAGGATACGCTCTGGAAAGATTCACTGACGGTCGATACCGTAATAACGCGCCCATTCACGCGCTTCACACCGGACAATCTCGTCCTGCGCCTGTTCAAGGAGAAATTCGAGCGGCAGTATGCCCTTCGGCACGAGCGGACGCAAGAGAATCGCTTCACCCTACGCTTCAACGCACCGCTGGATACCGTCCTTGCCCCGGCGCCGCTCAATTTCGCTCCGGCAGACAGCGCATGGTATATCACTCAATGGGATGATGCAAAAGCGTCCATACATTATTGGATAACCGACTCGATGGTATGGAAGCAAGACACGCTGAAGATGGCAATCACATATCCGCAAAGCGATTCAATGAACATACCGCGCCCCAGAACCGACACTCTGACGCTCAACCTGCGCACCAAGCCGCAAACCCTACCAAAGCTCCCCAAAAAAGGCGAAGCAGAAGAGGAAGAACCCACCATAACATTCCTTAAAATAACAGTCAAAGCCTCCGGCGACATATTCGACACGCTCTCCATCTCTTTCGACGAGCCAGTCATCAACTTCCCCAAAGAAGCCATCCGCTTCGAGCAGCAAGCCGACACACTATGGACGCCCGCTGAGTTCGACATGGTGCAAGACACGCTCAATACGCTCACATTCTTCCTGATGCGCAAATGGAACTACCAGGAATCCTTCCGTCTGGAGATTGACTCCGCAACCATCCAAAGCGTCTATGGCAAATGGAACGACAAAATAAGCCAGCAGCTTAACATCAAATCCAGAGACCAGTACGGACACCTTTTCATCAACATCCTTGACATCCCAGACACCATCCCGGCCTTCGCCGAACTCCTTGACGCAAGCGATAAGGCCGTCCGCAAAGTCAAACTCGCCAACGGAGGCGCATTATTTATGGACATCCTTCCGGGGAAATACGCCGTACGGCTTGTCATCGACGAAAACGGCAACAACATTTGGGACACAGGGAACTACTCACAAAAGCAACAGCCCGAAGCCGTTTACTACTATACCAAAATAATTGAAATCAAGCCTAACTGGGAAATAGAAGAAAACTGGAACATCCTCTACACCCCGCTATATCAACAAAAGCCACTCGACATAACAAAAAACAAACCCAAAGAAATCAATAAACCGCGCAGAGACTATAAAAATGAAGGAAAATCAAAATCAGCATCCAGCCCCGTCGGCAGGAACCTGCAATTCTAGACACAACCCCCTCCGCCTCCTCACAGCAACCATCTTACTCCTCGCAGCAACAACCACAGCAGCGCAAAACTGCGATTGGCACAGCGTCTTCACGCACGGCGAATCAATTCGTTACGACCTCTACTTCAAATGGGGACTCCTAATGCCTAAAGCAGGGCAGGCGCAATTCACCGTACAGCAGGCTGCCTACCACAATAGCCCCGCATGGGAGTACAAACTCCTGTTTAAATCGCAAGGTATGCTCGAAACTTTCTATAAAATGAGAGATACCATCTCCGATTACTTCTCCAGCGACAACCAGCTCCTTTTCAGCTCCAAGCAAACAGACGAAGGCGGATTCTTCCTACTCGACGAACTCACCTTCAACCACGACGGCAACAACCCCACCGTCCGCTCCTATCGAAAAGCACGCAACGGCGTCAGAATAGACACCACCATGCGTGCCGCCGGATGCGTCTTTGACATGCTCGGAACGGTAATGTACCTGCGATCCATCGACTGGGCAGAGCTGAAGAACGGACGCCTGTACACATTCAAAGTTGTCGTCGGGCGAGACATCATCAACGTCCATTTCCGCTACGCCGGCGCAGAAATCATTAAGCTGGCCGACGCCACACGATTCAACTCGCACCACTTCTACGTGGACGTTTACGACCCGGCCTTCACTCAAAGCAAAGAAGCAGCAGAAGTATGGGTCGCCGCCGACAGCAACCACATCCCCATCCGCGTCCGCGCCAAACTCAAAGTCGGCTCGGCAGACGTCCACTACCGCGACGCCGACAACCTGCAATTCCCCCTCAGCAGCCGCATCCTCCAAACAAAATAACCCGCTGACGCCGCGCCGGCTCACCACAAGCCGCGACCGCCAACGTCTTCAACCCGCCGGGCACAACATTGCCGGCAGCTGGCATTTACATTTATGCCAACCATCGCTGCCCGCCGTCATTGCCGCTGCAAAAAGCTTTCCGAACAATACGCCCTCCCTTAAGCACCGACGCAAGCTCTCGGCGCAGCTTAACCGGGATGGGCTGCCATACGGGCGATTCGCCTCATCCGCGAGAAGCGTGAAGCATGGGATTGAACAGTTTCGCACTTTCATTGATAATTTTACCAGCATAGTTTTCAACATGAAATGCAGGAGGGGGATTTTGCCGGGTGCACTGGCATGGGCGGGAGGCGACGGCGGTTGATTTTTCAAGAGTGGCGTTTATTTTTTCAAATTGCGTCGCTTGATTTTGTCAAAAGCAGTGAGCGGCGGTGCAAGCTTTCGGCGTTGCTCAACCGGGATGGGCTGCCTTACGGGCGATTCACCTCATCCGAAAGAAGTGTGAAGCATGGGATTGAACAGTTTCGCACTTTCATTGATAATTCTACCAGCATAGTTTTAGACATGAAATGACGGAGGGGGATTCTGCCGGACGCACTGGCATGGGAGGGAGGCGGCGGCGGTTGATTTTTCAAGAGATGCGCTTGATTTTTCAAACAGCGTTGCTTGATTTTGTCAAAAGCAGTGAGCGGCGGCGCAAGCTTTCGGGACTGATCTGCCGGACTGGGCTGCCTTACGGGCGATTCACCTCATCCGCGAGAAGCGTAAAGCATAGGATTGAACAGTTTCGCACTTTCATTGATAATTCTACCAGCATGATTTTCAATATGAAATGCAGGAGGGGGATTTTGACTAACGCACTGGCATGGGAGGAATACTGCGGCGTTTAATTTTTCAAATTGCATAGCCTGATTTTGTCAAAAGCAGTGAGCGGCGGCGCAAGCTTTCGGCGTTGCTTAACCGGGATGGGCTGCCTTACGGGCGATTCAGCTCATCTGCAAGAATGGTGAAGTATTGGATTGAACAGTTTCGCACTTTCATTGATAATT